>DATJBV010000067.1:0-106843 GCA_035515055.1 Candidimonas sp.
CATCCCGAACAGGACAGTGAAACGCCTTTGCGCCGATGATAGTGGACGTACGTCTGTGAAAGTAGGTCATCGTCAGGCTCTTATTCCCCAACAACCCCATCAGGTGATCCTGATGGGGTTTTGGCTTTGGGGCGGCCCGTAGCTACGGCGAAGCGCTAGAGCAGCGCGTTCTCGAGAACACACGCAACATGGACCGCCTTGCGCTGTCCGCTGCCCTTAGTCCCGTCGGCGATCTGATGCCGGCAGCTGGTGCCATCCGCAATCAGCAGGGTATCGGCATCTGCCTGGCGAATTGCAGGCAATAACGAAAGCTCGGCCATTTGCATCGAAACGTCGTAATGGCGGGCTTCATAGCCGAAGCTGCCTGCCATTCCGCAGCAACTGGATTCGATCAGCTCTGTTTTCAGGCCGGGAATCAGCGCCAGCACCAGCAAGACGGGCTGTACCGCATCGTATGCCTTTTGGTGACAATGGCCATGCAGCAAGGCTGTTGTTTGGGGCAAGGCCTTCAGTTTTAAATTCAGCTTTCCCGCAGCGTGTTCGCGCGCCAGGAATTCCTCGAAGAGAAACGCATTTCGGGCCAACTTTTCTGCCTGCTCGCCTAAGCCCATGACAAGAAATTCATCGCGCAGCGATAACAAGCACGAGGGTTCCAGTCCAATAATGGGAACGCCTCGTTCAACGAAATTGCTTAGTGCGCGTACCACGCGTCCCGCTTCGACCTTGGCCTCGTCGACCATGCCCGCCGCCAGATAGGTGCGACCGCAACACAGTGGCCGGTGTTCCTCGGTCTCGCCCGCGACGGGCTTTGCAACATGGACTCGATATCCGGCCGCCTGCAGGACTTTATAGGCCGCACGCGCGTTTTCCGACTCGAAATAATTATTGAAGGTGTCAGCAAACAGGACAGCGGTTGCTTCTTCGGGAAGCCAAGCGGCGGCCTGCGGCAAGAATGTGTCTTTACGCCATTTCGGCAGCGTACGCCGGGCGGAGAGGCCCAGATACCGTTCTGTAATAGCCGCCGCTCCGGGGATCATGTCGCGCAAATTGAACAAGGCGGGAAAGCGCGCGGCCCATGGCGCCCACCGCGGTAGCGTGGACACCAATTTTTCTTTCAGCGTAGACCCGTGCTTTTGGCGCCACTGATACAGGAACTCGGTTTTCATGCGCGCCATATCGACGCCCGTCGGGCAATCGCGCTTACAGCCTTTGCAGCTGACGCATAAATCGAGTGTTTCGCGCACTTCATCGGACGTTAAGGCATCCGGCCCTAGCTGCCCCGATAGCGCAAGGCGCAAGGTGTTTGCCCGCCCGCGTGTCAGGTGCTGTTCGTCGCGCGTCACGCGATAGCTGGGGCACATGGTGCCGGCGTCGAATTTTCGGCAATGACCGTTGTTATTGCACATGTCGACCGCCTTCGCAAAGCCGCCGGTCGCGTCGTTGCCTGTCCCAGCTGCCGTCGTCGCACTGGTGAGAGGATCGGTAACGACATTCCAGGCGGACCAGTCGAGGCCTGGCTTGATGTCTATTGTCCTGTGGCCAGGTTTGAAGCGGAAAAGCGACGTATCGTCCATGCGGGTACATCTCACGATCTTGCCGGGATTCATGAGACCTTCCGGGTCGAATAGGTCTTTCACCTCTTCGAATGCACGGGTCAGCCGGGGGCCGAATTGCCAGGCCACCCATTCGCTGCGTACCAAGCCGTCGCCGTGCTCGCCGGAAAATGCGCCCTTGTACTCGCGTACCATGGCGGCGGCTTCCTGGGCGATCGCGCGCATTTTTTCGGCGCCGTTCTCGCGCATGTCGAGGATCGGGCGGACGTGCAGAGTGCCTACCGATGCATGCGCATACCACGTGCCCTTGGTACCGTGGCGCGCGAAGACTTCCGTCAGGCGGCTGGTGTACTCGGCCAGGTGCTCCAGTGGCACGGCGCAGTCCTCGATGAACGACACCGGTTTTCCGTCGCCGCGCATGCTCATCATTATATTGAGTCCAGCCTTGCGTACGTCCCACAAGGCTTTCTGGGCAGCAGCTTCGGGCATCGCGACCACAGAATCGGGCAGGCCCAGATCCCCCATCAGCTCGATCAGTTTGGCCAGCTTCGCCATTTGATCGGCCTTGGTTTCGCCCGCGAACTCGACAAGCAGTATGGCTTCGGGCGTACCGACTAAAGCGCGCTCGATCACCGGCTTGAACGCTGGATTGCTGCGAGCCAGGCCTATCATGGTGTTATCGACGAGCTCGACTGCATCCGGGCCAAGGCCGACGATATGCTGCGTCATGTCCATGGCTTGCCAAAACGTGGGAAAATTGACGACGCCCAATACCTTGCTGGCAGGCAGTGGCGCAAGCGCAAGCGTGACACGGGCGGTATACGCAAGCGTTCCTTCGCTACCGACGAGCAGATGGGCAATGTTGACAGCGCCATTGTTGGTGTACGGTTTCACGCTCTGCGGGAAGTAGATATCCAGGTTGTAGCCGCCCACGCGGCGCAATACCTTGGGTACACGCGCCTCGATCTCGTCTTTCTCGCGCGCCGCTATCGCGTCCAGGCCAGCGATCAGTGCGGAAATACGCGGCGACGCGCCACGCATCTTTTGACTTTCAGTAAATATGGCTTGCGTTCCGTCGGCCAATAGCGCTTCGATGCTATGCACGTTGTGCACCATGTTTCCGTAGGCGATCGAGCGCGACCCGCAGGAGTTATTTCCGGCCATGCCGCCTATGGTGCACTGTGCGGACGTACTGACGTCCACCGGAAACCAAACACCATGCGGCTTAAGGGCCGCATTGAGATGATCGAGCACCATGCCAGGCTCGACAGTCGCTGTCATTGCGTCAAGATCGAGGTCGATGAGGCCGTTCAGGTACTTCGAGTTGTCGATGACCAGGGCGGCGCCAACAGTTTGTCCGCATTGCGAGGTGCCGGCGCCCCTCGGGAGAATAGGCACCTGGAATTCCCGGCACAATGCAATGGCAGTTTTTACATCATCCAGCGTCTTGGGAATAAGAACGCCCACCGGATCGATCTGATAAATGGATGCATCTGTTGCATACCGCCCCCGCGCTCCGGGTTCGAATAACACATCGCCGCGGACTTCGCGGCGCAGCCTGGACGCCAGTTCGGATTCGATTGCGCCGGAGCGGCTACGTACACGGGGGGCATGGGGTGCGTTCATTTGGATCCTGCATCATGAGCCCGGTCGCAATGCTCAGGCTTCGTCGGGTTGTAAAAGCACTGGATTCGAAAGGCCCTCGAGCACGGCTTCGCCTTTGCGTTGCAGGTGCGCGCGCATAAGTTGAGAAAGCCGTTGGCCATCGCGCCGGGCCAACGCGTCGACCATTTGAAGGTGCTCGTCCATGGCCTTGTCCCATTTTTCAGGGATCAGGTTGGATCGAAACCGCAGGTTCTGCAGGCGAAGATTGATCGTCTTGTACACCTGGGTGAGCAGAATATTGCCACCCGCCGCATTTATGCGCGCGTGTATTTCGCGGTTTACGTGATAGTAGGCGGGGAGGTCGCGGCGGGCATGGCATGCCTGCATTTCAAAGGTAAGGGCCTTGATTTCCGCAATTTCGCTGTCGCTGATGTGTTGGCAGGCCAGCTCGCCGGACAGCGCTTCAAGCGCTGACATGATTTCAAAGCTTTCCCGCACGTCGTTAGCGGAAAGCTGCACTACGTGTGCGCCACGATTCGGCTGCATGGTGACCAGGCCGTCTGCGCAAAGCAGACGAAACGCTTCGCGCAATGGTGTGCGCGACACCTGAAGGCGATCGCAAAGCGCGCGTTCGTTCAAGCGAACCCCCGCCGGCAAATCGCCCTCGATGATCATTTCGCGCAACTGCGCGGCGATGGCGGTCGGCAACGTGCGGCGGTCAACGACGGCTGCGGAGGAGAAATTCGTGGAAGCGAGGATCGTCCCGGCTTCGTCTGGTTGAGATGCAAGATAAGTTGTCATTTGGTATACAAGATGGCGTCGGGCACTGATTGCGGCAAGGAATTCGTGGAGGTGCGGGCGATTTAGTCCATTGTAGGCTGACCAGGTTACGAATTTTCTTCCACGAAACTACATATTTACCTTGCTAACGTCCGCAGTCGTGCTTATTATTCCCGAATGTTTGTATTTTGTATACCAAATACAGAGGAGGTCTGCATGATCCCGCTACACTCCCACCCGTCTGGCCGCCACTTCTTACAGATACCGGGTCCTTCCAATGTGCCGGACCGTATCCTGCGCGCCATCGATAACGTAACCATTGATCACCGCGGCCCTGAATTCGGGGTCTTGGGCAAGGCTGTCTTTGCGGGACTCAAGAAAGTCTTCAAGACCGATAGCGCGGTAGTCGTCTATCCAAGCTCGGGCACGGGTGCTTGGGAAGCGGCACTGGTCAACACGCTCTCACCTGGCGACCGTGTCCTGATGGCTGAAACGGGGCACTTCGCCAGCCTTTGGAAAAAAATGGCGCTCAAGCTCGGCCTCCAAGTGGAATTCCTCGAGGGAGACTGGCGCAGCGGCGTCGACGCCGCCCAAGTCAAAGGACGGCTGTTGAGCGATGCCAAGCATCAAATAAAGGCGGTCTGCGTCGTTCACAACGAGACCGCCACCGGCGTCACAAGCAATATTCCCGCAGTTCGACATGCCATGGACCAGTGTGGACATCCAGCGCTGCTGATGGTCGACACAATATCGTCCCTGGGGTCGATCGACTATCGCCACGACGAATGGAAGGTGGACGTCACGGTAGCGGGATCCCAGAAGGGGCTGATGCTTCCGCCAGGCTTGTCATTCAACGCTATCAGTCAAAAAGCCATCAAGGCCTCCGATACCGCCACTCTTCCGCGTTCTTATTGGGACTGGAAGGAGATGCTGGCCATCAATCCCACTGGTTACTTTCCCTACACGCCGGCAACGAATCTGCTTTATGGGTTGTACGAAGCGCTCGATATGTTGCATTCGGAAGGACTAGACAGTGTATATACTCGGCATCATCGCCATGGCGAAGCCACAAGGTGCGCGGTGAGAGCGTGGGGCCTGGAGATTCTCTGCCGCAATCCCGAGGAATACAGCTCCGTACTGACGGCGGTGATGATGCCGCCCGGACACAGCGCAGATGCCTTTCGGAAGACGGTCCTCTCCCATTTCAACATGTCGCTCGGCCAGGGGTTGGGGAAGTTGTCCGACAAAGTATTCCGTATTGGCCATTTGGGCGATATGAATGACTTGACGCTATGCGGCACGCTCGCAGGTGTTGAAATGGGGCTGGAGCTTGCACGAGTCCCTTATAGAAAGGGCGGAGCCCAGGCGGCAATGGATTATCTGGCTTCATCCAGCACCATGGCCGCGGCGCTTGCCGCCTAGGCCGTTTTTTGCAGCATCAACCGGAGGAGACACAAAATGACGCATCAAACGCGCATGCTGTTCAAGAAGATTCCGTTGTTGTCGGCTTTATTCGTAGCGGCGGGCCTCGTCTATGGCCCGGCTCAAGCGGCCTGGGCTCCCACTCGCTCGGTCGAGATTATCGTTCCCGCCGGTGCGGGCGGCGCCTCCGACCAGATGGCACGTACCATCCAAAGCATTATCCTGAAGCATAAGCTCATGGATCAGTCGACAATCGTCCTGAACAAGGGCGGCGCCAGCGGGGCCGAGGGCATCATGGACACAAAGGCGTCGCCAGGTAATCCGCACAAGTTGATGGTGGCCTTTTCCGCAATATATACGCTGCCTATTGCCGTGGACTTGCCGTTCAACTGGTCCGATCTCAGCCCGGTCGCCATGATCGCGCAAGACGAGTTCCTGCTCTGGACGAATGCCGAAGAACCTTATAAAACGGCGGCGGACTATCTCAATGCGGTAAAAGCCGCCGCGCCAGGCACATTCAAGATGGGCGGAACCGGCGCCAAGCGGGAAGACCAGATCATCACCGTCGCGCTCGAAAAAGCGGCCGGCGTGAAGTTCACCTATGTTCCCTACAAGAGCGGCGGAGAAGCGGCCACGCAGCTGGTAGGCAAACACACTCAATCCAACGTCAATAATCCCAGTGAGAATATCGCGCAGTGGCGCGCCGGTCAGGTGCGCGCTCTGTGCGTTTTCTCCGATGTGCGCATGGAATATAAGGACAAGATCACAGCGGAGCAGTCGTGGGCCGATATCCCCACCTGCAAAGAATCCGGCTACGACGTCCAATATCAAATGCTTCGGGGGTTTTTCCTGCCGCCAGGGGCAACGCCAGAGCAAGTCGCCTACTATGCGGACCTGCTGAAGAAAGTCAGCGAGACGCAGGAATGGAAAGACTATCTGGCCAAACAGGCGCTTAACGGTCAATACCTCACCGGAAACGACTTTGTGGAGTTTCTCAAGAAGGACGAGGCAAACCACAAGGCGCTAATGCAGGAAGCCGGACTGGCAAGCAAGAAATAAACGCTCGGAGCCGCCGCATGAAAGTAGACCAGGAAACCGACAAGCCGAAACGGGCCGGCTTGTCCTATGGCGGGGTCGACGCGATCACGGCGGTAATCGTGTTCGCCGTCGGCGTCGTCATGATGGTGGACAACCACCGCATTGGATCGTCATGGGCGGCCGATGGACCCGAGTCCGGCTATTTTCCTTTCCATATCGGACTGATTCTGTGCTTGGCGGGCGCCGGTGTCGCCGCTATGTCGCTGTTTGGCAAGCGGCGCAACCGCCTCATCTTTGTCACATGGGACCGATTTCGCCAGGTTCTCATGGTGCTCCTGCCGACCATTGTCTATGTCCTGATCATTCAATTTGCCGGTATATACGTCGCATCCAGTTTGTTTATTGCCGCGTTCATGCGAATACTCGGCAAGATAAGCTGGCTCAAGACCATATTAGTCAGTGTGGGCGTTACTGTTCTGCTGTTCTGGATGTTCGAAATCCAGTTCATGGTGCCGCTGCCTAAAGGGCCGCTGGAAGACATGCTCGGCTACTGAAACCCCAGGAGAGTTCCCTCGTGGAAGAATTCAACGCATTAATGCAGGGCTTTGGCACGGTACTCAGTTGGTACAACATTGGCATGATGTTCATCGGCCTGGTGCTGGGTGTGATCATCGGCGTACTGCCAGGCTTGGGCGGGCCCAATGGCGTCGCGATCTTGCTGCCCTTAACCTTCACCATGCCGCCGACGTCCGCCATTATCATGCTTTCGTGCATTTACTGGGGATCATTGTTCGCCGGCGCCATTACGTCGATATTGTTCAATATCCCTGGAGAGACCTCCTCGGTGGCGACCACGTTCGACGGCTATCCGCTTGCGCAGCAAGGCAAGGCGGGAAATGCGCTCACCGCATCGTTCACGGGATCATTCTTCGGGGCGTTGTCGGGCGTGCTGCTTATTACCTTCCTGGCGCCGCTGGTCTCCAGGTTTGCCCTTCGTTTCGGCCCTCCGGAATTTTTCGCGGTATTTCTGCTTACCTTTTGCAGTTTTGTCGGCACAGATAAGAAAACTCCCCTGAAGACCATTATCTCCATGATGCTGGGCTTCGGCCTGGCAGCCATAGGAATGGATACGGTCAGCGGCGGCTTGCGCATGACCTTCGGGTGGTCGGAACTCTTGCGTGGCGTCGACTTCCTGGTCGTGGTCATCGGGTTGTTCGGCATAGGCGAAATTCTTGTCAGTATGGAAGAAGGCCTGCGGTTCGAGGGAAAGAGCGGCAAGATGAACTTGAAGGTCGTCCTTCAGACCTGGCGGCAAATGCCCAAGTATTGGGTGACGTTGATCCGCAGTACGCTGGTCGGTTTGTGGATGGGCGTTACGCCCGGCGGTGCCACGGCGGCGTCGTTCATGGGCTATGGCCTGGCGCAACGCTTCTCCCGTAACGGACATAAGTTTGGCACTGGAGAGCTCGAAGGTGTTATTGCGCCGGAAACGGCGGCCCATGCCTCCGGGACCGCGGCCTTGCTGCCCATGTTGGCTCTTGGTATTCCCGGCTCGGCGACCGCCGCGGTATTGTTGGGCGGATTAATGATCTGGGGACTTCAGCCCGGACCTCTGTTATTCGTCGAACAGAAGGAGTTTGTCTGGGGACTGATCGCCAGTATGTATCTTGGCAATTTCGTCGGGCTTATTATTGTGCTGAGCACCGTGCCGCTGTTTGCCGCCATCCTGCGCATTCCGTTTGCTATTGTGGCGCCCATTATCATTGTCGTGTGCGCCATCGGCGCCTATTCCGTGCATAGCGCCATGCTGGATGTGTGGTTCATGTTGCTCTTCGGGGTGGTGGGCTATGTACTCAAGAAGCTGTCTTACCCGCTGGCGCCCATGATACTTGCACTCGTGCTCGGCGATCGCATGGAGGACGCGTTTCGGCAGTCCATGCTGGGCCCCGATACGGGCCTGCATGTCTTCTGGTCGAATGCGCTTGTCGGAACCATCACGACGCTTGCCTTGATCATGTTGATATGGCCGCTAATTTCGCTGTGCTTCAGGCGCCTGCGGCGTTCGCCCGGGCATGCGCCTGCTTAGCCTGGCGGGCAGGATACGGACTGCAGTAAGCGGCCAGTCTCGAATGCTGGCAAGCCCATGACGCCGGTGTAGCTGCCGCTGATGTGGGCGATGAACAGTGCCGCCATACCCTGTATGCCATAGGCTCCTGCCTTTCCCATGGGTTCGCCGGTTTCGACGTAGGCCTGGATGTCCGTCCTGGACAAGGCGGCAAAACGAACTTCGGTAACCGACACGGCTTCGAAGAAGCGATCTTGGTGTGCCAGGACGACGGCGGTATGAACGAAATGGGTATTGCCGGAAAGCCTGGCGAGCATATGTTCGGCGTCTGCGTGGTCCACCGGTTTGCCCAGCACCAGCCCGTCAAGTATGACGGTGGTGTCGGCGGCGAGGATCGGGTAAGTATTCGGTGACTGGACCCTGGCTGCGTCCGAGGCCAGCCAGGCGGCCGCGCGCGCGGCCTTGTCGCGGGCGGTGCGGCGCACGTATACGTCTGCCGCCTCGCCGGGGAGTTGGGGCTCGTCTTCGCCCTCGGGTGCCGGAACCCTTAAGACTTCGTGGGCAATGCCTAGTTGCGATAGGATCTGGCGTCGGCGCGGACTGGCCGACGCCAGGTAAATCATGGGAGGTTTCATGCTGGCGTTCAGTCGACGATGAGAATTTTCATGGTGTTGGTTCCACCGCTGACGCTATCGAAATCACCCTTGGTCAGGATGATCCAATCGCCCTTGCTTAATAATGACTGTTCTTTTAGTTTTGCAATAGCGGCATCGCTGACCATTGCCGGCTCCATTTCCGTCGCGTCGAAGGGAACGGTATAGACGCCGCGGAACATGGCGGCGCGCCGCTGCGTGCCGGGATGACGGGTATGGCAGTAAATGGGCACCCCCGACCGGATGCGCGACATGATCAATGGAGTGTGTCCGCTTTCGGTAAGGCTGATGATGGCCTTGATCCCGGGGAAATGGTTGGCGGCGTACATGGCGGCCAACGCGATCGTTTCATCGCACCGGGAGAAGGTTTCGCCCAGGCGGTGCTGGGAGCGGGTGGTGGTGGGCTCTTGCTCGGCGCCCACGCACACACGCGCCATGGCCGTCACTGCTTCCACTGGGTATTGACCCGAGGCGCTCTCGGCCGACAACATGACCGCATCGGTGTAATCGAGCACCGCATTGGCCACGTCGGAGACTTCCGCGCGCGTGGGCAAAGGACTGCTTATCATCGACTCCATCATCTGGGTGGCGGTGATCACCAGCTTATTGAGCGTGCGGGCGTGCTGAATGATGCGTTTCTGTATTCCGACCAGACGCGCATCGCCCACTTCCACGCCCAGGTCGCCCCGGGCCACCATGACGCCGTCGCTGACTTTAATGATGGCGTCCAGCGCGCTGTCGTCGGCGACGGCTTCCGCCCGTTCTATTTTTGCGATGATCCAGGCGCGACTGCCGGCGGCCTCGACCAGTTTGCGCGCTTCCATGATATCGCTTCCGTAGCGCGGAAAGGAAACGGCCACGTAGTCCATTTCCAGTTCGGCGGCAAGCTTGATGTCTTCGCGGTCCTTGTCCGTTAGGCTGGGGGCGGAAATGCCGCCACCGCGGCGGTTTATGCCTTTGTTGTTGGAGAGTGGCCCGCCCACCGTAACCACGGTGCGCACTGTATTTTCGTCTACCGATTCGACCATTAGCACGACCCGACCGTCGTCCAGCAGCAGCTCGTCGCCGGGGTGGCAGTCTTGCACGAGGCTAGGGTAGTCGATCCCCACGATCGATTCGTCACCTTCTTCCGACGGATGCTGGATGGAAAGCGTAAAGCTCTGCCCGGTCTTGAGGTTTACCTTGGTGTTTTTGAAGCGCGCGATGCGGATCTTCGGTCCCTGCAAGTCGCCCATGATGGCTACATACCGGCCGTGCTTTTCGGAGAGGCGGCGCACCAATTCAACGCGCTTTCGATGGTCTTCCGGTTCGCCGTGGGAAAAGTTGAGGCGGGCAACATCCATTCCGGCCAATATCAGCTGCTCGATAGTTTCGGCGCTGGAACTGGCCGGACCAAGGGTCGCGACGATTTTAGTGCGGCGTTTGGTCATGGCAGGCTTTTTTTTTGTGAGTTGGCGCGGTCAGGCGCGGTGGTAGGGATGACCGGTCATGATAGCCCAGGCGCGGTACAACTGCTCGGCAAGCACCACGCGAACCATCGGGTGTGGCAAGGTCAGCGAAGATAGGCGCAACAAGCCCTTGCAGCTTTGCTTGAGCTCGGAGTCCAGGCCGTCGGGGCCTCCGATCAGGAACACGATGTCCTGGCCGAATCCCCGCCAGTTTTCAAGGCGCTGGGCAAGAGCGGCGGTGCCGATATCTTGGCCGCGTTCATCCAGCGCGATGCGATAGGCGCCCGCGGGTATGGCGGCTTCGATGCGCTTTGCTTCGGCCTGCATCATCTGGGCGGCGGTTTTGCCCGATGTGCGCGGTTCTGGCTTGACTTCGCGTAGTTCCAGAGCGCAGTCCGCGGGCAGGCGCTTGGCGTAGTCGCGCCAGGCCGTTTCCACCCAGTCCGGCATGCGTTGGCCTACCGCGATAACGATCAGCTTCATTAGGCCGCCCGGCGTTACTCGTCGTCGAAGCTGAACGACTCAGGCATGGTGGGTTGCATGGACTGCGGCAACAGCTTGACGTGTACTGGCTTGCCGCCCCAGATTTCTTCCAGGTTGTAATACATGCGGATGGAGGGGGTCATGCAATGAATGACGATGTCGCCCAAGTCGACGAGCACCCATTCGCCTGTGTCTTCGCCTTCGTAGGCGACGATCGGAATTTTGTGTTCGCGGGCGCTGTCTGCCACGCTGGACGCCAGGCTGCGCGTTTGACGATTGGACGACCCGGTGGCAATGACCACGCGATCGAACAAGCCGGTAATGTGGGTGGTATTGAAGATTTTGATGTCCTGCGCTTTGACGTCTTCAAGGGCGTCAATAACAAGGCGTTGCAGTTTTTGTATTTCCATGGGAGAACTATACCGTGAGACGTTAGGCGACAGGCGCTCGATAGAGCCCATTTTGTTCAATATATTGCGCTACTGCAACATCCAGCAAGCCGTCAGTCGCCTCGGAGGCGGCGATGCGGTGGCGGATGATGGTGGCCGATATGGGCGTGGGCTGGAACGGTAGCTCGATGAGGCTGCGGCCTTGATTGTTCAGCTCGGACAATAGCGCTTGGGGCGCAGCAAGAGGCGAACCCGGACGCTGGGCGACCGCCAGCGTAACCAAGCCGATAATCTCGCGCCATTCATGCCAAGAGCAGAAATTTTCGAGCTGGTCCGCCCCCAATATCCAGTAATAGACGGCGGCGCCCGGAAGTTGCCGCAGCGTATCGATGGTATAGGTCTTGCCGCCTCGCTGTATCTCGACGGGGTTGACACCCAACCGAGGCAGACCGCGTATGGCGATCTCGAGCATGGCCATGCGCTGCTCGCCCGTCGCGGAAAGAGGGCGGCGCTGCCAGGGATCCGATGCCGGCACCAACTGCACCTCGTTCAGTTCCAGTGCGTGCAGGGCAGTTTCCGCAAGAGCGATATGGGCGAGATGCACGGGATCAAAACTGCCGCCCAGCAGGCCGATTTTCTTCTTTACAGCCATTCGCGCGGTTTCAGGTAGTGGGACAGCACGGCCTCGGGGCTATCCTGGTCAGGCGTCCAGTTGTAGCGCCATGTTGCCTTCGGCGGCATGGAAAGCAGAATGGATTCGGTGCGGCCGCCGGACTGCAGTCCGAAGAGTGTGCCGCGATCGAAAACCAGGTTGAATTCGACATAGCGGCCGCGCCGATAGGATTGGAAATCGCGGTGGTGTTCTGTGTAGGGCGTGAGGCGCCGGCGTTCGACGATCGGCAAGTACGCGCCGAGGAAACAGTCGCCCACCGATCGGGTAAGGGCGAAGCTATGGTCGAATCCCTGCTCGTTCAGATCATCGAAGAACAGCCCACCCACGCCGCGGGTTTCGTCCCGGTGCTTAAGGTAGAAATATTGATCGCACCACGCCTTGTATGCCGGATACTTTTCTTCGCCGAACGCCGTCAGCGCGTTGCGGCAGCTTGCGTGAAAATGCCTGACGTCTTCTTCGTAAGGATAGTAGGGCGTCAGGTCCAGTCCTCCGCCAAACCAGAATACGTCTTCTTCTGCGGCACTGGCGGCATGTGCCACAAAAAGCCGCACATTCATGTGAACGGTGGGAATGAAGGGGTTGCGCGGATGCAGTACCAGCGACACGCCCATGGCCTCCCACGTGCGGCCGGCGAGTTCCGGCCGGTGGGCGCTGGCCGACGGCGGCAACAATTTGCCCCGCACATGGCTGAACAGTACGCCGGCACGTTCAAGCAGCGGTCCGTTCTCCAGATACCGCGACACCCCGCCGCCGCCCTCGGGGCGTACCCATTGGTCGGCTTCGAAACGGCTTCCGTCCGCCTCTTCCAGCGCCTTGACGATACGCGATTGCAGATCCAGGAAGTAGTCGTGCGCGGTGGCGATAGGTACGGTCATGGCTGTGGGATGGCGCGCCATCCAATGTCGTTGCGGTACTGCTGGCCGTCGAAGTGAGTTTGCGTAATGGCCGAGTAAGCCGCGCCCTGCGCGCGTTTCACAGAGTCCGCCAGCACGGTGATGCAGAGCACCCGGCCTCCGGATGTCTTCAACACGCCATTATCGAGCGTCGTCCCGGCATGGAATACCATGCATTCGTCGTTATTATGGGGTAAACGGCTGATCACGTCGCCCACGCGCGGGGTGCCCGGGTAATTGTGCGCGGCCAGCACGACGCCCAAGGCCGTACGCCGGTCCCAGTCGATCTCGGCTTCGTCCAGGCGACCGGCCACGGCCAGCTCGAACACGTGGGCGAGGTCGCTCTTTATACGCATCATGATGGGTTGAGTTTCAGGGTCGCCGAGGCGGCAGTTGAATTCCAGCACCTTAAGGCCGCGGCTGGCATCGCTGCCGTCTCCTATCATCAAGCCGGCATAAAGGAAGCCGGTGTAGGGGATGCCGTCGCGCGCCATGCCCGCGATGGTCGGATGAATGACTTCGCGCATGATGCGGTTATGCAGCGCCGGACCGATGACCGGGGCAGGCGAATAGGCACCCATGCCGCCGGTGTTCGGTCCCTGGTCGCCGTCTTTCAGGCGCTTGTGGTCCTGACTGGTGGCGAGGGCCAGCACATGCTGCCCGTCGCACATTACGATGAAGCTGGCTTCTTCGCCGACCAGGCACTCTTCGATGACGACGCGCGCTCCGGCGGCGCCTAGCGAGCCGTCCCCAAGCATCATGTCGACAGCCTGCTGGGCTTCATGAACCGTGGCGGCCACGACGACTCCTTTACCCGCCGCCAGGCCATCGGCCTTGACGACGATGGGCGCGCCTTGCTCCGCAATGTACGCTTTGGCGAGCGCGGGGTCGGTGAAGGTTTGGTAGGCCGCCGTGGGGATGTGGTGCCGGACCATGAAGGCCTTGGCGTAGTCTTTCGAGCTTTCCAGTTGCGCGGCAGCCTGCGTCGGTCCAAATATCTTCAAGCCGGCCGCTTGGAACGCGTCGACCACGCCCGCGGCCAATGGCGCTTCCGGCCCGACGACGGTGAATGCAATCTTTTCATTTTGCGCGAAGGCGACGAGCTCTTCGATGGTGTCCAGCGACACATTCTGCAAGTGTTCCGACAACGCTGTTCCGCCATTGCCCGGGGCCACGAAGACTTTCGCGACCCGAGAAGATTGCGCCAGGCGCCATGCCAAGGCGTGTTCGCGACCGCCGCCCCCAATTACGAGTAGTTTCATAGTGTGCTTTCAGTACGGTGGGACAAGGTTGATGAGAAGGGAAAACATCCGCTTATGCGGACTCGTCGAGCACAGCAGTGGTATAGACCTCTTGAACGTCGTCCAGGCCTTCGAGCACGTCGAGCATTTTTTGCATTTTTAGCGCGTCTTCGCCGGTCAGCTCGGTTTCAGTCAGGGCTTTCATGACGACATCCTGGACTTCGGGCTTAAGGCCGGCTTTCTCGAAGGCGGCCTTAACGGCCGGATAATCGGCAACGGCGCACACGACCTCGATCATGCCGTCTTCATCGGTCACGATGTCTTCGGCTCCGGCTTCCAGTCCGGCTTCCATCACGGCGTCCTCGGACGTGCCCGGCGCAAAAAGGAATTGGCCGCAGTGCTTGAACATGAAAGCCACGGAGCCTTCCTGGCCCAGGTTGCCACCGTGCTTGGTGAATGCATGGCGCACATCGGCGACGGTCCGGACGCGGTTGTCCGTCATGCAGTCGACGATGACCGCGGCGCCGTTCACGCCGTAGCCTTCGTAGCGAATTTGTTCATAGTCGGCGCCATCGACGCCGCCAGCGCCGCGCTGGATGGCGCGCTGGATGTTTTCTTTCGGCATGTTGGCCGCCATGCCCTTGTCCCAGGCCATGCGCAGGCTGGGGTTGGCATCCGGATCGGGGCCGCCGGCGCGCGCGGCGACGGTGATCTCACGAATAATTTTTGTCCAGAGTTTGCCCCGTTTGGCATCTTGGCGACCCTTGCGGTGCTGGATATTCGCCCATTTACTATGACCGGCCATAAATGTGTCAACTATTCAAGATAAAGAAGGTGATTTTAGCGCGTGCAGAGCAAAGAGCATCGAATTACACTCGGGCAATCTCTAAGCCCTCAAGCCAAACGGAAAAAACATGACCAATGCGCCTGTGATTGCCAAAAATGCCAGCGTCGAACTGGTTCTTCTGCCGCAGCTTGCCAACCGCCACGGCTGCATCACCGGCGCGACCGGAACGGGCAAGACGGTCAGTCTGCAACTTATGGCGGAAGCCTTTTCGCGCATGGGCACGCCCGTCTTCCTGGCCGACGTGAAAGGCGACCTTACCGGCGTATCGCAGGCGGGCGAGCCGACACCGAAGCTGGCGAAACGGCTGGAAAGCCTGGGATTGCCCGAACCGGCCTGGGGAGGCAGTCCGGTGGTCTTGTGGGACATCTTCGGCGAGCAGGGGCATCCCGTGCGCGCGACGGTCTCCGACATGGGGCCATTGCTGCTCGCGCGCATGCTGGAGCTTAACGATACTCAGGAAGGCGTCCTGAGCCTGGTGTTCAAGGTCGCCGACGATGAAGGCTTGTTGCTGCTCGACATGAAAGACTTGCGCGCCATGCTGCAAAACGTGGCGGATCGCGCGGCCGAGCTGCGTACGCGCTACGGCAATGTATCGTCGGCGTCGATCGGCGCGATACAACGCAGCCTGTTGCGCCTGGAGGCGCAGGGGGCCGAACAGTTTTTCGGCGAGCCCATGCTCGACGTCTTCGATATGATCAGGGTCAACGAGAAGGGGCAAGGCGTCGTCAACGTCCTGGCGGCCGACAGGCTCATGCAGGCGCCGCGTCTCTATGCGGCTTTCCTATTGTGGATGCTCGCCGAACTTTACGAGGCGCTCCCGGAAATCGGCGATCCGGAAAAACCGAAGTTCGTCTTCTTCTTCGACGAGGCCCATTTGCTCTTCAACGACGCGCCGCGTGCGCTGCTAGAGAAGATCGAGCAGGTCGTTCGCCTGGTGCGTTCGAAAGGGGTCGGCATTTACTTCGTCACACAGAATCCGCTCGACATACCCGACACGGTGCTCGGGCAATTGGGCAACCGCATACAGCACGCCTTACGGGCATTCACGCCGCGCGATCAGAAAGCGGTTAAGACGGCCGCCGAAACCATGCGCCCGAACCCCGCGCTCGATATCGAGGCAGCCATCACGGAACTGGGCGTGGGCGAGGCGCTGGTTTCCATGCTGGACGAAAAGGGGCGACCGACCATCACGGAGCGTGTGTGGATGTTGGCCCCGGGCAGCCGGATAGGTCCGGCATCCGACGCGGAGCGGCAAGCCATACGCGCCGTGTCGCTGCTGGGTGGGAAGTACGATAAATTGCACGACCGCGAATCCGCCAGCGAAATGTTGCTGAAACGCACCGAAATGGCTGCGGCGGAACAGGCAAAGCAAGCCGGCACGCCGGCTGGCGAAGGTGGCGGCGCCATGGGTGTGGTCAACGACTTTCTTTTCGGCTCCACGGGACCCCGCGGCGGCCGTCGCGACGGCATCGTCCAGTCGGTGGCAAAGAGCATGGTCCGGCGCACCGCCACGCAGCTACTGCGCGGCGTGCTGGGTTCTCTGGTAGGACGCAAATAGGCGGGTATCGATGAGACTAAAGATAGTCGTAGCCGCAAGTTCGCATGAAGATACGCACGCCTGGGCGGGCGCATTCGCCTCGGCGCATCCGTCCATTGAATTCATTGCATATTCCTCCGATCGCGCTGGCGTCGGCGCCGACTATGCCATCGTCTGGTCGCCGCCGCCTGCATTGTTTGCTCAAGAGCAACGGCTGAAGGCGGTTTTCAACCTCGGCGCCGGCGTGGATCGCCTCTTGGCCATGCGCGGTCTTCCAACGGATTTGCCCGTCATACGTCTGGAAGACGCGGGAATGGCAACGCAAATGGCCGAGTATGTGCTCCATGGATTGGCGGACGTCTCGCGCGGTTTTGGGCGGTATCGGGCCGCGCAGGAATCGGGACAATGGACTCCGGCGCAGGCGATCGACTATGGGGAATGGCCGGTCGGCGTGATGGGCCTCGGGGCAATCGGCAGCGAAGTCGCGCAGGCGGTGGCGCAACGCGGGTATCCGACCGCAGGCTGGTCGCGAACCGGCCGCAGCCTGCCCGGCATAAAGACGTATGAAGGCGTTGAACTCGCCGCGTTCCTGACGCGTACGCGGGTGCTGGTCAACGTCTTGCCGCTTACCGACGCGACGCGCGACATTCTCGATCGGCGTCATCTGGGATTGCTACAGCGCGGCGGGTATTTGATCAATGTGGCGCGCGGTGCCCATGTCGTCGACGACGACTTGCTGGCCTTGATCGACGCCGGCCACTTGCAGGGGGCGTTGCTCGATGTGTTTCGCCAGGAACCCCTGCCGTGCGATCATCCGTATTGGCTGCATCCGAACGTGAAAATAACGCCGCATATATCGGCCATTACGGTAAGGCGCAATACCATCGAACAAGTCTTGCGCAAGGTCGATGCGCTGGAGCGCGGCCATGGCGTCTCCGGTATTGTGCCGCGCAGCCGCGGCTATTGAATGTCGTCGAATTCATCAATCATCAACATAGTGGGAAAGCAACGTGTCAAGAACGCATAAGATCGCTGTCATCGCCGGAGACGGTATCGGCAAGGAAGTCATGCCCGAAGGCCTGCGGGTGCTGGACGCCGTAGGGCTTCGGCATGGCATCCAATTCGAGTGGGACATGCTGGACTGGAGCTGCGATTACCATGCCAGGCACGGCCGCATGATGCCGGCCGACTGGAAAGCCCGGATAGGCGGGCACGAAGCTATCTTCTTCGGCGCCATCGGCTGGCCCGATGCCGTTCCCGACCACATCGCCCTCTGGGAATCGCTATTCAAATTCCGTCGAGAATTCGACCAGTACATCAACCTGCGGCCGGTGCGCCTGATGCCCGGCGTGAAGTCGCCGCTGGCGGGACGGCAGCCGGGCGACATCGATTTCTACATCGTGCGCGAGAACACCGAAGGCGAATACTCCAACAGCGGGGGCCGCCTGTTCGAGGGCACCCAGCGCGAGGTGGTGATCCAGGAAAGCGTCTTTACCCGTATCGGCGCCGAGCGCGTGCTTAAGTTCGCGTTCGAACTGGCGCAAAAGCGTGGAAAGCACTTGACGGCGGCAACTAAGTCCAACGGCATATCCATTTCCATGCCGTGGTGGGACGAACGCGTGGCCGACATGGCAACGCGGTATCCCGATGTGCGCTGGGACAAATACCATATCGACATCTTGTGCGCGCACTTTGTGCAGCATCCGGATTGGTTCGACGTGGTCGTTGCGTCGAATTTGTTCGGCGACATCTTGTCCGACCTGGGTCCCGCGTGCACCGGCACCATCGGCATTGCGCCTTCGGCCAACCTCAATCCCGAACGCAACTTTCCGTCATTATTCGAGCCTGTGCACGGTTCCGCGCCGGACATCTACGGCAAAGGGATCGCCAACCCCGTCGGACAAATCTGGAGCGGGGCGATGATGCTCGACTTCCTGGGCTACCCCCAGGCGGCGCAAGAGGTGGTCGGCGCCATCGAGACTGTGCTGGAAAACGGACCGCGCACGCCCGATCTGCGGGGCAACGCCAGCACCAGCGATGTAGGCAAGGCGATCGCCTCTGTTATTGCCCAGGGCTAGGCTGGCTTGCGGGCTTGTCCGAGGTCCGGCGCATGCCGGACCAAACGATGGCGCCTATCATTAGTGCGCCGCCCAGCAGGGCGCGGGTGCCGGGGTATTGGGCGAACAAGATGGCGGCAAAGAAAATGGCATATACCGGTTCTAGCGCAATGACAATGCCGGCGCTGCGGGCCTTGAGGGTCATCAGGCTCGATACCAGTAAGTAATGCGATAGCGCGGTGCAGAATACGCCCAGCAGCGCGATCCATAACCAGTTGATGGCGTCCAGCTGCGCGACCGATGGCAGCGCGAAGGGCAAGGTCAACATAGCCACGAACAGGTTCTCCCAGCATGCCACCTGCTGGGCGGGAATATGGGCGGCGGCCCGCCGGTTGATCAACGTAAAAATGGCGAAGGCCAATCCCGACAATACCGACCAGGCCAGGCCTATGGTTGCCTGGTCGCGCAGATCGAACGATGGCGTGACCAATACCAGGCCCAGCGTAACCAGCGCCAATATCGTCCACTCGGCAATACTTACCTTTTCCTTGAAAAAAAGGCATTCGCAAAGCGTGATGAAGGCGGGAAAACTGGCGAACCCCAGCGTCGCTATCGCCACGCCGCCGATTTTCACGCCGATGAAGAAGGTGACCCAGTGCACCGCCAGCATTACCCCGGCGGCGCAGAGCACCCGCATATGCCTAGGCTTTATGCCCTGGATGACGGAGCTTCCCTGATAGCGTATGAATATGTATAGGGCCAGAACGGCAAAGCTGGCGCGTCCGGCCGTAATCACCATGGCATTGGCCTGGATGAGTTCTCCGAAAATGCCGGTAAGGCCGAACAGGACGGCGGCGATATGAATCGCAAAAAGGGCACGCTGACGATTCATATAGTGGGGTACAGGATCACAATTAAGATTTAAACTAAGGGCCACTTATCAGGCAATAACATTCCCAAGCAAGGAGTCCGTTTTGGAAAACCACGTCAAAGCAATACGAATCGAGAAAAATGGAGGCCCCGAGGTCCTGGAACTCGTTTCGGTAAGCGTTCCCGCGCCGGAAAAAAACGAGGTAACTATACGCCAGAAAGCCGTCGGCCTAAATTTCATCGACATCTATTTCCGTACGGGCTTGTATCAACACCCACTGCCGCACGGCTTGGGATTCGAGGCCTCGGGTGTGGTCGAGGCGGTGGGCGCCGACGTGCAACACTTGAAAGTCGGCGACCGGGTCGCCTACGGGCAAAGTCCCCTGGGCGCTTACGCGCAAGCCCGTAATGTTCCAGCCGACCGTGTCGTCAAGATACCGAAGGGGGTGGCATTCGACCAGGCGGCGGCGCTCATGCTCAAGGGCCTGACTGTCCAGTATCTGTTTCGTCAAACGTACCGCCTTCAGGGCGGAGAAACCATTCTATTTCACGCCGCCGCCGGGGGCGTAGGGCTCATCGCCTGCCAGTGGGCAAAGGCGCTGGGCGTAAAGCTCATCGGCACCGCGTCCAACCCAGAAAAAGCGGCATTGGCAAAGGCGCATGGCGCCTGGGAAGTCATCGACTACTCAAAAGAAAACGTCGTCGAGCGCGTCAAGGAACTGACCGAAGGCAAGAAAGTGCCCGTCGTCTACGACGGCGTGGGCAAGGACACCTGGCTCACATCGCTTGATTGCCTAGAACCTCGCGGGCTGATGGTCAGTTTTGGCAATGCTTCCGGGTCGGTCGAAAACGTCAATCTCGGCATTTTGGCCGCCAAGGGTTCGTTATTTGTCACTCGCCCCACCTTGGCCACTCATGTGCCCACCCGGGAAAAAATGCAGGCGGCGGCCGACGAATTATTCGGGCTGGTCGCTAAAAAGAAGATCAACATCACCATAGGCCAGCGTTATCCGCTCGAAGAAGCTGGCTTGGCGCAGGAAGCGCTAGGTTCGCGCAAAACCACTGGCGCGACTATTCTTACCCTGGACTAGCAATATCCGGCGGCGGGGGCGCCGGATATTGCCTGCCGCCGCCTAGCTGGCGGCGTCCTGGTGGTAGCGCCGCACGCGTTCGACTTCTTCCTTTGAACCAAGCACCACGCCTATGCGCTGGTGCAAGGCCGTTGGCTGAACGTCCAATATGCGCTGGTCGCCGTCAATGGCGGCACCGCCGGCTTGTTCGACAATAAAGCTCATGGGGTTGGCTTCATACATGAGGCGTAATTTGCCGGCCTTGCCGGACGGACGCTCGTCGCGGGGGTACATGAAGATCCCGCCGCGCGTAAGTATCCGGTGCACATCCGCCACCATCGATGCAATCCAGCGCATGTTGTAGTCTTTGCCCAAGGGGCCGGTCTTGCCGGCGAGGCAGTCATCGATATAGCGTTTCACCGGGGCCTCCCAGTGCCGCATGTTCGACATATTGATTGCGAACTCGGCAGTCTGCTCGGGAATCGTAATGCTTTCATCCGTCAGTACCCAGGATCCCAATTCGCGATCCAGGGTAAAGCCGACCACGCCCGTGCCCACGGTAAGGACCAGCATGGTTTGCGGCCCGTACACCGCGTATCCGGCCGCAACTTGGCGCGTGCCTGGCTGCAGGAAGTCTTTCTCGTCCACATCGCGGCCCGACGCATGGTGAGGCGCCTGCAATACCGAGAATATGGTGCCGATGGAGACGTTCACGTCAATATTGGAAGAGCCGTCGAGGGGATCGAATAACAAGAGATATTCGCCTTTGGGATAACGATTAGGAATCCGGTGTATGGTTTCCATCTCTTCCGAGGCCATGGCCGCGAGGTGCCCGCCCCATTCGTTTGCCTCCAGCAGTATTTCATTCGACAGCACGTCCAGTTTCTTCTGCACTTCGCCCTGGACGTTTTCGCTTTCCAGGCTGCCCAGCACGCCGCCCAAGGCGCCTTTGCTTACTGCATGGCCAATCGCCTTGCATGCGCGCGACACAGTTTCGATCAGTAGCCGGACTTCAGCCGACACTGCCTGTTTTTTTCGTTGTTGTTCGACCAGATACTGGGTCAGTGTTATGCGTTTCATTGCTGCTCCTGCTGAATATTCAAGGCCTTGGATATGATCTCGGCAACGTTGCGCGACAATGCCGGATGCTGCTGGATACGTATTATCGCCTCATGCAGCGCCTCGCGCTGAGGCGCGGCGAAACGGGCCCAATTGTCGAACGTGCGCGCCAGGCGCGCGGCGATTTCCGGATTGAGGCTGTCTAGCGCAATGACCTGGTCCGCCCAGAAGTCATAGCCGTTCGGGCTATGCACACCCGCCAGGTTATTCATGCAGAACTGGAAGATCAACGAGCGGGCGCGGTTGGGATTGCGCAATGAGAATGCGGGATGCACCATCAGCGCCTTGACGGTGTCCACCGTCGTTCCAGGGGCGTTTGCCTGCAGGGCGAACCACTTGTCCACCACTAAAGGATCATGCTGCCACTGTTGGTAGAAATGATTGAGCGCCGTCGCCGTGTCGTCGGATTGGGAATGGTGCACAAGCGGCGCCAGGCCCCCCATGCGATCCGTCATATTGCTTGCGTCGTAATACTGTTTCAGGGCCAGGGCCTCGGCTTGCGGATGGGCGCCCGCCATCAGAAACTGCAATGCCAAGTTGCGCAACGAGCGGCGGCCAGCCGACACTGGATCGGGCCTGTAAACAGAACTCGTTTCCGCGCATGCATGCCACGTCGCCAACCATTCCGGCGCCAAAGCCTTGCCCAGTTCATTACGTAGATACTGACCAGCATGAACAACTGCTTGGGGGTTCATCGGCGTGGTCTTTTCCAACAGCTCTTTGTCCGGTGGGGGCGTCAGGATCCTGGCCTTGTAGGCCGCGGTCAGCTTGGGATCATCCAGAAGGGCGCGCCACGTGTCGACAATGTCGCGGTTCACGGCGAGCTGCCGGCCGGCGGTGTGCGCCTCGACCAGCGCCAGCAGTTGGCGGGTAGCCAATTCCTGCATCGCTTCCCATCTTGCGTAGGGCTCGGGGTCGTGCCGGGCCAGCAGGGCAAGCTCGGTATCCGGGCGGTCGAACTCGACAATGACAGGTGCGGAAAAATTTCGCAGTAACGACGCAACCGGCTGCTCGGAGATACCGGTAAAGGTCCAGGTCTGCTCTTTCTCGACAAGTTCAAGTAGTAACGTGTCTGTTGTCCGCCCGTCGTAACGGATGGGCAGCGCTTGTCCCTGTTGGTTAAGCAAGCCGATGGCGAAAGGGATATGCAAGGGCGGCTTGGGAAGCAGCGGTGATTGCAGCTTCTCGATGCCGACATGATCGCAATGCTGGCTTAGGGTAATGGTGCAGGTCTGGTCAGCGGCGTTCCATGACAGGGCAACCTTTACGCGCGGCGTGCCTGCTTGCGAATACCAGCGGCGGAAGATATCGAAATTCTTGCCGGGATTACGCTTTATGTACACCGACTCCATGGCGTCGACGAAGTCGTCGCAGGTGACCGCGGCGCCGTCGTGGCGACGGAAGTACTCATCCATTCCGGCTCGAAAGCCGTCCGCCCCCAGCAGCGTATGTTGCATGCGTATGACCTCGGCTCCCTTTTCGTAAACCGTGGCTGTATAGAAATTGCCGATTTCCTGATAGCTTTCGGGCCGGATCGGATGTGCCATCGGGCCGGCGTCTTCGGGAAACTGGGCCAGCCGCAGCGCACTCACATCCTCGATGCGTTTGACGGCCCGCGCGCTGGCGGCTTCATCGCCAGACAAGCCGTGAGCAAGCATGTCGGCCGAAAATTCCTGATCGCGGAAAACAGTAAGACCTTCCTTGAGCGACAACTGAAACCAGTCCCTGCAGGTGACGCGGTTTCCGGTCCAGTTGTGGAAGTATTCGTGGCCGATGACCGCCTCGATGCCGCGGTAGGCGGCGTCGGTTGCCGTATCCTTGTCGGCGAGTACGTAGGCGGAATTGAAAACGTTCAGGCCCTTGTTCTCCATGGCTCCCATATTGAAATCGCGAGCCGCGACCACCATGAAGCGGTCCAGGTCCAGTTCCAGGCCAAAACGTTGCTCATCCCATTGGACCGATCGGTGCAGGCAATCCAGCGCCCACTCCGTCTTATCCTCGGAGCCTCGATCGCTGTATATTTGCAGCAGCGCATCGGCACCGCCGCCGGTCTTTATGCGTTGTTCGCGGCAGGCGAAGTCCCCGGCCACCAATGCAAATAAATAACTGGGCTTAGGATGCGGATCCTCCCAAATGGCCTCGTGCCTGCCGTTGGACAAGTCGTTCGATGCCAAGTGGTTGCCGTTGGACAACAATAAGGGATAGCGGCGTTTATCGCCGCGCAGCGTAACCTTGAAGCGCGACATGACATCGGGCCGGTCCGGATACCAGCATATTCGGCGGAAACCTTCAGCCTCGCATTGCGTGAAGAGGCTGTCGCCGGAAACATACAAGCCCATCAGGCTGGAGTTCAAGGCGGGCTTGCATCCACTGACAATATCCAGGATGAAGCGCGCCGTCGTTGGAAACACTGTCAAGATATCTGCTTCCAGGCGAAATTCATGCGCATCCAGAGGCCGGCCGTCGATCGCAATGGACAGCAGGTCCAGATCTTGCCCGTTCAGGACCAAAGGCGCACCGGCCTGCGCGCCCGCCTCGAAAGCAAGGCGGGCCGACACGCTGGTTTGATCCGGATCGAGTTCGAACTGAAGTTCAACATTGGGGAGGCGATACGGGTACGGCACATACTCGTGGCGGAAGACGGTGGTGGAAATATCAGTGCGCATGGTGTGGACTCGGTGTTCGTTGACTGCCTATTGTAGTATTCGGCTCCAGTTGCGGTTTCTGCGTAAGATATGCAACCTTTGGATGTAAATATGGTCTTAGTTGAGTACTGGCGACCGTACTCAAATCCCGCGGGTTTATCTATCGGCCGCTTGGTTCAGGGCATATCTCGAAAAAGCTGGGAGGATGTATGTGGAACGGGGTTGCTGGAAACTATCGGGCGCTAATGCGCCTATTTACAGTCGCTGCGCTTGTCGTGCTGGTTTCAGGATGCGCCTCGACGCTTTCGGCCCGTGTCACCAGCTACCAGCAATGGCCGGCGGATGCGCAAGGGCAGTCATACCGGATCGTGCCGTCCGCCAGCCAAGTCAATAACCTTGAGTTCCAGGCAATTGCCGACATGGTGCGTGCGTCCATTGGAGCCACTGGCTTGGTCGAGGCCAGGGCAGGCCAGGATGCGCGCTTCGACGTCTCGTTGGGTTACGACAACCCACTGAGCCAGGCATGGGTGCAACGGCGCACCGATCCATACTTGTACGATGGCTGGGGATTTGGGCCGTTTGGCGGCTACTACGGCGGCTATGGCGGCTGGGGGGGCGGCATATTCATGGCGCCGGTTTACCAAAACGTCCCTGTCGACGTATATAAAAACACGTTAACCGTCATTATCAAGGACAGGCGAAATAACGGCGCCGAAGTGTACCGTTCCAGCGCCGTGAACGTCAGTTCCTCGGACAATCTTCAGCAAGTCATGCCTTATCTTGCCCAGGCAGTATTCGATGGTTTCCCTGGCAACAACGGCCAGGTGCGCGAGGTCGAATACGAACGCGCCCGCTAGTGCGGGCGCTTGCTTTACGCTTCAATCAGGAAGTCGGTGCGCTTGCGCCCTTCGGCCTCGGCGGCGGTGATCCAGCGGGGTGGTTTGCCGCGCCCCGTCCAGGTTGCGCCGGTGTCTGGATGGCGGTACTTTGGAGGTACTGAGCGCTTCACTGTTGTCGTGCTGGTGCCGGGTTGCTTGGGCGCGCGGGTAGCCTTCTTGGTGTAAGCCGCGGCAATTTCCTCGGGGGTAATGTCGTAATCGCGCATCGATTTTACGATCGATGCAACAACGGGACCCCGTTGCTTCACTTGCAAGGCTTTTGCCTGCTTTTGCAATTTAAGGATCTCTTTTTGGATCTTTTCTTTTAGGGCTGGATAGCTATCGCGTGGCATACATATTCCTGTGAGTGGATATAAAAGATAATATTATTTTTAATAACGGTATATACCGGCATTACAGAAGTTTAACTTATAGCTGCTAATGCCGAAATTAATTTTTGGCGTAGTGCATTTATAGTAGATCACCGCTTAACCTCTGTTTAATAATCATCGCATGACAACCAACGCAAATAACTTTAGAGTCGCCGCCATTCAAATGGTTTCCTCAACTCGGCTGGCCGATAATCTGGCCGAGGCCGCCCGCCTCATTGGCCAAGCCGTAAGCGGCGGGGCTCAGTTGGCGGTCCTGCCAGAGTACTTTTGCTTCATGGGCCACCACGATGCCGATAAACTGGCAATTAAAGAGCGGCCAGGCCATGGACCGATTCAGGAGTTTCTGGCTAACCAGGCAAAGCAGCACGGCATTTGGTTGGTGGGCGGCACACTGCCTTTGGATAATGAAGAACCCGACCGCATTTATAATGCAAGCTTAGTATTTGACCCAACGGGCAAACAAGTCGCACGGTACGACAAAATACATTTATTCGGCTTCAACAAGGGCACTGAGTCATACGATGAATCCATATCGATACGGCCCGGCCAGAATCTGCCGCGGTCGTTCACGGCACCCTGCGGCACCGTGGGTTTATCCATCTGCTACGACCTTCGCTTCCCGGAATTTTTTCGCGCGCTTGGGGAGGTGAACCTGATTGTCTTGCCGGCCGCGTTTACTTACACCACGGGTTCGGCGCATTGGGAAGTGCTGCTGCGCGCTCGCGCCATTGAGAATCAATGCTATGTATTGGCCTCGGCACAAGGCGGCAAACACGATAATGGCCGACGCACCTGGGGCCATTCTGTTCTAATCGATCCATGGGGCGACGTGATTCACAGTATCGCCGAAGGCAGCGGTTATGCCATCGGCGACGTCGATCCCGGCCGCCTGGCCGGCGTTCGGGAATCGTTGCCCGCCCTGAAACATCGCACGATGTAATGTCATAGTCACGGTAAAAATTCATGAAACTTGCTGATCCCGCTATTCACGCACTGGCCACCGCAAAATCGGTACTGCTCGACCCCTGGGGCCTGAGCGAATCCGATATGGCTCGCGCGCTGGGCGAAATTTTCACCCACAAGGTCGATTACGCCGACCTGTACTTCCAATACACCCGCAGTGAAAGCTGGAGCCTTGAAGAAGGTATCGTCAAGACCGGCAGCTTTTCCATAGAGCAGGGTGTCGGCGTGCGGGCCATCAGCGGCGAGAAAACGGCATTTGCCTATTCAGATACCTTGTCCGCCGATGCCTTGCTTTCGTCGGCGCACGTTGTGCGCAGCATTGCGCGGCGCGGCGCGGGCCGCCAAAAGGTGGTCACCGGCCATCCCCCGGCGGGGCGTTCGCTCTACGAGCCCATCGACCCCGTCAATACCTTGTCGGCGCCGGATAAGGTGGCATTGCTGGGCCGCATCGAAGCCATGGCGCGCGCGGCCGACCCGCATATCATCCAGGTAATGGCAGGCCTGGGAGCGGAATACGACGTCATCCTCGTTGCGGGAAGCGACGGCCGTCTGGCTGCCGATGTCCGTCCGCTGGTGCGTTTGTCCCTCACGGTCATCGCCGAGCGCGACGGACGTCGCGAAATGGGCCACGGCGGCGGGGGCGGGCGTACCGGGCTGGCTTACTTTACCGACGATGTGCTGCGCTCGTATGTGCGGCGTGCCACTCATGAAGCCATGGTCAATCTCGAGGCGCGTCCCGCGCCGGCGGGCGAAATGACGGTCGTGCTGGGTTCGGGCTGGCCCGGCATTCTGCTGCACGAGGCGGTCGGGCATGGCCTGGAAGGCGACTTCAACCGCAAAGGCTCAAGCATTTTCGCCGGCCGCATCGGCCAGCGTGTCGCGTCCAAAGGCGTCACCGTCGTGGACGACGGGACAATCGCCGATCGCCGCGGATCGCTCAATATCGACGACGAGGGCACTCCTACACAGCGCAACGTGCTGATCGAAAATGGCATCCTGAAGGGTTATATGCAGGACACCATGAACGCCCGGCTAATGAAAACCGCGGTCACCGGCAACGGACGGCGCGAGTCCTACGCACACCTGCCCATGCCGCGCATGACGAACACCTACATGCTGGCTGGCAAGGTGCCGGCGCCGGAGATCATTGCCTCGGTAAAGAAAGGCTTGTATGCCGTCAACTTTGGCGGCGGCCAGGTCGACATCACCAGCGGCAAGTTTGTTTTCTCCACTTCCGAAGCCTACATGATCGAGAATGGGAAGGTCACTTACCCGGTGAAGGGGGCAACCCTTATCGGAAACGGGCCTGACGCCATGAACCGCGTCAGTCTTATCGGCGACGACCTGCAACTGGACTCGGGTGTGGGAACTTGCGGCAAGGAAGGCCAGAGCGTCCCCGTAGGCGTCGGCATGCCTACCGTTCGCATGGACGGGCTCACCGTGGGCGGCACCGCCTGATCGTTATTTAACGGCTGCCCGTCCGCGTGGCGAACGAGTGCAAGAGAATATCGGGAATATTCTTATTGGCATCAAGGAATCACTATGCTAGGATGTGTCTATGTACTACGCATCCTACTTTTATTTTTTTATGATTCCTATACCGCTGGTGGAGGAAGGGAAGCGTTGTACCAAGTAACTTAGACCAAATTCCCAAAAAGCCGCCAGCGATGCTAGGCGGCTTTTTTTGTACCGCTTGCTAAGTTGACAAAACCTCTGGAGTTAAGCTGTGTCGCACAATACTGATGATTTACGTATCCGGGAAATCAAGGAGCTTAGCCCTCCCGCGCACGTCATGCGCGAATTCCCCTGCACCACCGAAATTTCGACCACCGTATACGACGCGCGGCAGGCCTTGCACAACATTCTTCAAGGCACGGACGACCGGCTGGCGGTGGTCATAGGCCCATGCTCGATCCACAATACTAAAGGAGCCCTGGAATATGCGAAGCGCCTGGTGTCCCAGCGGGAGCGCTTCAAGGGCGAACTCGAGATCATCATGCGCGTCTACTTCGAGAAGCCGCGCACGACGGTAGGCTGGAAAGGCCTGATCAACGATCCAGGGCTGGACGGCAGTTTCAACATCAACCAGGGGTTGCGTACCGCGCGTGAACTGCTCATCGAGGTGAACAGCCTGGGCATGCCGGCGGGCTGCGAATTCCTCGACATGATCACGCCGCAGTACATTGCGGATCTCGTCTCGTGGGGCGCTATCGGGGCGCGCACCACCGAAAGCCAGGTTCACCGAGAGTTGGCTTCCGGTTTGTCGTGTCCTGTCGGCTTCAAGAACGGCACCGATGGCAACATAAAAATCGTCACCGACGCCATCAAGGCCGCTTCCCAGCCGCATCACTTCCTATCGGTGACTAAAGGCGGCCATTCGGCCATCGTGTCTACCGTGGGCAACAACGACTGCCATGCGATTCTTCGCGGCGGAAAAGTGCCCAACTTCGATGCGGAGAATGTAGAGCTGGCGTCCCACACCCTCGTCAAGGCCGGCCTGACTCCACGCCTCATGATCGATGCAAGCCATGCAAACAGCAACAAGGACTATCGCAACCAGCCCTTGGTCCTGGACGATGTCGCCTCGCAGATGGAAGCGGGCGATGCGCGCATTTTCGGCGTCATGGTCGAAAGCCACCTGGTCGGAGGCCGCCAAGATCTCGTGGCGGGCCAACCGCTCGTCTATGGCCAAAGCATTACCGACGGCTGCATCGACTGGGATACGTCGGTTCAGGTGCTCGAACGTCTGGCGCTGGCTGTACGGACCCGCCGCCTGGTAAGCGCGCAATCAGCAAATGCCCTGATCGGCAGCCAGGCCTAAAAGCCGTAGTATTCCGTTTGTGGTTCTGTTTACTGGATAAAAGGAGCTGTTTCATGAATGCAAACGTTCTCGCACAAGGACTGCGTCGCGCGATCCCGCCCGGGTTCCTCGACGCCTTGCGCGAGCGGTTTGGCGAACGCTTTTCCACGGCGCATGCCGTGTGCGAGCATCATGGGCGTGACGAGTCTCCGTATCCTCCGATGCTGCCCGATGGCGTTGTGTTTGCATCAAGCACCGACGACGTCGCCTGGGTGGCGCGGCACTGCCATCAACATAAGGTCGCCCTTATACCTTACGGTGTCGGCTCATCGCTCGAAGGACATCTGCTGGCTGTCCAGGGCGGCATCAGTCTCGACTTGTCGGGCATGAACGAGATCGTGGCGGTACACGCGGAAGACTTCACCGCCACTGTGCAGGCCGGTGTAACCCGCAAGCAGCTTAACGAAGAAATCCGCAATACGGGCTTGTTCTTTCCCATCGACCCGGGGGCGGATGCCAGCCTGGGCGGCATGGCGGCCACGCGCGCCTCCGGCACCAATGCCGTTCGGTACGGCACCATGCGCGAAAATGTCATGTCGCTCAAGGTGGTCACGGCCGATGGCCGCGTCATAGAAACCGCCAATCGCGCCAGGAAGTCGTCGGCGGGCTACGACCTCACCCGTATTTTCGTCGGCAGCGAAGGCACATTGGGTATCATCACGGAAGTCACCGTGCGCCTATACCCGCAGCCCGAAGCCATTTCGGCTGCCATCTGCAACTTCCCGACGCTGGCCGCCGCCGTACAAAGCGTCATTGAAATCATACAAATGGGCGTGCCGGTTGCGCGCGTCGAGTTCATGGACAGCGCTGCGGTAAAGGCCACCAACGCCTACAGTAATCTGCAGCTTACCGAGTCGCCATTGCTCCTGTTCGAGTTCCATGGCAGTCCGGCCGGTGTCAAAGAGCAGGCCGAACTCGTGCAGGCCATTACACGCGACAACGGCGGCATGGATTTCCAATGGGCCGAGCAGGCAGAGGACAGAAGCAGGCTCTGGACGGCGCGTCATAATGCGTATTTTGCTGGACTGCAGCTGCGTCCGGGCTGCAGAGCAAGCACCACCGATGTATGCGTGCCTATTTCACGTCTGGCCGAATGCGTGTCGCAAACCGCGGCCGAACTCGACGAAGCCAGCTTTCCCTACACCATCGTGGGCCATGTCGGCGACGGCAACTTCCATGTGCTAATGCTGCTCGACCAAGACAGCCCCGATGAATGGGAAGAATCAGAAAAGCTCAATCGCCGTCTGGTCGAACGCGCCATACAAATGGATGGCACGTGCACTGGCGAACATGGGGTAGGGTTGCACAAGATGGAATTCATGCTCGCCGAGCACGGACGCGATGCGCTGGACCTGATGGCCAGCCTGAAGCACGCCTTCGATCCGCACAATATCCTGAATCCGGGAAAAATCATCCCATTGGCATAGAGGCAAGGCATGGACGATTCCACGGCAGGGATGGCTCAAGTTACCACCCCGGATTTTGCGGGCCTGCTTGCGCGCATCGCTTCGAGCGTGCCAGCGCACTGCGTACTGTCGCGCGTCGAAGATACGCGACCCTATGAATGCGATGGTCTTTCCTTGTACCGTTGCCTGCCGCCCGTCGTCATCCTCCCGGAAAACGAAGCGCAGGTCATTGCGGTACTGCAGGCCTGTAAAGCCTTGAATATCCCTATCGTCGCCCGTGGCGCCGGCACGGGCTTGTCGGGTGGCGCAATGCCCCATTCGCAAGGCATCCTGCTAGGCTTGGCCAAGTTGAATCAAATCAAAAAGATCGACCTGGACAGCGCCACGGCGGTCGTACAGCCTGGCGTGCGCAACCTGGCTATTTCCGAGGCCGCCGCCGCCTATGGGTTGTACTATGCACCCGATCCCTCCAGCCAGATCGCGTGTTCCATCGGCGGCAATATCGCCGAGAATTCCGGCGGCGTGCACTGCCTGAAATATGGACTTACGGTGCACAACGTGCTGCGTGTGCGCATTGTCACCATCGATGGCGATGTGGTCGAGCTGGGGTCCGAGGCGCCCGACAGCCCGGGTGTCGACCTTCTTGCCGCATTCATCGGCTCCGAAGGCATGCTCGGGGTGGTCACCGAAGTCACGGTAAAGCTCATACCCAAGCCCACATGCGCCCAGGTCATCATGGCCAGCTTTGCCACTGTGGAAGCCGCCAGTCTTGCCGTCACCAACATTATTTCGGCGGGCATCATTCCCGCCGGCCTCGAAATGATGGACAAGCGCGCGGTGCATATGGTCGAGCCCTTTGTGCAGGCGGGCTACGACCTGGAGGCCGAGGCCATCTTGTTATGCGAGTCCGATGGCACGGTGGAAGAAGTCGACGATGAAATCGCCCGTATGCGGGCGGTATTCCAAAACGCCGGCGCCACCCGCTTGCAGGTATCCAGTTCCGAGGCCGAGCGCCTGCTTTTCTGGGCCGGCCGGAAAAATGCATTTCCCGCCGCCGGGCGCGTGTCGCCCGACTACTACTGCATGGACGGCACCATTCCAAGACGCCATTTAGGGCAGGTCCTGAGCGCAATAGAAGGCATGGAAAAGCAATTCAACTTGCGTTGCGCCAATGTGTTTCACGCCGGCGACGGAAATCTGCATCCCTTGATCCTATTCGATGCCAATCAGCCTGGCGAGACCGAACGCGCCGAGGATTTTGGTGCCGCCATCCTCGAACTATGTGTTCAGGTGGGCGGCACGGTTACCGGCGAGCATGGGATCGGTGTCGAGAAAATTAACCAGATGTGCGTGCAGTTCACGCGCCAGGAACTGGATTTTTTCAGCGCGGTAAAGAAGGGGTTCGATCCATACGGGCTATTGAATCCCGACAAGGTTATTCCCACCTTGGTGCGTTGTGCCGAATACGGCAAAATGCACGTCCACAACGGCGAAATAAAATTTCCCGACCTGCCGCGTTTTTAAAGGCCGCCCATGGAATTCGTATTATCCGACCTCTGCGAAAAAGTCGCGACTGCCCGCGGGACGGAACGTCCCGTGTGCATACGCGGCGGCGGTACCAAATCGTTCTACGGCGAACCCGGTGATCGCGACACCGTGCACGACATTGCCATTCTCGATCTGGCTGCCTACAAGGGCATTGTCAATTATCAGCCGTCCGAACTCGTCATCACGGCGCGCGCCGGCACCTTGCTGGCCGACATCGAGGCCGCGCTGGACGAGCAAGGTCAAATGCTGGCGTTTGAGCCGCCACGGTTCGGCCCATCGTCGACCGTAGGCGGTTGCATCGCGAGCGGCTTGTCCGGCCCGCGCCGCATGGCCGCCGGCAGTGTTCGAGATTTCGTATTGGGCGCCAAGCTGCTCGATTCATCGGGAAATCTTTTGCGCTTTGGCGGCGAAGTAATGAAGAACGTGGCGGGTTATGACGTATCGCGTTTGTTGGCAGGTTCCCTGGGCATCTTCGGAGCGCTGGTCGAGATCTCGATCAAGGTGTCGCCCAAGCCATTCCAGGAAACCACGCTGGTCCTGGAAGCCGACGAGGCGCAAGCGTTACGCTACTTCACCCAATGGCGCGGCTTGCCGCTGCCCATTACGGCCACGGCCTGGTATCGCGATCCGGCCAATTCCGTCGGACACCTGCATGTGCGTTTGTCGGGAAGCGAGCCGGCGCTGCGCAACGGCGTAAAGAACATTGGCGGGCAACTGCTGGAACCGGCTGTCGCGGCAGCGTTCTGGAATAGCCTGCGGGATCAAACCCATCCGTTCTTTCGCGCCACGCCTTTATGGCGCGTTGCCGTGCCGCCGCGAACAATGCCGCTAGACGCCGGCCCCACGCTCATCGAGTGGAATGGCGGGCTGCGCTGGCTGTCGTCGGTCGAATCAGGAAGCCGCTTGCGTACCGATGTGGCACAGCGGGGCGGCAATGCCACTCTCTATCATCACGGCTCGGCCGCCACGCCCGATTTGCCGGTGTTTCACCCCATGGAACCTGGGTTGCGGCAAATCAATCTGCGCTTGAAGCAAGAACTGGATCCCGCCGGGATCTTCAACCCTAAACGCTTGTTTCCGGACTTCTGAGGTTTATCGTGCAAACAAATCTTGCATCGTGGGCGCGTGATTCAGATGTGGGCCAGGAGGCGGACGAGATCCTGCGTCGCTGCGTGCATTGTGGATTCTGCCTGGCCACGTGTCCCACTTACCAAATCCTGGGCGACGAGCGCGATAGCCCGCGCGGCCGCATTTACCTAATGAAGCAGGTGCTCGAAGGCGTCGAGCCCACGCATTCGACGCAAACCCACCTCGACCGCTGTCTAACCTGCCGCAATTGTGAAACCACCTGTCCATCCGGCGTCGAGTACGGCGCACTGGTCGACATCGGCCGCAAGCTGGTAGACGAAAAGGTAAAGCGCCCTCTGGGCCAGCGCGTCACGCGCACCGTGTTGCGCACGCTGTTGAATTCACCCATGTTCGGACCAGCGCTGAAACTTGGCCGGTGGGTGCGGCCGGTGCTTCCGGACGTCTTGCGCAACAAGATACCGGACGCGCGCCCCGCCGGTGACTTGCCTGGCGACCCGGCCAGGCATCCGCGCCAAGTCCTGATGCTGGCCGGTTGTGTACAGCCGGCCATGATGCCATCGATCGATGCGGCCACGATACGTGTGCTGGACGCCGTCGGCATAGGTACGCGGGTCGTGCCGGGCGCGGGCTGCTGCGGCGCAATCAATTTCCATCTGGATGCGCAAGAAGCCGCCTTGGCGCAAATGCGCATCAATATCGATGCCTGGCTGCCATTGCTCGATAGCGGCGAAGCGGAAGCCATGATCATGAACGCATCGGGTTGCGGCGCCATGGTACGGGAGTATGCCCACCACCTGAGGCATGACCCCGATTATGTGGTCAAGGCGCTGCGCCTGGTTGCCAAGGTCTACGATGTAGCGGAAATCGTTGCGCCGCTGGCAAGCGATTTAAGGGCCGCAATGAAGACGCCTCCCGCCACGGTGGCGTTTCATCCGCCCTGTACGCTACAGCACTGGCAAGGCCTGCGAGGTGTCAGTGAAAAAATGCTTGTGGATCTGGGGTTCGACCTCCAGCCATTTTCCGAATCGCATTTATGCTGCGGCTCGGCGGGAACCTATTCGGTCACTCAGCCAGAGCTCTCCAAAAATTTGCGCGATCGCAAGCTAACCGCCATACAGGCGGCGCAGCCGGCCTGCATCATTTCGTCGAACATCGGGTGCATCACTCATCTGCAAAGCGGTACAGATACGCCGGTGCGCCACTGGATCGAAGTGGTGGATCAGGCCTTGGGGGAAGGGCGCTACGCTTCGCTTTCGTAAGAGGTAGAACCGTTTAAAATACCTCCATGGTAAAAACAAATAGATCAAAAGGGCATGTCGTGGTGGGCATGTCCGGCGGGGTGGACTCGTCCGTCACGGCATGGCTGTTGAAAGAGCAGGGCTATAAAGTCACTGGCCTGTTCATGAAAAACTGGGAAGACGACGACGACTCCGAATACTGCTCGACCCGCCAGGATTGGCTCGACGCAGCCAGTGTCGCGGACTTGATCGGTATCGACATCGAAGCGGTGAATTTTGCGGCCGAGTACAAAGAACGTGTTTTCGCTGACTTCCTGCGCGAGTATTCAGCCGGCCGCACGCCCAATCCCGACGTCTTGTGCAATGCCGAAATCAAGTTCAAGGCTTTTCTCGATCATGCCATGTCGTTGGGTGCCGAACGCATCGCCACTGGCCACTACGCCCGGGTGCGCGAGGTCGGCGGCGATAACGGTGCCCAGTATCAGTTGCTCAAGGCACTGGACCACACGAAGGACCAGAGCTACTTCCTTCATCGTTTGAACCAGGACCAGTTGTCCCGTACGCTGTTTCCGCTAGGCGAAATTCCGAAGACCGAGGTCAGGAAAATTGCACAGTCCCTGCAACTGCCCAACGCGGCCAAGAAAGACTCCACGGGCATCTGCTTCATCGGCGAACGGCCTTTCCGCGAATTCCTCAATCGCTATCTGCCTACCCATCCGGGGCCCATGAAGACGCCTGAAGGCGATGTTGTCGGCACTCACGAGGGCTTGTCGTTTTATACGCTAGGCCAGCGCAAAGGCCTGCGGATAGGCGGCATCAAGGGCCAGCAGCGCGACGATGGCACGGCCGACGCCTGGTACACCGCAAAGAAAGACATGGCCCAGAACACATTGTATGTGGTTGCCGGCCACGACCATCCCTGGTTATTGTCGACGGAACTGCAGGCCCAGGACGCCAGCTGGATAGCAGGAAAAGCGCCCGAGCCTGGCGCCTACGCCGCCAAGACGCGGTATCGCCAAGTAGACGCCGCATGTGCATTGGCCGGTGCGTCCGACAATCAATTCTCCCTGTCGTTCGAGCAGTCGCAGTGGGCCGTCACTCCCGGCCAGTCGGCGGTTCTTTACGAGGGCGACGTTTGCCTGGGTGGCGGCATTATCGTTTAACGGCCCGCCGTTGCGATCCAGCGGGGCGGCGCAATGTTAAGCTGCGTATCTTGTCCGCGAAGAGCGGTGTTTTAGGCTTGAACTTTCGAAGGTATATATGGATCCGGTTTTTATTGCCAGCCTCGCCGCTCTCGGCGCAACTGTGGGCTTTGCGGCCGGTTTGCTGGGCATAGGGGGCGGAATGATACTCGTGCCATTCCTCACCATGTTATTCCCGATCTTTGCCGTCCCGGATCAATTCGTCGTCCACGCCGCAATTGCAACGTCAATGGCCACCATCGTCTTCACGTCAGTGTCCAGCATGCGGGCGCACCACGCCAAGCGTGCCATCCGCTGGGACATCGTGGCGATTATGGCGCCGGGAATGATCGTTGGCGGACTGCTATCCGGAGGCGCTGTCTTCTCGTACCTCAGTGGCGCCTGGCTGTCGCTGGTGTTCGGGGTGTTCGTTGCATGGTCGGGAATGAAAATGCTGGCCGGAAAACCGCCTCCCGTGGGCAGGACGATGCCGGGCAAGGCAGGCGTCGCAAGTGCCGGCGTTGGGATAGGTTTTGCATCGGGACTGCTTGGCGCGGGCGGCGGCTTTCTGTCGGTTCCGTTCATGACGCGTGGCAATATCGCTGTTCACAACGCGGTAGCCACGTCGGCGGCCTTGGGGTTCTTTATTGCCATTGCCAACAGCGCGGGCTATATCTTTTCAGGCTTTCAAAAAGTCGCCGGGCAGGAGGGGATGCTGGGGTACATATATTGGCCTGCGCTTATTGTCTTGTCCGGCATGAGCATGCTGACGGCGCCCTACGGTGCGCGTTGCGCGCACCGCTTGCCTGTAAAGACGCTGAAACGGGTTTTCGGCTGCCTGTTGTTCACGCTGGCGGCCTATATGCTGTATGAAGCCTGGATGGGCTTTACCGGGCAGGCTTAGGCTTAACCCTGCGGCGGCAAGGTCGACGTAAACGACGGCCGGGCCTGCAGCTTCTCATTCAGACGCTGCAGGTTCTGGCAGCTGTCGCGCCATGCCACGTCGGGAAAGCGGAAGTCAAGATAGCCCAATGCGCAGCCGACGGCCACATCGGCCAGGCTAAGGTTGACGCCCATGCAAAAGGGCTGGTCGTCCAGGCTTTTGTCCATGGATTGCAGCGCCGCCGCTATCTTCTTGTGCTGGCGCTCTATCCAGGCGGGGCTTCGCAATTCAGGCGGACGCCGGTTTTCAATGATGATTGCGACGGCGGCGTCGAGGACGCCGTCGGCAATAGCTTCCCAGCATTTGGTCGCCGCGCGGTCGCGGCCTTGCGACGGGAGCAGCCGGCCTACCGGGGAAAGGGTGTCCAGGTATTCGACAATGACGCGCGAATCGAACAAGCTGCCGTTGTCGTCCATGATGAGACAAGGCACTTTGCCCAGCGGATTATGCGTTTGTATTTGTGTGTCTTCTGCCCAGACATCTTCTAAAACCAACTCGTAGTCGAGTTTTTTCTCGGCCATGACGACGCGTACTTTGCGTACAAAAGGGCTAGTCAGCGTACCAATGAGTTTCATAGCGGAGTGTATAAGTTGCAATCGAAAAAAGTATAGCAGGATACCGGGGTTCAAACGCCCAGTACGGCGGACAAACCGGATACCGCTATCGTACCTTGTGGAATGTGTCGTTTAAATGCGCATTTCAGGGAATAGCCAAATGGCAAATGTTAGAATCCAAAGACTTTTTTTCTACGTGACTCGTTATGCTCATTGCTCCGCACTTAAGTAAACTGAATGCCTTGTCTCCTCTCGATGGCCGCTATGCGGCCAAAGGCGACATCCTGCGCGCCACCCTGTCGGAAGCTGCTTTCATGGCGCACCGGGTCGAGGTGGAAATTGCCTGGCTGGTTGGCTTGTCCAACGCCGGCCTTCCCGAATTGCCCGCATTTTCTTCAGAAGGGCTGGCACTGCTGAAGCGCCTGGTCGACGATTTTTCGGAAGACGATGCGGCACGCATCAAGGAGATCGAAAAAACCACGAACCATGATGTGAAAGCAGTAGAGTATTGGCTTAAAGAACGTGTGGCAGGCAGCGCCGAACTTGCCACGGCAGCCGAGTTCATACACTTTGCCTGCACGTCGGAAGACATCAACAACACATCGCATGCCCTAATGCTCACGCGCGCACGCGCCCAGTTCATTATTCCGCGGCTCACGGAAATGTGCCAGCACCTGAAGTCCATGGCGCGCCAGTTCGCCGAGCAACCCATGCTGTCGCGCACGCACGGCCAGCCCGCCAGCCCGACGACGCTGGGCAAGGAGTTTGCGAATGTGGCCGCGCGCCTGGAACGTGCCATCGCCAACATAGCGGCCGTCGAACCCTTGGCAAAAATGAACGGCGCCACCGGCAACTACAACGCCCACGTATCGGCTTATCCCGAAATCGACTGGCCAGCCTTCAGCGAAGGTGTGCTTGCATCCTTGGGCCTCGTGCAAAACCCATATTCCATACAGATCGAACCGCACGACTGGATGGCGGCGCTGTTCGACGCGGTCGCGAGGGCCAACACTATTATCCTGGACCTGAATCGCGACATCTGGGGCTACATATCGCTAGGCTATTTCAAGCAAAGCCTGAAGGAGGGCGAAGTCGGATCCTCCACCATGCCGCATAAGGTCAATCCCATCGACTTCGAAAACTCCGAAGGCAACATTGGACTGGCCAATGCCTTATTACGGCATTTGTCCGAGAAACTGCCGGTTTCGCGCTGGCAGCGCGACCTCACCGATTCGACCGTGTTGCGCAATCTCGGCGTGGCCCTGGGGTATTGTGCCGTCGCCTACGACTCCTGCTTGCGCGGCCTGCATAAGCTCGAACTGAACGCCGCCGTTATCGACGCCGACATCGACACATGCTGGGAAGTGCTGGCTGAACCGGTCCAGACCGTCATGCGCCGCTACGGCTTGCCGCAGCCATACGAACAACTCAAGGCATTGACGCGCGGAAAAGGCATTACTCAAGAGGCCTTGGCCGAGTTCATCAACGGACTCGACCTGCCCGCGCAGCCGAAGCTCCGCTTGCTGGCGCTGACGCCACGCACGTATATCGGGCTGGCGGCCGATCTGGCCAAACGCGTTTAAACACTTGGAAGGCAGAGCTTCAGATGACGCCTACAGGGTCGCGTTTTGGCAGCATGGCGCCCACAGAAGCGCCATATGTGCACATGTCGACCTTATTTTTTTCGTCTTTTTGTCGATTTGCGGCGTTTCGCGTGGCGCGGCCTTCGTTTTCACGGTAGAATCTTTTTCTTTGCAGGACACGGGCTGTTAGCTCAGTTGGTAGAGCAGCGGACTCTTAATCCGTAGGTCGGGCGTTCGAGCCGCCCACAGCCCACCAGAATTACCAGTAAACTCAGTAAGTTAAGGCCGCCTCTCACGCGGCCTTTTCCATTTCTAGCGTCTGCTGTGACGAAAACGTGACCGTTTTTGCATAGCTCGCGATGTGGCTGGGGGGCGAGGTGGGCATACTTGTGCACCATCTCGACGGTTTCCCCCGCCAAGCTTCTTTCGCACCAGCAGTGGCGTTCTTTGTTGCGCATGCCATGAGGCTCACGGTGTGGTGCGTCTGCCGTAACCCACGCATCCAATGCATAAAGTGCACAGGGTTGTGACGACAGCTGGAGGTTTCCGGAAACGACCGGTCTTGAACTGCGCGGCCGTGTTTATGCCGCCCTGGCCATATATCAGGCATGGGTACGCTGTGCGCCCCCACACCATTTTTTCTGCTGTCTCCTTGCTGCCTAACCGAGCCATCACCCCCGCTTGAGTCTCAAGATTCGGCGGGCGGTCTTTTTGTGGAAGTCGCGAGCAACTAGGATAAGACGAAGCACAGGCTGTCATTGGGGCCGGGCTTGAAAATATCATCCCTTGATAACGCCTTTTGGCAGGCGGCGGCAAGGGCGGCGCGGATTTACCACCGGCTGCTGTCCAAATGCAGGGAGATACAGCCCTTCGTCTGCTGTCGTGCAGCGGATGGCTTGCGGCTGTTTGCGTGAGTGAGGTTCAATGTAGTCATTTGACGCTTCCGTTTTCCAGCATCCGCTCGGCGTCATTCGCTAGGCTGAGAGTCACAAGCCAGACGTCTTTTTGCTCATCCGCCGTAAGGGCGCCCAGCGCTACCGCGCCGTTCGCACTGATGTACGTAAGCAATGATTGCAAGCGCTGAAGAGTCTCGATAGCTATTTCATAGGCTTCGCGGTCGACCTCCACAGGCCGCTGGTTTGCGTATTGCGTAGCTTGGGTGGGGGCAGGGTTTTGCCCGGAACGAGCGTGCTTGTTCTTAGCCATGGTTGGCGCCTCCCGCAATGATGGTGGCCAGCTCACGGCAAAATGCGTAGATGAATGCGTGGTCGCGCGTCATGTGGTGGGCGCTGATGACGAAACAGTGGCTCATGGCTTTAATTCCTTTGCTAAATTGAAGTTGCAGCGGGCGGTTGACGATATAGGAAACCAAAGACCGGATTGCCGAGAGCTACGGCAATCCTTTTATGCATGCTGAGCAGGCACAAGCTCTGTGGCCTAAATCGGCTCGCTCGCATCCGCCAGTTGATACCGAGAATCGCCCATTGCGGGCGTCACCTGATACCAAACGAATGCCGACTCCGACCGGGCCGTAGATAGCAATTCCAGCGCATGCTCTACCGGCGTTTCCGGATGCACCCAGGCAACCGCATCGTCTGGCGTCAGCGATATCGGGCGCCTATCGTGGATATCCACCATCCCGCCGGCAGCGTCGTCCGTCACGATGGCAAACCCATGCGCCGCATCCATTTCTGCGCTTGAGCTCCATGCAGCGATCCCGGCCATCAGGATAGGCGCGCCGTCTTTCGCGCGGATAAACCAAGGCTGCTTTGCGCCTTGTTCTCCGGTCCATTCGTACCAGCCCTCGGCAGGTACCAGAATACGCCGGGTCAACAGCGGCTTCCAGAAGGGCGACCCTCTGAGCACAGTATCAAGACGCGCATTGCTGGCGGGGCCTTTCTTATACCAGGGCGGCTTGTAGCCCCAAAATATACGCTCCGCCTGTTCCGAGCCATCGCCCAGCCGGTGTAGCGTCAGCGGGCGGGTGCCGGGCGGCACGTTGTATTTGGGCGCCTTCGGATCATCGAAGGTTGACCGGGGATTCCAGTGCAGCGTCTCCCCGTACTGTTCGCCGTCGCCGGCCTGCCGTATCCGTCCGCACATGGCTACCCCTGTTTTCGCTCGTCCCCGGAGAACGCGCTCGCATATTCCGTGCGACTCTTTCGCGCTCGGCTCATTATTGATCAATAGAGCCAGCAGGGCCAGGGGCGATAGGGCACTGAGCCGTTGACAAGGCTGGTATGCGCGGCCCATTATGGCGTATCGGACATCAGGGTTATAGGCGCCGTTCAGAGCTTTCAACGGAGGGTTCATGGCTGACAGTGACAAGGTATTCGCTGGCTCAATCCCGACGTTCTACGACACGCTGCTGGTCCCCCTCATCTTCAAGGACTATGCAGCCGACTTGGCGGAGCTTGTCGCTGCCTTTTCACCCGGTTCGGTACTTGAAACGGCGGCCGGCAGCGGCGTGGTCACGCGGGCGCTTGCGCCAAAACTTGGCGCCGACGCCCGCTATGTGGTTACCGATCTTAACCAGCCCATGCTCGATTATGCGGCCAACCGGCAAACACCGGACAACCGTATTGAATGGCAGCAGGCGGACGCGCTGGACCTTCCGTTCGAAGATGCTTCCTTCGACGTCGTTTGCTGCCAATTCGGCGTAATGTTTTTTTCCGACCGAATTGCGGCCTACGCCGAGTCGCGTCGCGTGCTCAGGCCAGGCGGGCACTTTGTCTTCAGTGTCTGGGATCGCATCGAAGAAAACGTCTTTGCTGACGAAGTCACCAACGCGGTAGTTGCCGTGTTTCCACATGACCCCCCGCGATTCCTGGCCCGTACGCCGCACGGCTATCACAACATTGCACTAATCCGAGATGAATTGAGCCGCGCGGGGTTCGCCCATATAGATATTGCGACGCGCCAGAAGGTCAGTAGCGCGCCCTCGGCGCGCGACGCCGCTATCGCCTATTGCCAAGGAACGCCGCTACGCAACGAAATCGACGGGCGCGATGCCAGCTTGCTTGAGTTGGCTACAGACCGCGCGACGGAGGCGATCGTTAGCTGCCACGGCCAAGGCCCGGTTGTCGGCAAAATTCAGGCGCATGTGATTGTGGCGGCCGGATAACGCAGCGTGGCGCAAGGCAGCAGGCTGGTTAAACGGAAATTATTGGAGAATAATGAAACGTGTCTAGCCATTGATTTTGCTGAAGCTTGGCGTCCACACTGTAAGCATAGGTGGTGTAGTGTGTTCGTTTCGTTGGGCCGTCAAACAGGAGTGTTCAATCATGCAAACTGTTATCAGGGCATATTCCGGTACGGGCGCAAAGGAGCTATTCGATTTGCTGGAGAAACGAAAGGACGAGGTCGAAAAATTGTTGCGATCGGTCAAAGGCTTTGTCGGTTACACCCTTGTGCGCGGCGGCGATGGCGGATTCTCAGTCACCATTTGCCAGGACAAGTCGGGTATTGATGAAAGCGTGCGGAAGGCAAGGGAATGGATAGCCCAAAACGCCGGTGATACGGGCGTGGCCGCGCCGAAAGTATCAGAGGGAGAAGTCCTCATTCACTTGAAGTAAGGTTGCGTTGTAACTCAGCTCCCGCCTTGCGGTCGAACTAGGGCGGACCAAGGCCAAAATGCGGCACCTCTCAGGGGTCAGGCTCAAAATGTCCATTCAATCGTTGGGTCGATGCTGCGTAGCGCTGATTTTGGGCGCGCTTATCTCTGGATGCACTTTTACCGGTCCCGATAGCCGCAGCAGCGGCGGCAAAGCTCTCAATCCTGGCATTGCGGCATCCGATCGCGGCGACGATTGCACGCGTAGCCGCAGCAGATGCCTATATGAAGGGGCATACGAGCCAAGGGAAAGAGACTATGCCGAGCAGGAAGCGAAGCGCCTGAATCAAGCCTCACTGGAAAGGTTTCGCCGAAGCTCCCCAAGTGCGCGCGCGTCATCCAGCCGGGCCCGGCCGTAACGCACGACTGCCGCGCCAAAAAAAAGCCCTCTAACGAGGGCAAAGGACGCCGAATAGAGGCGTAGCTATTCTTTGGGCATGTCAAGAATGTCATCTTGAGAACCTTCGGTTTGACGTTGATCGGTCTCGGCGTCCAAGCGCTCCCCCGTTTTACCCTCCCGTTTTGAATTCTCCATATTGGTGGGTATGCCGACCATATCTTTAATGTCGCCTTTGACCTCGTGACTCGTGCCTTTGGTCTGGTCTTTCTCCATGGACGTCTCCTTTAAGAACTTCGATCCAATGTCTCCGAACCCACCGGGAAAGGCAAGCGTTGTGCCTGCGCACCGGCTAAACGCAATAGGCGTGTACGTCGAACAGCTCTCGCTGAATTCACTGGTTACGGTTTGCAGTGCCTCGAAAAGGATCATGGTCCTAGAATTAAAAGACCGCAAAAAAAACGAAGGAGCTACGATGAAAAAATTAATCATTGCTGTCATGCTTTTAGTGCTGTCGGGCTGCGGGATGATGCCGCACGGTTCTAACGACAACGATACGGATCGTCATAGCCGGACTCCAATGAGTAATGGCAGCGGCGGTGGGAATGGCGGCGGCGGGGGTTATTGACACGCCAGCATAAAAGCCGCGCGAAATATGGAATCGTTAACCGTTTCTTTATTAATTCAGGGCCACTTCAGTCGGTGGCTCTTTTCGTTCCTGCCATTTGCCGTGGAACGATAATTGCCGCGTTCCTTATCCGATACGGATACATGGCTATGTACACGGTTAAAGTCACGTAGCCGTCTTCCCAAGGAGCGAAGCATGGATGTCGATGCGCTACTGCTGGCTCGTATTCAATTTGGCTTTACGATAGCCTTCCACATTATTTTCCCGGCGATTACGATCGGGCTTGCCAGCTACTTGGCAGTGCTGGAAGCCTGCTGGCTGAACACGCACAAGACAGTGTTCCGCGATCTTTACCATTTCTGGGTCAAGATTTTCGCCGTGAATTTCGGCATGGGCGTCGTCTCTGGCCTGGTCATGGCTTATCAGTTCGGCACGAACTGGAGTTTTTTTTCGGAGTTTGCGGGCGGGGTGACGGGACCATTGCTGGCCTATGAAGTGCTTACCGCCTTTTTCCTCGAGGCAGGGTTCCTGGGCGTCATGTTATTCGGCTGGACCCGCGTGGGCCCAGGGCTGCACTTTCTTTCCACCGTCATGGTGGCGTTGGGCACGCTGTTGTCGGCGACCTGGATACTGGCGTCGAACAGCTGGATGCAGACGCCGGCCGGCTATGAAGTGATCGGCGGCCGCGTGGTGCCGGTGGACTGGCTGGCCGTGATTTTCAACCCGTCATTCCCTTACCGGCTGGTGCATATGGGGTTGGCCGCATTTCTCGTGACGGCCCTTCTCGTGGCGGCGTCCGCAGCCTGGCACCTGCTGCGCGGATACGACAATCCGGCTATCCGGAAAATGCTTTCCATGGCGATGTGGATGGTTCTTGTAGTGGCTCCCCTGCAGGCGGTCGTCGGTGATTTTCACGGCTTGAATACGCTGGAGCACCAGCCGGCGAAGCTCGCCGCCATTGAAGGCCACTGGGAAAACAAGCCCGGTGAAGGGGTGCCATTGACGCTCTTCGGTTGGCCCGACATGGAACAGGAAAAGAACCATTTCGCTGTGGAAGTTCCGCGGTTGGGCAGCCTGATCTTGACCCACAGCTGGGACGGCCAATTCACGGGCCTCAAGGAATTCCCGCCGAACGACAGGCCTAACGCCACCATCGTCTTCTGGACGTTTCGCGTCATGGTTGGACTGGGCTTCCTGATGATAGGGCTGGCGGTGTGGGGCGCGTGGGCGCGGTTGCGCGGCCGGCTCTACGACTCCCGTCCGCTGCTGCGCATGACGCTCTATATGGGTAGCTCGGGTCTCGTTGCCATGTTGGCGGGATGGTTCACGACCGAAATCGGGCGCCAGCCTTGGGTGGTCTATGGTGTGATGCGCACGGCCGACGGGGTATCGCGGCACGGTGCGCTCGAGGTCGGAATCACACTTGCGCTATTCGTCGTCGTGTATTTCGTTCTTTTCGGCGCCGGCACCGTCTACATACTTCGCCTGATTCGCAAAGGGCCGGCAATATCCGGCGCCGAGACCGAACCCAGGGGCGGTCCCGGCGAGCAGCACACGCCGGCCCGTCCGTTGTCCGCAGCCCCGGATCGGGTGGCTGACAATGCGCCAACTTACGTTCCGGAAGGGTGACGCCATGGGTATCGATCTCGCCTTATTGTGGGCAATCATCATATTGTTCGGCATCCTCATGTACGTCGTGATGGACGGATTCGATCTGGGCATCGGAATTCTGTATCCGTTCATCACCGACAAGCAAGACCGGGACGTCATGATGAATACTGTCGCCCCGGTCTGGGATGGCAATGAAACCTGGCTGGTCTTGGGCGGGGCGGGATTACTGGCGGCGTTTCCCGTCGCCTACGCCGTCATCCTGAGCGCCTTTATGCTGCCGCTTATTTTCATGTTGTTGGGCCTTATCTTTCGCGGAGTGGCGTTCGAGTTTCGCTACAAAGCCCCGGACGCCCGACGACATTTGTGGGACAAGGCCTTTATTGGCGGGTCGGTCACCGCCACCTTTTTCCAGGGCGTTACGTTGGGCGCCTATATGGACGGCATTCCCATGGTCGGCAATGCCTATGCCGGCGGGCCGCTAGACTGGTTCACGCCGTTCGCCATCTTCACGGGGCTGGGGCTGCTGGTCGCCTATGCTCTTCTTGGCTGCACGTGGCTGATTTGCAAAACCGAGGGCGAATTGCATAGCCGCATGCTTCATCTGGCCAGGCCGCTGACCTTGGCCTTGCTTGCCGTCATTTTGATCATAAGTGTATGGACGCCGATTGCTCATGGCGATATTGCCGCGCGCTGGTTCAGCCTGCCGAATCTGTTCTGGTTCCTGCCGGTCCCGATATTGGTATTGGCGGCTGCCTGGCGCCTGTTGCACTCGTTGGGCAACCATCCGCATGTTGAACCGTTCCTGTTGACGCTCGCCCTGGTCTTCTTGGGCTACAGCGGCCTGGGCATCAGCGTGTGGCCCAATATAATACCCCCGGACGTCAGCATCTGGGAAGCGTCCGGCCCGCCCCAAAGTCAGGGCTTTACTCTGGTTGGCGCATTGCTTATAGTGCCTCTTATCCTCATGTATACGGGCTGGTCGTATTACGTATTCCGGGGAAAGGTCAAGGCGGGGGATGGGTATCATTAATGCCTCGCACTATGGTGAACAACGTGCCCGGCTGGCTTAGGCGTTTTGCCTGGCTGGTCGTTATCTGGGCGGCCAGCGTCGGTGTCTTGGCAATCGTGGCTTATATGCTGCGCATGCTGATGAATATGGCCGGCATGACCGCTGGGCCATCGTGACCGATGGCTGATTGGCGGGGCACACGAACGCCAACCGATGTACGATACAGGGTTCAGATGATGCCGTCGAACCCTCTGAATAATCCGGCACAGACACCAAGGAACCGAAACATGCAACAACTGGAAAGCACCGCAATAGCGCTGGCCGAGCCACAAGATATTTCCACCGAAGTTCTTATCGAAAAGTATGCAAAAGGTGGTGAAACCAGCATTACTGAAGTGCGCGCCCGTGTTGCCAACGCGCTGGCTCAAGTCGAAGACCCAAAGCAGCGCAAAAAATACGCCGACGAATTCTTGTGGGCGATGCAGCACGGCTTTATTCCGGCTGGCCGCGTCAACAGCGCCGCCGGCACCGATCTGCAAAGTACGCTCATCAACTGCTTCGTCCAGCCGGTAGGGGATTCCATCACCGAGCGCGTCGATGGCAAGCCGGGTATTTACACGGCGCTTGCCCAAGCCGCCGAAACCATGCGGCGCGGGGGCGGCGTCGGGTACAACTTCTCCTCGATTCGTCCGCGCGGCGCGATGGTGAAGGGCACGGGCAGCAGCGCCTCTGGCCCTATCTCCTACATGCGCGTGTTCGATCGTTCGTGCGAAACCGTTGAATCCGCCGGCGCGCGGCGCGGCGCACAGATGGCGGTCATCAACGTCACGCACCCCGATGTCATGGAGTTCATTACCGCCAAGCAGGAACGCGGACAATTGAATAACTTCAATGTGTCGGTGGGTGTTACAGACGCATTCATGCGTGCCGTCGAGGCCGATGGCCCATTCGAACTTACCCATGCCACAGAGCCCAATGCCGATCTGAAAACCAAGGGCGCCTATCTGCGCGACGACGGTCAATGGGTGTATCGCACTGTCCAGGCCTCCGAAGTCTGGGACCTGATCATGCAGAGCACCTACGCGGCCGCCGAGCCCGGGGTTCTTTACCTGGACCGCATCAACGCCGAAAACAATTTGGCGTATTGCGAGGTCATTGAAGCCACCAATCCTTGTGGCGAACAGCCTTTGCCCGACTACGGTTGCTGCTGCCTTGGCAGCCTCAACCTTACCGCCTATGTTACGTCGCCATTCGGCGCGGATGCCGGCTTCGATTACAAGAAAATGCGCCGCGCAACCAAGCTTGCCGTCCGCATGCTCGACAATGTGCTTATCGCAACCAAATGGCCGCTCGAAGAGCAAAAGCGCGAAGCAGACGCCAAGCGCAGGCTGGGCCTTGGCTTTACAGGCTTGGGCGACACGCTAATCATGCTTGGCGTTCGCTACGACTCGGAAAAGGGCCGTGAAATGGCTGCCGACATGGCGCGCGAGATGCGCGACGCCGCCTACGAGGCGTCGGTAGATCTGGCCAAAGAACGCGGCGCGTTTCCAATGTTCGATGCCGACAAGTACCTGCGGAGCGGATTCGCATCGCGCTTGCCCGATACCTTGAAGGACGCTATTCGCCAGCACGGCGTCCGCAACTCGCACCTTACGTCCATCGCGCCTACGGGCACCATTTCGCTGGCATTTGCCGATAACGCATCCAATGGCATCGAACCTGCTTTTTCATGGTTCTACAACCGCATGAAGCGCATGGCCGACGGCAGCAAAAAAGACTATACCGTCGAAGATCACGCCTATCGCGTCTATCGGGCAATGGGTGGCGACACTGACAATCTTCCGGAACCGTTCGTATCGGCGCTGGAAATATCGGCCATGGACCACATGCTCATGGTCGCCGCTGTGGCGCCTCATGTGGATGCAGCCATTTCCAAGACCGTCAACGTGCCGGTCGATTATCCCTACAGCGACTTCAAAGACCTGTACATGAAGGCGTGGCATAGCGGCCTCAAGGGCATCACCACCTACCGGCCCAATAGCATATTGGGCGCGGTCTTGTCGGTGCCCGCCGCCGCCCCGCAGGCAAGTACGCCGCAGCCCATCACATTATCAGAGCAGGACAAACGCCTCGTGCTAACCGAAGTCGCCATGTCGCCCCCATTGGCGTCGCTGCGTTGGCCGTCGCGCCCCGCCTTGCCCACAGGGGCGGCTGGCTGGGTCAGCGAAACCATCCACACGCCGCAAGGCGAATTCGCCGTCGTCGTGGCCGACAAGGACGATGTTCCCTTCGAAGTCTGGGTGCTGGGCGGCCAACCCCCTCGGGGCCTTGACGCCATCGCCAAGACGCTTTCCAGCGATATGCGGGCGAATGACCGCGGCTGGCTGCGGAAAAAACTTTCAGTATTGTCCAGCGCGTATGGCGATGGCTTCCAAATGCCAATGCCGCCCAATGGCGACCTTGTTCAAGTGCCTAGCGCCACGGCTGCGCTCGCAAAGCTGGTGCAGTGGCGTTACGACGACCTGGGCGCACTGGAGGCGAAGCCGAACGATCCAACGCCCGTGTTGAATGCGCTTTTTGCGCCTCACGAACCGAAAACCGGGACGGATGGCACGCTGGCGTGGGTAGCCGATGTACGCAACCCGTCCACGCAGGATGACTTTGTCTTGATGCTGAAAGAGCTTCAAATGCCCGACGGCAGCCGCCGACCATATAGTATGTGGCTTACCGGGGCTCACCCCCGGGCGCTGGATGGTTTGTGCAAACTGCTAAGCCTGGACATGCGTGTCGTAGACCCCGCCTGGATAGGCATGAAGCTGCGCAAGCTCCTGAATTACGCGGAACCGCGCGGCGACTTCCTGGCACGGGTACCTGGGTCAGACAAGCAGGCAAATTACCCGTCGACCGTGGCCTATGTCGCACAGTTGGTCATACACCGTTATGCCATGTTGGGTATCCTTACGGAAGATGGTCTTCCCATCAACGCCATGGGGGTAGTTGCCGACGAACCCGCCCAGCAGCTGCATCTTAGTATTCCCATGGTGGGCTTGCTCTGCAACGAGTGCGGTAATCATGCGGTCATAAAGAAAGACGGCTGCGACTTCTGCACCGCATGCGGCGCTATCGGCGCCTGCGGCTAAGTCGCTGGCATGGTGACGGGAGCTGGTTGCTACTTGATGGCAACCAGCTTCTTTGGTTTCCGACTGCTGCGTTGCTTTACTGTCTTGCCGTCATAGTCGTAAATATCGATTTTGTCGCTTGATTCGCGACTGGGCGTTTGCAGCGTCAGCTGCCCCGGTTGGGCGGACACCTTTATAAGTTCAGAGCAGGAGCCGAACTCCGGCGACATCTTATAGCCGTCTGCCCGCAAGACGATCCATCGGTACATCACCGGACACACGTTATCGCCGCGGTTGATCGACACCAGGGCAGCGTGCGCCTTTGGCATCTTGAATGCGTGCGAGATATTCAGCATTCCCGTGATCTCCGGTTCGAGATCGGCGGAATCGAGCCGCAATTTAGACTCGTATACGTATTCGCTGGGGCTGATATATAGCTTGCCGTAGGGCGTGGATAGTTGAAGGCGAGATGGGGTGCTCGGCCATTCCAACATAGTGCCATGGGCGCCGAAGCTGCAGGCGGCGGCAAGCAGGGTGGCAAAAAGGTGTTTGCTTGTGAAAGACATGTAGGCACTCCCAATAAGCGGTTGTTGGGCGCCTGTTCCGATGGGTGGCGCGAAAACCACTACTTGTAAATGCTATTACATTTCATTTGCGTTAGATTTGCAAGGCGAAGTAAGCTGTGTTACAAACTTTGCCGGGCGCTGCTAGGCCGTACTGAACATCAGGTACACCAGCGCAATGCTCATGAGACCGAAATAAACCACGACGCCAGCAACCAGGGCGCGAATAATGGTTTTTACCCGTTGTCGAAGAGCGGGGCGGGCGTGGCGGTAACTGCGCGCATGCCACCACCAAGTGGCGACGCACGCCAGTACGCTTAGCAAAATAATGCTCAATTTCATGCGGCATTCTAGCCGATGGCGTGAAATGCGGTCCGTTGCGCCTTGCTGCCGCTCTGAATCACCATGGCGGCGACATCGTTCGCGCTGAACAGCGCAGGCGTGGTGTCCACCGTGCCGACGGCGTGTTCGACGGATGTATCGATTCTGAAGACGCTTACTGCCCGTGCCAGGTCGGCGGCCTGCGACTTGAGTTCCTCACTGGCACCCGTTGCTTCCTCCACCATCGTGACATTCTGCCGCGTCATTTTATCCATCTGATGAATGGTGATGCTGACCGAATCGATCTCGGTACTTTGATCGCGGCTGGCATCGGTAATTTCGCTCATTAGCTGTGCCACGCGTTGTACCGAGCTCACGATTTCATCCATGGTCTTGCCTGCCGTATCGACCAGCGTACTACCCGCATCGACATTAAGAACAGATTCGTCGATCAGCACCTTGATTTCTTTGGATGCTTCGGCGGAACGCTGTGCCAGACGCCGAACTTCCGATGCCACAACCGCAAAGCCGCGTCCCTGGTCGCCGGCGAGTGCCGCCTCAACCGCGGCGTTCAACGCCAGGATATTTGTCTGGAAAGCAATGCTGTCCACGACACCGATAATGTCAGCGATCCGCTGCGACGACATTTTGATCAATTCCATCGTCTCCACCACCCGTGACACAACAGTGCCGCCGCGCAGCGCATTATCGGCAGCGATCTTCACCTGCTCGTTGGCCAGGCCCGCATTGTCGGCGGTCTGTTTGACGGTTGAATTGAGTTTTGCGATCGACACCACAGCCTGCCCGAGAGCCTTTGCCTGCTGCTCGGTGCGACCGGAAAGGCTAAACGTGCCACTGACGATTTCCGTCGATGCCATTTCGATAGTCGAAGCGCCTTGCCGCACCTGCCCAACAATCCGCATCAGACTGTCGTTCATTTTCTGCAGAGACAGCATCAGCATACCGGTCTCGTCGCGCGAGACGGCCGAAATTTGCGTGGTTAGATTGCCGGCCGCGACCTGGGTAGCCAGGTTTACCGCTTCCTTGATCGGGCGGGTAATAGTACGGGTAATGAGAACACCAATCCCCGTACCGACGACGGTGCCGACGCCGGCGAGCACAAGCATCAGCAGGAGCGCACTCTTGACTGTTTCGCCGGCATGTCTTCCCTCGGCGATGGCCTGCTCCGCATATTGGCGACTGAGAAAATCGAGCGATTGGACAAGCGAGGTACCGAATCCTTGTAAGTCGGCCGGGAGGACGACGTCATGGGACGCGTCGGCTTTGTTGACTACATCGACAAACATCGCAAGTGCGCGCATGAAGTTCGCATATACGATTTTCAGCTCCGCAATGCCCTGCTGCTCGTCTGGCATCAGGAAAGCAGCCTGTTCGAGTCTTGTTATATTTTCGGTAATAAACCCCGCCGACTGCTGAACCAATAACAGTTCCGCCCAGGCGTCCTGCCGATCGATACTGACGAGCTCCGGTACTTTGCCCGCATTGGTCATCAAATCATTGAAATCCGATTTGATTGTGTTGACCAACACGCTCTGCGGGAAACGTTGATTTACCAGGATGTCTACGCTGGTGCTCGTGCGATACAGGTAAACAGCACCGATGGCCGTGATGGCAATCATCACCCCGATAATCAAGCCGAAGCCCGCGCCAAGGCGGCGTCCAATCGTCCAGTTCAACATCTTCATTTGTGTCCCTCCTTTAGTCGCCCAGGCTAGCCAACGCTACGCAATCCGGTCGGCTGCGCCTTCCCTTCCATGCCGGTATCGTAGTGTGTTTGCGGTGAGGGTTTGAGCAGAAAATGGCCTAGCGCGGGAAGCAAAATACCCGCGCCCAGCATATTCCATATGAACATAAATCCCAGGAGAATACCCATGTCAGCCTGGAATTTGATGGGCGAGAAAACCCATGTTGCAACCGCGGCGCCGAGCGTTACGCCGGTCAGTACGACGACCTTTCCAGTGAACTGAAGCGCTCGGTAATAAGCCTCTGACAAGCTCATTCCTTGGTGCAGGCGCGCCTGTGTGACGGTCAGGATATACAACGCATAGTCCACACCTATGCCAACACCGAGCGCTATCACCGGTAACGTTGCCACTTTGATGCCGATACCGAGAAAGACCATCAGCGCTTCGCATAGAATCGAGGTCAGCACCAATGGCAGCACCGCGCATACCACGGCACGCCACGACCGGAAGGTGATAAAGGCGAGCACGATTACGGCTGCATAGACTAGCAGCAGCATCTGCACGTTGGCCTTCTTCACAACAATATTGGTCGCCGCCTCGATGCCAGAGTTGCCCGCCGCATTGAGGAATCTGACCTCATTCGTGTTATTTCGCGCTCCGAAGTCTTCGACTGTACGCACCACCGAATCCAACGTGTCGGCCTTATGGTCTTTAAGGAAGATATAGACCGTGAGCAGGTTGCACCGTTGGTTGAAAAGTTCACGCGGCGCTCGTGTGGCAATGGCATTGAGCATGTCCTGTGTGCGGGGAAGGTCATACCATTTCAAGCTGCCTTCGTTCATTCCCACCGACGCACGCTTGCTCAGGGCAGCAAATGAATTGGTGGACTCTACGCCGGGAAGCGTGCGCAGTTCGGCCTCGAGCGCATCGACCTGGCTGATCGTCTGATACTTGACGCACTCGAACTCGGGTGTCCTGACCATTACGACATAGATGTCACTGCTAGCCGCATAATTTGTCGCCATGAAGGCATTGTCGATGTTGTACCTGGAGTCTGGACGCAACTCGGGCGCGCCCGGATCCAGGTCGCCCACCTTCACCTGTAAGCTGACCACGAATCCGGCAGCGCCAAGAATCAAGGAAGCGCCGATCGCGATAGATGCCCACTTGCGGTGAGTAAACAAATCAAGGAAAGCCCACAATGGGTGCTTGCGATGATTTCCATCATGACCGTCGGCACGCTCTTCGTTCAGGCTGCGGTGTGCCGCCACCCGGCTGACCCCAGTGTAGGAAAGCAGTACTGGCAGTAAGACCAAGTTGGTAAAAATGAGTGTGGCCACACCCATGCTAGCCGCGATCGCAAGGTCCTTGATGACGGGTATATCAATCACCATTAGCACCGCGAAGCCAACGACATCGGCGAGCAGGGCGGTGATGCCGGCTAAAAAAAGGCGGCGGAATGTATAGCGGGCGGCCACTACTTTATGCGTGCCCCGTGCAATATCCTGCATGATGCCGTTCATCTTCTGGGCGCCATGACTCATCCCGATGGCGAACACAAGAAACGGTACCAGCACCGAATAGGGGTCAAGCTCGTAGCCCAAGGTCGGCAGCAAGCCCAAGAGCCAGGCGACCGCAACGAGCGAGCACGCCACGACGAGCACTGTGCTGCGTAGACAACGCGTGTACCAATACAGCACAACACTGCAAATGGCGATAGCAAGGGCAAAAAATATCAGAACCTGCTGCAATCCTTCGATTAGATCACCGGCAATCTTGGCGAACCCCGTGATGTGAATACGGACGCCTTCCGCCTCATACTTGTTACGAAGCTCTTCCAGTTTCTGTGAGAACCCATGGTAGTCAAGGCGTACTCCATTGGCACTTGCTTCATTTAGAGGCACCAGGATGATGGTCGAGCGGAAGTTTGCGGCGACCAATTGGCCTATCTCGCCCGACCGTTCGACATTCTGGCGTACCTGATCGAGACTGGCCACGCTACCATCGTAATCATCCGGAATGACGGGGCCGCCATCAAGACCGTCCTCAGTCACGCCTATCCATCGCGTGGCCGGCGTCCAAAGCGATTTCATATAGGGACGGTCTACACCGGGCAGCAGGAACAGCTCGTCATTTAGGCGGCGCAAGGTATCAAGATGGCCCTTGCTGAAAATGTCGCCCTCGGACGCTTCAACTGCAATGCGAACATTATTGCCCAAGCCTGCCAGGTCTTGACGATTCTCGAAGAAGTTGAGAATGTAGGGGTGGCTTGTAGGGATGGTCTTATCGAAGCTGGCATTCAGCTTTAGTCCGAAGGCCTGATACCCAAGTCCTAGCGTGATCAGAAAGCACACAATCATCACCGCCAGACGATGATTGAAGAAGGCGCGTTCAATGATATTGCCCGACCGGATGTCGAAGTCCGCCAGGTTTCGTGTTACCGGATGTTCGTCCGGAGCGATATGGTGATTCATAGTTTATTTTCTGTGGCGGGCTTAAAGGGGGCGGCGCGATGAACACCGCGTGTGCCGACAAAAAGAAACTGTCCATCCGCGACTTCCAGAAGGCCACTCAATGGTCCCAGTTTCAGATGAGCGGCGCGAACGAACAGCTTGCCGTTATTTTTGCTGGCGTAGACATTTCCGCCGTCATCGGTCAGGAGCAGGCTCCCGTCGCCCGCGCTCGCGGCCGCTGTCAGATTCGTATTCCCTGGAATTTCGCACTTTTCCCACGTTGCCCCCTGATCGTCCGACCAGTAGGCGTTGCCACGCATGCCATAGACGACAAGGTTTTTGCCTGTGGCAACGATACCGAAGTAGGTGCCCTCATAGGGTGTTGCCACGGGCTGGTAACTTTCTCCGCCATTCCGGGAAACAAACAGACTCCCTTGTTCACCCGCGAGCCAAATGGCGGACTCGGTGTAAAGGATTCCATACAAGTGCAGTCCCTGTGGATTATCCACATGCTGTTGCTTTGATCGCCACTGCTTTCCACCGTCGGAGGTTTCCAGAATCAGACCATATGCGCCGACCACCAAGCCATGGTTTTCGTCAATAAAGCGGACGTCGAGAAAGGGTTTGTCTGGACCGTCTTTGACCAGGCGCTCGGCATTTGCGATAAATTGCGGGTCCGCGCCGGGTTCTTTCGCCGCCTCACTAATCAAGGCAGCTACCTGCTTCCCATCAAGCATTTTCATCCACGTGCGGCCGGCATCGTCGGTACGCAGTATCGTTCCGCTATGCCCGACAGCCCATCCCGTCGTCGCAGTCGTGAACGACACACTGGTCAGCGTGACGCTGACGGGTACTTGCGCTTGTTGCCAGCTTTTTCCCTGATCATCCGACCACAACGAAAGCCCACGCTCTCCCACTGTTACAAGGCGTGGTCCAGCTTGGCCGACGGCAAGAAGAGCGGATGTCGTACTCCGCGCAGTTGCCTGGATCTGCGCCGGACGCTCGAGCACATCGGGTTCCGCCCAAGCAGCGGCGCAGGCCGTGATTCCTGAAATCACGGCGACACAGATGCGTGAACGCCTTAGTGTTGTATTTAATTGCATATCACCTTCTCCCACTCCGAACGGAGGCCGAGCTACAGCCTCCGTCCCAGGCCTGTGCGTTTTACACCGGAACGAGTTGCTTGTTCTTAGCGAACGCCTGCGCCCGCAAGCGCATCCGGCGAGAAGTAGGCATCAGGGCGGCGCGGCACGACCTTGAACTGGCTCGGGAGATCGTTGAATAAATTATTGATCATCCAGGTGCCCGCCTGGAGGTTGAACGTTGCAAAGGTTTGGGTGACTATTGCAGGAATTTCCGGCGCGACGAAGGGAACTGAAAGCTGAGTGCGCCACAGCTTGTCCTCGGCATCGTAGCCGTCTGCCAAGACCACCGCCCATGTATCTTCGTCAATATAGAACCGGCGCTTCGGAACAACGTGTCGCTTTCCAGATGCCAAAGTGGCTTCCACCACCCAGACACGATGCAATTCCCAACGCAGTTTGTCCGGATTGAGATGATGGCCGGCAAAGACTTCGTCTGTCTTGGACAGCACAAAGCGATTGTTGTTATAGGGCACGTACACTTCTTTCTTGCCAACCAACTTCCAGTCGTAACGCTCCAGCGAGCCCAGGAACATAAACACTTCATCGAAATATCCTTGTCCCGAAGCGACAAAATCCGGCGTATCAAAGGCAATTGTCGGTGCGCGGCGCACGCGGCGTTGGCCTGCCAAGTATTGCCACGCCTTGCGTCCTTGCCCAACTTGATCAATTGGATCATGGAGCAGCATCGACTCGCCCGCCTTAAATGGAGGGTTGGTTTGGACCTGACGGAATTGCCAGTGAATTCCGTTAAATTTGTCCGGCGAGCCGTCCTTGTTGTAATAGGGAAACTGGTGATCATCTTTGGCTTCGACGGCCATCGTGCGTGTTCCGTCTGAGGCTCCAACCCATATTCTGAACTCGCTTTCCGCCGATTCACCACGCCACCGCAGGAGATGGTTCCACATGGCTTCCGACCCGGTCTGCGGGATTGGGAATGGAATGCCGCCATAGGCGTCCTCGAGATTTTTGCCGCCCTCGGTTGTCTTCGCCTTTGTGGCGTTTACGAATGTGTTGTCGTATACCCACTGCGGTGCTGCGGCTGTGCGATGCGTTGGGTACACGTCTAGCCGATATGTTTGAGCATACTTTTGCAGCAATGCCAGCGTGCCGTCGGATAATTTATCCTTGTGCTCGCCCATGTTGGCTGCCGAAATCCGCAGTATTGGTTTTTCCCCAGCGAAGGGGTCGGGGCGCGGCGAACCCGCTTTGTAATCGCTGGGTGCCTTGGTCATGCCGCCGTCCCACCCGGGAATGGTGCCTGCCTTGTTGCCCGCCTTTTCTGCCCCAAATGGGGTTAGAGTGCTCTTCAATGCCGATGCTTCGTCCGCGGTCACGGCAGCAAAACTTGGCATGGCGAAGGCAAGAAAACTGGCAAGAGCCGTGAGGTTCAAAGCGCGTCGAGCAAAATTACGTCTCATCATGATTGTCTCCCGTCTTGTTTTTAGAATGTGGTCTGTAGCGTGAAGGAAATGAAATTGCGGTCCCGCAGGGGTTGCGCGCCAGTCAGCATGTAGAGCGCTGGATTAGTGGGGTCCGTATTTCTCGTCAGGAGAGCGTTTTCCTTCCCGAAGAAATGGGTGTAGTTGAGTCCGAAGCGCCACTGTTTTTTGTAATCGCCCTTCAGGCCAATGCTCACATCGCCGCCATGCTCCGCACCGCCATTAAAAGCCCCTACCGCCGAAGAGCGGCCGTCGAGGTTATAACCAAGGCTGATGGGTACGGACAGATCCAATCCCGGTAAAGCTTGAAAATATTGGGGCGCAAAGACCATACGGAACGCCGTTGCGTCGCGAGTGACGTTTGTATCCACGGCAAGCGGATTTTTGTCCACTGAAAGAGTGCGGTTCCACGCAAGTTCGCCCAGGAACTCAGCTCCATCCCAAAGAGCGTTCCCACCTAAAAGGTAAATGGCGGAAAGTTGCGCGTGAGCAGTCTTGCCGACCGCATACAAGGGATTGTTCCGGCCGTTGCTGATTAAGCCCGGATCGATCTGTGGTCCCGAGACCAGCGGCGCATTCCAGCGATAAGAGACTTCACCGGCAACGTTCGCATCCGCGATGACTGTGCTGAAACTGGCACCCACTGTCTTGATTTTTTCCGGATAGACCAGCTGATAGCGGCTACCAGGATCCATCATGATCTGTGGTGTTTTTTCGTTGTACTGTGCTACGTATAGACCGTACTCGACGTCTCCCGAGCCAGGTTTGAATCGAAGCTGTAAACCGCCCTGATCGGCAGACGGTTTCAGGTCTCCAGCCGCGGCCATTGCCATTGGGGTTCCCGGAAATAGGCTTTCAGAACCCGCGCCAATGAAATCGGCAGTGCTAAGAAAGGAACCGGAAGCCGGTAATCGACTTTTTTGCCAATCGTATTGGTAATACGCGCCTATCGACACGTTGGAGGAGACCTGCACTTGGGTAGAGACCTGTCCAACCGGCCGAATAATTTCTTTGAACTGTGAGCCTGGAACGGAAAGTAATTTAATAACGTCGACAGGTGCTTGCGCGTTTGCTATGCCGTTAGCCCCAAAGAACAGGCTTTCGCCATAGAGCACCGTATGCTTTCCCGCCCGGACCATATAAGGCGTTTCGGAGAATGAATCGCTCTTGAGATACACAAAGGCATCAAGGAGTTCCGCCTTCTTGCCCATCATGTCGCGTGTGCCAGCGGTGAACTCACCGGCGGGTACGCTGAGCGAGTTGGCGCTGCCGGAGCGATTATCGTTGCCACGGCGGTAGACCTCGTCATACCAAGCGGCACCGCTAAGTCGCAGTCCAACACTTTTGTAGGTCATGTCGAGTTCTGAAAAGAGATCGACCCGGTTCGAAACTATCCCGCGGCGGAAATTCCGATCGCCGTCGTCGAGCTGGAGGCCTGGGCTGAGAAAGGGCGGCGCCATTGGGGTTCCGCCCGCCACACGTTCGCTGGGATTTTTTAGACGATACATGACGCTATATTTGACTGTATTGTCCCACCGCATCTTGACGTCAGAATCCCCGAGCGGAATTTCAAATGCCACTGCGGCTTGCCCAAAACCGATTGAGCAACAGAGTAGCGAAAGCGCCTGTTTATGTAGACGCTTGCTGTATTTTTTCTTTCCCATCGTCCCCTCCTTTGTTATTAGTGGTGCCTGCTGGCACCTCTTACCAACTGACCGCGATATATTTTGATTCCAGGTATTCGAGGAGGCCATCATGAGCACCCTCGCGGCCGATGCCGCTTTGCTTCCAGCCACCGAATGGCGCTGCCGGATCTGACACCACCCCGCGGTTGATGCCCACCATTCCCGATTCAATTTGATCGGCAACCCGCAACGCCTTCGCAAGATCCTGGGTATGGACAAAAGACACCAAGCCAAATTCGGTGGAATTTGCCAAAGCGATGGCCTGTGCCTCGCCTTCGAAAATTGCTATCGGCGCAACCGGTCCAAATATCTCTTCGCGTAGAATTTGGGAGTCCAGCGCCACATTGGCAAGCACGGTCGGCTCATAAAAAAAGCCAGGCCGATCTAAGGCTTTCCCGCCTGTGACCAGCCTGGCTCCTTGGCGTAGTGCGTCTTCGACTAATCCGGCAATTTTTTGACGCGTGTCCGCATTCACCATAGGGCCCAACTGAACGCTCTCATCCAGACCGTGGCCGATCTTGATGCTCGACATTTCCGCAGCCAGTCGCGCCGTGAATTCTTCGGCAATTGGCTTTTCAACGTAGAAGCGGTTTGCCGCCGTACACGATTCACCGCCATTACGCAGCTTTGCAATCATGGCAGCGGACACGGCAACGTCAAGGTCCGCATCGGCAAAGACAATGAAAGGCGCATTTCCTCCAAGTTCCATTGAGCACTTGACAACGTTTTCCGCGGCTTGGGCAAGGAGCACGCGCCCGATCTGTGTTGATCCTGTGAACGAGAATTTCCGTACACGGCTATCCTTCAACATCGCTGCGACCGCCCTTGACGACCGACGTGTCGGGACAACATTCACCACGCCAGGCGGCACGCCGGCCTCTTCAAAAATCATGGCCATCGCCAGTGCCGTCAAGGGAGTCTCTTTGGCTGGCTTCAAGACGGTGGTACAACCGGCTGCCAGTGCTGGCGCTATTTTCCGTGTAGCCATGGCGGCTGGAAAATTCCATGGTGTGACGAATACTGAAACGCCGATCGGATGGCGTTGAACGATTATCCGATTGCCCCCGTTGGGAGCCACAGACGTTTCACCGACAGCGCGTACAGCCTCTTCCGAAAACCATCGAAGAAATTCAGCCGCATATAGCGCTTCGCCTTTAGCTTCCGACAGTGCTTTCCCGCTTTCCAAAGTGATCAGATGAGCGATTTGGTCTTTTCGGGCGACCATGATCTCGTACGCACGCCGCAGAATTTCGCTGCGCTCGCGTGGTGGCGTAGCGGCCCACTTAGGCGCTGCGGCATAGGCGGCATCCACTGCGGAAATCGCGTCTTCAACGCTTGCGTCGGCAACACTTGCAATGGCTTGTTCGGTAGCCGGATCAATAACGTCAAACCTCGCCCCGTCCGAGGCTGCGCGCCATGCGCCGTCGATGTAAATATCCTTTTGCACATTGTCTATATCAATTTGCATTGTTTTCTTGCCTCCCACAGCATTCATAAAAAACTACGGTTTGTTTTCCGTCTAATTTAAGACATGCTATCCAACATAACCTTTAATGTCAACATGACATTGTCGTCTAGTGGAATGGCGATCGTGTTCCGACATGAGCAGTCAGAAGATAAGTGGGTAGGCGAGGGGGGAGAGCGGGGAGACGGGGGACGGCCGAGAGAAGCATTGAGTAAGCTTCGCTCGTCCGAAAAGCTGTGGATCAGCGGTTGATCCGGCGGGTCTTCAAGTCAAGGTTTTGGTAGGGCGTCGTATTTCCGGTAACTGGAACGCAAAAACCTCATCCCGCTTTTCACGTGAGGCACCCAAGCCTTGCAGAATGATGTCTACCATTTGCTCGGCGTAATCGGTTTTTGTGAGTTTAGGTTCGTTAAGAAGCCTGAGCATCGCTTGGCGCAAGCCGCCCATTGTCAGATCCCATCCACACATTGCGGACGGGCAGGAGAAATCACCCGACTTCATTCCGAGCCCGATGTCGCGGAGTGGACCCTCCAAAGCAAAACCACCTTGAAACCATACTGCCGCGACGAAGCCGCACCATGCCGAATCGATGCTTGCTTTCCGCATCCACAGGCGTATTCCTGTTCCATGTCGAATGACCGGATCCTTGATCTGCTGCAATTCTCCTTCAATTGCGGCGGCCATGTCATCGGTTAACCAAGTGGATGTGGCGGTAAGGAGCTCCGCAGTGTTGTTGAAATAGTTATAGAAAGTGCCTCTCGCGATACCGGAAGCCCTGATGAAATCGTCGATAACGGGTGCGTCGGGCCCCTTTTCAGCAAAAACGTGAAGCGCTGCTTCTATGATCCGCGCGCGTGTCTTGCTACGCCGATTTCTACCAACAATCGTTCGATGGTTGACGGCTGTAGTCGCTGGTTCGTTGCTGTCTTTTGTACGTTTGTTCGCCATTGCGATACTTGCCTATGTAGAGTGGTTTTCAAGAATTTTACATATTGAATTGTAGTACAGAATGAACATAAACGTTCAATTCAAATCCCATCTGATCACGGAAAGTGAGTTCGCACCAACTCTGGCGCAGCCTCTTCATGGTCGGGTACCTTGGCATACTGATAATATCCTCCAATATGTATTTTAAGTACATGTTGACATTGTCGTACAAACAAGGCACTATTATTCACACCAATAACAAAGCTGGCAAAGGTCAGTAACGGGGGGGATTCATGTCTTTGACAGACGAACAAAAAATTGCCTTGTTTCGTAATCTGGCGCGCGCAATGGCGTTAGACCGGATGATGATGCGTATTATTCGCGCCGGAAAGATGGTCGGGTTCTACCACGAAGGAGGCATTGCGCTCGCTCCTGGAGTAGCGGCAGGCACGTTTCTGGAAAAGACCGACATCATGTGGCCGCACTATCGCGCACATGGTCTCGCGCATATGCTCAGCAAAGGCATAGACATCAAGTATTACGTTGCGGAGCATATGGGGCGTGAGGCGGGATGCTGTAAGGGTCGCTCCAGCTTTCATATGTCGTTTCCCGACGATCATGTTTTCGGATTCTCGGGCAATATCGGCGCAAATTTTCCCCTGAGTGTCGGCTACGGATTCGCGGCAAAGTTCAAAAAATCCGGACAAGTGGTCATGAATTGTTCAGGCGACGGGTCCTATGGCGAAGGGCGCTGTCATGAAGCGTTGCTGATGTCGGCCAATTGGAAACTGCCCGTTATTTTCTGGTGTGAAGCCAACGGCATGGCTCAACACAGCAACGTGAAAGACCTCTTTCCCGGTCCGAATATTTCCAGCTTGGCAGGCGGCTTTGGAATTCCCTCTGTCATCGTGGATGGACAAGACGTCTTCGCCTGCGCCGAGGTGGCTTTACAGGCACTGGACCACGTACGCAAGGGTAACGGTCCTATCTTCGTTGAATGCAAAACGTACCGGATTCAGGAACATAGCGTCGGCGGTGTCAACTATGAAGGCCCTGTCCAACGCGACCCCCGGCAGATGGCTGAATGGAAAGAGAACTTCAATCCGCTGAATCTTGCGACGATCCGGTTACTGAAGGAAAAGATCCTACAGCAGGAAGACATTGACCGCATCAATGCCGAGGCGGAGCGCGAGGCGGATGAGATTGAAGCATTTTGCGAAGCAAGCCCGAAGGCTCTTCCCTCGATCAATGAAATGCATGCAGCCGTTTACGCGGCATAGCCGACAAGGGAAAAGATTATGAGCAATCAACGCGAACTCACCCTTTGCGAGGCAATACGTGAAGCCTATATCGATGAAATGCGCCGCGATGAACGGGTTTTCATGCTAGGCATTAGTATCCAGGCAGGCACTTTTCCACACACCAAGAATCTTTGTGAGGAATTCGGCACTCACCGAATTGTGGATACGCCGCTTGCGGAAACCGGAATGACCGGGTGCGCCATGGGTGCGGCCCAGGAAGGGCTGCGACCAATATTGGATTTTATGTACGCAGGGTTTTCGTACTTTGCTGGATCCGAGGTATTCCTCCAGGCTGGGCAATACCATTTTCTGCACGGCAGCCAACACCCGCTTCCCATGGTGATGGTTGGAACTTGTGGAGTAGGCCGCCGCGTAGGCAACGAGCATGCGACGCTGCCATACGGTACAGCGATTCATCATCCCGGACTCAAGACGTGTATGCCATCCACTCCATACGACGCAAAGGGATTAATGAAAGCGGCAATTCGTGATGACAACCCGGTGCTGTTCCTGTGGCATACCAATCTCATGATGCAAAAAGGGCATGTTCCCGAAGAGGATTACATCGTTCCGTTGGGCGTAGCGGATGTTAAGCGCTCCGGAACGGATGTCACCATATTGACGAGCGGACTGCAGGTGCACAACGCGCTGAAGGTCGCGGAGAAATTGAAGGACGAAATAAGCGTTGAAGTAGTGGACGCTAGAACGTTTGAGCCTTTCGATCTCGAAACGACGCTGAAATCCATAGAAAAGACAACACGATTGATCATTGTCGACGAAGACTTTGAACGAGGGGGATTTGCCGCGGAAGTGTCCGCTCAAGTCATGGAGCACGGATACGACCTGCTGGACGCACCTGTCAAGCGCATATGTCACCCGAACATTCCAGTTCCCGGCGGGTATATCGACGTGTACACCATGCCGACGCCTGAGCGGATCGAAGAAGCCGTTCGTGAAATTTGCCGATAGGGGACGAAATGATACGTGACGTGATATTGCCCCAGCTTGCCATGGGGATGTCCGAAGGAACCATTGTCGAGTGGGTGGTAGCCGAAGGTGCATGCGTTGTGCGCGATCAGGCACTTGTATCGATAGAGACCGAGAAGGTCGTGACCGAACTGCCAGCGCCTTATGCGGGTTTTGTTCACGTTCTGGCACCAGTGGGCGCCAACCTGCCGATCGAAACTCTGATTGCGAAAATTGCCGATACGGAAGCTGAGTATCGCAGCCTGGTGGCTGGGGTTTCTGTCGCCGCACCGCGTGCGATGGAGCAAGAACCAGCCGCTACTCCCGCACTTGCTGGCGTTTCACCAGCATCTGCAAATGATGGGAGCCGAAAAATTCGCGTATCAGGCTTGGCCAAGGCCATTGCAACACAGAACAAGATTGATCTTTCGCAGATTAGTGGTACTGGGCCAGGGGGTCGCGTTATCCGGCGCGATGTACTCTTGGCAATCGAACGCGCTGCCAGTCAAGGGCACGTCTCCAGAGCCGGTGAAAACAGTCCGTCCGGCGGCATGCGCGTTAGAGCCAGAATGCCTGTTACGGGGATGCGTGCCGCAATCGCGCAGAAGATGCTGGCTGCAAAGACGACCGCCGCGGAGACATATGCATTTTTCGAGATTGACATTACGAAGTTGCTGGCCGCAAGGAAAACAATTCTTGGCCACCAGAGTGAGCTTGCAACGCGCATATCGCTGCTTTCGTTCTATGCCCGTGCGGTTGCGCTGGTTTGCCAGCAGGTCCCCATCTGTAATTCCACCCTGGTGAATGGCGAAATAACCGTCTGGGAAAACGTTAATGTCGGCTTGGCTGTGGCCCTACCTGGTCGTACCGAATATGAGTCAGGATTGATTGTGCCCGTAATCCGCGAGGTTCAGAGCAAGGCTTTGCTGCAGATCGATATGGAGATAAAAGATCTGGTGAAGCGCGCGAGGACGTCCGCACTATCACCGACGGAAACGACTGACGCCACGATCACGATATCGAGTACCGATGGGTTTTTGCCTGGCGGTTGGATGGTGTCTACACCGCTACTCAATTTGCCCCAGATAATGAATTTTCAGCCCGGGACTCCCGTTGAAAAACCCATTGTCGTGGACGGAAAGATAAAGGTACGAACAATTCTGCCTTGTGGCGTGACCTTCGATCATCGTGCAATGGATGGCGAACCGCTTGGCCGATTCGTCAGGAAATTGCGTGATCTGCTGGCCAACCCCGAACTAATGCTTCTGTGAGAACGGGCATGGAAAAGATTTACGACGTAGCGGTGGTTGGCGCGGGGCCGGGAGGCTATGTGGCGGCCATTCGTGCCGCACAGCTTGGCCTGTCCGCCTGTGTGATCGAAAAAGACACCCCGGGTGGCGTGTGCTTGAACTGGGGCTGCATACCTTCAAAGAGTTTGATTCATCATGCCGCTGAATTTCAGGCGCTGGCGGATATGGAAGCGTTGGGGGTTCGTATTGATCGAAGCGGCTTCAACTATGCCGAGGTTCATACGCGTTCCCGTTTGGCTGCAAAGACGTTGGCAAATGGCGTGTCGGCGCTCCTGCGAAAAAACAAAGTCGAGGTGGTGAAGGCGACCGCGTCAATTGCCGGACGTGGAAAAATCAGTCTCACGGGTGAAGGCCGGTCAAACGAACAGATCCTCGCGAAAAACATAATCGTCGCAACCGGATCCCGTCCGCTTTCGTTGCCAGCGTTCGCTTTCGATGAAAAGCTGGTCCTTTCGTCGTCCGGGCTTCTCGCGATGACGGAATTGCCGCGAACATTGGTTGTTCTGGGCGCGGGGGCCATCGGCTGCGAGTTTGCCTTTGTGATGAACGCGTTCGGCGTAAAGGTGACTCTGGTAGAGCTGGGGGAACATATTCTTCCCAGCGAAGACTTCGAGGTCGCACACGTGCTGGATGCCTCGTTCCGCAATGCGGGGATCAACGTCTATACCAAGACGCGGGCCATCCGCTGGAAACCAGCGGATGGCGGCGTAGTTATCGACGTTGAAATCGACGGAAAAATTGAAAGTCTTAAAGCCGACAAGTTGTTGGCGGCGTTCGGACGCGCTCCGAATACGAACGGCATCGGGCTCGAATCGGTAGGCGTGAAAAAAGACGCGCGTGGCTGCCTCATTACCGGCGACTATGGCGAGACATCCGTCCCGGGGATCTTTGCAATCGGCGACGTTACAGCAAGCCCCGCGTTAGCTCACGTAGCGTCACGTGAGGCTGAAATCACCATCGAGCACATCGCAGGCCGACGCGCGAGGAATGCGCAGATTGATGCGGCTCTCGTTCCATCCGCGGTTTATTGCGAGCCGCAAATTGCCGGCTTCGGTCTGCGTGAGGACCACGCCAAGAAACAAGGGATTGCGTTCAAGAAATCCATTTTTCCCTTTCGTGGCACCGGGAAAAGCGTTGCGGTCGGCAAGATCGAAGGTTTCGTGAAAATCCTAGCTGACCCAGTTACTGGAGAGTTGCTGGGAGGACATATTGTGGGTCACAACGCGACGGAACTGATACACGAGCTGCTGTTGGCGAAGGCCAGTGAGCTCATTTCAGAAGACGTGGCCAATATGGTTCATGCACATCCAACCTTGTCCGAGGCGATTTATGAGGCTGCTCGTGGAATACACGATAAGCCCATTCATATTTAGCTCTCTGAACACTAGCAGTCTGTCGTATTCAATTTTCAAAGCTCCCACGATGTAAAGAAGAAGGGGCATATATGAGTGAAGGGGGACACAAATGAAGAAGGCTGTCTTAAAAGCAATATTGTTCGCCGTGCCAACCGTCTTGCGGCGTACGGCCAAGAAGTATCCGGCGTTCCGCGAGGAAATGAACCGTCACGACTGTACCGTTCAGATCAAGCTGAAAGATGAAAGTATCGCAAGATACTACACCTTCGCGCGAGGCCGAGTGACATCCAGTAGCGGTGTTCATCCAAAGCCGGATGTCGCGATGGTCTTTCGCGATCTTTCGACGGCGCTGACGTTCCTGAAGCCGCCCATGGACAGAGCCGAGATTGTCCACGCCGCTAAACAGTTCAGAGTTGTTGTGCTGGGAAAGGACGAGTTGGTCGTTTGGTTCATGCAGCTGATGAATCGTATCGAAACGTCGGGGATGCAGTCGGGCACGCCGATGCCCGATGGGTCAATCCGCTACACGACAAATACCAATGGCGGGCCATTGTTCGTGTACGTCAAGGACGGCCGGATCTTACGCGTCACTCCTATCGATTTTACCCAAGCCGATGCCTCAAGCTATTCCATTACCGCGCGGGGCAAGCATTTCAAGCCATGGCGGCGGGCAACAGTGTCTCCCCATGCCTTAACGCTCAAGTCACAGGTGTATTCCGATAAACGGATTCTTTATCCGATGAAGCGGGTTGATTTTGATCCGAACGGAGAAAGAAATCCGCAAAATCGCGGCATATCAGGCTACGAGCGAATCAGTTGGGACGAAGCCCTCGATTTGGTCGCAAATGAAATCACGCGGCAAAAGAAAGAGCATGGGCCGGGTTCGATTGCTATTCCCCACTCATCGCATCATCAGTGGGGGAATGTCGGGTATTACCTCAGTTCGATGCTGCGCTTCGGCAACCTGATCGGGTTCACGCGAGTCCATCACAATCCAGACAGCTGGGAAGGCTGGTACTGGGGAGCCGCTCATCACTTCGGCAACACATTGCGTGTCGGCCTGCCATCACCGTATGGGACCGTCGAGGATTGCCTCAAAGAGGCGGAGATGATTGTCTTCTGGTCCAGCGACCCCGAAGCCACCAATGGCGGATACGGCGGTTTTGAAGGAACGCAACGGCGATTCTGGGCCAAAGAATTGGGAATCGAGTTTGTCCATATCGACCCCCATTGCAACTCTACCGCCCAATTGTATGGCGGCCGATGGATTCCATTGCGGCCCGGCACCGACGCGGCGCTTGCGATCGCAATCATGCACGTTTGGGTGACGGAAGGGCTATATGACAAGGACTACGTCGAAAAACGGACCACCGGTTTCGATCAATGGGATGACTACCTGCGCGGCACATCAGATGGGATTCCCAAGTCACCAGAGTGGCAGGAGCCGGAGACTGGCGTTCCCGCCCAGGTAGTTCGTGCGCTCGCTCGGAAATGGGCGTCTAAAAAGACTTACCTGGCGCCCGGCGGTCTGGGAACGGGCCTCGGTGGCGCTTGCCGTACGGCAACCGGCTCACAGTGGGCGCGCAACATGATTTTGATGATGGCGATGCAGGGCTGGGGGAAACCAGGCGTCAACTTCGGAAATCTGCAAATGGGCAGCCCCGTTGACAACTATTTCTATTTTCCCGGCTACGCCGAAGGCGGGATTTCGGGCGAGCTGGCATTTACCGCGGGTGCAATCAATAACTATACGCGAATGCCGCATGTGCTTACGATGAATCCAGTCAAGCAGATGATTCCGCGCCAGCGTCTTCCCGAGGCAATCGTCGATGGGTATGCAAAGGGCTATATCTGGGACGGATCCTCGATCGAGGCGCAGATGGCCTCGTACGAATATCCCATGCCGGGATACTCCAAGATTCACATGCTGTACCGGTATGGCGGCGCGCTGCTCGGCACCGTTGCAAACTCGGCGCGCTATATCGAGGCATATCGGCATTCCTCATTGGAATGCATCGTAAGCCAGGCAATCTACATGGAAGGCGATGTGCCTTTTGCGGACGTGATCTTGCCCGCCTGCACGGCGGTGGAACGATGGGATATTGGCGAAACCGCCGGTTGCCAGGGGTACATTCATCATGCGCCAGCACAATTGAATCACCGCACGATCGTGATGCAGCACAAGTGCATTGAGCCGCTCGGAGAATCCAAGTCAGACTACCAAATCTTTCTCGATATCTGCAGCCGCTTGGGCATGGGTCCGATGTTTTCAGAGGGCTGCAGCGAACTTGACTGGTGCAAACGGGTCTTTGAATCGGCCGATATTTCAAAGGAAATGAAATGGACGGAATTCCTAAAAAAGGGGTATTACGTCGTTCCCGCAGAACCTGAAAGCGAGCCGGTAAGCATGCGCTGGTACGCGGAGGACCGCCAGAAAGACATACCGGAACCACATCCGTTACCGTCGCAGTATCAAGGCGAATTCGGCAAGGGACTGCCCACTCAGTCGGGCAAGATCGAGTTTATTCCGTCATCGATATTACGGGGCGATCCGGATAATCCCGAGAGGCCGGCGCTAAACCGCTATATCCCTTCCTGGGAGGGTATGCAGACCGCCGATCTGGTCGATAAATATCCGCTCCAAATGGTGTCTACGCATTCACGGTATAGCTTCCATACTTTCTCCGACGGAAAGGGCAGCACCATTAACGACATCGACGACCATCGCGTCTTGATCGATGGTTACTACTACTGGGTGATGCGGATAAATCCCGCCGACGCCGGTGCGCGCGGCATTCGTCATCACGATTTGGTACGTGTGTTCAATGGTCGCGGCGTGGTGATATGCGCCGCCGATGTATCGGAACTCGTTATGCCGGGCGTCGTCAAGACTTTCGAATCCTCTGCCGTATTCGACCCGGTCCCGGATCCGAACGGCTTTGCCGACCGAGGCGGCTGCATAAATCTTCTCACTCCACCACGCCCACAGGTCAAAGGCACCGACGGCATGGGGTCCAATTCCTGTCTGGTTGAAATTGAAAAGTGGAGACCGACGCCAGTTGAAGGCATGCGCGCATGAAACCACCGGCAATTCAGGTGCCGGGAACCGATGCTCGATTTGAAGAAGCAGAAAAAGACGCGAAGGGAGATAAAAAATGAAGAAGTGGAATTTAGTGATCGATGTGGAGAAGTGCGAAAACTGCAATAACTGCGCACTTGCCACCAAGGACGAACATATCGGCAATGATTTTCCTGGCTATGCGGCTTCGCAGCCATCGCACGGCCATCATTGGATTCATATCCATCGTCAGGTTCGAGGTTCGGCGCCGATGACCGACGTCGCCTATTTACCCACCATGTGTAATCAATGCGACAACGCGCCTTGTATCCAGGCAGCGGGAGATGGATCGATCTACAAACGGCGGGACGGTATCGTCATCATTGATCCCGTAAAAGCGAAGGGGCGCCAGGATCTCGTGAGTTCTTGCCCCTATGGGGCTATTTGGTGGAATGCGGAATTGGACCTGCCGCAGAAATGGATATTTGATGCACATCTGCTTGATCAAGGGGCGTCGGAACCGCGCTGTACCCAAGCCTGTCCCACCGGCAGCATGCGGGCAGTGAAGGTCGACGATGCACAAATGGATGCGATGGCAAAGGCCGAAGGCCTTGAAGTCTTGAAGCCCGCCTTGGGGACAAAGCCTCGCGTGTATTACAAAAATCTTTATCGCTATTCGAAGTGTTTTATTGGAGGCAGTGTTGTTGCCTCGATAAATGGTGTCATGGAATGCGCTGATCAAGTGGTGGTCACTTTATCAAAAAAAGGCGAACAACAGGCATCAACCACAACCGATGCCTTTGGCGACTTTAAATTTGATGGACTTGCGCCGAATAGCGGCAGCTATCAGCTTGGCTTCTCCCATCTCGATATGGGCGTCACCACACGAACCGTTGAATTGGAAGATAGCGTTTACTTGGGCGCTATCTACTTGGATGAGGCGCGTCAGTAGGCCTCAGAGTAGGGGCATGGCGTCCCGTGAAGATAATAAAAAACCATTGAATAAGGGATTAATACAAATGAAAGTTGCATTTATTGGCTTGGGGAATATGGGCTCTGGCATAGCTCAATGCGTTCTCAACGGAGGCTTCGATCTCACCGTGTGGAACCGCACGGCGTCCAAAATGCTGCCGTTGGTCGAAAAAGGAGCAAAGGCGGCAAACTCGGCGAAAGAGGCGGTAGCCGCGGCTGATGTCGTCATCACCAGCTTAATGGACGATAAATCCATTTTCGGGATTCTTCAGGCCGAAGATGGGATTCTGGCCGGATTGAAGCCGGGCGCTATCCATATTTGCGTCACGACCATATCGCCGGAATGCGCGGACGAACTGGCTGAATTGCACAGCCAGCATGGGAGCCATTATGTTTCAGGTCCGGTCGTGGGCCGGCCCGACGCTGCCGCCAGTGGGCAACTAATGACATATTTGGGCGGTAACGCGGGTGCAATTGAAAAAATAACCGAGGTCTGCGAAAGCTACGCTAAACAAGTAATCGCCATATCCGATAAGCCTAGCGTCGCGAACTGCATGAAATTATGCATTAATTTTAATGCCGTGGCACTTATTGAGCTCATGGGCGAGAGCTATGTCTTGGCCGAAAAGTGCGGGATACCTCTGGAATACCTGCGTGATTTTTATCAGCAATCGGCATTCGCCCATCCCGCTTTCAAAATGTACGCCGAAAAGCTTAGGGCGCGCGATTTTATGGGTAGGGGCGGATTTGTCATGACCGCCGGGTTGAAAGATGTCCGGCTCATGCTGTCAACGGCGGAGAGCGCCGGCGTAGATCTTGAAATCGGTGAAATCATAGAAAGAAAACTGACAGCCGGAATTAACGCCGGAATGCAAGAGACCGATTGGAGCGCCTTTTATGAAATTACGCGCCGTGAAGCGGGTCTCGACTAAGGGGAATGATGCATGGGCGAAGTTTTGGTTATCTTTGGTTTTTTGTGGATGGTCTCCGCCGCATTGATAGGCCTGTATTTAGGCGCCATCCATGATGCCCATCTGCAAAAGTTGGAAGACATCGCAAGGGAAGGCACGTTAGCCAGTTATCACCAGAGACTGGATTTTTATAAATGGAGAGTAACGACACATGCGCATGCATTCTTATTCTCCGTTGTAGTCGTCTTGATTGGGCTTGTCATTGATAGGACAAATTATTCCGACCCCGTAATTGACGTGATTGGATATGGGTTGATCGCCGCTCCGGTGCTATGGACTATAGGCGGCATCAGGCGAATCAAACCATTAATGGGAATTGGAGATCTCCTGCTCTTACTTGGCATAGTCTTTACCGTCGTCGGATTGACAAAAATCTTTTGAGGCCTGTGCTGCAGAAAATTGAACACCCACAAGATTAATCATCAGCGATATTCATAGGAAATAAAATGTCACTTACACAGTTTGTCGAGCCTCCGAAGTTTGAAGAATACAAAGAACGTTTTAAGGAACACTACTACCTCGAGCGTCGTGAAGATGGTGTGATACTGGCACGAGCGCATACTCAAGGTGGTTCGGTTCAGCTTAGTGTGGAGACCCACCGAGCGCTGGGACAGCTTCTGAAAACGATAGGCGCCGATCCGGAAAATGAAGTGTTAATACTTACGGGCACTGGCGATGATTTCATGATGGCTGCGGATCCGGATGGATTTAAGCTCGAGCAGGAAGACCTTCCGCATTGGGCATACGAGTACGCCTATAAGGACGGGCGGATCAATGTCAGCGCGCTTATCAATGACCTGGAAATTCCCACGATAGGCGTCTTCAATGGCCCCGGGTTTCACAGCGAAATTTGTTTGATGTGCGACATCACCATCTGCAGTGATGATGCGGTGGTTTTTGATCCGCATTTCGATCTTGGCTCGGTCCCAGGGGACGGCATTCACAGCTGCTTCCAGGAATTGCTGGGCGTAAAGAGGTCCGCCTATGCGCTCCTGACGGGAGAAGCAATCGACGCAAAGAAGGCGCTGGAATATGGCATGGTCAACGAGCTGGCTCCGCGAGACAAGCTATTGGCACGCGCTTGGACGCTTGCGGATCATATTATGAAGCAGCATCGAATTACCCGCCGTTTGACAACGCAAATTGTGCGCCGCCCATGGAAACAGCGGATCACTGACAATCTAGATGGAGGTTTCGGGATCCAAATGTTCGCGCATTTGGCCAAAGAGAAATCCATTCACAGCCGGAGCCACATTAGCGGTACGGTGGCTTATGTCCGCGAAGGAAAGCGGAACTCATTCGACTGAAATCAATCGGAACCGATCGTCTGGATTGATTCAGGCGATCTATTGACTCATTCGAAGGCCGGTCAGTGCACGCTGGTTGCGTTGCTGCGCCGGAGAAGTTCAACAAGGTGTTGCTTCAATCCCGATGAAAAAATAGGGACAAGCACGACGGCATGGTCGGAACCCACCACCGGCTTGATCTCGATGGATTGGCGCGTGAAGGCGGTCGTGTTCCGGGCGTTCTTCTCGTAGGCCTGCAGTAATTTGTTGGCTGCGGCCTGCGCCTGGAATACGACACGGTCGGGTTCCGCTTGCGCTTTTGCCTGGTGGGTGTAGTGGTCGATCAACTTGTCCATGTCGTCCAGGAAGAGGCTTAGAGCAAAACTTCCCCGACAGTCGGCGCGTTCATAGCCCCATTGCGGTGTGGTGGTCATACTGACTCCATGGGGATAGGGGTGAAGGATCGGATACGCGGCACCTAATTGATGGTACGCGGGGTTTGCTGGCTGGCTTGCATGTCCAGGATGAGCTGTTCCAGGCGCGGGGTTGTACGCAGCGCCAGGACGGGGGTCGCGTCGGGATCGGTGTCGTCGCGTTCCAACTGCAACAAGATGCTCGCGCCATCGAATGCATCGGGATTGGCCTGTATCTGGACGTATTGGTTCAGCAGGCGATCGACTGCCTTCTGGGCCTCCATCACTTGAGTCGAGAGCGGCGCTTGCGCATGCACGGTAAATTGCTGTTCAAGCGTCTTGGCCAGGTCCCAGCTAAAAAACAGCACGGCTTTCGAGCCGTGGCATTCGGGATGCAAAAATCCCCATGATTCGGTGATGTTTGTGGTCAAATTAAGGTCTTTCAGGTGAATGGTGTAGAAATGGCGCCGGGTTGCAAGCGCATTCACGGCCGGCTCAACAAGTAATTTTATCCGCCTTTTACTTATTGGGCTACGCAGGGCGCCATTGAAGAAATGTTACCCTTAGGCCTGTCTCTATCTAAAGGTTTTATATGCTGTCCAAGCATGACGCAGCGCCAGGCAAGCCCGACAATAACGTGTCGGATGCTGTCTCGCCCGGCCTTGCAAGCTCGCCGCTCAATTACATGACATCCAGCCTGTTGCCCACGCCGTGGGCAACCTTCGGTATCCACGTCTTCCTGGAAACAGAAACGGCCAAGGAGCATCTCATGCTTACCCTGGGCGACATCGGCGACGGCGCACCGGTGTTGGCGCGTGTGCATTCAGAATGCCTTACCGGCGATGCGCTGTTCAGCCAGCGCTGCGATTGCGGCGCCCAGCTTGAAGCGGCAATGAAAGCCATTGCCGAACAAGGCCGCGGCGCCATACTGTACATGCGCCAGGAAGGCCGCGGCATAGGGCTGGTCAACAAGATCCGCGCTTATCAATTGCAGGATGCCGGTGCCGATACGGTGGAAGCGAACGAGCAATTGGGCTTCCCGGCCGACATGCGCCGCTACGACTTGTGCAAACCCATGCTGGATCACTTCGGCATTGTGTCGTTGCGCCTAATGACGAATAATCCACGCAAAGTCGACAAACTGACCCGCCTGGGCGTGCCCATCATTGAACGCATTCCGCTGCAGGTGAATCGCAACGTGTTCAATGAACGCTACCTGAGCACCAAGGCCGTTAAATTGGGGCACTGGTTAAAAGAACATCTTTAGCCCGCTTGCTCGTCTGCCAGAAAGCGCATGCGAAACCGTCGACCTTTAATATTCCCATTGCTGAGCTTGGCGTAGGCCTGCTTGGCAATCTTGCGATCCAACGCAACAAAACTGACGAACTCCAGGATATTGATCTTGCCGATCTGGTCTGCCGCAAAACCTGCGTCCTTCGTCAAGGCACCCAGCAAATCGCCGGCGCGCAACTTGTCTTTCTTGCCGCCTTGCACACAGAGCGTCACCATCGGTGCAAGCAGCCGGCCGCCCGGAGCGGCCTTCAGCGTTTTAGGATTGGTCCAGACGATGGCCTGGTTCTGATACTTCTCTATTTGAATCGCCCAGCGCATTTCGTCGGCGGCGCACAGGCTTAGCGCCAGGCCTGTGGCATCGCCACGGCCCGTGCGGCCGATACGGTGTATATGGACTTCCGGGTCTGGCGTGACATCCACATTGATGACGGCATCGAGCGTCTGGATGTCGAGGCCGCGTGCTGCGACGTCGGTCGCAACGAGCACTGAGCAACTTCGGTTTGCGAATTGGACCAGCACGTCTTCGCGATCGCGCTGTTCCAGGTCGCCGTGCAATGCCAGTGCGCTTATATTGCGCGACGCGAGGTACTGGGTCAAGGCTCTGCACTGTGCCTTGGTATTGCAGAACGCCAGGGTGGACGTTGGCCGGTAGTGTTCAAGAAGCTGGCCCACGACAGCCAAGCGGCTTTCAGGGTCGATTTCGTAGAATAGCTGCTCGATCTGGGTGGCGCTATGCACCGACTCCACTTTAACTTCAACCGGGTCCTGCAAGAATCGCGAGCTTGCTTTACGAATGTCGTCGGCATACGTTGCGGAAAACAGCAGTGTCTGGCGACGGCGGGGGCACGCGTTCACAATAGTGGTCACATCGTCGTAGAAGCCCATGTCCAGCATGCGGTCGGCCTCATCGAGCACCAGGGTGCGCAGTTGCGATAAGTCGACCGTATGGCGTTCGATGTGATCCATGAGCCGGCCCGGCGTTGCCACCAAAATATGGGCACCGAACTTCAAGGACTCGACCTGCGGACGTATAGGTGTGCCGCCGCATAAGGTCAATATTTTGGTATTGCCCGGCGCGCGCGCCAGACGGCGCAATTCATTGGCCACCTGCTCCGCCAATTCGCGTGTGGGGCACAGCACCAGCGCCTGGGTGGCGGAGACTGACGCATCCAGGGCATGAACGACGCCCAGGCCGAACGCCGCGGTCTTCCCGCTACCGGTCTTGGCCTGTGCGATTAAATCGCGGCCTTCAATAATGACGGGCAGCGCCTGGGCCTGTATCGGCGTCATGGTCTGGTAGCCGAGTTGGTCGAGTGTATCGAGAATGGCGCGCGAAAGCGGCAGATTGGAAAAAGAGAGGGTGGTCACAGTATGAGGGGCGTAACGACGTGTGCGGCCCAGAACCAGGATTGGGGCTGCGCCGGGAGGTCAGTTTGAATTGTAGTCGTTCGTGAATCAAAAAAACCACCCGCCGCCCTTTAAGAGCGGCGGGTGGCTGGATTGGCAGGGTCGGACGATTAGGCGGCGGCTTCTTCCGCTGCCGGATCGAAGCTTGGCGTTGCCACAGCCTTGATGCATTCGCCCGCTTTGGCCAGTGCTTGTGCCAGGCTTTCCGCGCCCAGATTAGTGCCTTCGGCGCGCACCACGCGGATATCGGTGATGCCGAAGAAACCGAAGATCGTCTTGAGGTAGCTTTCCTGGTGTTCCATGGCTTGGCCCGCATCGCTCGTCGAGTAGATGCCGCCACGGCTCAAGACGGCGACCACCGTCTTGCCGGCGGCAAGGCCCACCGGACCGGATTCCGTGTACTTGAAGGTCCGGCCGGCCTGGGCCAGCCGATCGATCCATGACTTGAGCTGGCTGGGAATGGAGAAGTTGTACAGCGGGGCTCCGACCACAATGACGTCGGCAGCCAGGAATTGGGAGACCAGCGCTTCCGACAAGGCGTTTTCCTTGCGCTGCGCGTCTGTCAGCGCAGCGTCGGACGGCGGCAGGCGAAAGCCCATGGCATCGCGTGAAAAATGGCTCGGCGTTTCTGTCGACAGATCCAGGTACTGGACCTCGGTGCCGGGATGCTCTGCGAGCCATTGGGCGACGACATCCGTAGTGAGCTTGCGCGAGACCGAGGTAAGACCATTGATGCTTGAATCGACGTGTAGCAGTTTCATACTTTCTCCTGATTGTGATTTGCGGAATGCGATGAACGAAGTATGAAGCATCGCAACAGTGTTGATAAGCTACCGAAAATACGATAGATTGTCCTGTATGTAGGACAATTGGAGTGAGCGTGATGCAGGATCTCAACGACATGCATTATTTTGCCGAGGTGGTGGATCAAGGTGGATTCACCGCCGCCGGACGAATTCTTGGACTGCCCAAGTCGCGCTTGTCGCGCCGCGTCGCCCGTCTTGAAACACAGCTGGGCGTCCGTTTATTGCATCGCAGCACACGTAAACTGTCGCTCACCACCGCGGGTGAGCTGTTTTACCGCCATTGCGCCGCCATGCGCGATGAAGCGAATGCAGCGGCCGCTGCCGTTGCACAGGTCCAGACCGAACCACGCGGCATCGTTCGGGTGGTTTGTCCAATCACATTGGCACAAACCGTAGTGGGACCTATTCTCTCCGACTACTTGCACAGGTTTCCGCTGGTGCGACTGCAAATTCAGGCAAGCAACCGCGTCGTCGATCTTATTGAAGAAGGCGTGGATGTTGCCTTGCGCGTGCGCGCATCGGTATTGGATAGCGGTAGTCTCGTTGTAAAGCACCTGGGCATGTCCCACGCCTTGTTGGTTGCAAGCCCCGCACTGATAAAACGGCAGGGCAAGCCGATGGATCCCAGTGACTTATCGGTGATCGATTCGGTGGCAATGTCCGCCATCGATGGACGCGCTGTCTGGCAACTCTTCGGGCCAAACAACGCACAATACGAGATCACGCATCGCCCTGGGTTCATCGTGGATGACCTCTTTACGCTCAAGTTCGCGGTATTGGGAGGGGTGGGTATTGGCGTGCTGCCAGACTACATGTGCCATGAGGAGTTGGCCAGCGGCCAGCTGCTGCGGATCTTGCCCGACTGGGCGCCGCAGCCCGGCATTGTCCACGCGGTTTTTCCGACCCGGCGCGGACTCATACCCGCCGTGCGCTCGTTTCTGGATTTTCTTGGCGAACACTTGGCGCCCGAGTCGCAAATGTCGACGCTGCCACGCAGTCAAGGCGGAAAGATCTAGTTCGCCGACTCAGGCCGAGAGCAGCCGGCGCATCCAGTCCAGCAAGACGGTAGGCAGCAGTTCAGGCTTGGGCAAGAGCGCGTACTGCCCAGCGCCAAAGACATGAGGCAGGTAGTCCGCGGCCTGGCGATCTATAGTCAGGCAGAACGGAAAGATACCTTGCAGCTTGGCCTCGTTCACCGCTTGGCGCATGTCTTCGACGCCGTAGCGGCCTTCGTAGTCGTCAGCGTCGCACGGCTTGCCATCGGACAACAACAGCAACAGCCGATGGGGCGCCGGCTCGCGCATGAGCAGCGTGCCGGCATGGCGGATGGCTGCTCCAGCCCGCGTGTATCGCTCGGGTTCCAGTCCGGCAATGCGCTGGGCGGTGGTTTGAGTGTAGTGTTCGTCGAACTTCTTTATGGCGCTCACCGTAACGCCATGCGGTCCTTCGCCGGAGAACGCCTGCACGGAATAGGGCTGCCCCAGGCTCTCCAGGGCCGTGCATACGAGTAGTAGCGCCTCGCGCTCCACATCGATAATCCGTTGATTGGACGACACCCAGGAATCGGTGGAGCCGCTAATGTCGATAAGCAGCATGATAGCCATATCGCGCTTGCCTGGGCGCTGCGATTCGTACAGGCCTTGCGGCATGCATCGTCCCGCGCGCCTGTCGCACAGGGCCTCGATATAGGCGTCAAGGTCCAGGTTGTCTCCTTCCGCTTGCTTGCGCAGGCGCGTGCGCTCTGGACGCAGCATTTCGAATCGCCGGCGTATCAACTGCAGTATGCCCTTATGCTTGTCCAGCGTTTTTTCCACCCAGTCCAGCGGTCCGACGACGGGTTCGAGCAGGTGGACGGTGGCTCCGCGACTGCGGTAGGCATTGGCCTTGTAGTCCCATTCGGGATAAACCACCTGTGTGGCACCGTGGCTGCGTGCCTGCGGATCGGTCGTTGCATGCCCATCGGGTGCGTCGTCCGACATCAGCACGTCCTTGGGGCTGCCCGGCGTCGATACGAGCCGCGCCTCGGCCAGTTCGGATAACGAATCGGCAAATTCCTCGGCAGGCGTTTGATCGTCACGGTCGGTCGGCCGCTGCATCCCCATCGGGTCTTCGGCGTGCTCGATAGGCTGTGCTGACTGCACCATCCATACGCCCTGGTGTTCATCGTCTTCGTCTTCGACAGCCTCGCGCACGTTGGGTCGGCGCGGCAGCTTGGCGCTCTTGGGAAGCGTGGACGGCTCTGCCGTATCGGGTTCGTCTATGCTGTTATAGAGCGAAGCCGCCGCCGGCGGTGATAAAAATTCGCCTGTCCAGATGTCTTTGACAAAAGCATGGGCGCCCCATTTCGGCGATGTTGGCTCAATGCCGGCAAGGCGCGTTGCCAGCTGGATTGCAAGGGCGCGCGAGTCAGCCGGCGTTGCGCATGTTGCCCCTTCCGGGAGCCCGGCGCCGTCCTCGGGTTCCCGCAGCGTGGATTGCAGCAGCATTTCGGCGGCCTTGTGCCATGCCGAGAGGGTATCCAGCCGGGGCCGATGCATCAGTGAAAACCGGCGCAATGAGGCAAGCGATTCTGCAAGCCCGGGCAACATGCGCGCAAGCGCTGAATCGGCGGCGCGCGCTTCCAGCAGCAGGTAAAGGTCGGCTTCGAGCGGGGTGGGCAGTGTGCCGGCAAGCCCGGGGCTACCGCGTTGCGCCCGCATGGCCTGCTGTAGCGCCACCGTGCGAAAACGGGTCAGGCTGACGTTGAAGTCGGCGCTTTGGAAGTGCGGCGGCAGCCACAATGCCTTGCCGTCCGTGGCGGGCAAGGCCGCAGCGGATAGGGGCAAGTCGTTGCGGCGCAGTATTTTTGCCAGGAAGGTGCGCCGCGCCGGAGGCTGTGCGGATTTCAAGGGATACCGTGAGCCGAACACCACACCGACGAGCAGGTCCAGGCGCTGGGCCACATCGGCTAATTCAATAGTTCTCGGCTGGCCTGGGTCAGGGCGGTGACGCAACCACAGGTCTCGCGCAAATATGGTGGCATGGCGAGCTGCATCGGTGATGACATCTTCGGCTTCGGCCATTATGGGTCCTTGGCGGGATCAGGCGAAGCTCAAGTCGACCAGATCGCGCATGGCGGCCACAAGCGAGGCTTCGTCGGACAGCGGGGCAATGAGGCCCGCATAACAGGCACGCCGCAACGGTATGCCGCCGGCAATCAGCTTGGCCGTTGCAACCAGCAGCCGAGTACTTGGTACCTCGGCAAGCCCGCGGTCCCGCAGGCCGCGAAGCTTGTGCGCCAGCGCGACGAGAGCACGCGCCGTGCCGGTGTCGACAGCGCCTTCATGCACGACAATCGCCGCTTCGCGATCTTCGGGGGGGAAATCGAAGTCCAGGGCGACAAAGCGCTGGCGCGTACTGGGCTTCATGTCTTTGAGCATACGTTGATACCCGGGGTTGTAAGACACGACAAGCTGAAAGCCGGGGGCCGCGTTAATAAGCTCCCCGGTCTTTTCAAGCGCCAGGATGCGTCTATGGTCGGTCAACGAGTGTAAGGCAACGACAGTGTCCTGACGCGCTTCCACCACCTCGTCCAGATAGCAGATCGCGCCATTTCGTGCAGCACTGGCCAGTGGGCCGTCTTGCCACACCGTATTGTTGTGGTGAATAAGAAAGCGGCCAAGGAGATCGCTGGCCGATAAGTCATCATGGCACGAAACAGTGACCAACGGCCGATTCAGGCGCCACGCCATGTGCTCGACAAAGCGGGTTTTCCCACAGCCCGTGGGGCCTTTGAGCATGACGGCCAACTGGTTGGCATGGCAAAGCTCGAATACGTCGATTTCATCGTTGGAGGCAATGTAGTAGGGCTCGGCATCGCTGCGGTCGCGTGCAATGCCGAGGGTGGCGATGTCTTGTTGCCTTTGCGTCACATCAACCTGCTCGAGATTTGGCTGGCGTGGGTGTTGTCAGCGGACGGGTGGCGCCTTCATTGGCTAGCGGGCTGAAGCGTGGCGCATGGCGAAAAAAGTCGTAGAGGAACAGCCCGACGCCAACGGCAAAGAGCGATGCGCACGCGACCAACATAACAAAGTGGATCTGTATCTTGAGTTGCACGTCCAGGTAGCCGATACCGAGGACCCGCTCCAGATAGACCTGGGCGATGCCGGCCGTGGCGAACGACAGCGTCATTCCGAACATGCCGGCAAGCTGCAGCCAGAATGCCCAATAGCCGGCGCTGCTGCCTTGCTCTTCCCGGTTTTCCGTCATGGAAGGCATGGCATAGGCGATCATGGCCATGACTATCATGGCGTAGGCCCCGAAGAACGCGGCATGCCCGTGCATGGCGGTGATCAGGGTGCCATGCGTCCACTTGTTGATGTCGGGAAATGTGTGGGCCAAGCCTAGCAAGCCGGCGCCGAACAGGCCGAACATCGCACTGCCGAGCGTCCAGTGCAGGGCCAGCACGTTGGGGTGCCGAAGGCCTGAGCGACGCATGGCGAAATACGCATACATGGCCATTCCCAACAGCGCCAAGGGTTCGAGCGCACTGAAAAGGCCGCCCAGTGGGAGCCAGTAGCCAGGCACGCCTATCCAGTAGTAATGGTGAGCCGTTCCCAGGATGCCGGCGATGAAAACCAGTCCAACAATGACGTAGAGCCATTTCTCCATGACCTCGCGGTCGGCGCCGGATAGGCGGATGAGCAGATAGGCCAGGAAAGAGGCCTGGATCATTTCCCATACGCCTTCCACCCACAAGTGGATGGTCCACCACCGGTAGTAGATGGACACGATATAGTTCTCGTAGTGAAACAGCGCAGGCAAATACAACAGCGCCGAGCTGCCTAAGCCCAGCAGCAGCACTCCTTCCGTGGTCGTAAACCGCCCGGACCGTTTTATGGTCATGCCGATGTTGTATAGGAACATGAGCATCACGACGACGATGGTCAGTTTGTGCGGCAACGGTTGCTCCAGAAACTTGTTTCCGGTTCCCATGCCGAAGAAGTATCCAATAACAGCCGTGACGCCCATCACTGCCCAGAGGGCAAGCTGAATATAAGCCAGCTTGACGCTGTAGATTTCGGTGCGGGATTCGTCGGTGACCATCCAATAGGTGGCTCCCATGAATCCGGTGAGCAGCCAGACAATCAGGAGGTTGGTGTGTATGGTCTTGGTAACATCGAACGGCATGATGTTCAACAGCGGGTCCGGCCCAAGATACTTGACGGCTGACAGCAGTCCAAACACGATCTGCAATCCGAACAGGATCAGGGCTAAGGCAAAGTACCAGTAAGCAACGGACTGTGATTTATATCGCATGACGGCTCCTCGTTTATTTGTCGATTCTGATGTGTTGGCCGGCTACTTGAAGCTGGCCAAATACGCAACCAGATGGTCGATTTGTTCCGGTGTGAGGTCGTTTACATAAGTGGTCGGCATAAACGAGACACCGTTAGCGGAGTACATGGGTCCGGGATGCAGATAGGCGCTGGGTTCCACGATGGATTCACGTATGAATTCCTCTGCGGTCGTTGCCTTGCCCTTGTAATCGGGCGATGCGATGCTTGCGGGCGCGCGCGCGGACAGCCCGGCCAGCGTCGGACCCGCAAGATTCACGCCGGGGGCCGTTGAGTGGCATGCCGTACAGGCCGGCGTCACCGAACGGAACAAGGCTTCACCTAGAGCGACAGGGTCGTTGGTCTGGCTTACCGGCGTGGCGCCTGGGGGCAAGGGCGCGACACCGGTCGTGTTGGCGCGGCTTGCCTGCTGTGCAACCGTTAAATCGGTGCCGGGCAAGGACCCGCCCGACACCATGATGGGGCGCGGAGGCCATCCTTGGTTGTCGACTTTGCTGACCCAGTCCATGAAAGCGATCAGATCGGCGATGTCCTGGTCTGTGACGTTGGGGGTAGGCATCAGCCGCCGGTGCTTGGTCTCATCATAAAACTGGGAAGGATTCTTAAGAAAAGCCGTCAGGTAAGGGACCCCGCGGTGCTGGGTAATTTTGGTGAGGTCTGGCGCGTAGTACGCTCCTTCTCCCAACATGGTATGGCAGTTGATGCAGTTGTTTGCGTGCCACACGTTTTGTCCGCGGATCACGCTGTCGGTGATGTTCTGTGAATTTGTCAGCGTGGGGAATTGACGGTGGCTATCCACGGTGAGAACAAGGAAAATCAGCGTAGCGATGGCCGTTGACGCAACGGCGAAGATGCGAGTATGTCGTTTATTCATTTGAGCCTCCGCCTAAACGCCGATGCCGGACCAATACTTGATGGCGATATACGCCGCGTAGCCCATGGACGCTCCGCCCATGACCAGCACCAGATAACTTACCGCTTTTAGAGTTTGGTATAGCGCGGAAGCTTGCATGACTGACCCCTCCTTTTGTGTTGGGGAGGCGTTTGCGCATTGGTTGGCAACGCCTTACCAACAAGTAGTTCTCGATACACTACCCGTTATGCGGGCGGAGGGGTGTAACAGTTATTAACGCAACACCTGTTTCAGTTTATTGCGGCTTTGCAGCATTTGAGTCGGCGCAGGCGGTGCTGGGCGGAATAATGGCCCAGTTCAAATCGATGATAGGACTTTTTTCCGATGACCAAGGCAGGGCGGTCAAGCCCTGCCAGCTTGCCTGATCGAATAGCCGTTGAAGATTTGGGTGAGGTTCCCCCTTGGTTTTGCGGCTGTAGACGACCAGCGCCCCGCAGTCCAGAGCAGTAGCTGCATCCAACCAGGGCGATTCGTCGAGGCGCCCGTTGATAAATACCTCGACCTCCGGACCGCTGTTCACCGCAATGTTGCCGCCCATCCATGTGTCTGATGCCACCAGTCGCAGCGGGAAGTCCGGTACATGCTTGCCCCAAATATCGCCCAGCTGTTCGGCAATGGCCGGGCCCGGAAACGTGGACCGCGTGTCGCGCCCCGAATGCCATGCCAGCGGACCGCGCGCCGCGGCGTAGGTGAGCGCCATCACCACTTGCAATCCGATAACCAGAAAGGCGATCCGCCTAAGATTTATCTGTTCGTCGCCACGCAACCACCACAGGGCGTAGAAGCCGAAGAGCGTGAAGAACGTCGTGCCCCAGGACGCTTCCAGCCGGGTTCCCAGGAGCATGGAAAGCACAACGGTGGAAATGACCGGAAACAAGCCGATCCACAGCAGGAATGAGCGGTCCCACGCTGACAAGGCGGAGGCATAGCTAAGGGATGTGGCCTCGTGCGCAAACTCGGCCGGCGGCTTGGCGGCGGGGCGCTTGTGGTTCCAGTAACGCCATGCCGACCACACAAGCAATAAAGGGCTTAATCGAGCGAGTTGATCCAGGCAGAAGTGAAGGATTGCCCGGATGGCGTCCATGTGCCCTTGGGTCTCCAACGAGCCGTCGGCATAACGCAAGGGAGCAAAGGTATTCACTACCAGCCAATACAGGTGCGGCGAGAGTACGACTAGAAATGCCACGACCGCCCAGGCGACCCCTTTTATCGTAGCGGCGTCTTTCCAGCTGCCTTGCCGCAGAATGAAGACAAAAAACGCCGCAAACTGTATGAAGGCGCTGTACTTTGTCATGGTGGCGATGGCGCTTACCGCGCCCAGCAGCACCCAAGTCCGGACCTGTTGAAAGCGTAATGCCCGATAGAAGAGCCACGTTGCGGCCGCCAACGACCACAACTGGGCGGTATTGTGGTTATAGATGGTTCCGCGCAGCGAAAAATAAGCGCTGGTGGAGGTGAGGAGGACGACGATGAAGGCCTGGCGAGGGCTGACCAATTCTCTTGCTAGCAGCCACACGAAGCCCAAGGCAAGGGCGGAAAAAATCTGGCCGCCGAAAAAACTCAGCCAGGTGGATCGCCCGAAGATTTGGGTGAGTCCATACATGATCCAGGAAGGAAAGGGGGGATGCTTCAGGTAGCCGAGTTCGAGGCTGGACGCCCAGACCAGTTCCTCCATTCCATCCAGATCGGGTGCCTTATGGCTGATGGCGCAAAGCACCGTCCATAGGCCGACCAAGCCAAGCAGGTAGAAAATGGCTTGGCCCTGAGTTGAGCGATAAAGTGAACTGGGCATACGGGCAATCTCGGATCGATCGGTCCGGAATTGTAAGCGAAAGTATGCCTGTTCGGAATGCGCTCGGTGGAAGTGCTAGCGCTTCGTCGATCCTTTCATGGGGCAGGTGGAAACGCCCAATAACGAATATGCGGGACAGTTGCCGGCAAGACCCGTGAGTAGCGGCATTAAGCCAACCAGGCCCCACCACCGATTGTCGCCCTCGAGCAGGAAAACCAGCGACAACAGTGCTAGACCCACCACAACGCGCAACGCCCGATCAATACCGCCTGCATTATTTTTCATGATTTGCTCCCGTATGTCAGGCTGGGCCCGACGGTGTTTAAAATTCTATGGTTAGTTAATTAATTACTTAGTTACGTATTTACGTATAAATAGAGATGCTTGTCAATCGAAGGAAGGCGGGACTATGTTTTGCTGATGCGTAACGGACACTAAACCACGAAGCTGGGATGGCATACACATGGCATGGCAAACGTTATTCCGGGAAAAAGCGACCACCAAGGTCGCCGCCATCTTCGATACTCAGGTTGCGGCAAGCACGACAGCCACGCGCGTCAAGGAAGCCGCCGGCTTGCAGTCGACGCAATTGTTGCTGATCGAACCTTACGAAAAAGACTACGCAAAAAAACTGGAACCGGAGACGCAAGGCGTTGCGCGCACGGCATTGCGGGCTCACCTTGTACTGGGTCTAGCCGGACTGGTTGCGGGAGCGCTTATATGGATAGCCTTATATTCGGCGCAACTTGATGCCATTCGCACGACGCCAGGGCTTAGCGCCTTGGCATTTTTGTTTTTTGGGGCAATTGCCGGAATGCTGCTGGGAGGGTTGATCACCGCGCGCCCGGATCATCAGTTGGTGGTGCAGCGCGTGCAAGCGGCCACAGGAGACGGGAGGTGGTCGCTGGTAATTCACCCGCGCGATGCCGCTCAGTGCGACGCCGTGATTGCTACGCTGGCCGAAACAGACGCCGAAGTGGCCAGGTCGGTCTAGGCAGTCAGAGCAGCTTCCAGTGGTCGAGCGTAACTCCACGTTCGCCGATGAATCCGCGTACGGCGTTGATTATTGACTCGAGCCGGCGGGCGTCGGAGAACTGCCGTTCGGTCACGCGTTCGACGGTTTCTATGGGTACACCGTTGCTGTTCATGACTCGGAAACGAATTTGGCGGCCGGCATCAAAGGCTTCGGCCGTACAAAGCAACGGGGCAAATGCTGTCGTTATTATTTGCAGCGACTGTTCAGTCGACAGGCGAAATGTCATATCGGTCAAGAGCTTGTTGTTGACGTTGACGGTGGCGTGCCATCGTTGTAACAACATTATGCAGCGGATGACGCACCTCCAATACTCCGAATTAAGGTCAAAAGAGCGGTACTGATGCGACAACATCGGTAGGCGCCGGGCGGCTGTTTGCCTACCCGGCGTTTGCGGGGTTTATTTCAGCCAACGTTGCTCCGCGGCATCCAGTACGTCGCGCTCGTCGAGCAAATCCCAGACGAATCGCATCACGCGAACGTAGTCCGCATCGTCGGCGGGCAGCATGAAACCCAACCGGTTTTCAGGAGTCAGGGGTGCGTCGATGAATTTCGCCGCCAGCCGGGGATCCGCCTTGCCGTAATGCAAGGCTTCGTAGGTTTCGGTGATCATGACATCGCCTTTTCCTTCGGCGATCAGCGCGGGAATTTCCGCATTCTTTTCGTGTGTGCTGATTTTTGCCTGCTTCAAGTTGGCCAGGACGAATATCTCGTTGGTGCCGCCGGGATTCTTGATGACGTGGACGGATGGCTGATTAAGGTCATCCACAGAATTGTATTTGGACGCCTGATCTTTGCGGACCAAGGCCACTTTGCCGAACGGGGCATAGCCAGGAAGCATTTCCGCTTTACTGATACGTGTCAGGTTTCGGGTGATGCCGCCCACGGCGATATCGAACTTGTCATCCAATAGGTTCGCCATCAAATTCGGCCACGATGTCTGGACATATTCGATCTTGACGCCTAACTCGCGGGCCATGGCTTCGATGATGTCGATGTCATGCCCTTCGAAGCCATCCGCGTTTGTTTTAATGGCAAACGGACGGTAATCGCCGGGCGTGCCGACGCGCAGAACTTTGCTTTCCATGATGCGATCCAGGCGGGGACCGGCATGCGCGGCCGAACCCAGCACGAGCGCCATGCCTATAGTTAGGAAAACACGGGATAGTTTCTTCATAAGAATGCCTCGTTTATTATGTAATCCGGGAATCAAAATGGACGATCGAGATGCCTGCTGATAATACCGTAAGCAAGGACAATTCTTTCAATCTTCAACGGTTTGTCGATGCTCAGTCAGAGGTATACGACCAGGTGTTGTCCGAATTGGCCCGGGGCCGGAAGACCAGTCACTGGATGTGGTTCATTTTCCCGCAATTGCGGGCATTGGGTCGCAGCATCACGGCACGCTACTATGGCATCGACTCCCGAGAGGAAGCGGTGGCATATTTGCGCCACCCGCTACTTGGACCGCGACTGCGCCAGTGCGTAAACCAGCTTCTGGCATTGAACATGAGCGATCCGCACATGATTCTCGGCTCGCCAGACGACATGAAGCTGCGATCATGCCTCACGCTATTCGCTGCCATTGCCCCAGACGATTCTCTATTCAGGACAGCGTTGGAGCGGTTCTACCCGGAAGGCGCCGACGACAATACGCTGGCCATGCTGTGAAGGCCTCGCAACGCTACAGCCAGAAGAATAAAAGACCAATAGTGCACAACGCCCAGATCGACACAACGATGACGACGCCTGCCGTGCTGCCAGGCCTTTCGGCAATCGCAAGAGCCCTGGCTCGACATGCGGCCATGACGTCTTTCGGAACCATGCGCAAGGCAAGAGCGATTCCCAGTGGGATCAGGATCAGGTCGTCCAGGTAGCCCAGTATCGGGATAAAATCGGGAATAAGATCGATTGGACTCAGCGCATAAGCGGCGACGAAGGCTGCCGTTGCTTTGGCATGCCAGGGAGTGCGAGGATCCCGGGCCGCGAAATACAGGGCGATGACATCTCGCTTTAGTGTTCGCGCCCATTGTTTCAGAATTTCTATCATTGCCAGGCCTCCATGACACAAAGGGAAGGGCGCTGGATAGTGTAGCGCGGTATGCGCGGCGTCTTGCTTACCGCGGCTAACGCACTATGCGGCCTGTAGCCTTCTTGCGGCCTTGGAGGGAATTTCGGTTTCGCCAAAGCCAATCAAATGTCCGCGGGGCATTTCCGTGTCGGCGGGCAAGGTGGTTAATTTTGACGAGACCGGCAACGCATCATGCGTTTTGGCCGCATTGCCCGCGTAATCAATATTGCCTGTGCCGGTGTTAAGCACTTCAATCGCCAGGCGCAGGTTATCCGCATCGATGGTCAGCCCCCTGACGGTGTTGCCAAGGTCGTGCACCAGGGCGGCGTTCTTATGGGTCACGATATCCATTTGGGAAATGGCTTGGTTAATTTGGTCCAGTCCACATGATTGCTCGACCGACGCAGTGGATATCTCGCCCATAATATCGGTGACCCGGCGCACGGAATCGACAATCTCCTGCATGGTTTGACCCGCGCGATCCGCTTGTTGCGAGCCGACTTCCATGCGCTGTACGGAATCGTTGATCAGGGTTTTGATTTCCTTGGCTGCCTGAGCGCTTTTTTGCGCCAGGCTCCGTACCTCGCCGGCGACCACGGCAAAGCCGTGTCCTGCTTGTCCGGCGCGGGCAGATTCCACCGCGGCGTTTAAGGCCAAAATGTTGGTCTGGAATGCGATCGATTCAATCAAAGAGACGATATCGCTAATTCTTCGTGAACTATCGTGTATGCCTTGCATGGTGACAACCACGCCGCTTACGACGTCGCCACCGCGCTGTGCGGTCTGCATGCTGGTGTCGGCCAGTTGCCTTGCCAGGCTGGCATTGTCCGCGTTCTGCCGGACAGTAACGGTAAGCTGTTCCATGCTGGCAGCGGTTTGCTGCAAGGACGCCGCCTGGTCTTCAGTACGCGCCGATAGATTAGTGTTGTTCGCGTATAGCACTTGGGCGCTGCGTGCCGTGGCGTGGACACCGATGTGGACGTCATTGGCAATGCCCATCAGGCTTTTGCGCATCATGTCCAGATAAAAGAACAGGGTGCCGACTTCACCCGTCTGTTGGGTGTCTATGTCGATTTGCAGATTTCCCGCAGCCACCTGGCGCGCTATTTTGGCGGCACTATCCAAAGGCTTGATGATGCGCCGGGCAATTCGCCAGACGTAGACCAAGTTGGCGATGGTTATCAGGCATAGTCCGCTCGCAAGCCACCATTCATATTCGGCCGGAAAGCCTCCGCTTAAGGCAAACCATAGCGACGCGGCGACCGTTGCTGTCGTGGCGGCGGCCATGCGAAACATGCCGGCAACAAACGTGTTGTGGAAGGGCTGCGCGACCAGATCCAGCGCGCGGCGCCATCCAGTACGAACCCGCCTGCCTTTTTTCACGGTATGGCCACGCGTGTTTCCAGTCTTGATTTCCTCGTAGAACTCTTCCGCGGCCGCTATTTGATCGGCGCTCGGTTTTACGCGTACTGACGCATAGCCGGTAATTTTGTCATGTTCATAGATGGGCATGACATTGGCCAACACCCAGTAGAAGCCGCCGTCTTTACGACGGTTCTTGACCAGGCCAAGCCACGGCTTACCGTCATTCAGGGTGTCCCACAAATCCTGGAATGCCTCTTCCGGCATGTCGGGATGCCGAACAAGATTATGGGGCTTGCCGATGAGTTCTTCCCGCGTATAGCCGCTGATGTCCACAAAAGCGGCGTTGGCGTAGACGACGATGCCCTTGGTATCGGTTTTGGAGATCAGATACTGGTCGTGGCGTAGCTTGGTTTCACTATTATTGACTGGTAGATTTTTGCGCATGTGCCCTGTCATCACCCGGAGCCGCATTTCAGGCGGCTATCCGAAGTGCGAATTCAGAAGAGGATGAATAGCGGCCGATAGTGCGGGCCAGCCGGAATTGTTTTGTTAATTTTTTTAATAGATAGACATAAAAATTTCACGCTTGAATTATACCCACACTTGTTACAGGGTTACTATGCCGAGAAAAAAAATGTACGGAATGCATGCTGCGCGTATGATTTAAGCTAACGTGCGGTATTCCGACCCGACCGTACGTAATCCGCCCAGACGTTGGTGATTCGACCCGTTTCGAACGATAGGTAGGGAGCATTTCCATGAATGTGCTGACCTCGGCTTTGGAAAGTGACGCCAAAGCACTACTTCCCGAACTGGAATCTATTTATAAAGACCTGCACCGTGATCCGGAGCTTTCCATGGTCGAGGTGCGTACTGCCGGCATCGCGGCCGATTACCTGGCTGCGGAAGGCTTCGACGTATCGCGCCAGGTTGGCCCAACAGGGGTTGTCGGCGTGCTGAGCAATGGCGAAGGCCCCACCGTTATGCTGCGCGCTGATATGGATGCGCTTCCCATTATTGAAGACACTGGCTTGCCTTATGCCAGCACCGTCAAAACTCGAGACGAGGAGGGTAACGACGTTGGCGTGGCTCATTCCTGTGGCCACGATCTGCACGTCACTTGGCTAATGGGTGCGGCGCGGCTGCTGGCTCGAAATCGCGATCTATGGAAAGGCACAGTATTGGCGGTATTTCAGCCGGGCGAAGAAGTGGGCCGCGGGGCCCAAAGCATGGTCGATGCCGGAATGCTTGAACGTTTCCCCAAACCGGACGTCATCCTGGGCCAACATGTCATGGTGGGAGAGGCGGGCACCGTCAGTTATCGCAGCGGCGTGATTTTGTCGGCGGGCGACAGTTTGAAGGTCAGGCTGTTCGGGCGTGGTTCCCATGGCTCGCAGCCGCACACGTCTATTGACCCGGTCATTATGGCGGCGTCCGCCACCATGCGGCTTCAAACTATCGTTTCCCGGGAGATCGCGCCCATGGACACCGCGGTATTGACGATCGGATCACTGCAGGCGGGCACCAAGGAAAACATCATTCCCGATGAAGCCACGCTGAAGCTCAATATACGAACGTATGACGAGAACGTGCGCAACACCATGCTCTCGGCCGTAAAACGTATCTGCTGTGCGGAATGCGCTGCTTCAAATGCTCCGCGCGAGCCGGAATTCACAACGCTCAGCAGTTATCCCCTGACCCGGAATGATGTTGAGTCCACAGAAAGAATTGCCCGCGCGTTCGAAGCTCAGTTCGGACAGCGTGCGCACGAAACAAAACCCGCGGGCGCCAGCGAAGATTTCAGCGTTTTTGGGCGTGCGTGGAAAGTGCCGTATGTTTTTTGGTTTGTGGGCGGTACCGATCCTGAAACCTTTAATAAGGCAAAAGAAGAAAATCGGGTCAATACCATACCCAGCAACCATTCGCCCAAATTCGCTCCCGTCCTTGACCCGACATTGAAAACCGGGCTGCAAGCCATGCTTACGGCTGCGTCGGTCTGGCTATGCGAGACGCGGCACTAGGTTTGCTTGCCCTTCGGTACGGTAAGCATGATCGAAAGGATGGCAATCGCGATCATCAGCACATTGAACCCCAGGGCGATGATGGCGGCTTCGCGTACGGCCAAATTGTCCTGCCGCCCGCTGAAAGTGATGACACCCTCCAGCCACCGTATGCTTTCGTTATTGGCGCTAAGTGCCGTGAATATTGCTGCTGAGATAGCCACGCCAAAAGCAGCGCCAAGTGATGAAGCCATTTTATAAATACCCGAACCTGCGCCCGCTTGTGCTTCCGGCAAGTTCGCAAGGGCTGCGTCGGTTGAGGGGGTGGCATAAAAGGCCAGGCCCACACCGAACAGCGTGTAGCCGATGACAGCCGTGATCTTGTAGTCGCCCAATAGAAGGTTGGCCGGGGAGAGCAATACGATGGCCAGGCCGGTGATCAGGCACCCCCAGATCATTGGCTTGCGTGCACCGAAAGACCGTAGTAGTTTTTCCCCAACACGGATGAAGAGGATGATGGCAATCGCGTAGCCTAGCGTGAGCATGCCGGCCGATTGAGCGGTCATGTTGCCGCCGAATTGCACCAGCTGAAGCGATACGATCAACGTGCCGGCTACCGCATTGAGCAAAAAATTCGAGATGGTTGCGCCTGTGTAGGTCGCATTCTTGAACAGTTTGAAGTCGAAGAAGGCATGGTCGGACTGTGCTTCAACCTTCAGGAATAGGGCGCCGACGATGGCTGTCACCGCGATCAGACCTAGCACTAGCGGGCTGCCCCATCCCAGCTCGTTGCCCTGCGTGACCACCACCTGAAGCGCCACCATCGCAATCATAAAGGTCAGTACGCCGGCAACATCGAATTTGTATGCGTCACTGGTTTCGGCTTTGCTCTCGGGCGTACCGCGCATTGTCCACAACCCCAGCACGCAGACGGCAATCGAAACGAAGAAAATCGAGCGCCAGCCGAAGTTCTCGGACATGAGGCCGCCGAACAACGAGCACAACCCTGAGCCGCCCCAAGAGCCGATTGACCACATGCTGATTGCGCGCTGTCGGCCGGCGCCATCCCAATAGGCTTTTACGATCGCCAGGCTGGCTGGCATGATGCAGGCAGCCGACAAGCCCTGCAACGCACGACCGGCCAGCAGGACCGTGGCCGCGAGATCGCCCGTTGGCGTCAAGCCGACCAACAACGAACCAATGATGTTGAGGTAGAAGCCAAGGCGGACGATCTTCATGCGCCCGACGCGGTCGGCCAAGCCGCCCATGACAATGATGAAGATGCCTGAGAATAGTGCGGTGATCGCCACCGCGATATTCATCGTATCGGCCGAAACGCCGAGATCACGGCTCATGTCGGGAGCGATGTTTAGAGTTGTCTGTGCAAATAGCCAGAACGCGACCACGCCCATGATGAGCCCAAACAGCAGGCGGTCATTGCCCTGGTATGTCGGATCGGCGGCTTTAGTGACCACGGTTTGCACCTCTTGCACTCTGCATGCTGATATCAAATCAGTTCGACGTCGTGCTTACCTATTCATCGACGATGAAAACCAGTAATAAGACTACTCCTTCCGCTTATGAAGGTAAAACAGTATTCTTTATAGCACCCCCTGATCCGCAACCTCTTGAATACTCAAGGGGGAAAGTTGCCTATGCCCGCCGGCGCTGGCGCTCCGGCCAAAAAAAATCCCAACCGATTAAGGTTGGGATTTGAATACTGGTGGAGTCGGCGGGAATTGAACCCGCGTCCGCAAGCCCTCTGCAGGCAGTTCTACATGCTTATTCGGTTCATTTTAAAGTTTTAACCTTGGATCATGCCAACCGACAGGCCCTTCCTTGGCGATTCACATTAATTTAAGATCAGGCTGAGTGACCCAGCAAGACCCGATTCTTTGTAAATGACGCTGCTGTAAGTTTTACCCTACCTGACCCAAAGACAAATCAGTGCAGCGGCTTACCGCACTAAGCGGCTAAAGCGAAACGCTCGTCGTTGGCGTTTATAGTGTTCCAGTGGATTTACGAGCTTACTGGTGCTCGGCATGCCCTACTCTGTTTCGCGACCCACGTCGAAGCCGGATCGACCCCAGAAGGCAAGTGTACTTCAGAACGACCCACCAGGGAAGGGGCGTCGGCTGGAATGTTAAACTTCCCAGCCGACTTTTCGAAGCCAGCGTTATCTGCATTTATGGGCCTGAAGCCCGGTTTTGGAGCTTGTGATGAATGTCGCCGTAGAAAAGCGAAGTGGTTTCCTGGAGTTTGTCCTTCGCGGTAGTCTGGTGACGCAGATTTTAGTGGGGCTGGTTGCGGGTGTTTTCCTGGCCGTGGTGTTTCCCGCAGCTGCCGCCTATGTGGACTTATTGGGTGAGCTATTCATCAGCGCCCTGAAGGCCGTGGCGCCCATTCTGGTTTTTGTGCTGGTCGCGGCGTCTATTGCCAATCATAAGCACGGCCAGCAAACCAGCATCGGTCCCATCTTGATTCTCTATCTTGTCGGAACGTTCGCTGCCGCCTTGGTGGCGGTGCTGGCCAGTTTCATGTTTCCGCTGACACTGCAGTTGAAGGAAACGGCCGAAGCGCTGAGCCCGCCCGGAAATATTGGCGAGGTAATGAAAACGCTGTTGCTCAATGTGGTCGATAATCCCGTCAACGCCTTGCTCACTGGAAACTACATCGGGATTCTGGCGTGGGCAATTGCTATTGGCGTCGCGCTGCGCCATGCACATGGGGCCACGAAGAACGTGATAGCCGATCTCTCCGCGAGCATGTCCTATATCGTGAAGCTTGTCATTCGTCTTGCCCCCATAGGAATCTTTGGCCTCGTGGCGTCTACCATTGCCCAGACCGGATTCGGGGTCTTGCTGGATTACGCCAAATTGCTGGCCGTATTGCTGGGCTGCATGGCGTTCGTCGCCTTGGTGATCAATCCGCTCATCGTATTCATCAAGATTCGCCATAATCCTTATCCGCTGGTCTTTACCTGCCTGCGCGAAAGCGGCATAACCGCGTTCTTCACGCGCAGTTCGGCGGCGAACATCCCGGTCAATTTGGCGTTGTGCAAACGCCTGGGCTTGGACGAGGACACGTATTCGGTATCCATCCCTTTGGGTGCGACTATCAACATGGCGGGGGCGGCCGTCACCATTACGGTACTGACACTCGCTGCCGTGAATACGCTGGGGATAGTGGTGGACGTGCCCACGGCGCTTTTGCTAAGCGTTGTGGCTGCCGTATGTGCATGCGGCGCTTCGGGCGTGGCTGGCGGTTCGCTGTTGTTGATACCGCTGGCCTGCAGCATGTTCGGCATTTCCAACGATCTTGCCATGCAGGTGGTGGGCGTGGGCTTTATTATTGGCGTCTTGCAGGATTCCACCGAAACGGCGCTCAACTCGTCGACCGACGTGCTGTTCACCGCGGCTGGGTCTTACAAGGCCGACGCGCCGGCCTTAACGGTTGTCGACTAGCGCTACTGGCCGGCCCATTGCTGTATGGCCGGCCACAAGTCGTGTGGCGACTGCGCAATGGCATCGGCTTCCCAGTGTTGCAACGGCGTTTCGCGCCCGCAATAGCCATACGCAGCCACAATGGTGGCCATGCCCGCGGCTTTGCCGGCAATGATATCGCGCTCGTCATCGCCCACATAGACGCAGTCGGCCGGATCGAAGCCTGCTTGATGGGCGGCGTACAGCAACGGGGCGGGGTGGGGCTTGGCATGGGCGGTGGTATCGCCGCCCACGGTAATGGCGCAATCGGTATAAAGACCCAGATGCACGACCAGCGGGATGGCAAGGTATTCCATCTTGTTCGTCACGATCCCCCACGCATATCCATTGCGCTTCAATGACTTGAGCAATTCCTTGATGCCGGGGAACAGCGTGGTAAGCGTCGTCATGTCTTGTTCGTAGTCGGCCAGGAATTGGTCGCGATGAACTTCGTATTCGGGATGGTCGGGATCCATATCGAGGCTTGCCTTCAGCAGGCCGCGCGCGCCATGCGACGCGTATGGCCGGAGGACTTCGCTGGGAAGCGCTTCCAGGCCCTTGCGGGTGCGTTGCTTGTTGGCGGCCGCGGCCAGATCTGGCGCGGTATCGGCCAGTGTGCCGTCGAAGTCGAACAAGACGAGTTTTTGCATAGCAACTAATCCTCGCGACGGGTGGCCATCATGTAGTTGACCGATGTGTCGTGGCTGAGCTTGTATAGATCGGTGATGGGGTTATATTCGAGCCCGGCAAGCTTCACCGTGGCTAACCCAGCATTGCGTACCGCCGCGGCGAGTTCGCTGGGCTTGATGAAATTTTCATAGCTGTGCGTGCCCCTGGGCAGCATGCGAAGTAGGTATTCGGCGCCCACGATTGCAAACAGGAAGGACTTCGGGTTGCGGTTCAGGGTGGAAAAGAACACCCAGCCGCCCGGTTTCACCAGGGTGGCGCAGGCCCGCACAATAGAGGCGGGATCCGGCACGTGTTCCAGCATTTCCATGCAGGTGACGACATCGAACTGCGCCGGATGGCTTGCGGCCATGTCTTCCGCACTGATGGCCTGGTAATTCACGGTGATGCCACTTTCCAATCCGTGCAGGCGAGCGACGGTGAGCGACTTTTCCGCCAAGTCGATGCCCGTAACCTTTGCGCCCAGCTTGGCCATGCTTTCGGCCAATATGCCGCCGCCGCAGCCGACATCGAGGACATTCTTGCCGCTTAGCGCGCCGGCCTGATCCAGAATCCAGTTCAGGCGCAGGGGGTTGATGGCGTGCAGTGGCTTGAATTCGCTTTCGGGGTCCCACCATCGCGAGGCGAGGGCACTGAACTTATCGAGCTCGGCCTGGTCTACATTGGTTGCACTAGGATGTTCGGAGGTGGCTGTCGGGTTCATGAGCTGTCCAAATGAATAAGGGCCCCGCAGTGCGGAGCCCTTATTGTAGCGTTTAACGCAACAAGTATTACAACTGCATATTACTTGCGGACGCCAACGATTTCGATCTCTACGCGACGGTTTTGTGCGCGGCCTTCGCGAGTTTTGTTGGATGCAACAGGACTCGTTTCGCCCTTGCCTTCGGCGTAGATGCGGTCAGCAGGAATGCCCTTGGTGACCAGGTAGTTCTTAACAGTGTTGGCGCGACGCTGCGACAGACCTTGGTTGTACTTTTCAGTACCGATCGAGTCGGTGTGGCCAGTTGCGATGAGCGTTTCCAGATTGATCGTGTCGGCTTGTGCAGCGACTTGATCCAGGATTTGACGGCCTTCGGGCTTCAGTGTGGCTTTGTCGAAGTCGAAGAAGGTGTCAGCATTCAACACAACCTTGGTGGAAGTTGGAGCAACCACTGGAGCTTGCGCTTGGGCAACAGGTACGCCGTCGCAGCCGGGGATGCCGGTGGCCGGGGTCCAGAAGTTGTCGCGCCAGCACAATTCGCGGGTGCCGTTTTTCCAAACGTCGCCGTACGGATTTTGCCAGTTATCGACAGTTTGCGCAGATACTGCACCAGTAGCCGAAGTGGCTGCAATGGCGAGTGCAAGTGCGATTTTGGAGGGTTTATTCATGTTTCTCCTCGTTGAGCTTAATGCTGGTAAGTGACCGCAGCGAACCCCCGCCGCATATCAAGAAAACGGGTCCAGTGTAACAACGCCTTGAGATTGCCAAAGAGTTGCGCTGGATTCATGCGTGTTAGGGCGAATCTTACGGCATTTCGTGCCGTTTAGTTAAGCCTCAACAGAGCATAAACCCCAGATATCCGGATTTCCACCCTAAGTGCTGGATTATTGTTGGTTTTTGGCAACAACCATTCCGGCAGCGGGGACTTTACCACGAGGCGTATAAAGCGTCGTCGAGCACGGCCCTTATATATATAGCGGCGACCTTGACTGCGAGCCGGAGCCACCCCCTATGCCGGTCTGCCTGCCTCCAAGGAGCGAACGCGTTCCTGACGGGGCGCAGGTGTTAGAATTTCCCCTTCGCCCGTCATCGGTCCAGTTTCACGCTTTTTATGTTGTAGACACTCTATGGATTCCTTCGCCAAGGAGACCCTTCCAATTTCGTTGGAAGAGGAAATGCGCCGCAGCTACCTGGATTACGCCATGAGCGTCATCATCGGGCGAGCGCTACCCGACGTACGGGACGGCCTCAAGCCGGTGCACCGCCGCGTCCTGTTCGCCATGCACGAGCTGAATAACGACTGGAACCGCTCCTACAAGAAGTCGGCGCGTATCGTCGGGGACGTGATCGGTAAGTATCACCCCCATGGCGACACAGCCGTGTACGACACGATCGTTCGCATGGCCCAGGACTTCTCGTTGCGCTACATGCTGGTCGATGGGCAAGGCAACTTCGGCTCTGTCGACGGCGACAGCGCGGCGGCCATGCGTTACACCGAAATCCGCCTGTCCAAGATCGCCCACGAGCTGTTGGCCGATATCGACCAGGAAACGGTAGACTTCGGCCCCAACTACGACGGCAACGAACAAGAGCCCTTGCTGTTGCCGTCAAGGCTGCCCAATCTGCTGGTGAACGGCAGCTCGGGTATTGCCGTTGGCATGGCCACCAATATTCCGCCGCATAACTTGTCAGAAGTGATCGACGGCTGCCTGCATTGCCTGCGCAATCCCGATTGCACGATAGACGACCTCATGCAATTGATACCGGCGCCCGACTTTCCCACAGGCGGCATCATTTACGGGATGTCCGGCGTGCGCGAGGGCTATCGCACCGGCCGCGGCCGCGTCATCATGCGGGCCAAGAGTCATTTCGAAGATATGGAAAAGGGCAATCGCCAAGCCATCATCATCGATGCCATTCCCTATCAGGTAAATAAGAAGACGCTGCAAGAACGCATTGCCGAACTCGTCAACGAGAAGAAAATCGAGGGCATCTCCGATATTCGCGACGAGTCCGACAAAGACGGCATGCGCCTGGTCATCGAACTCAAGCGCGGCGAAGTTCCTGAAGTCATCCTGAATAATCTGTACAAGAATACGCAGCTGCAGGACACCTTCGGCATGAACATGGTGGCGTTGGTCGACGGCCAGCCCCGACTGCTGAACCTGAAGCAAATGGTGGAGTACTTCCTGTTCCACCGACGCGAGGTCGTCACGCGGCGCACGGTATTCCAATTGCGCAAGGCCCGCGAACGCGGCCACGTGTTGGAAGGCCTGGCGGTGGCCCTGGCCAATATCGACGACTTCATTACGATCATCAAGGCCGCGCCGACCCCTCCGGTGGCGAGGCAAGATCTTATGGCCCGCAACTGGGACTCATCGCTGGTGCGCGAGATGCTGTCGCGCGCCGATGGCGGCGATACGCCCGGCGGAATCGCGGCGTACCGGCCGGAAACGCTGGCCGAAGGTTTCGGCCTGCAAGCCGACGGCCAGTACCGCCTGAGCGATGTCCAGGCCCAAGAAATCTTGAATATGCGTTTGCAACGCCTGACGGGGCTCGAGCAAGACAAGATCATCGGCGAATACAAAGAGATCATGGCAACCATAGCCGATCTGCTCGATATCCTGGCGCGCCCGGAACGCATTACCACCATCATCAGCGACGAACTCCTGGCCATCAAGCTGGAATTCTCCACGAACGCCAAAGATGAACGCCGTTCCGAGATCGAGCACAACGCAACCGAGCTCGACACGGAAGATCTGATCACGCCAATGGACATGGTGGTGACCCTGTCGCAATCCGGATACATAAAAAGCCAGCCTTTGTCCGAATACCGTTCGCAGAAGCGCGGTGGGCGCGGCAAGCAGGCCACCACCATGAAAGAGAACGACTGGATAGACCAGCTGTTCATTGCCAATACGCACGACTTCCTGCTGTGCTTTTCCGATCGCGGGCGTGTCTATTGGCTCAAGGTGTGGGAAGTTCCGCAGGGTTCGCGCGGCTCGCGCGGACGCCCCATCGTCAACATGTTTCCTCTCGTTGACGGCGAAAAAATCACCGTGGTTTTGGCAGTCAAAGAGTTCAGCGACGATCACTATGTGTTCATGGCCACCTCTCGCGGCACGGTCAAGAAGACCCCATTGTCCGACTTTTCAAACCCTCGCAAGGCAGGCATCATCGCGGTGGCCCTTGACGACGCCGACTACCTTATCGGTGCGGACCTCACCGACGGCAAGCACGATGTCATGCTGTTCTCCGATGCCGGCAAGGCGGTTCGCTTCGACGAGAACGACGTTCGCCCCATGGGCCGGACCGCGCGCGGGGTGCGCGGCATGATGCTGGAAGAATCCCAGTCTGTCATTGCACTGCTGGTGGCGGGCGATGAATCGCAGAGCGTGCTTACGGCTACGCAAAACGGCTACGGCAAGCGCACGTCCATTGTTGAATACACGCGTCACGGCCGCGGTACGAAGGGCATGATCGCTATCCAGACATCGGCTCGCAACGGCAAGGTGGTGGGTGCGGTGCTAGTCGAACCGTCCGATGAAATCATGTTGATAACCACGGCGGGTGTGCTGGTTCGCACCCGTGTGTCGGAAATTCGCGAGATGGGCCGTGCCACGCAAGGCGTGACGCTCATCAACGTCGACGACAACAGCATGCTGTCCGGCGTTCGTCGCGTCGTTGAAAGCGACGCCGACATGGACGAAGACCTGGACGATGCCGACGACGATGCAATCGTCGGGGCGGGCGACGATCCGATCATCGACGCAGACAACGGTTCCGTCGGCAATGCCGATGACGATGCAATGCCCGAGCCTACAGGGGACGATGAATAATGCGTCCTTGGAATTTTTCGGCGGGTCCGTCGGCCTTGCCATTGGAAGTGCTCGAGCAGGCGGCGGCCGAAATGACCGATTGGCACGGCTGCGGCATGTCCGTGATGGAAATGAGCCATCGGGGCAAGCAGTTTACGCAGATCCGCGACGAGGCGGAGGCCGACCTGCGCCGCTTGCTCGCCGTACCGGAATCGTACGACGTGCTGTTCATGCAAGGCGGTGCGACCGCCGAGAACGCCATCGTCCCAATGAACCTCATCGGCCGCAATGGATCGGGCAAGGCGGACTATATCCTTTCCGGGATATGGTCGAATAAATCGCATAAGGAAGCAGGGCGCTATGGCGACATCGCCATCGCGGCAAGCAGCGGCACAGAACGGGTAATGGATGGTGTCGCGCAGTCGCCCTGGTCCTGGTTCCCCGAAGCGGACAGCTGGCGCGTGCGGCCCGACGCCGCCTATCTCCACCTGTGCGGCAACGAGACCATAGGCGGCGTCGAATTTGCTTCATGGCCCTCCATGGATAGCATTGATGCTTCCGGCGTTCCGCTCGTTGTGGACGTGTCGTCGCACTTTTTATCCCGCCCCATCGACTTTTCGAAGGCGGCCATGGTGTACGCCGGCGCTCAGAAGAACGCAGGACCCGCTGGCCTTACGATAGTCATTGTGCGCAAGGACCTGGTGGGCCACGCATTGCCCGTCTGCCCGTCCGCCTTCGACTACGCGAACGTGGCGGGCGCCGATTCCATGTTCAACACGCCACCCACATATGCCATTTATATTGCCGGCCTCGTGTTCAAGTGGCTGCTGCGCCAGGGCGGCATAGACGCCATCGAAGCTGCGAATATTGCCAAGGCCGACGCGTTGTATCGCTATCTCGACACGTCGGCGTTTTACCGCAGCCCGGTCCATGCCGCGTCGCGGTCCCGCATGAACGTCCCGTTTTTCCTGGCCGACGAGTCGCTTAATACCGACTTCCTCGCAATGGCCGAAGCGGCAGGGCTCACCCAGTTGAAGGGGCATAAAAGCGTGGGGGGAATGCGGGCTTCCATTTATAACGCCGTGCCTATGGAAGGCATACAGGCACTGGTCTCATATATGCAGGATTTCGAACGCCGTCATGGATAATTCTTTGCAAGCCCGCTTGCTGCCGGTACGCCAGCGCATCGATGCGATCGACGAGCAAATCTTGGAACTCCTCAATCAACGCGCAGTCGCAGCGCAGGATGTCGGCCGTATCAAGCAGGATTTCGACGTGGACGGGCCTGTGCTCAAGCCCGAGCGCGAAGCCATGGTGATTCGTCGGCTGCAAGGCCTCAATAAAGGGCCTTTCACCGAGTCCGCCATCGATGCTGTCTGGACGCAGATCATCTCCACTTGCCGAGGCCTTGAAAGCGTCTTGACCGTTGCTTATCTTGGGCCCCAGGGGTCGTTCTCCGAGCAGGCCGCCCTTGAGCATTTCGGACACGCCATCACGCGTCTTCGTTGCGATTCGTTCGACGAGGTGTTCCGCGCGGTAGAGGCCGGCCAGGCGGATGTCGGCATGGTTCCCGTCGAGAATTCGACGGAAGGCGCCGTCAACCGCACGCTGGATCTCCTGCTTAATTCGCCGCTCAAGCTGCTGGGCGAGCGCTCGATCAATATCCATCACAACCTCATGACGCAGTCGGGCGACCTTAAAGGGGTGACCCGCATCATGGCGCATCCGCAGGCGCTTGCGCAATGCCAGGCTTGGCTGACGCAGCATTGTCCCGATATTGCGCGGGATGCCGCATCGAGCAACGGCGAAGCGGCGCGCGCGGCCTCGCTTGACCCCTCGATTGCCGCCATTGCAGGTGCCACGGCCGCTCAGGCTTGGGGGCTGCAGGTCGTCGCGGCCGGTATACAAGACGATCCACAGAACCGCACGCGATTCCTTGCGGTGGGCGCCATTGAAACCCTGCCCACCGGTGCCGACAAGACCAGCATTATCCTGGCGGTGCCCAATCGGGCGGGCGCCGTATACGACATGTTGGCTCCTTTGGCGGCCAATGGCGTGTCCATGACGCGGCTTGAATCGCGTCCCGCCCGCACCGGACAGTGGGAATACTATTTTTATGTCGACTTGTTAGGTCATCGCAACGAACCGGCCGTGGCGCAGGCGCTCCTTGACTTGAAAAAGCAGGTCGCGTTCTTCAAAGTGCTGGGCTCGTATCCCGCTCAATAAATAGAGAGGCTCGCTTGAGACCAGGGGCTATCGCGCCGGTGTTGGCCATCGTGGGCGTCGGGCTGATCGGCGGTTCAGTCGCCGCCGCCTTGCGCGCGCGCGGGGCGGTTGCGCGCGTGCTGGGCGTAGGGCGTCAGCAGGCTTCCTTGTCGCGCGCCCTCCACCTAGGCCTGATCGACGAAGCGGTTACGCTTGAGCAGGCCGCCGCGAGTGCCGACATTATCCTGCTTGCCATGCCGGTGGGCGCGACGGGAGCTGTCCTATCTGAATTGCAGCCGCATCTACGCCTTGAAACGCTGGTTACCGATACCGGCAGCACCAAGATGGATGTCGTGGCGGCGGCCCGGCTGGCCATGGGCGACAAGATAGGTCAATTCATACCGGGTCACCCGATTGCGGGTGCCGAGACGGTCGGGCCCGATAGCGCGGAACCAGCGCTGTTTCGCGGCCGTACCGTTGTGCTGACGCCTTTGGAAGAGAACAGCGGCGCGGATCGCGCGCGCTTGACGCAATTATGGGAAAACTGCGGCGCCCGGGTCATGCTCATGGACGCGGGGCAGCACGATGCCATTCTTGCGTCCGTCAGTCACGTACCTCATCTGCTTTCATCCGTGTTCATGTGGCAGGTGGCGAGCGCGGGCGACTCGGATTTGCGCATGGCCTTGGCCGGCAGCGGCTTTCGCGATTTTACGCGGATTGCGGCGGGATCCCCGGAAGTGTGGCGCGATATATTCTTGACCAACCGAACCGCCGTACTGGCCGAATTGCAAGAAGTGAAGGCAGCCTTGTTGCAGGCGGAAGATGCCTTGCAGGCGGGCGATGGCAAGCAGTTGCAGGATTTTCTTGAACATGCGGCGCTTGCGCGCCGATTTTGGGGTAGCAGGAGCGGTATGTCATGACAACAAGTCCCAGCCTATGCCTGCAGCCGGTGCGCGCTGCGCGGGGCAGCGTCGATTTGCCCGGTTCCAAAAGCATTTCGAACCGGGTCTTGCTGCTTGCCGCGCTTGCCGAGGGCACGACCCGGCTCGACGGCCTGCTCGACTCGGACGATACACGCGTCATGCTCGCCGCACTGCGCGAACTGGGTGTCGGTATCCATAATGCCGCCGCCAATTGCGCAACGGTAACGGGCATATGTCCATTTCCGGCGAAGAAGGCGGACCTATTCCTCGGGAATGCGGGCACGGCGTTTCGTCCGTTGACGGCGGCCCTGGCATTGATGGGTGGAGACTATCGCCTGTCCGGCGTGCCCCGCATGCACGAGCGGCCGATCGGCGATCTGGTCGATGCGTTGGCCCAGCTTGGCGCGAATGTGCGCTATGAAGGCAATGACGGCTATCCGCCGTTGCATATCGTCCAGGGCGCTATCCGCGCTGGCGAGCCTGTCAAGATAAAAGGGTCCGTATCCAGCCAATTCCTGACCGCGCTGTTATTGGCGGGCCCGATTTATACCGCGCATTCCTCGCAGCCCCTGGTCATCGACGTGGAAGGTGAGCTGATTTCGCAACCCTATATCCTGATCACGCTCAATCTGATGGCAAGATTCGGGGTAAGCGTACAACGGGACGGATGGCGGCGTTTCACGGTGGCGGCAGGTGCGCGCTACGCATCGCCAGGCTATATTCATATCGAGGGCGACGCCTCTAGCGCGTCGTATTTCATGGCATTGGGCGCGATCGGCGGCGGTCCGGTTCACATACATGGCGCCGGGTCCGACAGCATCCAGGGCGACATGGGGTTTGCCGACGTGGTCGAGTCCATGGGCGCTACAGTTGTTCGCCATTCCGACGCCATACAGGTCAGCGGCGCGCGGGTCGCCAATGGCGAAAAGCTGCGAGCCTTCGATCGCGATTTCAATTTGATTCCCGATGCGGCCATGACGGCTGCCGCGCTGGCGCTATATGCCGATGGCCCATGCACCTTGCGCAATATCGGCAGTTGGCGCGTGAAAGAAACCGACCGCATTCACGCGATGCACACGGAACTGGAAAAACTGGGCGCCAGGGTGGAGTCGGGTTCCGACTGGATGCGCGTCCATCCAGTGGCGCCGGGGGCATGGACGGCGGCCAGCATCGAAACGTACGACGACCATCGCATGGCCATGTGTTTTTCATTGGCCGCTTTTGGTCCAGTGCCTGTTACTATCCTCGACCCCGATTGTGTCGCCAAGACTTTTCCCACCTATTTTTCGGTTTTTCAGGCATTGCTGCAAGCATGAGTTCAACGTCCGCCCACATCCCAGTCATTACGATCGACGGTCCCACCGCCTCGGGCAAGGGAACCATTGCCCACCGCGTTGCGCAGGCACTTGGCTATACGGTGCTCGATAGCGGCGCCCTGTACCGCCTGACCGCTCTTGCTGTACAGCGGCAGGGGGTGGATCCTGACAATGAGCACGACGTTGCGCGCGTGGCGCAAGACCTGGATGTGGCCTTTCAGGGCGACCAGGTATTGCTTGACGGCGTCGACGTGGCAACCCTGATACGCCAGGAAAACGTGGGCAACTTGGCGTCCAAGATAGCGGCCTATGCGCCTCTGCGCAAGGCCCTGCTGGCCCGGCAGCGGGCATTTCGGCTTGCGCCGGGCCTGGTGGCCGACGGGCGCGATATGGGCACCGTCGTTTTTCCTGACGCCACGCTAAAGGTGTTTTTGGTCGCCGATCCACGGGCGAGGGCGGAAAGACGCTGTAAGCAGTTGAAGGAAAAGGGCTTTTCTGCTAATCTTACGGCCTTGTTGGAAGATATGCTTTCGCGCGACGAGCGCGATCGCACACGGGCAAATGCGCCGCTGATCGCGGCGCCCGACGCCAAAACAATCGATTCATCTGCGTTAAGCATCGATGAAACGGTCAAGGCAGTACTCGACCATTGGTCAAATCTGGGGTTTCTGGCGGCGCGCTAGGCAGTACAGCCAGCGTACCGCCCGAAATTTTCTTTTACTCCACTGGGAATTTTCCTGGTGTGTTTTTTACAGCCATCCTGGCTTATGGATTCCATTTAATGTCCACAATTTCCCCATCTACCGCCTCCGGCGGTGAAAGCTTTGCCGACCTTTTTGCCGAAAGCATCAAAAACCAGGACATGAAGTCTGGTGAGGTCATCTCGGCAGAAGTCGTACGCATCGACCACAACTTTGTCGTCGTGAATGCGGGTCTCAAATCCGAGGCGTTGATTCCTCTTGAAGAATTCTTGAACGACCAGGGCGAGCTTGAAGTTCAGCCAGGCGACTTCGTGTCGGTGGCTATTGACTCGCTCGAAAACGGTTACGGCGACACGATTCTGTCGCGTGACCGCGCCAAACGCCTGTCGGCTTGGCTGCAGTTGGAAAAGGCCCTCGATTCGGGCGAAATGGTTACCGGCACGATCACCGGCAAGGTCAAGGGCGGCCTGACTGTCATGACCAACGGCATCCGTGCCTTCTTGCCTGGTTCGCTGGTCGACCTGCGTCCCGTCAAGGACACCACGCCCTACGAGGGCAAGACCATGGAATTCAAGGTCATCAAGCTCGATCGCAAGCGCAACAACGTTGTGCTCTCGCGTCGCTCGGTCCTTGAAGCCAGCATGGGCGAAGAGCGCCAGAAGCTGCTCGAAACGCTTAGCGAAGGTGCCGTGGTCAAGGGTATCGTCAAGAACATCACCGACTACGGCGCATTCGTCGACCTCGGCGGTATCGACGGCCTGTTGCACATTACCGACATGGCATGGCGTCGCGTGCGTCACCCGTCGGAAGTTCTACAAGTGGGTCAGGAAGTTGAAGCCAAGGTCCTCAAGTTCGACCAGGAAAAGAGCCGTGTCTCGCTGGGCGTCAAGCAGTTGGGCGAAGACCCTTGGGTCGGCCTTGCTCGCCGCTACCCGCAAGGTACGCGCTTGTTCGGCAAGGTCACGAACCTTACCGATTACGGCGCATTCGTTGAAGTCGAAGCCGGTATCGAAGGCCTGGTCCACGTGTCCGAAATGGACTGGACCAACAAGAACGTCGACCCACGCAAGGTTGTCACCCTGGGTGAAGAAGTCGAAGTCATGGTTCTCGAAATCGACGAAGACCGTCGTCGCATTTCGCTGGGCATGAAACAGTGCCGCGCCAATCCGTGGGAAGAGTTCTCCATCAACTTCAAGCGCGGCGACAAAGTCCGCGGCGCCATCAAGTCCATTACCGACTTCGGCGTGTTTGTTGGCTTGCCCGGCGGCATCGATGGCTTGGTGCACTTGTCCGACCTGTCCTGGACAGAAACCGGTGAAGAAGCCGTGCGCAACTTCAAGAAGGGCGATGAAATCGACGCCGTGGTTCTTGGCATCGACACGGACAAGGAACGCATCTCGCTGGGCATCAAGCAACTTGAAGGCGATCCGTTCAACAACTTCGTTGCAACCTACGACAAGGGCGCCGTTGTACCAGGCGTTGTGAAGTCGGTCGAGGCCAAGGGCGCGGTCATTACACTGTCCCTCGACGTCGAAGGCTACCTGCGTGCATCGGAAATCTCGTCGGGCCGCGTCGAAGACGCAACCACTGCACTGAAGGCCGGCGAAAACGTCGAAGCCATGATCGTCAACATCGACCGCAAGACGCGTTCGATCCAGTTGTCGATCAAGGCTCGCGACAATGCCGAAACCGCTGACACCATCCAACGCATGTCGGATGCCAGCGCTTCGTCGGGCACGACCAACCTTGGAGCCTTGCTGAAAGCCAAGCTTGATCAACAGCGCGACGACAGCTAAGCACCGTGACAAAGTCAGAACTGATAGCGATTCTCGCTAGTCGCTACCCGCAGCTGGCAATACGCGACACGGATTACGCAGTCAAGACAGTGCTCGATGCCATGACCCAGGCCCTGGCCGGTGGTCAGCGCATCGAGATCCGTGGCTTCGGCAGCTTTTCGCTGTCGGAACGTTCGCCGCGTGTTGGTCGCAATCCCAAGTCTGGCGAGAAAGTGATGGTGCCTGGTAAGCAGGTGCCGCACTTCAAGGCAGGCAAAGAATTGCGCGAGCGTGTCGATTCCGCCTATGACCAGGAGGTCAAGGCGGCGGCCGGCGATTCATCGTATACAGCAGGACAGTTCGATACGCATATCATGCATGGTTGATTCAAACGGCCCTGGCCGTTTGATGACTGTCATGCCGGCGCTGCACCGTCGTTAGACGGAGGCGCCATCAAGCGTAGAAGGCAATGTTCAACAATTTCGGGCCATCCATCGTGATGGCCCGATTTTCTTTTGTATTCCTCCTGGCGTTGCCGGCGATT
>DATJBV010000068.1:0-105185 GCA_035515055.1 Candidimonas sp.
TATGTGCAGATACATGCCCCCGCCATCAAATAGCTTATTTCCGGCGCCAGATTGATATTTGGCGGCACGGCATTTTGCGTCAGAGAGCGGGATGATTTGCTTAGCCATAGTGGTCCTTGGGGGTATAGACGGGGATCATACCCCCATCCGACCGGAGCATACCCCCAACCTTACCCCCAAAACAAGCGGTGGAAGGTTGTGCAAGCTTGGATCAAGAGCAACAAAAAAGCCCCGAATCTCTAGAGAAATCAGGGCTTTGAAGTGGCTGGTAATCCAACCTTCGACCAGTAATGGTGCCGATGAGAGGAGTCGAACCCCCGACCTTCTCATTACGAATGAGCTGCTCTACCAACTGAGCTACATCGGCTTTCCTGCATAAATAAAGGCTGCATATGTCGCAGCCCGCATCCTGCCAAGCCCATTATTATACATATTTTGTCGCTTTTTTTCAGGCGGCATGCAAGACTCGCCCGAGCGGTACATATCCCCGCTACGTTGGCTTTTTTCTAAAACGATGTCCAGGAATATATATATGAATACCATTGCATGGCTGATGCTGGCCGCGGCGCTCCTTCCCTATGTCGCTGCGCTGGCCTCCAAGGCGGGCGGCAAAGGCTTTGACAATGATGATCCAAGGCCTTGGCTCGCACGCCAGGAGGGGTGGCGGGCGCGGGCTAACTCGGCTCAGGCAAATTTGTTCGAAGGCCTGCCGTTTTTCTATGCGACTGTCTTGTTTGCGTTGTACCGCGAGGTGGATCCCGATTTTTTAGCGATGCTGGTGACGGCATGGCTGGTGGCCCGCGCCGCTTACTTGGCGGTGTATATAGCAGGCTACGGCACGGTGCGCAGCCTGCTATGGGTTGTGGCGCTAGGGTTGGCCATTGCTATTCTTTTTAGTGGCCTGTAGTCCATTCCCGCGTCGCTTACTCTTCGTGATTCATGCGGATGGCGGACGGGAACAAATCCCAGCACGCAATGAATAAGGCGGCAATCAGGGGACCAATAACGAAGCCATTGACGCCGAATACCGACAGGCCGCCCAAGGTGGAGATCAGCACGACATAGTCCGGAATCTTGGTGTCTTTCCCGACCAGCAAGGGGCGCAGGACGTTGTCGACAAGGCCAATGACGAGTATGCCGAAAAGCGTCAGGATCACGCCTTCCCAGATGGCGCCGGTTACCAGGAAGTACACCGCCACCGGCATCCAGATAAGGGCCGCGCCTACGGCAGGCAGCAGCGACAAGAACGCCATCATTACACCCCAAAGCAGGGAGCCTTGAATGCCCAGGAACCAGAACATGACCCCGCCCAGGAAGCCCTGCGTAATGGCGACGACGATGTTGCCTTTAACGGTTGCCCGGATAACAGTGGCAAATTTCCGGAACAGGCTTTGCTTGTGATCTTCGCTTAAGGGGATCAAGTTTCTAGTTTGACGGGCCAGGTTGGCGCCGTCGCGCAGCAGGAAGAACAAGACGTACAGCATGACGCCCATCCCGATGAGGAACTGGGCTGTATTCTGCCCCACGTTTACCGCCTGGGTCGCCAGGAACTTGCTGCCTTGCAACGCGCCAGCTGACAGCTTTTCGCGCACGCTGAATATGTCACCGACGCCGAAGCGCATCATTAAGTCATGCACGGACGGCGGCAGGGCATTGACGATTTGCTCGAAGTACTCGCCAAGGTTGAGCTCGCCGGAACTTATGCGTTTATATACCGCTGCGCCTTCCTGCACGAGTGCGCCGGTGATGAAGATCAGCGGAAGAATGACGATGAGAATAATGATGAGCAGTGAACTTAGAGCCGCCAAGTTCGGGCGCCCGCGCATGGCGGCTAGAAACCGCCGTTGCATGGGAGAAAACAGGATCGCGAGAATCGCGCCCCAAAAAATGGCGCCGAAAAAGGGCAGGAGTACCAGTATGAATGCTACGGTTACCAGGGTAAGCAGAAGCAGAAACGTACGGAAGTAAAGATTGGAGTTGTTCATCCAGCGTCCACAATAGCGGGCACACAACGCCGGCGGATTGCCGGGGTTGCACGGTGCGTTCGGTAAGAATGCCACCTTGCGGCAATTCTATGCGAAACATCGCTTATTCGCCCAATAGTTCCGCGATTGATTCCATGCCTTCCACATGTTGCGAAATTACCTTTACGACGACAATGACCGGAACGCACAGCAGCATGCCCCATACGCCCCACAACCAGCCGCCAAACAACAGCGCAACGAAGACAGCGGTGGCATTCATTTTTGCAATACGGCCGGTCATCCATGTGGTCACCAGTGTGCCGACCAACGTTGCAATGATTAGCGATATCGACGCCACCAGCAGCATGATTGAAAATGATTCGAACTGAAGAAAGGCTGCCAGGCTGGTGGTGACCGCCGCGATCAACGGGCCGAAGTAAGGAATGATATGCAGCAGACCGGCGGCGACCGCCCACGCGCCCGGGTTGTCCAAACCTATCCAGTGCAGGGCTCCCCACGTCAGCAGCGCCAATAAAACATTCGTGACGAGCAGCATAAGCATGTAGCGCTGGATCGATGTGTTGATATCGTCAAGGATATGAACGGTAATTTTTTTCTTGGATAAGGACGGCCCGGTGATCTTGACCAGCTTGCGCTTGAATGTGTCGCCCGACAGCAGGGCGAAAAATACGAGGAATAAAACCATGGTCAGCTGACCGAAGAAAGATGCGGCCCCAACGGAGCCCATCCACAGCCAATCATTCAGGTTCAAGTCCGGCTGAGGAGGCGCAGCGGCGGGCGGCGGTGTGGCCGTCTCGGCTGGCGCCGCATTGCTTGCGTTGGCAGCCTCTTTAAGGGCGTCGGCGGCGTTCTGGATCTTTTCCAGCGGACTCATCCCGCCATCATTCAAGCGCCGTAGCGCGCTGGTCATTTTGTAGGTCGCATAGGGCAGTTCGTCCACAATATCTTGGGCCTCGTTATAGACGGAAGTGACGATCAAGCCTGTCGTACCCAGTAGGCACAGCATGACGAGGCTTGCGCCCAAGCTGCGTGGAATGCGACGGCGTTCCAGCCAACTCACGACCGGGCTGAGTGTGTACGCAATCAGGATTCCGAATATCAACGGAACGAAGAACGCCTGCGCCCATTGCAAGGTGAAGATAAAGGCGAGCGTTGCCAATAACGTAATGGCGAATCCGCTGGCAATGACGTAGGGCGGTGCAGTCGGTGCCAAAGGAGTGCTGATATCGCTTGACGACGCTTCGGTCGCGGCGGTTGCGGCCGGCTGGCTGGCAGATGCCGCCGACGGCGTGGATGCCGATGCCGCGGGTTTAACGATTTCCATTCGGAGGTCTCTGTACGCTGTCGGCGACTTGGCCGTATCCGGCTAACAATACGCTGCCTGCGGATTTCGATCAACTATGAATCATGGGTATGCGGCTTGCTATGCATGCTAAACGGCGCCAGGCCGCTTTGACCACTCAAAAGGAGCACGCCCATGTCCATATTCAAGAACATCCTTGCCAAGATATTTCCCACCGACCATCCCGCAAACGCCCCTGCAAAGCCGGGCACTGGAACGACCGGGCAGTCGACAACGCCCGGGTCAGCGTCGGCAGGCGCCGGTACGACGACTGCGGGTGCGACGACTGCCGGGTCGCCTGGCAGTTCGGCGGACGCTACGGGCATGAGAGGCACAACGAACCCTGCCGGAGGCGGCTCGAGCTCGTCAGCGGCGGCGCCGTCACCGACGTCCGGTACGGGAACCACAGGTATGCCCGGCGGGGCAGCATCGTTTGGAGGCGCCACGGCAGCTTCGGTCGATGTTGATGCGGTGTTGCGTGAACTGCAGTCCAAGAATACCGAAAACCTGAACTGGAAGACGTCGATTGTGGATTTGCTCAAGTTGTTGGGTATGGACAGCAGTATGGCGGCCAGAAGGGAATTGGCGGCCGAATTGCACTATTCGGGTAGTACGGAAGACTCGGCGGCCATGAATATGTGGCTGCACAAAGAGGTGATACGCAAGCTTGCGGAGAATGGCGGCAAGCTGCCCGAGGATTTGAGGCATTGATTGGGAAAAGGGCGGTTGCCTAGCGCACGGGGTGCAACTTCCCCGTGGCGCCTGCCAGCTCAACGTACGCGGATTGCGGTGACTACGGCGTCAGCGGGAGGCCACCTGACTGGCAAGGGCTGCCAACTCTGGGCAAAAATATCTTCCCTTTAGTGAAAGATGTGTTGGCCGAGAGAAACATCAAATGATTTGGGGCGGCATTCCGGAAAAATAAAAAGGGCCTACGTTTTCACGTAGGCCCTTGGTATTCTTGGCTCCCCGAGCAGGGCTCGAACCTGCGACCTGCGGATTAACAGTCCGTCGCTCTACCGACTGAGCTATCAGGGAATTGAAGAGACAGAACTATAGCATGTAGTCTCCATGCATGCAAACAGGATTGCCGGCAATATCAATCGAGCAAGTCCTTCATATCGTCCGCATGTTCTTCCTCGACGGCCATGATTTCGACGAGCAAGTGCCGCGATGTGGGGTCGGAATCGCCGATGCGCTCGATCATTTGCCGATATGACTCGATGGCAACTCGCTCCGCCACCAGATTTGCACGGATCATCCCCTTGATGTCCTTGCATTCGTCGTATTCGGCATGGCTGCGTTGTGCAATGGTCGACGGATTGAAGTCCGGTTCTCCGTTGAGCTGCACGATACGTTCGGCAATGCGGCCGGCGTGTTCTTCCTCGTCCTGCGCATGTTCCAAGAACTCGGCCTTGATCGGTTCGTTGACCAGGCCTGTGGCGGTGTAGTAATGACGTTTGTAGCGCAGGGCACAGACCAGTTCCGTCGCCAACGCCGCGTTCAGCATGTCGATGATTTCTTGCCGGTTGCCACGGTAGCCGGAAGGCACCGCGCCGTTGTCGGTATTGCGTGCCGCCTCGCGGATAGCGGCTACATCGATCGGATCTGCGTTTGCCGCGCTTTCTGAGATGACATTCATAAGCTCTGCGTCCCAAAAAAATTATGCGTGAAAAGTGAAGTGCAATGGAGCCAAGGCAGCAAGCGTCGTTCCCGCGGGCAAGGGCTTAAACTACGCAATTCCATTGAGTTGTTGCCTCTTATGAACGCCACTGACCCCTTAGCTGCGGATTCGCGCAAAAAACAGTACTGGATTGGATTCGTGCTTGCGGGTTTAGGCGCTGTCCTGTTTTCCGCCAAGGCTATTGTGGCGAAGCTGACCTATCGTTATGGCGTCGATGCGCTTACGGTGATCGGTTTCCGCATGATGTTGTCGTTTCCATTTTTTGTGGCGGTCGGTCTGATGCAGGCGCACAAGGCTCGGCTAGGCAAACTGCCGCGTCTCACCCTTAAAGAATCACTGCAGATCATCTTTTTGGGAATCATCGGCTATTACTTATCCAGTTATCTTGATTTCCTGGGATTGCAGTACATCACCGCCGGACTGGAACGGCTGATACTGTTTCTTTCTCCCACATTTGTGCTGCTGATTTCGGCGGTTTACTTGAAGCGGCCCATCGCCCGCAGCCAATGGATTGCGTTGGCGATGGCGTATCTGGGCGTCGTCCTGGTGTTCGTGCAGGATTTGTCTTTCAGCGGCAGCAATGTGGTGTTGGGTTCCATGTTCGTATTGGGCTCGGCTGTGACCTACTCCATTTATTTGATCAGCTCCGGCGAACTGATACGGCACGTCGGCGCAACCCGCCTCGTGGCGTATGCCATGTCGGTTTCCGCAGTGGTCAGCATGGCGCACTTTTTCATCGTTCATTCCTCGGAGGGACTGGACCAACCCATGGGGGTGTACCAACTATCGCTGGTTCATGCGGTGGCGCACACGGTCGCCCCCACCTTCATGATCATGTGGTCGGTTGCGCGGATCGGTGCTCCGCTGACGTCGCAGCTGGGCTTATTGGGGCCGGTCTCCGTATTGTTCCTGGCCGGCTGGATACTGGGCGAGCCGATTACGCCCTTGCAACTAGCCGGTACGGCCTTCGTGTTGGCGGGTGCCGTCGTGCTTGGGCGTAATCGCGTGTAGAAGCCAATAACTGCGTGTAAGCGCGGCGGGCACGGGTCTTGCCCCTACCCGAAGTTCTCACGGGAGGACACTTGCCATGGTCACGCACGCTACGCCGGCACGCTGCTATTGGGAAGCGACGGCAACCGACGCTGACGTTGGATATGCGCCGCTGGCCGCCAATCTGGACGTCGATGTCGCGGTCGTCGGTGCAGGTATCGTTGGGCTGACCGCCGCACGCCAACTGGTGCTCGCGGGCAAGTCCGTCGCGGTATTGGAGGGATTGCAAGTAGGCATGCAGGCAACGGGACGTTCGACGGCAAAAATAACGTCCCAGCATGGTTTGATCTATAACAGGCTCATTCATGACTATGGCGAAGATTCCGCCCGCGTTTATGCCAAGGCCAACGAGTTCGCCATCGCCTACATTGCGCGCCTGGTCAACGACTTGCATATTGATTGTGCCTTCGAGCATAAGGCGGCTTACATCTATGCGCAGTCAGAGCACGACATGCTCAAAATTGAAGAAGAAGCGCATGCGGCAGTCAGATTGGGCCTGCCGGCGCGCCTGACCACGGAGATTCCGGCAGCGCTGCCCGTCGTGGCTGCTTTGTGCTTTGACGGGCAGGCTCAGTTTCATCCAGTGCGATATTTGCGCGGCCTCGCGGCCTATCTGGCGCAGCACGCGCAGATCTTCGAACACACGCGCGCAATGCAAATCAAAAAAGGCATACGCAGCGTGGTTCGCACAGAGGCGGGCCATACGGTGACCGCGCAGGAAGTTATCGTGGCGACGCACTTGCCCATTGTGCAGCAGGGCATGTTCTTCACCAAGGCGTTCACGATAAGCCACCCGATGATGGCGGCGCCTATCGATCCGGCCACCATGCCGGACGGAATGTTCATCAGCAGTGGCCAACCAAGTTTTTCGTTCCGTGTCGACAAGTCCGGCGGCGCGCCGCAGTTGATCGCCGTGGGGCCTGCGTACAAGACCGGTGTTGCGGACGATGAAGCCCGCAGCACCCACGCGCTGGCCCATTTCATGAAGGAAACCTTTGGCATCGAACGTAGCGCCTACAGCTGGACGAACGAGGATTATGAGTCGATGGACGGCTTGCCTTTCGTCGGGCGTGCCAGCTCGGCGACACCGAGCTTGTACGTTGCGACCGGTTTCAATGCCTGGGGAATCAGCAATGGCACGATGGCTGGCTGTTTGCTAGCCGATCTTATCCTGGAACGCGACAACCCCGCCGCCGATCTCTTCGATGCGACGCGTATCAATCCCGTTCAGGGTGGCGTGGAGTTTATGAAGGAAAACCTGTTGACGGCCCAGCATTTCGTGGGCGATCGCTTTCTTACCAACCGCCCCAAAGAATTCAACGTGCCCGCTGGTGAGGCGGTCATCGGTAAAAGGAATGGCGAGTCTGTTGCCGTCTACCGGGATGAGTCCGGAATGCTGCATCAAGTGTCGGCCGTCTGTACGCACATGGGCTGCGTGGTTGGATGGAATGCCACCGACCGAACGTGGGACTGTCCTTGCCATGGATCGCGTTTCGACGTGGACGGCGCGGTCGTCCATGGTCCGGCCACCAAGGCGCTGAAAATCGTAGGGCCTTGAGTGTCTTTATCCGTAAGCCTTGTATAGGAGAGAACTATGACTACCGTTAAAGACCCCGCCCAGCACGTCCGTGATCGTGTGCTGGAGCAGCAAGACCGTGAACTGAAGCAAATGGAGGAGCAAAACAGGGAATTTGCCGAACAGGTGGCAAACCCGTCGACGGGAAGGGCCGAGCCAGGTTTCGGTCCCAGCGACTCCTCGGATTCCGCCAGCGATATGCCGGAGGGCGCTGGCGATACCGACAGCGACCGGTATAACACCGGAGAAAGGGCCGACGTGGAAAATACGGCGGATGATGAAGCTGCCGAAGACGTCGCGCCTGATCGGGTCGTGGATGAGGATGAAGCCGGCCTCGCCCGCACGCCTCCGGACCCCGAGCGCAACGGCGGACAACAGCCGTGACCGAGCCGCGGCGCCGACCAGCAAGCTACGCGATTTTTGCGGACAGCACAGAGGCGGCGTCGCGCATGCGGAGTTCCAGTTCCTCTTGATGAACGTCGTGAGTAACAAAGCCAGCGGCGTTGTCGGGCATTTCGAGGCGCTTTGGATCGCTGAGTGTGTGCTGTATGTCTTCCAGGCCGCTATCCCAATGCGCGCGCATCGTGGCAAGGCCGAACTGATAGTCCTTATAGTGCGCTTCGTAGGGCTTGTTGCGGTAGATCAGATGGATGACGTTGTACCGCTTGCTGGAAGAAAGGCTTTCCGCCAGCTGCGCATAATGTTCTTGACCCCGCAGCTCGGCGGGAATGTCTTCCAGCATGCGCAACAGCATCTGGCGCAACGCCTGGGTACGGCGGAGTTGATCGGTCACCAGTCGCGTACGGCTCGAATACTGAATGTCTTTTACGCGGTCGGATACTTGGCTCATATTCGACGGCACGGCACCGCGAGCGCTCCATAAGTCCACTTGAAATACCAGTGTGTCGCGCAGCGGCCGCGTCTCCAGTACTTGCGCCAATGGAGTATTGGACACCAGGCCGCCATCCCAAAAAAATTCGCCATCGATCTCGACGGCGGCAAACGCCGGAGGGAGGGCGCCCGACGCCATGAAATGCTCGGGGCGCAGCTTTATGTTGGCATTGTCAAAATAGACGAAGTTGCCGGTGCGCACGTTTACCGCGCCCACCGACACATGGTGCATGCCTGAATTGATGCGATCAAAGTCGCAAAGCCGTTCCAGCGTTGCCTTTAATGCGCTGGTGTCGTAGTAGCTTGCCGTGTTCGGATCGCCATGCAGTATCGTTGGGGCGGGCGGGAAGCGGGGCCGGAAAAATCCCTTTTGACCGTCGAGAATGGCGCTCGCGGCATGCATGGCGCTCATGGTCTGCCGCACCGTATCGTTCAAGTTGAACAACGACTGTTCAATGAAAGGATGCAGCGCGAGGCCGGAGTTCGGCTGGCAAATGGTTTCCCAGAACTCGGTTAGCCGCGCCAGCCGGGTTTCAGGAGGATTGCCCGCGATGATGGCGACATTCAGCGCGCCTATCGATATACCCGAGAGGCAGCCTGGCTCGATACCCGCTTCTTGCAGGCCCTGGAAAACGCCCGCCTGGTATGCACCCAAGGCACCTCCGCCTTGCAACACCAGCGCCACTGTCTGGTACGGAGGCAGGCCGGGAAAAGTGCTCGGCGTCAAATTGACCGGTAATTGCTGCGGATCTTTACTCATGGTTTCCTATATGTTCTTCAGCGTTTTCGGGTGTCAGGCTGCGCACAAAGGCATCTATCAAGGCACCGTGATAGCGTGAGGTGTGTAGCACCAGCGATAAGCGCCGGCGCAACGGCAGAAATGGCGTATCCAGTATTTTCAATCGGCCGACGGCAACGGCATCCACCGTGGCGGCCTGCGGCAGACAAGCAATACCAAGTCCCGCGATCACCGCTTGTTTGATGGCTTCTACCTGACCCAGTTCCAAAAAAATACGTCCCGCCGGCAGGGCGGTTAGCATTTGTTCGGCCATGACGCGCATGGCTGAGCCCGGTTCGCGGAGTATCCATTGTGCATGCTTGAAGTGACGCGCCTTTAGTTCCTCGACTTGGGCCAACGGATGCGACGGCGCCGCGCATACCACCAGGGCATCGTCGCGCCACGTTGCGACCGCCAGCTGCACATGGTTGACAGGACCCTCGACGCAGCCGACATCGAGCCGGTGCTCCAGCAGGCCATTAATGATACCCGCGGTATTCTCGACGCTGACCTGCAGCGACACTTGGGGATGCTGTGCGACGAATGGACCAAGCAAGTCGCCCACGAGATAATTGCCAACGGTGTTGCTTGCGCCTACGCGGAGGGTGCCAGTCAGTGCTTGGGACTCGTCGCCAGCCTGACGCACCAATTCTTGCGTGCGTTCGACAATTTCCTGTGCCTTGGGTAGCAATTCCTTGCCCCGTGAGTTTAGGCGCAGGCGGCCGCGCTCGCGGTCGAATAGCGCTGTGTTTATCTGGCGTTCGAACTCGGCCAGCGCCATGCTGATCGCGGGCTGCGTAACCGAAAGGCGCTCCGCCGCCAAGCGTACAGAGCCGGTTGCGGCAATGTTGACGAACACTTCCAGTTGCTTGAGACTAATTCCTATCATCAATAAAGTTTATAGCATCAATAAAGAAATGTGAATTTATTTATTGATTTCTTATCCTTAGAATGAAGTCAATTTATTGCATTTTGGACCACAATGGCATATTCCGGGGTAGTTGAATCGATATCGGCATCGACTGGCGCAGTGCTGGCTCGTCGGCGTGCGCCGGCGCGGCGGAGCGCAGATAGCTCACCCCGGACCCCGTCGGTGCTATATGGATTGGCATTGGCGGCGGGCATTGCCCTGGTTTCTATGGTTTTGGGACGCATGATGCCGCTGATTGGCGGGCCCGTATTCGGGATTGTGTTGGGTATGACGGTGCGCAATAGTATTGGCGTTGGCCAGATGTTCCGGCCGGGGCTGCAGTTTGCCTCCAAGAAAGTATTGCAGTGGTCGATTATTGCGCTGGGCTTCGGCCTGAGCCTGCAGCAGGTTGCGCGCACTGGCATGGATTCATTGTCGGTCACGCTGGTAACGCTATTCGTCGCCTTTGCCTCGGCCTGGATACTGGGAAAATGGCTGGGCGTTTCATCCAAGCTGAAAGTCCTTATTGGCGCGGGCACGGCCATTTGCGGCGGGTCGGCTATTGCAGCCGTCACTCCCATCATCAAGTCGGACGAACATGAGACGGCGTTCGCCATTTCGACGATCTTTATTTTCAACATCGTTGCCGTGCTGAGCTTCCCATTGCTTGGGCACACGCTGGGGATGTCTGACCTGGGGTTCGGTCTATGGGCTGGAACCGCCATCAATGATACGTCGTCTGTCGTTGCCGCAGGCTATAGCTACAGCCAGGCGGCTGGCGACTACGCAACCATCGTCAAACTTACGCGCGCGACCCTCATTATTCCAATGTGCGTGGTGTTGGTGTTGATCGAAGCGTGGCGCCACAAGGCACAGGGCGGCGGCCGATTCAGCCTTGCCAGTATCTTCCCATGGTTCATATTGTGGTTTCTAGTGGCATCGGCTGTCCGTTCAACCGGCATGATCCCGGCTGCCTTGGACGTATACATCCAAATGCTCGCGCAATTCCTGATCGTGGTCGCATTAAGCGCCATCGGGCTGTCTTCCGATTTGCGCCGCATGATCACCGCCGGTGCCCGCCCCGTGTTGCTGGGGCTGGGCGTATGGCTATCGGTGGCGGGCAGCAGCTTGCTGCTTCAATATCTTATGGGCACTTGGTAGCGCGGCGCCTGATATCAGGCTTACGCGAACCAGGAAGCGGGACTGCGGTTCAGTGCGACCCCAACGATATAAGCAAAAATCGCAATGGCGATGAGAGCGGCCATGCCCCGCGTTTTAGGTGTTTTGCCGCGCTTGATGGCGACCGTTCCCACACCGATATAAACGAGCAGCAGGACGATTTTGGTGAGCACCCATGGCTGGTTGCCCGCTGGACCCAACATAATGGACAAGGTAATGCCGCAAACCAGCAAAACGGTGTCGACTATGTGCGGAACTATCTTCACGACCCGGCGTTGAAGCAGGGCGGAGCCGGTCACCGACCAGTATGCCCGTATCGTGAAGAATATGATGCTAAGCGTCGCAGCTGTTACGTGCAGGTGTTTGATTGCCAGGTAGTTCATGGTTTCTTTTTGAGCGAAAACAAAGCGGCTAGTATAAGTGAACTGGGTTTCTAAGCTGATGGCGTGCGTTCGTGTCTGGTATTTAGAACCGGCGCCTTGCGCCAGCCCCGCACCGATGCCCAATAGGCCAGGCAGGCTGGCCGTATTGGACGAGCGCATGCCGCCCACTCGCGACGTGTAGGCAGAAAGGCCCGCGATGCGTAATCGCCAAGGCTATCCGGAATGCGACGTATTACTCTCCTGATTGCGACGTACGCAAACTTCGTTTATGGTATGGCACCTTCCCATTTCATCGCGAGCCCTTAATGCCCTACGTCACCATCTCCGCCTCGTCCAGTTTTACAGCCGAACAGAAAAAGCAATTGCTTCAGCGCAGCAGCGATGCCGTCGTTGACAGCATCGGAGCGCCGTTGGCAAGTGTCCGCGTCATGCTGCACGAGCTGGCCGCCGGCCAGTTCCTGAATGCCGGAAAATTCGACACGTTGGGCGTGATGTTCGTCGTCGAGCTTATCGAGGGGCGTACAGAGGAACTCAAGGCAGCCTTGATACGGTCGCTCAGCCGGGTGGGGTACGAGGCAACGGGGTTGTCGGAAAGCGAAGTGCGCGTTCGAATTATTGATTTCCCCAAGGAAAACATGGGAATGGCGGGCGGCGTCAGCGCCCTTGCAGTGGCGCGTTGACACGCAGCACCTTACTTTAGGCCAAGTTTTTTTGCCAGCTTGTGCAGATTGCTGGAGTCCAGTTCCAGAGAACGGGCCGCCTGCGCCCAGTTGTAGTCGTTCAAGGACAAGGCTTGCTGTATGGCCTGACGCTGGCAGTCCTCGAGCGCGGCGCGCATCGGGACAGCCTTCGGCCTTGGCGCCGGCGCCCCGTAGGGAACGGCGGAACCCTGGTTCAACGATGAGCCTGGCCCGTAAAACGGTTCGCTGGCGTATAAGTCGTCATCCATTTCTTTGGCGGTAAAGTCGTCCATCCCGTTGCCCACCATGCCTATCAACCCTTCGCGCGGTATCCGGATCTCCTGGGCCGGGTCGCCGGCGGGCGTCGCTACGTCCAGGTCCAGCAGATCGGGGCTTAAGGTCAGGATCTGATCGCGCGAGGCGCCTCGGCTAAGCATCTTCAAGGCGGCCCGGCTGATCACGTGTTCCAGTTCCCGCACGTTGCCCGGCCAACCATAGCTCGTAAGCGCGCGTTCCGCCGCATACGACAGGCGCAGCCCTCTTAGCCCCAACCGGGCGCGGTTGAATTCCAGGAAGTGACCCGCCAGTATCTGTACATCGTGATCGCGCTCACGCAATGGCGGGATATGCACGGGATAAACCGATAGACGGTGGTACAGATCGGTCCGGAAGTCGCCGGCCACAGTGCTTTCTTTCAGTTGCCGGTTGGTGGCCGCAATGATGCGCACATCGGTCTTTATGGTGTCATCCGTGCCCAGCCGCTGGATTTCGCCATTTTGCAGTACCCGCAAGAGTTTCGCCTGGATCGCGAGCGACAGCTCGCCGACCTCGTCCAGGAATAAGGTGCCGCCTTGTGCGGCCTCGAAGCGGCCAGCCCTGTCGTTGGTCGCGCCCGAAAATGCTCCTTTCACATGGCCGAATAATTCGCTTTCCGCCAGGGAGTCGGGAAGGGCGGCGCAATTGACGTGAACCATGGGTTTGCGGCTCCGGCGGGAATGGCGGTGCACCCGTCGGGCGAAAAGCTCCTTGCCTACGCCGGTCTCGCCCAAGAGCAATACCGGTAAATCCGAGTCAGCCACGATGTCGAGCTCATGCAGCAGCCCGGTGATGGCCTCGCTCGTGCCCAGGATTTCGTTTTCATCGATGATTTGCATGGAATCGCTGACACTGCTGCCCAACTGGCGCAGGTTTCGATTCTCTTTTTCGAGCGCGGTAATCCGTACCGCCGCCTCGATCATCATTCCGTAGCGCTGCAAATCGGCTTTGGCGGCGGCATCGAAGGTGCCGGTCCGCAGGGCGTCGAGGGTGATGGCGCCCCACAACCGTCCCTCGATATGCAGGCTGATCCCCAGGCAGTCATGCACTGGCAGCGGCAAACCCTTGCGGTCGTCGAGCAAGCCATCGTATGGGTCGGGCAGGACGCTATCGGGTTCGAACCAAGTCGGTTCGCGACGCGAAAGTATGGCCGCGAACCGCGGATGCTGGGCCACTACGAAGCGACGCCCCAGCGCCTCGTGGGCGAATCCGGATGCCGCAACCAGGCGCAGGCTATCGGTATCCAGGCTGAGCAGCCCGACCGCATCGCAATGAAAGCGCTCTCGTAAGGTGTGAACGGCGCGCTGCAGGCGTACCGCATTTGGCAGGTCGGTGACCAGGTCGGCCAGTATGAGTTGATCCATGGGGGTGAATTATACCGTCTAAGGGTAGTGTAAACCCTGTGTGGCGGGGTGAAATTTACCTCATTTTTATAAACCTATTGAAAGCTAAGGAAATAAAAACTGGCATGGATATTGCGTATGTGTGCGAGACAGCCGCATTACAGGAAGAAGTATATGAATAGAAATCTGCCGGATCAAACGCTGGGCGCACTCGCCAGCGCCATTCCAGGCGCCACGCGTATTTTCCAGGAGTTGCAGCTGGACTTTTGCTGCGGCGGCAACAAGTCGCTCGCCGAAGCGGTGCAAGAGCGCGGCTTGGACCTGGCGGCTGTTCTAGCCGTTCTGGTCGGCCTGGAATCAGACCCTGGTGCGAACGCCGACTGGCGAAGCTTTACGCCGGCTGAGCTGGTAGCGCATATTGTGACGCGTTTCCACGAGCGGCATCGGGTCCAATTGCCTGAGCTCATCCGTTTATCGCGCCGTGTCGAGCATGTTCACGCCGGCAAGCCCGGCTGCCCCACAGGGCTCGCCGAAGCGCTGGAAGGTCTGCAGCAAGAACTCGAAAGCCACATGATGAAAGAAGAGCAGGTGCTCTTTCCCATGTTGGCGCGCGGCCTTCAAGCCCAGGCCCAGGCCCCGATCGCGGTCATGCGCTTCGAGCATGAGCAGCATGGCAACGCGCTCGACAGCCTCATGAGCCTGACCAACAACATTACAACGCCGGCTAACGCGTGCAATACATGGCGCGCACTGTACGGCGGCCTCAAAGCTTTCAGGGAAGATTTGATGCAGCACATTCATCTTGAGAACAATGTGTTGTTTTTAAATGCCTCAAACGCAGCAAAAGGAGCTCATCATGCGTGAGTACAAGAAGTTATGGTGGTTGTTATTGGCCGTCTTGGCGGTCACGTTCGCAGTGCTCGGTTGGAGCGGGGTCGAAATCTATCGGCAAGTCCCGCCCATACCCGAGAAGGTCGTCACTACATCCGACAAGGTGTTGATGACAAAAGATCAAATTCTGGACGGCCAGACGGCCTGGCAAAGCACTGGCGGCATGGCTGTCGGTACAGTCTGGGGCCATGGCGCCTATCAGGCGCCCGACTGGAGCGCCGACTGGCTGCACCGCGAACTGCTGGCATGGCTGGACCTGGCCGCGCATGAAACCGCCGGCGTAGAATTCGGCAAGCTCGATGCCGACCAGCAGGCCGTCTTGAAGAATCAACTCAAGAACGAGTACCGGCGCAACACGCTGAACGCCGAGACCGGTGTCGTCACCGTGTCCGAACGTCGGGCCCTGGCCATGGAGCAGACGGCGCAATACTACGTCAAGCTGTATGGCTCCGATGCGGACATGCGTACCACTCGCTCGAACTTCGCCATGAAGGAAGATACCCTTCCTTCGGCCGAGCGGCGCGAGGACTTGACCAAGTTCTTCTTTTGGACTGCCTGGGCTGCCGCCACAGAGCGTCCCAACAGCCACGTCACATACACCAACAACTGGCCGCACGAGCCGCTGATCGACAATAAACCGTCGACAGCGAATGTCATGTGGTCAATCGCCAGTGTCATTTTCCTGCTCGCGGGTATTGCCTTCCTCGTCTGGGGCTGGGCATTCCTGCACCGTGATCATGCCGAGCCGGAGGCGCCCAAGAAAGATCCTCTGACTATCGGTGCGCTGACGCCATCGCAACGAGCGCTGGGCAAGTACTTGTTTCTGGTCGTGGCGCTGTTCGTCGCCCAGGTGCTGCTCGGAGGACTGACGGCACACTACACAGTTGAAGGGCAGACCTTCTACGGTATAGAAATTTCGCAGTGGTTGCCGTATTCGCTGACGCGGACCTGGCACCTTCAGACGGCATTGTTCTGGATAGCCACCGGCTTCCTGTCCGCTGGCTTGTTTCTTGCGCCGCTCATCAACGGCGGCAAAGATCCCAAGTATCAGAAATTAGGCGTCGATATCCTGTTCTGGGCGCTGGTGGTGTTGGTCGTCGGCTCGTATATCGGCAACTTCCTCGCCCTTAAGCACCTCATGCCGGCCAGCCTCAATTTCTGGCTTGGACACCAAGGCTATGAATACCTGGAATTGGGCCGCGTCTGGCAGTTCGTTAAGTTCCTGGGCCTCGCCTTCTGGTTGCTCTTGATGTTGCGCGGCATGCTGCCTGCGTTCAAGAAAGATGGCGACAAGAATCTGCTCGCCTTGTTGGCCGCCTCCACGATCGCCATTGGTGTCTTCTACGGCACCGGTTTGTTCTACGGCGAACGCACGCACATCACCATCATGGAGTACTGGCGTTGGTGGGTTGTCCACCTTTGGGTCGAAGGCTTCTTTGAAGTGTTCGCAACGACGGCGCTGGCTTTCATCTTCTCGACCATGGGCCTGGTGTCCAAACGTGGCGCCACCATCGCCAGCCTGGCGGCGGCATCGCTGTTCATGCTGGGCGGCGTGCCTGGTACGCTGCACCACATGTATTTCTCGGGCACTACCACCCCCATCATGGCCATCGGCGCAAGCTTTAGCGCGCTGGAAGTCGTGCCCCTTATCGTGCTGGGTTATGAAGCATGGGAAAACTGGCGCTTGAAAGAGCGCGCGCCCTGGATGGAAGCTGTCAAGTGGCCACTCATGTGCTTCGTCGCCGTTTCCTTCTGGAACATGCTCGGCGCCGGTGTGTTCGGCTTCATGGTGAATCCGCCGCTGGCCTTGTATTACATCCAGGGGCTGAATACAACGCCAGTCCACGCACACGCCGCACTGTTCGGTGTGTATGGATTCCTTGCCATCGGCTTCACATTGCTGGTCTTGCGCTACATCGTCCCCGGCTTCCGCTTCAACGAGTCTGTCATGCGTACCGGTTTTTGGGGTCTTAATGCCGGTCTCGTGCTGATGATCTTCACCAGCTTGCTGCCTATCGGGCTCATCCAGGTACATGCCAGCATCACGGAAGGCATGTGGTATGCACGTAGCGAAGCATTCATGCAGCAAGGTATTCTCCAGACCCTGCGCTGGGTCCGGACCTTCGGTGATGTCGTCTTCATCATTGGCGCACTGGCCATCTTCTGGCAAGTCGTGCTTGGCCTACTGCAAGCACGCGGCCATAAGACTGAAGTCGTCTACGGTGCCAGCCCGGCTGCCGCCGAGTAAAGCCGAATGGCGGTAAAAAGAAGCAAATGAAGTAAATGAAAAGGGCTGCCTAGGCAGCCTTTTTTTTATAGTGCGAGCAGAACGGGTCGAGCAACGGTAAGGTCGGGTATCTTGAACGTGCCGACGATGCCGGCAAGGCCTCGGGCCTGATCCTGAAGGCTGGCGGCCGCGGCGGCGGCTTCCTCGACCAGGCTGGCGTTCTGGTGAGTCACTTGATCCATTTGTGAAATGGCCAGATTCACTTGCTCGATGCCTGTGCTTTGCTCACGGCTGGCCGCTGTAATTTCGCCCATGATGTCGGTTACCCGCTGAACGCCGATTACAATGTCGTTCATGGTGGTACGGGTCTCGGCAACCAGCCTGTTTCCAGTTTCCGTCGCCGCTACGGACGTATCGATAAGCACCTTTATTTCCTTGGCCGCCATGGCGCTGCGTTGTGCAAGCGCGCGCACCTCGGCTGCCACGACGGCAAATCCTTTGCCTTGTTCGCCGGCACGAGCCGCTTCGACAGCGGCGTTCAGCGCGAGAATATTGGTCTGGAACGCGATGCCGTCGATGACGCTGATGATATCTACGATTTTCTTGGCCGATTCGTTGATGGAAGCCATGGTGAAGACGACTTCATCCACAATAGTGCCGCCCTTTATGGCTACCTGGGCCGCCGATGCAGAGAGCGTATTGGCCTGTTGCGCATTGTCGGCATTTTGCTTCACGGTGGCTGTCATTTGCTCCATGGTCGCGGCTGTTTCCGCCAGTGAACTGGCTTGTTGCTCAGTGCGCGAAGACAAGTCCTCATTGCCGGCCGCGATCTGGCTGGACGCCATGGCTATCGAGTCCGCATCTCGCCGTAGCTCGCCGACCACGCTCCCAAGGTTATCGTTCATTTGCTTTAGTGCTTGCATCAACAACCCTGTCTCATCGTTTCCTTGCGGCTCGATGACATGCAACAAGTCGCGCGATGACACCGCCTGCGCGAGCTTTACAGCGCGTCCTAGCGGCACAGTGATCGACTGCTTGATGTAGTAGCCCAATATCATCCCGATGAGAATGGCAATTGCCGTCAATGCCACCATCACGATGCGTCCCAGGGCGTTGCTTTCATGGATGAGTTCGGTGTTTTCCGCAATCTTGCCTGTCATATAGCCCAGCAGGCCCGCGAAACTCTGGGTATATGTGTCGGCCAGGCCTTTCATGTCGTGGTCGAAGAATTGCGTGGCGCTTGCCGTGTCGCCCTGGTTCTTGGCTTCCAGCGCCTTCACGCGGGCGTCGCGGAATCTGCCGTAATTGTCGAAGGCCGTCTGGAATAGATCCTTGGCCTGCTGGTCGACCAGGTTGGCGCGCAGCGCCGCTATGACGACGGCCGCTTCCTTGGTCGTTTCACCTATTGCGTCCTGGAAGTATTTGGCAACGTCGGGGTCGTCGGTTTTGGCGACGGCCATGGTCCGCGCCATATTCACCTGCAACAATTTTTCCCAATGATTAATCAGCCGCTCGTTCTTCAGCCGGACCTCGATCAAGTTGTTAATGGCGCCGTTGGTCGTATGCATGAGCCACAAGCCCATGCCCGCCATCGCACTGATCAAGAATAAGAGGACGCAAAATGAAGCGGTCAGGCGGGTACTGATCTTTAACTTGTTCATATTGGCAATATTCCACATACAAAAGGTTTAGTTTTGAAACAACCGGCCAGTGTACCGGCGAAAAAAACGCTTTCGTTTGAGTTGCGGCAATAAAACCAATATAAAGGGGGCGACCGGCGCCTACCTCAGATGCGATCCCGAGGGGTGGCGCTCTTCGGTTTCCATGGCGGCAAGTCCATGAATAATGCCGCATTCCTCCATTGCCTTGGCGCTGGCGCATTGTTGCCGCAGTCCGATCAACTGTGAGCGCAGGCGCTGGAGCTCGGCCAGCCGCACGTCGACATGGACGATATGCTCGTCCAGCAATGTATTGACCGGAGCGCAATCGCCCAGCGGCTCATCCATAAAGGCCAGCAACATTCGGATTTCATCGTGCGCCATGTCGAGGTTGCGGCAGTTGCGTATGAAGCGCAGCCGTTCCAGGTGGCCGGCCTCATAGCTGCGGTAGTTGCCGTCAGTCCTCGCCGGTTTGGGCAGTAGACCCTCTTTTTCATAAAAACGTATGGTTTCGGTGCCGCAATTGGCGGCTTTGGCCAGTTCGCCGATTTTCACGATGCCTCCAAAGAGAGTAGTTGAGCTTGTAGCTACTTTAGGGTGTTTACTGCAGACATACAAGCGCAATGGACTCAACGACATGTCATCACTAGATCAAACGCATACACCCGTCCGGACCGTCATGCGGATCATGCAAATGGACTGCCCCACGGAAGAAGCCTTGATCCGAAATAAACTACGGCCCATGGAAGGGGTTAACGGTGTTTCGTTCAATTTGATGCAGCGCCTGCTTACAGTCGACCATGCTCCCGATGCCCGCGCGGCGGTTCTTCAAGCCGTACGCAGCCTTGGATTCGAACCTGAACTTTCGACGTCGGGGCGCCCGCTCGAACAGCCTGTCGCCGTGGCGGCCGAACCCTGGTGGCCGCTGGCATTGGCCGGCGTCTTTGCAGTCGCCGCGGAGTTTTCCGGCTGGATAACCGACATAGGCTGGCTCCCCATGGTGCTAGCTGTTAGTGCCATCGCCCTTAGCGGTGTGAGCACCTACAAGAAAGGCTTGATGGCCATCCGCCATGGCAACCTGAATATCAACGCGTTGATGAGTATTGCCGTAACAGGCGCGCTGATCCTGGGCAACTGGCCAGAGGCGGCCATGGTCATGGTCTTGTTTTCCGTCGCCGAGTTCATAGAGGCGCGATCGCTCGATCATGCCCGCCACGCGGTCGAGCGGCTGATGGAAGTGGCGCCGGAAACCGTGTTGGCGAAAACCGAGGACGGCGAATGGGTAGTCGCCGCAGCCGCCGAGATTCTGCCTGGAACGCTGGTGCGAGCCAGACCCGGCGAGCGCATAGGTCTGGACGGGCGCGTCGTCTCCGGCAGCTCCGCCATGAACCAAGCGCCCATCACGGGCGAAAGCCTGCCAGTGGAGAAGACGGCGGGCGACCCCGTGTTTGCGGGCTCCATCAATGGGACGGGTGAAATCGAGTACCGAGTCGAAGCCGCGTTCAGCAACACAATGCTGGCGCGCATTATTCATGCCGTGCAAGAGGCGCAGGGCGGCAAAGCCCCCATTCAGCGGTTTGTCGACCGCTTTGCCCGGATCTACACGCCTGTCGTCTGCGCGCTTGCGTTGGTGGTGGCCGTCGTTCCTCCCGTGCTGCTCGATCAGTCATGGGCGGACTGGATCTATAAGGCGCTGGTGCTGCTTGTGATTGCATGCCCTTGCGCACTGGTGATTTCAACGCCTGTGGCTATCGTCAGCGGGCTGGCGGCGGCCGCCCGCCATGGCATTCTGGTCAAAGGCGGTGCCTACCTCGAACTAGGCCGCAAACTGACATGGCTGGCCCTTGATAAGACGGGAACGTTGACCAGCGGCCGGCCCGAGCAAACCGACATGATGGTGCTGCAGCCGGAAGGCCATACTGTCAGCCGCCGCCTGGCTGCCAGTCTTGCCGTACGCTCGGATCATCCGGTCTCGCAGGCGATCGCGCGGGCAAGCGCAGGCGAGTCGCTAGCGGGTTTTGCGCAGGAGCCGCTGCCGGTCCAGGACTTCAAGGCGTTTCCGGGAGGCGGCACGCGGGGATTGGTGGAGGGGGCCGACTATATTCTCGGCAACTACCGGTGGGCCAGCGGCATCATTGCGTCAGGGACGACCGATCCACGTGTGTCGAGCTGGGTGGACGCTCGCCAGCAAGAGGGCAAGACGGTCACTGTCCTTGCCACGCCAGTCAGCATTCTTGCGCTATTTGCGGTGGCCGACGAGCCTCGGCCCACGAGCCGCGAGGCCATCGCGACGCTGCATGGCATGGGGGTGCGCACCGCTATGCTGTCCGGAGACAATGCCGCCACAGCACGCAGCATAGCCGGACAAGTAGGCGTCGACCGCGTACAGGCCGACCTGTTGCCCGGCGACAAGCTGGATATCATCGCGCACTACGCGCAAGATGGCATCGTCGGCATGGTGGGCGACGGCATCAACGATGCGCCCGCGCTCGCGCGGGCCGACATCGGCTTTGCCATGGGCGCCATGGGCAGCGATACCGCCATCGAGACCGCGGACGTGGCATTAATGGACGACGATTTGCGCAAAATACCGCGCTTTATTCATTTGTCGCAGGCGACACACGCAATTCTGGTGCAGAATATCAGTCTTGCCCTGGGGATTAAGCTCGCATTTTTCTTTTTGACGCTGGCAGGACTGGGCACGATGTGGATGGCCGTGTTTGCCGATGTAGGCGCGAGCCTGTTGGTCATTGGAAACAGCTTGCGGCTACTTCGCAAGTAATACTCGATCAGTCTTATTGGGATGATGATGTTCGCTATTGTTGATGCTTACCGGGCCGGCTTGCTGAGGCGCGCCAACTGGCTGCCTAATATCATTGCCGGCCTGATCGTAGGCGTCGTGGCACTTCCCCTGGCCATGGCATTTGCCATTGCCTCGGGTGTCAAACCAGAGCAGGGAATCTACACCGCCATCATCGCCGGGATCATTGTCTCCCTGTTCGGCGGCAGCCGCGTGCAAATCGCTGGGCCCACCGGCGCGTTCATCGTGATATTGGCGGCCATCGTTGCCGAGCACGGAATAGGCGGGTTGCAGATCGCGACCTTCATGGCCGGCATTATCTTGTTCTTCTTCGGCGTTGCCAAGCTGGGCGCCGTCATCAAGTTCATCCCCGCGCCAGTCATTGTTGGCTTTACCGCCGGTATTGGCGTGGTGATCTGGGTGGGGCAGTGGAAGGATTTTTTCGGGCTGCCTGCTGTTCAGGGGCAGCACTTTCACGAGAAGCTTTGGCATCTGCTCCAGGTATTGCCGCAGTTCGACTGGCCCACCACCATTCTGGCATTAATTGCCTTGGCGCTTGTCATTTTCACGCCGCGCGTGCCGCGTCTGGCGCGAGTGCCCGGGCCGCTCGTGGCACTGGTGGTGGTAACCATCATCCAGGCTGTCTTCGGTTTCGAAAGCGTTGCAACGATAGGCAGCACATATGGCGAAATCCCGCGCGGCCTGCCATCGTGGGAATGGCCGGAAATTACGTTGTCGCGCCTGGTCGAACTGATCGGACCGGCATTCGCCATCGCCATGCTGGGCGCTATTGAATCCCTCTTATCGGCCGTTGTTGCCGACGGCATGTCCGGAACCCGACACAATTCCAATCAGGAACTCGTGGGCCAGGGCCTTGCCAATATAGTAGCGCCGTTCTTTGGCGGCATTGCGGCGACCGGGGCGATTGCACGCACCGCAACGAATATCCGCAATGGCGGCAACAGTCCGGTTGCCGGGATAGTGCATGCGGCAACGCTGGTCGTGGTGCTGATGTTTCTCGCGCCGCTGGCGGCAAACATCCCGCTGGCGTGTCTCGCCGCCATCCTGTTCATCGTGGCCTGGAACATGAGCGAACTGCGTCACGTGGTGAAAATGGTGAAGCGCGCGCCGCGGGCCGATGTCGTCATTCTGCTCGTCACTTTTGGTCTCACCGTCTTTGCAGATCTGGTCGTTGCCGTGAATATCGGCGTGGTGCTTGCCATGCTGCATTTCATGCGGCGTATGGCTGAAAGCGTGGTGGTGCGCATGCAAAGCGGGGTTGCGCTCGACAAAGAGTTGGCGCAGGAAGGCTTTACCCATATGCCGCAGGGCGTCCTTGTGTACTCGGTCGAAGGCCCTTTCTTTTTTGCCGCGGTCGAGGCATTCGAACGCGCCCTGGCCGATACGAACACGGATCCCAACGTGTTGATTCTTCGGCTTGGCCATGTTCCATTCGTCGATGCGACCGGCCTGCAAACGCTGGAGGAGGTCGTGCAAGATTTGCAATCGCGAGGCGTTCGCGTCGTCTTTACCGAGGCCACACCCCGCGTACAACGAAAGTTACAGAAAATGGGCTTGATCGACCGACTGGGAACCGGAAACTTTACCGGGACATTCGCGGAAACGATTGCCGGGTTGCTGCAAGCGGAAGGCCGTGGCTAATCCGTATTGTTCTTGAACTGTGGATTGGCTGCCGCCGTGCCCGCGCCGTAGGACACGCCATGCGCGTTCAGGTAGCCCCGTATTAATTGACGCACCACTTGCGACGGCGTAATGTCTTGATTTGCGCATAGGCGCTCGAACGCCTTTTTCTTATTGGGATCTATAAGCACGGTTAGACGCGCGGTCTTCTTTTCCATGGTTCACCAACGTTCGTGATGTTAACCATAGTGTAATTGAAGATGCATGTTATGGCGCACATATCAAGACGATTTCATCCAGCAGCGCGCGCCTCAGCGTAGCGATAAAGGCCGCGGCCGGTTCGTTGCGCATTGTGCTTAGCGGATGCAGCGATGCAACCCGGTCGGTGCTGTAACGTTTGCCGTTGCCGATGGCGCGTTCAAATCTATTTGCATGTTCTGTAACGGCGTCTGCGTCGACAGCCGCCAGAATCAAGGCATGCACAAGCACGATCTGTACACTTTGCGCCACGCCTCCAGGTTTATGGCGCCGCCATAGCTGGGCAGTGCCCACGACCTTCCTGGCGTTGCGGCCGCTGCCGACGGCCAGGTTGTAGCGGCCGTCGCAAAAAGATCCTTCGACGGGCTGGGCGTTGGTCTCAATCCCATGGGGGCGAAGCGCCGCCGAAATGACGCTGCATATTAATTGGTAGGCCGCATCGGAATGATCTAGAGGCTTTCCGGCAACGGGGTACGCCAGGCTAAGGTTGATAATGCCCGGCCCCTGCGGGACAATGCCGCCGCCCGAGTGCCGCACAGTCACAGGCCAGCCTTGCGCCGCGAACGTTTCGCACGCGGATACGAAACCGGGAAACCGCTGATACGTGCGGGGGACGGCCAGCCCTTGTTCCATTTCCCACGCCGATGCGACCGGACCGTCTGTCGCGCTTGAAGTAATCAACGCTTCATCGGAACGCGATCCTGCCGCGTCGCCATGAGCCAGGACGCGGATTTGAAAGCGCGTGGCGCAGGAGCCCCGCTGGATCAAGATCGGACCAGGGTGAATTCTTCGTCGCTCATGAACATGTAGCGAACGGCGTCGATCAGGCCCAGCACGATGGCCAGCGGCGCGAAAATATAGAAGATGATCAGGTAGACGATACCCCAGCCGATCTGGCCAAGGTAAAACCGGTGCGCGCCCAGCCAGCCCAGGAAGATCGCCAGCACAATAGTGATTTTGCGATGGTTGGTTGGCTTATTGAGAGCATCGCCCTTGCTTTTTATGATCCAGAGGCTTACAGGCACGGTAAGGGCCAGCGCAATCAAGACCTTGCCGGCATGCAAAGACACGTAATTCTTAGCGGCGTAGTAAATGTCGGAGAAGTTGTGGATGACCAGGCCAGTGAGGTGCGATAGCCATGCAAGCGCTTCGTACGCGATGGTCTCACCGAAGGTCAATGCCACCAGGATGATGATGAAGACCGCAATAGCCAGGATAATTTTTTGCAGCATGGCTTGTGTTCCAACGTTTGCTCATGAAGCATTCAGTTTAATGACTATTCGTCTGTATCGGTTTGTCCGCATGTGTCAGACGCCATAACGACGTGGTCTCGGCGCGGCGCGCCATGTGCAGCGGATCGGCCGGGTCGATCGCCTTCCCATGTCGGGGGTGGGCGTCCAGCCTGCCAAGCACGCGCAAACCGGCCGCCGCAATGGCATCTGTCAGGAACTCGCGGCTGCGCAGGCCCAAGTGTTCGGCCAGGTCCGACATGATCAGCCAGCCCTCGCCGCCAGGGTGCAGGTGCTTGGCTAGGCCATTCAGGAAACTCAGCAGCATGCCGCTGTCGGGGTCGTATATGGCGCGTTCGATGGGGACGGTCGGTTTGGCGGGCAGCCAAGGCGGGTTGCAAATGATTAGAGAGCTGGTTTCCGCCGGGAACATATCGTCCTGACGAATGTCCACGATATGCCCGAGTTTCAAGCGATCGATATTCTCGCGTGCGCAGGCCAGTGCCCGAGGGTCCTGCTCTGTGGCGATCACTTTCGCGAGGCCGCGTTTGGCCAGCACGGCCGCGAGCACGCCGCTACCCGTTCCAATGTCCAACGCCAGCGATGCCGTGGGTAGCGGGGCCTGGGCGACAAGGGCTATGTATTCGCCGCGGTTGGGTGAAAACACGCCATAGTGCACATGTATGCTGGCGCCGAGCGCGGGAATGGCTACGCCTTTCTTGCGCCATTCGTGTGCTCCGATAATGCCTTGCAACGCCCGCAATGAAATGAGAAACGGCTCGTGTATGTCGCCCAAGGCGGCGCGGCAAGCGTCCCGCACGTCCGGCGCCCGGCGCAGCGCAATACTCCCGTCGCCGTCCAGCTGGATGAGCAGCTTGTTCAATAACTGCGTGCGTTGGGACTGATGCAGGCGGTACTGATGAAAGGCATCGCGCGGTGACGGAGGCGCCGCATCGGTTCGGGTTGTCTTTTTTTTATCGATACGGCGCGTGAGCGCTTGAAGCAACTGCCTTCCATTGTGGAAATCGCCGCGCCATAGCAAGGCGGTACCCTGGCTGATCAATCGGTAGGCCGCATTGGCATTCAGCGTATCGTCGGCGACGACCACGCGCCGGGGCGCCGCGCTATTGTTTTCGGCGCACCATCGCGCCTGCCGCGGTTGTTCGTTTTCGGTCCATGAGACATGGACCGTTTCGGTAATGGGGTTCGATGCGTTCATGGCTTATTCTACGCAAGTCTGGCGGACCGCATGCTCCCATTCCTGCATCAGCGCTTCCGCCTGTGCCCTGGGCAACTGGGGCGTGAAGCGGCGCTCTTGTTGCCAAAGTGCCGACAGTGCCTGCTTGTCCGTGTATACGCCGCTGGCCAGCCCCGCCAGGTAAGCGGCGCCAAGCGCCGTGGTTTCCACCATGGTGGGGCGCACGACGGGAATGCCGAGGAGGTCGGCCTGGAATTGCATCAGCAAGTCGTTCACGCTGGCGCCGCCGTCCACACGCAGTTCGGTCAATGGCGCGGCGCCCGCCGCCGTGGCATCGCGGCTCATGGCAAGCAACAAGGCCGCGCTTTGATAGGCGATGCTTTCCAGGGCCGCGCGCGCAATATGCGCCATTGTGCTGCCTCGCGTAATACCGGTGATGGTGCCACGGGCTTGCGGCTTCCAGTACGGCGCGCCCAGTCCGGTGAAGGCAGGCACAAACTTTACGCCGCCCGCATCGGGAACAGTAAGCGCCAGCGCCTCGACTTCGCTGCTTTTGTTGAATGCCCCCAGACCGTCCCGTAGCCATTGAACGACCGCGCCGGCCACAAATACGCTGCCTTCCAGCGCGAACTCGGATTCGGGTCCGGTTTGCGCGGCACTGGTGGTCACCAACCCATTTTCAGAAAGCTGGAAGTTATTGCCAGTGTGCATCAACATGAAGCAGCCGGTGCCATACGTATTTTTGGCCATGCCCGCGGTGAAGCATGCCTGGCCGAAGAGGGCGCTTTGCTGGTCGCCGGCGACACCGCAAATGGGCACGGCATGGCCCAGGTGTTCGGGCGCCACGTTGCCGAATTCGCCCGAAGAAGGCAAGACTTCCGGCATGAGTGACGCCTCGATGTCGAGCGCGCGCAGCAGGTCGGCGTCCCACTGGTTGGTATGGACATTGAGCAGCATGGTGCGCGAGGCATTCGTCACGTCGGTGCTGTGCTCCTTGCCGTTGGTCAGTTGCCATATCAGCCAGCTGTCGACGGTCCCGAAGGCAAGTTCGCCCCGGCGCGCCTGCTCGCGGGCTTGGGGCACATGGTCGAGTATCCACTGAAGTTTCGTAGCTGAAAAATAGGCGTCGACGCGCAAGCCGGTTTTCTGCAATATGACCTGGTCCATGCCTTGTTCGCGCAGCGCGGCGCAGGCGGGCTCGGCGCGCCTGTCTTGCCAGACGATGGCGTTATAAATGGGTAGTCCTGTCTTGCGATTCCAGACCACAGTGGTTTCGCGCTGGTTGGTAATTCCGATGGCGTGGATGTCGCCGGCCAGCAGGCCTGCCTGGGCGATGGCGTCGCGCGCTGTTGCCAACTGCGTACGCCAAATCTCCATTGGGTCGTGTTCCACCCATCCGGTTTCAGGATAGTGCTGGGTAAGTTCTTCTTGGGCTATTGCAACTATTTTTCCGCGTGTGTCGAACACAATACCGCGTGAGCTGGAGGTGCCTTGATCGAGTGCGAGTAGATATGTCATGGTAGGCCACGGGGAGTCGGTCGGGCGGCATCAAAGTGCCACATCGCATCTTACCTGCGCCTGCGCCAGGATGTCGGGAAAAGGCTCCGGCGGAGGGGCATCGGTAAACAGCCTGTCCACCTGAGCAAGCTGCGCCACATGCACCATGGCTTGCCGGTTGAATTTACTGACGTCGGTCGCCAACCAAACTTCTCGGGCGTGAGAAATGATGGCCTGCGAGACCTTTACCTCGCGGTAATCATAGTCGCGTAGCGACCCGTCGGACTCGATGCCGGAAATGCCGATCAGCGCAATGTCCACCTTGAATTGACGAATGAAATCGACTGTGGCTTCGCCGACGATGCCATAGTCCCTGGGGCGCACCACGCCGCCGGCCACGATGACTTCGCTGTTTGGATTGCGGCTTAATATGGCAGCCACATTAATGTTGTTGGTGATCACTCGCAGGCCCGTATGCTGCATCAACGCCTTGGCGATCGCTTCAGTCGTTGTCCCGATATTGATTAGCAACGAGCAGTTATTGGGCACGGCGCGTGCCACCGCCAGTGCAATCCGGCGCTTGCCTTCCGCATGCAGGACCTCGCGCTGATGATGGCCGATGTTCTCGATGGTGGAGGCGGGCAGGCGTACACCGCCATGGAACCGCGCCAATAGTCCGGCCTCGGACAAGCGTTGCACATCGCGCCTGACGGTTTGGACCGTAACGCACAGATGGGTGGCCAACTCGTCGACCGAGCTGTAGTGGCTTTCATTTACGTGTTGCAGGAGTTTGAGTTGGCGTGGATTCGGATTCATTTCAGTGCCGGCAGAGAACAATAAGGAATTTACTGCGAAACAAAAGGAACCGATCCTAGGGTTTTCATCAAGGGAATATGCGCTAAAAACGAACAATAATGCGCAGAAGAGAACTCGGTGAACGGGGGCTGTCCATGCAGTTGAGGCTAGAGGGCATCAGCAAGAACGTGGGAAGCGAACACTGGATTTACGAAACCAGTCTTGTTCCCCATGCGGGCGCCCTTACCGTTTTGCTAGGTGCGACGCAGGCGGGAAAGACCAGTATCATGCGCATCATGGCAGGCCTCGATGCGCCGTCCAGCGGCAAGGTATTCGTCGACGATCGCGACGTCACGGGCCACTCGGTACGCAAGCGCAATGTTGCCATGGTGTACCAGCAGTTCATCAATTACCCGTCGCTTACCGTTAGGCAAAACATCGCCTCGCCTCTGGCCTTGCGCGGCGAAAAGAATATAGACCAGCGGGTGCGCGTCCTGGCCGACAAGCTGCGCATCGGCATGTTCATGGATCGTCTGCCGTCCGAACTATCCGGGGGTCAACAGCAACGCGTGGCGTTGGCCCGCGCCATGGCCAAGGACGCTCCCCTGATGCTGCTCGACGAGCCCCTGGTCAACCTGGATTACAAACTGCGTGAAGAACTACGCGAGGAGCTCGGCCAGCTATTCATCGACGGCCGCTCCACGATTGTGTACGCCACTACCGAGCCGGGCGAAGCCTTGTTGCTGGGCGGCTATACGGCTGTCCTGGATCGTGGCAGGCTGCTGCAATACGGGCGAGCCACCGAGGTCTTCCATAATCCGTGTTCGGTAAAAGTGGCGCGCGCATTCAGCGATCCGCCAATGAATTTTATTGCCGCCTCCAGGGCAGTAGGGGGGGTGAAGTTGCCCGGCGCCGTCTTAATTCCGCTGGACCTGCCCTATGTCCGCGCTGAAAGCGAAGCCGCTGTTACCGTCGGCTTGCGGGCCAATGCGCTGCGTTTGCGCGAACGCCCCGGTGACCTTGCTGTCCAGGGCACAGTGCAATTGGCCGAGATTTCGGGTTCCGACACATTTATCCATATGGACAGCAATATCGGCAGTCTGGTCGCTCACGCCGGCGGTGTGCATCACTTCTCCATCGGCGCCGGCATGCGGCTATATTTCTCGCCATCCGCCGCCTTCGTCTTCGATAGCGGCGGCGATCTGGTGCTGGCCCCAACGCCCGCAGGGAAATACTGACATGGCTCGAATCGACCTGGATCTGGCCCATGCCTATATGCCGCATCCTGAAAAGGAAGAAGACTACGCCTTGCTGCCGCTCAAGCTCACGTTCGAAGACGGTGGCGCCTATGCCTTGCTTGGCCCCTCGGGCTGCGGCAAGACAACCATGCTGAATATTATCTCCGGGCTGATCACACCATCTCAGGGAAGCGTAAAGTTCAACGGTGTCGACAAGACTGCCGCAACGCCTCAAGAGCGCAACATTGCGCAGGTATTTCAGTTTCCTGTCGTTTACGACACCATGACGGTAGGGGAGAACCTGGCGTTTCCTCTGCGCAACCGGAAGGTGCCGCCCGCGCAGATCAAGGCGCGCGTTGGCCAGATCGCCGAAATTCTTGAGCTCAGCCATCAGCTGGATCAGCGTGCGGCCGGCCTCACGGCCGACGCCAAGCAGAAAATTTCCCTGGGCCGCGGCCTGGTGCGCGCCGATGTGTCGGCTGTTTTGTTCGACGAACCCCTGACCGTCATCGACCCGCAGCTCAAATGGCAATTACGCCGCAAGCTCAAGCAAATTCATCACGAACTCAAGCTTACGCTTATCTATGTCACTCACGACCAAATAGAAGCGCTGACTTTTGCCCAACAAATCATGGTGATGTCGCGGGGCAAGGTGGTGCAGGCGGGGACGCCTGAAGCGCTCTTCGAGCGGCCCGCCCACACATTTGTCGGGCACTTTATCGGTTCGCCTGGCATGAACCTGCTGCCTTGCAGCTTTGCGCACGGCGTTCTGGAGGTCGCGGGGCAAGCAGTGACGGTGCCCAACGGCATGGCGGTGCCGGCGGGCGCATCCAAGCTGGGTATACGCCCTGAGTACACGCGGCTGGCGCAACCCGACCAGCCAGGCGCGGTGCGTGCCACCATCAATCAAGTGCAGGATATTGGCGTGTGCCAACTGCTGACGGCTCGCGTCGATGCGCAGACAATACGCGCGCGCCTGGATCTGAACCAGGAGCTGCCCACGGCCGGGTCAACGGTGGGACTGGTGCTTCTGGATCCCCATACATGTTTTTATGAAGACGAGGAGCTTATTGCATGAGCCAGTCCCTCAAGCCCGTCAATCACAAAGCATGGTGGCTGATCCTCCCGGTGTGCCTATGCGTCGCCTTTTCAGCGGTCCTGCCGTTGATGACGGTCGTCAATTATTCTGTCCAGGATGTCATTTCGCCGACCCGCGCGGTTTTTGTCGGTACCGAGTGGTTCACCGCCGTGATGCGGGACCAGGATCTGCACGCGGCCCTGGTTCGTCAACTGGTTTTCTCGCTATCGGTACTTGTCATCGAGATTCCACTAGGTGTTTTTCTTGCGTTGTCCATGCCCGCCGCTGGCTGGAAATCGTCCGCCGTGCTGGTGCTGGTGGCATTGTCGCTACTCATTCCCTGGAACGTCGTCGGGACGATCTGGCAGATATTCGGTCGCGCTGACATCGGGCTGATGGGCCATGCGCTTGCGCTCATGGGGATCGAATACAGTTACGCCAGCAATTCCACCGATGCCTGGCTGACCGTCTTGCTGATGGATGTGTGGCACTGGACGCCGCTGGTGGCGTTGCTGGCATTTGCTGGCCTGCGATCCATTCCGGACGCGTATTACCAGGCGGCCAGCATCGACGGAGCCAGCAAATTTGCGGTCTTTCGGTACATACAGCTGCCCAAGATGCGCGGCGTACTGATGATTGCAGTCTTGCTGCGCTTCATGGACAGTTTCATGATTTATACAGAGCCATTTGTATTGACAGGCGGCGGACCTGGCGATGCCACGACGTTTCTTAGCCAATACCTGACGCAGAAGGCCGTTGGCCAGTTCGATCTCGGCCCAGCCGCGGCCTTTTCCCTGATCTACTTCCTGATTATTCTGCTGCTGTGCTTCATTTTGTACAACTGGATGCTGCGCGTGGGCACGCAGGACAAGGGGCATGGCCATGAATAGGAAGACCCGTTTTCGCAAACGCAGTATCTTTCTTGTCCTGTACCTCATCTTTGCCATGCTGCCCATTTACTGGATGGTCAACATGAGCTTCAAGACGAATCAAGGCATTTTGTCCAGCTTTGCATTGTGGCCGGAAAACTTCACGTGGGACAACTACAAAACGATCTTCACCGACCCATCCTGGTATAGCGGCTATATCAATAGCCTTATTTATGTGGTCCTCAACACGGTCATGTCGGTAACGGTGGCATTGCCCGCGGCCTATGCATTTTCGCGCTATCAATTCCTGGGCGACAAGCATGTGTTCTTCTGGCTGCTGACGAATCGCATGACCCCGCCCGCCGTGTTTTTATTGCCGTTCTTCCAGCTGTATTCCACGTTGGGCCTGATGGATACCTATTGGGCCGTGGCCCTGGCCCACTTGGTATTCAACGTTCCGCTGGCGGTCTGGATACTGGAAGGTTTCATGAGCGGCATTCCGCGTGAAGTCGACGAGACCGCCTATATCGACGGATACAGTTTTCCCCGGTTCTTCCTGACCATATTCCTTCCCCTGATCAAGGCCGGTGTCGGCGTCGCCGCATTCTTCTGCTTCATGTTCAGTTGGGTGGAGCTCTTGCTGGCCCGCACGCTGACCAGCGTCAACGCCAAGCCCATCGTGGCCACCATGACGCGAACGGTCTCGGCCTCCGGCATGGACTGGGCCACGCTGGCCGCTGCGGGAACACTTACCATTATTCCGGGGGCGATCGTCATCTGGTTTGTGCGCCACTACATCGCCAAGGGCTTTGCCATGGGCCGCGTCTAAGGAGAAGAAATGCTCGCATGGATGGTGTGGACCTTACCGACCGCAGTGTTCTTTGCGTGTATCGGACTCATGCTGGTGGGCATGACGGTTTGGGAAATCAAGCGTCCCACCACGCTGCGCAAGGGCTTTCTGCCTATCCCGACGACGCGCGGAGACCGATTGTTCATGGGCCTGCTCGTCGCCGCCTATATCAATCTGGGCTTTCTTGGCCTAAGTGAAAAACTGGCGCAGTGGTTGTCGCTGGAACAAGAGCCCAGCATCTGGGTCAGCTTTGTGGTGTCGATGGTCGTTCTTGCGGTTTTCTTGCGCAAGGGCTAAGCGGCTTTTGTTGCGCGATCTGAAATCCCCCTGGATCGATGCGGCAGGACAGTAACGCGGGGACACGTTCTACCTAGGAGACCGCCATGTTATTTCGTCGTACTGCACTGGCATTTGCCATAAGTTGCCTGTTTTCCGGCCAGGGGTTTGCAGGTGAAGCCGAGGCCCAAAAATGGATAGACAACGAGTTCCAGCCCTCAACGCTGAATAAGGATCAGCAGTTGGCGGAAATGAAGTGGTTCATCGACGCCGCGGCGAAGCTGAAGGAAAAGGGCGTCAACGAAATTTCCGTCGTATCCGAGACCATTACCACTCACGAGTACGAGTCCAAGACACTGGCCCGCGCCTTCGCCGAAATAACGGGCATTAAAGTAAACCACGACCTGATCCAGGAAGGCGACGTTGTCGAAAAGTTGCAGACGTCCATGCAGTCGGGCCGCTCTATCTACGATGGCTGGGTGTCCGATTCGGATTTGATCGGTACCCATTATCGATACGGCCAAATCATGCCTCTCACCGATTATATGAACGGGGATGGCAAGCAATACACAAACCCCAACCTCGACGTCAAGGACTTCATCGGCACTTCGTTCACGACAGCCCCCGATGGTAAGCTTTACCAATTGCCGGATCAGCAGTTCGCAAACCTGTACTGGTTCCGCGCCGACCTCTTCGACCGGCAAGACTTGAAGGACAAGTTCAAGGCCAAGTATGGGTACGACCTGGGCGTGCCGGTGAACTGGACGGCTTACGAAGATATCGCCAACTTCTTCACCAACGACGTGAAAACCATCGACGGCAAACAAGTGTTCGGCCACATGGATTACGGCAAGAAGGACCCTTCATTGGGCTGGCGCTTCACCGATGCTTGGCTTTCCATGGCTGGCACTGCCGACAAGGGCACGCCTAACGGGATGCCGGTCGACGAGTGGGGCATAAGGGTAGCCGACGACAAGTGCACGCCCGTGGGCGCTTCCGTCGCGCGGGGTGGTGCCACCAACTCGCCGGCCGCCGTGTATGCGCTCACGAAATATATCGACTGGATGAAGAAATATGCTCCTAAAGAGGCACAGGGCATGACATTCAGCGAAGCGGGTCCGGTGCCGGCGCAGGGCCATATCGCCCAGCAGATCTTCTGGTATACCGCGTTCACGGCGGATATGACCAAGAAGGGTTTGCCGGTGGTCAACGAGGACGGCACGCCCAAATGGCGCATGGCGCCCGCGCCGCATGGGCCGTACTGGAAGGACGGGATGCAGAATGGCTACCAGGACGTTGGTTCGTGGAGTTTCTTCAAAGATCACGACCCCAATAAAGTGGCAGCGGCATGGTTGTATGCGCAATTCGTGACATCCAAGACCGCTTCGCTGAAGAAGTCCATCGTTGGACTGACTTTTATTCGCGACAGCGATATCCATAGCGATTATTTCACTCAGAACGCAAATAAATACGGCGGCCTGATTGAGTTTTATCGTAGTCCAGCACGCGTGGCGTGGACACCCACGGGAACTAATGTGCCCGATTACCCGAAGTTGGCGCAACTGTGGTGGAAGAATGTAGCGACCGCCATCACCGCTGAAAAGAGCCCGCAGCAGGCAATGGATACGCTGGCCGAGGAAATGGATGCCGTCATGGCGCGGCTGGAGCGCGCAGGCATGAGCCAGTGCGCGCCCAAGCTCAACGCCAAGAGCGATCCCGCGAAATGGCTGAGCGACGATCAGGCGCCCTGGAAAAAGCTGGCGAACGAAAGTCCCAAGGGCGAAACCGTGGCTTACGAGGCGCTGGTTGGCGCATGGAAGGAGGGCAGGGTGAAATAAGCCCGATTCAAGGCGGCAAGTGCTGGTGGCTGCTCTACACTTACGCTGCTTTGAACGATAGGCTTCCTTTATATGAACACTCCCGTTACGCCGCAACCCTCGGACCGATCGCAAAACCTCGCGTTATTGGCCGGCCTGGGGGCTGTCGACCTCATCATCATCGGCGGAGGCGCCAGCGGCCTTGGCGTCGCCCTGGATGCAAGCCTGCGAGGCTTATCGGTGGTCTTGCTCGAGTCGCACGACTTCGCCAAGGGAACCTCGTCGCGCGCTACCAAGCTTGTACACGGAGGCGTGCGCTATCTCGCGCAGGGCAATATTGCGCTGGTGCGGGAAGCGCTGCACGAACGATCGACCTTATTGCACAATGCGCCCCATCTGGCCCGGCCATTGCCGTTCGTCATGCCCAGCTACAAATGTTGGGAGATGCCGTTTTATGGCGTGGGCCTGAAGATGTACGACGCGCTGGCTGGAAAGGCTGGCCTCGGGACCACGCAATTCCTGACTGCGGCACAGGCTACGCAATGCTTGCCCGGGGTGAATCCGCAAGGGTTGAAGGGCGGCGTGAAGTACTGGGACGGGCAGTTCGACGATGCGCGCCTGGCCGTGGCCTTGGCTCGCACCGCGGCAACGCAAGGCGCGCTGATGATGAATTATTGCGCTGTCACCGAGCTGCTCCACGACAACGGTAAAGTGGCGGGAGTACGTTGTCAGGATGCCGAAACTGGCACAGTCTTCACCGTAAAGTCCAAGTGTGTCGTGAACGCGACGGGTGTCTGGGTAGACGACATCCGGAAAATGGATGGCTCGGCGACCGGTCGCGCTACCCAACCGATGGTTGCGCCCAGCCAGGGTGTTCATCTGGTGGTGGACCGCCGTTTTCTGCCGGGCGACCATGCGTTGCTCGTACCGAAGACCCACGATGGCCGCGTCCTCTTCGCCGTACCGTGGTTGGGTAAAGTCATATTGGGAACAACCGACACGCCGCGCCCGGATCTTGCGCGCGAACCAGAAGCGTTTGCCGCCGAAGTGGAATTTATTCTGGGAGAGGCCGGTAAGTACCTTCGCCGCGCGCCGACCCGCGCCGACGTCAAGAGCATCTGGGTGGGACTGCGTCCGCTGGTTCGGCCCCCTTCGAATGAACTGCCGGGCGGCACGAAAAAACTAAGCCGTGAACATACCGTGCTGGTCAGTCCCAGCGGCCTCGTTACTGTCACTGGCGGCAAATGGACGACATACCGCGCCATGGCGGAAGACGTGCTGGATAAATGCGTTGAACGCGCGCTGCTTGGCCGTCTGCCTCCGTCGGAAACCAACGACTTTCTGTTGGTCGGCGCATCGGCCAACGGCGAAGCGCGCGCTTCCATGGCCGAACCCCCAGGCATGGCGGCCTACGGTACCGAAGCGGGTTGGGTCGGCTCTCTTCCGGGCAACAATATAGAGCTCGCGCCCGGTTTAAGCGCCGCAATGATCCGCTTTGCGGCGCGCCATGAATATGCGCGCACGGTGGAAGACGCACTGGCCCGGCGGTCTCGTTTGCTGTTCCTCGATGCGCGGCTGGCCGCGGCAACGGCCCCTGCCGTGGCAAGCATCATGCAAGAAGAAACGGGTCGCGACCCGTGCCTGGCTCAGTTTCTCGAGCTGACGGAACGCTATCTTCGCCTGCCGGGCTGACCGGTCTACGCACCGAATAGGGTACGCGCCGACTCGAAACGTTCGGCGAAATAGGGATTCGCCAGCGTGTCGATCCGCACGCGCCCGCCGGTGGAAGGCGCGTTGATGAATTGCTGGTCCCCAATATAAATCCCCATGTGCGAAAAGGGCCGGTTCAATGTATTAAAGAACACGAAGTCTCCGGCCTTCAATTCGTGCCGCGCCACCGGCCGGCTAAGCTTGGCGATTTGGGCCGTATTGTGCGGTAACGGCTGGCTGGCCGCGTTATTGAACACGTAGGCGACCAAGCCGCTGCAATCGAACCCGTGCAATGGGTGCGTGCCGCCATATTTGTAGTGCGATTCCAATAGAGCCATGGCCGTCATGACGACCTCGTTCCGGTTCCTTGCGTCCAATACGATGCGGGGCATTGCGGCATAAACGTCATTGGACCCGGTGTCGGGATGCCGTGTACCAGCGCAACCAGCGACGAACAGGGCCGCCACGCATGACAAGGTGCACAGACATAAGCGAACAATAGAGGGCCGGTATGTAAGCATATTCCTATTCTGCCGTCAGGGAGGACCGCGAGCAAGCTCATGTGATTCTTAGGTTAGTTGTTTTATTACAATTTAATGTAAGCGGCGAAAAGAAATCTGCTTATATGTTGTAACTTCTTGCGGTCTGTCATTCAAACCTTCAGGGTTGTTTGATACTATTTGTTTACGGTATATTCAAAAATAACATGCAGATCACGGTTTCGCTGTGCTTTTTGTAAGTTACAATGACATACATTGCGGAGTGCCGCTACCGATACATTTGACACATTTTGCTAGCACAGTAATTATTTGTATTATTAAGGAGGGCAAGATGCCCGTAACGGACAATTCGGCATTGAACGACATTCGTGAAGTAAATTTGTCGTACCTAATGCTTGCCCAGCGTCTGCTGCGCGACAACTATGCCACCGGCATGTTCCGACTTGGTTTCGGAGCCGACGTTGCCGACATCGTGTTGCGTCTGTCCCCGGCACAGCTTGTGAAGCTGGCTGGCTCGAGTTCCCTGCTTTGTGGCTTTCGGCTTAACGATTACGATCTTCTTTCCACGCTTACCCAGGATGTGCTGGGCGGTGTGCTGCAACAGGCGCATTCAACCATATTGTTGGCCCAGCGCGCGACCCAGCAGCCGGCTTAGGCGCAGGGCGGAGTCAAGCGATCATGGCCACTAAAAGCGTCGCCAGGGAGGCGGAGGAAATCCTTCTTGCGTCCGAGATGATACAGCTGGGCGCGCGACTGCAGGTGCTTCAGGCCGAAACCAGTCTAAGCTACGATCGCCTCGCCCGGCTATATCGCGAAGTCAGGGGCTGTTCCCCACCCAAGGGAATGCTGCCTTTCTCGGTGGACTGGTTCATGACCTGGCTGCCGAATATTCATTCCAGCCTGTTCTATAGCGTGTACTCATACATGGACACGCATACGCCGTCCAAAAAATCGCGCGCGCTGGTGGATGCTTACCGTCTCTATCTCGAGCAGGCGTCCGCGGGGCGAGCCGAGGAAACCAGCGACGAGCCCGTGCTCAGCTTCACGCGCGCCTGGATGCTCATCCGCTTTTTCGACAGCAATATGGTGCAGCTGTCGCACTGCGAGCGTTGCCAGGGCGGTTTCGTCGCCCATGCTCATGATCCCCAGAAGGGCTTTATCTGTGCCATATGCCGGCCACCGCCGCGCGCCGGTAAGACTCGCGCGCGCGCATCGGCCGCCGCAAAGGCCCGGGCGCTGCCCGAAGCGGCCCCCAGCCAGCCCGATATCCCGGCAGAGCCGGGATTTAGCCGTAAAAAGCCCCTCTGAAAGAAGCTTTTACATTTGGCCGAATAGGCGATCATATGCAGCATCTGTTTAACTAGGGCGTATCCGTGTTCATACTGCTTGGATTTGTAATCGTTTTCGTCTCCGTTTTCGGCAGTTTCGTTGCCATGGGCGGAAGCATGGGCGCCCTGTACCAACCATTCGAGTTCGTGCTTATCGGCGGAGCGGCACTGGGGTCATATCTGGCTTCCAATAGCGGCAAATCCATGAAAATGCTGGGCACCGCCATGCCGCTGATCGTCAAGAAAAGTCCTTACAGCCGCGAACTGTATATGGAACTCATGGCGCTTTTGTATGTATTGCTGAACAAGGCACGTCGCGATGGCCTGATGGCCATCGAATCCGATATCGAAGAGCCGCAGAACAGCCCCATATTCAACGACTATCCGTTAGTCATGAATGACCCGGTCATCATGGAATTCATCACCGACTATCTGCGTCTTATGGTCAGTGGCAATATGAGCTCTTATGAAATCGAAACGCTCATGGATCAGGAAATCGAAGCGTATCATCACGAACGCGATGTTCCGGCCCATGCGTTGCGCGCCGTGGCAGACGCCTTGCCCGCATTTGGTATCGTGGCTGCCGTGCTTGGCGTCGTCAAGGCGCTTGCGGCGGTCGACCAGCCACCCGCCATTTTGGCCGACCTGATTTCCAAAGCCATGGTGGGAACCTTCCTGGGCATTCTGCTAGCGTATGGGTTTGTTGCGCCGCTTGCCGCCTCGGTGGAAAGGCATACGGTGTCGTCCGTCAAAGTGCTGGAATGCATCAAGGTCACCCTATTGGCCAGCATGAACGGCTATCCTCCCCAGCTCGCCGTCGAATTCGGCCGCAAGGTACTTTACTCGTACGTACGTCCCTCATTCATGGAACTCGAAGACCATGTGCGTCAAACCCGCAGCAGCGGCAAAAAGGCGTAGCGGGTACATAAATGAGCAAGTCCGAACCGCGTATCGTCGTACGGCGCCCACGCCGGCGGGCAACTGCCCACCATGGCGGCAGCTGGAAAATCGCCTATGCCGACTTCATGACCGCCATGATGGCCTTCTTCCTGGTCATGTGGCTTTTGTCATTGGTGCCCCGGGACGAACTCAAGAAAATTGCCGAGTACTTCCGTATGCCCCTCATGGAAGCAGTGCGCGGCGGGCCGAACAACGACCCAAGCAGCAGCGTTATACCTGGCGGCGCGCCAAGCATTGTCCCCAATATTGCCCCCATTCCGCCGCGTAGCGATTCCCAGTCCGAAGGAGACCTCCGCGACACGCAGCGCCTGGAAGACCTGAAGGCCGAGCTCGAGCAACTGATCGAAACCGACCCGATCTTGTCGTTGTTCCGGCCGCAGCTCTTGCTCGATATGACGCCGGACGGCTTGCGCGTGCAAATCATCGACAAGCACAACCGCCCCATGTTCACGACGGGCAGCGCGCAGGTGCAGTCATACATGCGCGCCATACTTCGCGAACTCGGACCCGTGTTCAACAAGCTGCCTAACAACCTTAGCGTGGCAGGCCATACCGATGCCCTGCAATACGCCACCGGCGAGCGCGAGTACAGCAACTGGGAATTGTCCGCGGACAGGGCCAATGCGGCACGCAAAGAATTAGTGGCGGGCGGCATGGATGAATCTAAGGTTGCGCGGGTACTGGGCTTGTCTTCGTCCATCAGCCTGGTTAAAGATAAGCCCAGTGCTGCCGTTAACCGCCGTATCAGCATTGTGGTGTTGAATCGGCGCGCACAGCGCCGTATCGACGAACAGAACGCGTCCGGCACGACCGAATTCGACCTGCAAGACATGATAGAACCAGCAACACCGCCGCAAATAACCAGGCCCGGCATGTCGGTCGTTCCGTCCGTGCCGGCCGTTCAATAAACCTATCCGGCGGACCATTGCGGAACATCCAGATGACAGAGCGTTACAGTAAAAGGAAGCAACCATGAGCGTCGGCGTCGACCTGAGTCAGTTTTTCGAGACATTCTTCGACGAGGCGGATGAGTTGCTGGCCGACATGGAGCGCTTGCTGCTTGGTGTCGATATCGACAACCCGGATATCGACGATCTAAACGCCATCTTTCGTGCCGCGCACTCCATCAAGGGCGGCGCAGGCACGTTCGGCTGTTTCGGTCAGTTGGCGGAAACCACGCACTTGCTTGAAAATCTTCTCGATCTCATGCGCCGCGGTGAAATGTCGCTGCGCAAAGACATGATCGACCTTTTCCTGGAAACCAAAGATGTGCTGACAGAGCAAGTAACAGCCTACCGCAATTCCCAAGAACCCGACGCGTCTTCGTACGAGCGCATTTGCGCCCAGCTGCGCCAGTTGGCCCAAGAGCAAAAGGGCGGAGCCCCGGCGGCGGCCGTGCCGCAGGCGCCGGCCCCAACGGCTGAGCCCACGGCTCCAATAGCCGCTGACGCAATCAGTGCTTCGGATCCGGCCTCGTCTGAAGACGACGAGCTTCCGCTACGCGTGCGTTTAAGCAATCTAAACCAAAGGGATGCGGAATCGCTGGCGGCCGAAATGGCCTTGCTGGGCGACATCCTGCACCGCGAAAGCACAGAAACATCGCTGGCGCTATGGCTGGACACCACCGCGTCCGCCAGCGACCTGGAAGCCGTTTGCTGCTTCATCGTCGACGACGATCAGGTCAGCATCGACCGCCAAGCGGTACCGGGTACGGCGACCGCCGGTATGCCGGCCACCGGTATGCCGGCCGCCGGTACGCCGGCCGCCGTGAGCGCACCAGCGGCCTCTACCGCATCGCCCCAGCAACCGGCTGCCGCCGCTCCGGCCGTTACCGAGCCCGTATCCCCAGCGCCTGCGGCACCAGCGCCTGCCGCCGCCGCCAAGGCCGACGCCAAGGCGGCCCCCGCCAGCGCCGCTGCCAGCAGCACCATACGGGTAGGCGTTGAAAAGGTCGATCAAATCATCAATCTGGTTGGCGAACTTGTCATCACGCAGGCCATGCTGGTGCAGACAGCGTCCACGCTCGATCCTGTACTGCACGACCGCTTGCTCAATGGCATCGAGCAACTGGATCGCAATGCCCGTGACTTGCAAGAGGCCGTCATGTCCATACGCATGATGCCTATGGATTATGTTTTCAGCCGCTTCCCTCGTGTCGTTCGCGAAAGCGCGGCAAAGATGAGCAAGCGCATCCGGTTGACCACCATAGGGCAGGCCACCGAGCTCGACAAGAGCCTGATCGAACGCATCATCGATCCTCTCACGCACCTCGTTCGCAACAGTATCGACCATGGCGTGGAAACGCCCGAGCAACGAATCGCCGCGGGCAAGAACCCCGAGGGCAACATCACTCTGTCGGCGCAGCATCACGGCGGGCAAATCGTTATAGAAGTAACCGATGACGGCGCCGGCTTGAACCGCGATCGCATACTCAAGAAAGCCATGAGCCAGGGCATGGCGGTTACTGAAAACACGCCCGACGAAGAGCTGTGGCAATTGATTTTCGCGCCCGGCTTTTCCACGGCCGAGAAGGTCACCGAAATTTCAGGGCGCGGCGTCGGCATGGATGTCGTGCGACGCAATATCCAGGGCATGGGCGGTCATATCCAGCTGTCGTCCCGCATGGGCAAGGGTTCGACCACGCGCATCGTTCTGCCCTTGACCTTGGCCATTCTCGACGGCATGTCGGTGCGGGTCGGGCAGGAAACCTTCATATTGCCGTTAAGCAACGTGACCGAATCCATGCAGCCGTCGCCCGACCAGATACGGGCAATTTCGGAAACCGAACACGTCTTGCAGGTGCGCGGGGAATATCTACCTATCGTCGCGTTGCATAACGTATTCGCGGTGGACGATGCCGAGAAAGACATTACCAAGGCCATCGCCGTCGTCTTGCAAGTGCAGGATGTTCGCTTCGCATTGCTGGTCGATCACTTAGTCGGTCAGCACCAGGTGGTTGTCAAGAATCTGGAATCCAACTACCGGAAAATACCCGGCGTTTCGGCTGCCACGATTCTTGGCGACGGCAGCGTTGCGCTCATCGTCGACGTCTTTGCCCTGATGCGGTTCACACGTGACAAAGTGGCTATATAACGGCTCATTTCAGCTTCGGAGAAATACATGATCAACAACTTCCAGTCCAATACCGAGCACGTCGATAGCACTGGCCAGGAATACCTGGTCTTCACGCTGGCCGCACAAGAGTACGGCATCGACATCCTCAAGGTGCAGGAAATTCGCGGGTACGACAGCCAGAGCGTAACTCGTATCGCGAATGTTCCCTCGTTCGTCAAAGGCGTAACGAATCTGCGCGGAATTATCGTTCCCATCGTCGACATGCGCATCAAGTTCAACCTTGAAACCGTCGAGTACAACCACCAGACCGTCGTCGTCATCCTGAATCTCAAGACTCGCGTCGTGGGCGTGGTGGTCGACGGCGTTTCCGATGTGCTGATGTTGCAGCCGTCCCAGATCAGCGCCGCACCGCAATTCGGTACGGCATTTTCCACGGAATATCTCACCGGCATCGGCACGCTTGGCGAACGCATGCTCATCCTGGTCGATATTGAAAAACTGATGACCAGCGAAGAAATGGCATTGGTGGAAGAAGCCGCGGCATAAAAAAAGCGGCTGGAGCATTGTCGCCCTGGATAACGCTCCAAACTTACAATATGAGGCAAGCAGCATGCGCAAGACGTCGTTATTCACCAACTTGAAAATACGCACCAGCCTGATTCTGGTGCTGTTCTTTTTCCTTCTCATGCTTATCGCCGGAGCGGCATTAGGCGTTTTCTCGTTGCATCAGAATAACGAGTCCCTGGAAAAGGTGGTGCAGAACCAGCGTCTGGCCGCTAACCTGTACGGCGCCATCGACGACTACAAAAATATCCAGACTGGCCTGGGCCGCACCGTGTCCAGTTCCGTTGTGAATAACGATCAGCAAACCCAGGCGATTGCCAGCGAATCCACGTCGGACGGCGCAAAACCCGCCTCGGCGCTAAGCGCCGAATCGATGGGTCTGCTGGCAATGGCAGAAAGCGAATACGACAAGTCAACGGCTCGCTTCGAGCAGTATCGCCGTTTGGTAAAAGATGTTCCCGATCCAGAGCGCCGCTACTGGCGCGTGCTCGAAAGCTACGACATCCTCATGTCGGATGGCGTCCGTCCCTTGTTCGACATGTTGAGCACTGGCGACATCAAGGCCTATCACACCTTCCTGGGCGGCACCACCTTATTCCTCGAAGAAGATTTGTATAGCGCGTTGGGAAGTTTGCACGCGTATCAGCAGCGCGTCATCGACGACGTCTACATGAAGGGCAGCAACCAATACGAGCTCGTCATTCAATTAGTGGCGGTGGCAATGCTGGCGTGCCTGTTGATCGCCGTGGGAACCTACGCCTTCCTGAGCCGCATGGTATTGCGTCCCCTGAGCTTTGCCGGCGTCCACTTCGATCATATCGCCAATGGCGACCTCACCCATCGTATCGATGTCAGATCGCGCAACGAAATCGGCGCCCTGTACGAGTCGATGCGACGAATGCAGGAAAGCCTTACCCGCACGGTCAGTACGGTGCGCGAAGGGGTAGAGGAAATCACCCTGGGCTCCCGTGAAATATTCATGGGTAACACCGACCTCAGCAGCCGCACCGAACAGCAGGCCGCCGCCTTGCAGCAAACGGCGGCAAGCATGGAAGAGCTGGCCAGCACCGTCCGGCAGAATACTGAAAACGCGGAACAGGCCGACAAACTCGCGAAAGACGCATCCGTCGTGGCCGTGCGTGGAGGCGTCGCGGTGTCCGACGTCGTCGAGACCATGGGGCAAATATCCACAAGCTCCGGGAAGATGGTCGAGATCGTCGGCGTGATCGATGGGATTGCCTTCCAGACGAATATCCTGGCCCTTAACGCGGCGGTCGAAGCCGCCCGTGCCGGCGAGCAAGGAAAGGGGTTTGCGGTCGTGGCCGGCGAAGTCCGGTCGCTGGCTCAGCGCAGCGCCCAGGCCGCCAAGGAAATCAAGATTCTTATCGAAGAGTCCCTGCTCAAGGTCAAGGCCGGTGCCAAACAGGCTAGCCAGGCCGGCGACATCATGCAGGAAGTGGTCGGTTCGGTCCAAGGCGTCACCGCCATCATGGGCGAAATATCGTCCGCATCGCACGAGCAATCCGACGGCATCGAGCAAGTCAATCGCGCTGTTGCGGAAATGGACGGTGTCGTGCAACAGAACGCCGCGCTCGTTGAAGAGGCGGCCGCCGCCGCCGGATCATTGCAAGATCAGGCAACCCGGCTCATCGACGCCGTGGCCGTATTCAAGATCAATACTAACGAGGTCATCGATGTTTCGGCTTCGCAGCTTGGGCATTCAACTTCGGGCATGGATTCGAACTCGTCAGACTTGGCGCAATCTCTCGGAGCGCTTGCCCGTTCCTAAAATGCATGTCTCAGCAACAACCGCAGTCCATCTTTACCATGCCTGTCCTCGCAGAGGCCGGGCATAACGATTTCGAACGCTGTGCCAGGATACTGCAGGCACGGGCGGGTATTGTCATAGGTAGCCACAAGCACGAAATGGCGTCGCGCACCCTGGGGCTTCGCGCCAAGGGCATCGGCTTGTCGACGGTCAGGGAATATTTGGACCACCTGGAACAAAATCCCCTTTCGGAAGAATGGGAGGCCTTTGTTAATGCGTTCACGATCAACCACACCGCGTTCTTCCGCGAACAGCATCATTTCGACATTCTTGCGAAGTTCGCCAAGAGCCGCAAGAAGCCGTTTTCGGTATGGTGCTGCGCCGCATCGACAGGTGAAGAGCCTTACACCATCGCCATGGTCCTGCGTGAGTCGTGCATGCAGCCCGACGTAGGCGTATCCATTTACGCAACCGATATCGATACTCGCGCCATCGAACGCGCCAAAGAAGGAATGTATTCGCTCGAACGCGTACAGCCCATTCCCGAGGAATATCTCAAAAAATACTTTCAGCGTGGCATGGGCAGGCGGGCGGGCATGGTCCGGGCCAAGTCGTCGTTGCGCGATTTAATCGAGTTCAACACATTCAATTTGTTGTCGAACACGTTTCCGCCCGCGCACCAATTCGACGCCATTTTTTGTCGCAACACCATGATCTACTTCGATAAGCCGACGCAAACGCGCATACTCGAGCGGTTCGCGCCTACGTTGAAGCCGGGCGGCTTGCTGTTTGCGGGTCATTCCGAGAACTTCACGTATTTGACCAAGGCTTTTCGCCTTCAGGGGCAGACGGTGTACGTTCCAGCATAAGACGGATAAAACGTCTTTCACTCTTTTTTGATAGCAGCATGACAATGAAGAAAATACGCGTCTTGTGTGTTGATGACTCCGCACTCGTCCGAGGCCTGATGACCGAAATCATCAATAGCCAGCCCGATATGGAAGTCGTGGCGTCCGCGCCCGATCCTCTCATCGCGCGCGAGCTTATCAAGCAGCACAATCCGGATGTGCTCACGCTTGACGTGGAAATGCCCCGCATGGATGGACTGGACTTTCTGGAACGGCTGATGCGGCTGCGCCCCATGCCGGTCGTCATGGTGTCGTCGCTTACCGAACGCAACTCCGAAGTCACCTTGCGCGCGCTTGAGCTTGGGGCCGTCGACTTCGTCACCAAACCCAAGCTGGGCCTGCGCGACGGACTCATGGAATACAGCGACCTGATCGCCGAAAAAATACGCGCGGCCGCCGCGTCCAAGCCCCGGTCCGCGCCCAAGACCGACGCTACGCCCCGGTTGCGCCTGACGCAGCCTTTTTCCACGACGGAAAAACTGGTGCTTATCGGTGCGTCCACTGGCGGTACCGAGGCAATAAGGCAAGTGCTGGAGCCCCTGCCGGCAAATAGCCCGGCCATCATGATCACGCAGCATATGCCCGCGGGTTTCACGCGCTCCTTTGTGCAGCGGCTGGACAATCTATGCGCCGTGCAAGTCCACGAGGCGGAGGATGGTCAACGGGTCCTGCCTGGCCACGTGTACCTGGCACCGGGCGGCGTGGCCCACATGAAGCTGGCGCGATCGGGTGCAAACTATGTGGTCAAGCTCGATGAAAGCGAGCCGGTCAATAGGCATCGGCCGTCGGTGGATGTATTGTTCAATTCAGCGGCGCAAGTGGCGGGCAAGAACGCCGTTGGCGTCATACTGACGGGCATGGGCAAGGATGGCGCGCTAGGGCTAATGGCAATGAAGCAGGCTGGGGCCATAACCTTCGCGCAAGACGAAGCGAGTTGTATTGTTTTTGGCATGCCTCGCGAGGCATTGCTTATTGGGGCTGCGGACCACGCAGTGCCGTTATCGGAAATAAGCGAGCGCATCCTGGCTAGCGCTGGCTCGTATGGCCACCGGGTCTGATTCCCACTGAAGACCGATGGCTATTTACTTATTTGGAGAGTGTTAAGTGGTACAGAAAACCATAAAGATCTTAGTGGTGGATGACTTTCCGACCATGCGTCGGATCATCAAGAACCTGCTTAAGGACCTGGGGTTCGAGAACGTGGACGAGGCTGAAGACGGTGCCATGGGCCTCGAGAAGTTGCGCAACGGCAATTTCGATTTCGTCGTATCGGACTGGAATATGCCCAACATGGACGGTCTTGTCATGTTGCAGAATATCCGCGCCGACCCGGCGCTAAGCAAGCTTCCCGTGCTCATGGTTACGGCTGAAGCCAAAAAGGAAAACATCATTGCCGCGGCCCAGGCGGGCGCAAACGGTTATGTTGTCAAGCCCTTCACGGCAGCCACGCTGGAAGAAAAGCTTAATAAAATCTTCGAGAAAATCGGGGCATAAGGAAAAAACAGAATGGGAACCGCGGATATTCGTGCCACGCAAGACACTGTCGACGCAGACGGCCAACCCCTGGACCTGATACACCGCATTGCCCAGGTAACCCGGTCATTGCGCGAAAGCATGCGCGAACTGGGTCTGGATCAGGCCATAAAGGATGCTGCTCACGCCATTCCCGACGCCCGCGACCGCCTGCACTATGTGGCGCGCATGACCGAGCAGGCGGCCAATAGGGTGCTGAATGCGGCCGAAAGCACGCAGCCGCTGCAGGAAGCCATGCAGCGCGAGGCCAAGGCGCTGGATGTTCGTTGGCAGGCGTGGTTCGAACAGCCGGTAGAGCTGGACCAGGCGCGCGAGCTGGTGAACGATACCCGGGCCTTGCTCAAGGGCATTCCGGAAAAGACGCAGGCCTCCCAAAGCAATTTGCTCGACATCATCATGGCGCAAGACTTCCAGGACCTTACCGGTCAGGTCATCATGAAGATGCTGGGAGTCGTATCGGCGATAGAAACCGAGCTCGTCCAGGTCTTGATCGATAGCGTGCCCCAAGAGCGACGCGAGGAAGCCGCTTCATTGCTGAACGGTCCGGACGTCAACCCCGCTGGCAAGGTCGATGTCGTGACCAGCCAGGACCAGGTGGACGATTTGCTTGATAGTTTAGGGTTCTAGCAACATTGCACCTTTATTCACCGAAAGCCCCGCACTTTGTGGGGCTTTCTATTGCCGGGAGGCGCTTAAGTTGATAATGTAGTATCGCCCTGATGTTGGGGGCTAGCCAAAAAAAATATTATAAAGCTGGGAGACAAAAATGAAGCCAATATCCCGTCGTACGGTGGGTGTGTCGCGGCTGCTCGGGCGGCTTAGCCGCGGGCAGGCAACCTTGTCGGACCGTGCCTGGACATTCAGTCCCCTGGCTTGGCCGCTTGCCAAGTTTCTTACAGTCTTGCGCAGCCGATTCGTTGCCATGCGCCACGCCAGCATCGACATCTCCCTTAATACCGCCAGGCTGCAAACGCAAACCGTCGCTTGTCGCGACATGGCTCGGGAACAGGCGTCGGAATCCGAAGGGCTCGCGGCCAGGGGCGGCCAGATCGCCGCCATGTCCGAACAGACGTCGGTAGCGGTACACGAAATCGCCGCCACGTTTCACACCCAGATGAAAGTGGCGCACCAAACGCTCGAGCAGCTTAACGAGCTGCACGAGCGCGTGGCGCGCGTGTCAACGCAGATGGAAGTCTTTTCGGGCGTGGTCACCCAGCTCAGCATGCGCGCGCAGTCGGTTGGCGACACCAGCCGTCTCATCAAGGATATTGCGTTGCAAACGCATCTGCTGGCCCTGAACGCCGGTGTCGAGGCGGCGCGCGCCGGCGAGGCGGGCAAGGGCTTTGCCGTTGTCGCCAGCGAAGTCGGCAAGCTGGCCGAACGTGTCAATTCGGCAACGGGCGAAATCGTCAAGCACACCAGCGAAATTCTCGACCTTGTCGCCGATACGCGCGACAAGACCGACCAGATCCACCTGGACATGAGCTCTTCCGATAAGGTGGTTAGGCTGTTCACAAGCAATTTCGATCAGTTCGTCAAAGACTTCGACCACATGGACGCGCAAATGGAGGAAGTCGTCAGCACGGTATCGCAGGTCAACGTGACCAATCAGGAAATGAATACCGCCATCGCGCGCATTGCCTCCCTAAGTTCCCAAGTGCAGAACCGCATGGTCACCATGAACGACCAGGTGGGCGCGGTAAGGGCCAAGTCGGAGCATTTGCAGGAAATGCTGGCGGCCCTTCGTACGGGCAATACTCCTTTCGACTCGCTGGTCAGCACGCTGGAACAATTGGGAGTGGCGTGCGCCACGCTATTGGCACAGGCGCGCGGGCGCGGTACCGACATCTTCGACGTTCAGTACCGCCGTATCAGCAATAGCAATCCGCCGCGCTTTCATACCGCCTACGATACGGCCATCGACGACAAACTCACACAAATTCTGGATTACGTGCTAGAACAGCTGCCCGGTGGGTTCTATACGTTGCTGGTAGACAAGAACGGTTACTGTCCCACCCACAACACGCGTTATTCGCGTCTACCCACGGGCGACCTCGATCACGACACCCGGCATGTGCGCAACAAGCGCATTTTCGACGATGCCGTTTGCAAGGCCGCCATTAATAACACGGCGGGGGTGTTATGCCAAACGTACACGCGCGACACGGGCGAGATCGTCACCGACTTGTCCATACCGCTGGACGTGGGCGGCAGCCGTTGGGGCGCCGTGCGCATCGGCATCGATTACCCGGGCTTTGAAGAGGCCGTAAAGTAAGCGTGTTTCGCGGCCTTGCTTGCGCATTCGCATCTAAGGGTTTCCATTAGAATCGGTCTGGATCATCCTCCGACTCAACCCCGCATGCGTTAACAACTAAATGGCAGAGGACAGCGACCTCGAGAAAACCGAACCCGCCTCGCCCCGGCGCCTGGAAAAGGCGCGCGAGGAAGGCCAGGTGGTGCGGTCGCGCGAGCTCAATACATTCTTGCTGCTGGCGGCCGGCGTCGCGACGCTCTGGTGGGGCGGGGCGCAAATGTACCACGGTCTGAATGGTATATTGCGCGCGGGCTTGTGGTTCGACTTGCGTGTGGGGCGAGACACCAATGTCATGTTGTCTGTCGCCGGCAGTTCCGCGCTGCAGGCCTTGCAGGTGCTGGCGCCCTTGTTCGTGGTCTTGTTCGTCGTGGCTATTTTTGCCTCGGTATTATTGGGCGGATTCATGTTTTCGACCAAGGCGCTGGAGCCCAAGTTCGAGCGCCTGAACCCGCTCAAGGGTGTCAAGCGGATGTTCTCCGCCCAGACCATGGTCGAGCTCGTCAAGACCCTGGCCAAAGCGGGAGTCATCGGAACGGTGGCTGTGCTGGTCATCAGGCACTACAGCGACCAGATGCTGTCTCTTATGGAAGCAACGCCTTCCGAGGCCCTGACGGCCGGCATGGGGCTGGTTGCCTTGTGCTGCACGCTTATCGTCGGCGGGCTGATACTCATCGTGCTGATCGATGCGCCTTGGCAAGTCTACAGTCACTACAAGAAAATGCGGATGTCCATGCAGGACGTCAAGCAGGAGCATAAGGAAAGCGATGGCGATCCGCACGTCAAGGCTCGAATCCGCCAGCAGCAGCGCGCCATGGCGCGTCGCCGCATGATGTCGGAAGTGCCCAACGCCGATGTCATCGTCACCAACCCAACGCATTACGCGGTGGCGCTCGTGTATAAAGAGGGCCAGGGCGGGGCGCCCAAGGTCGTGGCCAAAGGGTCGGGGCTGGTGGCGGCCAAGGTGCGCGGCATAGCCGCCGAGCACAAAGTGCCTGTGTTAAGCGCGCCGCCGTTGGCGCGTGCGCTATTTCATCATGTGGAGCTTGGTCAGGAAATTCCGGCCGAGCTCTATTCCGCGGTGGCCGAAGTGCTGGCGTGGGTTTTTCAATTGCGTAACTGGAATATGGGAATGGGGACAGAACCTCAAATGCCGACTAGCCTGATTGTCCCGCCCGGGCTCGATCCTGAAGGCCACACCACGCTTGCAACACACGCATAATGAATAGTTTTTTTGCTTCGCTCAAGGACAACGGGGCGCCGTACGCGCGCCTGATGGCCGGCCCCATCCTGATACTAATGGTGCTGGGCATGATGATTCTACCCTTGCCGCCGTTCATCCTGGATTTACTCTTTACCTTCAATATTTCGCTGGCGGTGATGATACTGCTGGTCGCCATGTTCACCAAGAAGCCGCTGGACTTTGCGGCCTTCCCGGCAGTGTTGCTATTCGCCACCTTGCTGCGCCTGGCTCTTAACGTTGCGTCCACCCGCGTCGTCCTGATGCATGGCCACAAGGGACCAGACGCGGCCGGCCAGGTTATCGAAGCCTTCGGCCATTTCCTGGTGGGCGGAAATTTCGCGGTCGGCATCATTGTTTTCATCATCCTGGTCATCATCAATTTCGTGGTGATCACCAAGGGCGCCGGGCGTATTGCCGAGGTGGGCGCACGCTTTACGTTGGACGCCATGCCCGGCAAGCAGATGGCTATCGATGCGGATCTGAACGCGGGGCTGGTAGGCGAAGACGAGGCCCGCCGGCGGCGCCAGGAAGTGGCACAGGAGGCCGAATTCTACGGTTCCATGGACGGCGCCAGCAAGTTCGTTCGCGGCGATGCCGTTGCCGGCCTGCTCATCATGGTCATCAATATTGTCGGCGGATTAATCATAGGCGTTGGCCAGCACGATTTATCTTTCGCCGAGGCCGGACACGTCTATACCCTGTTGACCATCGGCGATGGCCTGGTCGCGCAAATTCCGGCCTTGGTCATATCCACCGCCGCCGGTGTGGTGGTGTCCCGCGTTGCCACCGACCAGGATGTCGGCCAGCAAATGGTCAGCCAGTTGTTCGCCAATCCCAACGTATTGTTCATCACGGCGGGCATTATGGCGGCCATGGGCCTGATTCCCGGCATGCCGCACGTTGCTTTCCTGTTGCTAGCGGCGGCACTGGGGGGCGGCGGCTACGTTGTACTGAAGCGTCAACAACTCGAAAAGGCGGCGCTTGCGAGCGAGCCGCAGAAGGCGCAGGAAGCCGTCGACGCCGCCGCCGCGGAAGCGTCGTGGGACGATGTCGCTCTGGTCGATCCACTGGGGCTGGAAGTGGGGTACCGGCTTATCTCGCTGGTCGATCACGCGCAAAACGGCGAACTTCTGCACCGTATACGCAGCTTGCGCAAAAAGTTCGCGCAAGATGTGGGTTTCCTGCCGCCTGTCGTGCATATTCGCGACAATCTTGAGCTCAAGCCCAATGACTACCGGATTCTGCTGTCGGGGGTGGAAGTGGGCAAGGGGACGGCTACGCCCGGCCAATGGCTGGCTATCGACCCGGGCGGCGTCACCATGAAGTTGCCTGGCTCCATGACAACTGATCCGGCCTTTGGCTTGCCCGCCGTCTGGATCGATGTCGCCCTGCGCGAACAGGCGCAGATCGCCGGCTATACCGTGGTCGATGCCGGCACCGTCATTGCCACCCACCTGAATCATCTTATGCACCGGTATGGCGCCCAGTTGCTCGGCCGTCAAGAGGTCCAGCAATTGCTCGACCACATCGCCCGCGATGCGCCCAAGCTGGTCGAAGACCTTGTGCCCAAGACGCTTACGCTTACGCTGTTGCAAAAGCTATTGCGAGGCTTGCTCGACGAGGAAGTACCCATACGCGATGTGCGCACGATCGTGGAAACGCTGGCCGAGCATGCGCCGCGCCTGGCTGCCCTGAATCCGGCGGGTACAGGGCCAGATCCGGCCGAACTCCTGGCGCTGGTCCGAGTATCGCTGGGCCGCGCTATTGCGCAGCAGTGGTTCCCCGGGGATATCGAGTTGCGGGTCATGGGTCTCGATGCGCGGCTTGAGCGTGTGCTTACCCAGGCGCTGACGACCAGCGGCGCGCTCGAACCCGGCTTGGCGGAAAGCGTCTTGAACGATGCACAGCGCGCTGTACAAATCCAGGAAGCCAACGGAGACGCTACGGTGCTGGTCGTGCCGCCAGTGCTGCGAGCCTCGTTATCTCGATTCCTGCGGCACCATTTCCCGCAGATCGGCGTCTTGTCCAGTGTTGAAATACCCGATGAACGCATCTTGCGTGTAACGGCAGTCATAGGCGGGAGCGCAGCTTGAACATAAGTCGTTTTTTTGGCAGTACCAATCGTGAGGCATTGCGCCAGGTGCGCCTCGCACTTGGTCCCGAGGCACTCATCGTATCGAATAAGCGCGTCAATGGCGGTGTTGAAATCCTGGCCACTGATCCCACCTCGGTGGCCAGCGCAAATGAGGCAAGTGCGGCGCAGGCGGGTGCGCCCGTAGCGCCGCAACAGGCTCGGGCGCCAGCCCCCGCGCACGCCCATGCGCAGGTTCACGCATCGCGGCTCATGCGGCCCGCCACCCCCGCACCGCGCATGCCAGCGCCAGCGCCAGCGCCAATGCCGGAGCAGGGGGCCGACGTCATGGACGCGATCGGCGCCATGCGGGGTGCGCTGGAAAATCGCATCGACGAACTGCTGTGGGGTAATCAGTTGCGCCGCGCCCCGCAGGCCGTGTCGCTATTCCAGACGTTGCTGGGCTATGGTTTCAGCACGGCATTGTTGCGCGCCATGCTCAAGCGCCTTCCCGATCAACTGGCGGCGAAGGCCGCCTTCCAGTGGGCGCGCAACGAGCTCATTACCCATCTTCCCGTACTGAAAAACGAAGACGAACTTTGGACGCCCGGCCTGGTGCTGGCCCTGGTGGGCCCCACGGGCGTGGGAAAGACCACGACCATCGCCAAGCTTGCTGCACGCTGCGTCAGGCGCAGCGGCCCGGATAGCCTGGTCATGATCACGACCGATACCTATCGCATCGGCGCGCACGAACAACTGAAGATTTATGGCCAGATTCTCCGCGTGCCTGTGCACGTGGTGCAAGACGCAGCCGAGTTGCGACAAGTCGTACAGACGATAAGGCCCGATCAAACCATACTTATCGATAACGTCGGCATCAGCCAGCGGGATCGTTATATTTCAGAACAGGCGGCCATGTTGGCGGGCGCTGGGCGGACGGTAAACCGCATTCTCGTGCTGAACGCCTCCAGCCATGGCGACACGCTCGACGAGGTCGCGCGTACGTATACGAATGATGGGGGCTCGCCGCTCAAGGGCTGCATCATCACCAAGGTGGACGAGGCCAGCCGGCTCGGCGCGGCGCTCGACACGTCCATACGGTTCCAGCTGCCTATCCATTATGTGTCCAATGGGCAGAAAGTCCCGGAAAATCTCCAATTCCTCCAGCCGACGGAACTTATCGATCAGGCTTTGGTGCATAACCGGGAAAGCCGCGCGCTATACGCGCCGACCGAAGCCGATTTTGCCGCGCTTATGTCGCTTAGCAAGGCGCCGGAAGACAATAGCCACGCAGCTGCGGCCGAAAGCCGGCGCAAACGCTTGCTGCCGGGGCTGATATCGATGGCGGCCGAAGGCGGCGCCAGCCTTTCCATGGGCGACCTGGATGGCGCATGCGCCTATGTCGAAGAAACAACATCCACATCTGAAGCGTACGATTTGTGGCGCGGGTATACCGCGGCAAAGCAAGACGCCGCAACAGTTGCCTCTTCTGTCGATCATCTGATCCGCGTCGTGCAGAACGATTTGTCCGATGGCGGCCACAAGCATGCACTGGCATTGCACGACCAGGTTGCACTCCGCGACAACGCGGGTAATCGGGGGTCTCTGCGCGCTACGCTGGTGTTGGCCGCGAACGGCAAGGCGTTGGCAAGCACAATGCAACAGCTGAGTTTTGCCGATGGATGGCAGTCGTCATGCGGCGCGAGCGCGCAACTTGCACCCACACCCGGTGAAGCGTTGCACCATCAGGTGCAGTGGCTGAATCAGCGCCATCCCAGCCTGCCCTTCGTCCATTTTTTCGAGGGCGGAACCCAGGCGGCCTGGCGCAAGATTTCGGCACTGGATGTTTCATGGCTGGCGCAATGCGCGGCCACCACGCGTATCGAGTTCGACGATAGCGGGACAACGGTCGGCGCACTTGGCAAGACACTGAATTACCGGCCCATGGCAAAGCCGGTCTATCTGGAAAGTCTCACCGAGGTTGCCGGGGTGCCGATTGAAGATACCGTCGCATGGGTCGCCTGCGAGGCCGTTGAACTTGCCGCCCGCCAGCAAGACACGCTGTTATTGCAACTGCTTTCGGTAAGAATCGTGAATCGGGCCGATGGAGCCACCATCAAGACCTTGTACGGCCTGACCAACATGTTCGCCTCGACCGCCTCTCCGGAAACGATTGCTGGCTGGCTGGTACTGCGCGCCGAGGCCAAACTGGGGATGCGTTATGCCGGCAGGGCATGGCAGGCGCTGGCGCCACGGGACGACATTGAGTCGATAGGAAAAGCGCTAGCGGTAACGCAAATTGGGTTGGCTGCCTGGCAGGCGCGCCAGGATCCGCAGGCCGATTCATTGCGCATCGTGGCGGGCAAGCTTATAGGCAAGCCTGGCCTGCCATCGTTGACGATGGTGCCCGCGGTCCTAAAACTTTTTGCCCTGAAGGAAATGATGGCGGATTGAATGCATGGCGGCCAGGTGCGGGCCGCCATGGCGGTTAGCCGGCCTTGATCTTCTTGATCGAGCCCTTCCCGCCGGTCTGCGAGCGGCCGCTGGCGTCGTACAGCCCGCCGATGCCGGCCAGGCGGCGCAGCGTGTCGAGCGTGTTCTGGTTGTGGGCCAGGAAGGTGTTGATGATGATGCCGTTCGAGGCGTTCAGTTCAGAGGCCTGTTGCGCGTACTTCAATAGAGCGGTCTTCGGCGCCAGCAAGGCAGTGTGCTGCTCGGCGGCGGCATCGAGTCCGGCCAAGTCGGCGTTATAGCCGAGCAACATGAGCAGGCGCTCGCGCTGTTCGGCAACCGCGGCCAATTGGTCGGCGCAAATATTCTTCCTTTCTGTTGTGGCGCTAAGGCCGTCGTTATTGCCGGCGTCCGTCAGCACGTGCTCTTCGGCTTTCAGTATTTCGATGAAGTCTTGCACCAGGCCGATTTCCTGGTCGAGACAGCGTTGTAGCGCAAGCAGTGTCGTGGGCATATAAGAACGGTTTTACTTCAGCAGATCCCGAACGCTGGCGATAAGGCCATCGGCAATGCGGCTGGGGTCGATTTTGAGTTGGCCGGATGCCAGGGCATCGCGAATTTCGTTGACGCGCGCCACATTGATGTCGGCGTCGCCGCTTTGCAGGTTGGACAAGTGACGGGCGGCTGCGCTTAGGCCCACAGTGCCTTTGCCAGCGGAAGCCGCGCCGGAAGCGGGCCCGTTTGCCTGGTTCACGCCATCGGTGCGCGAGCCGGCAACATTGCGGGCGGCTGGCGTTTTTAATGGGGATGATGTGATTTTCAAGGCTGTCTCCGGGCAACTGGAATCTAGTGTACTTCTATCGTGACTGTTTTACGGCCGCGCCCCGGCAAACTTTAGGTAAGCCGCCGGTTTTTACGCATTCTTACGGCTCACGAGTTAGTGTTACAGCACCTGCACCGTGGTGGCGTCGAGCACGGTACCCGTCACGATTTGGCCTGAACTGGTTTTTACCTGAATTTGCGTGCCGGGGGATCCGCCCTGCATGGCTTGGCCTTCGCCGGTCGCCACGAAGCCGATACCGCGTACTTCGGTGCGCACCGTTTGCCCGCGCTGCACGGAATTCGGGTCGCGCAGCGCACCGGACTTCACCGTGGCTCCGGCGGAAATGCGCTGAGTGGCAATATAGCCTATGGCCTGGCTGGGATCGAAGATCACTCCGCGCGACAAGCGCAAGACGTCGCCTTCGCGCCCGGTCAGGTCGCTTAGCGAGACCGTGTCGCCCACCTGGATCTCCCGGTTGGAGACATAAAAGTAGCCCTGAATGCTGAGATCCGCCTGTACGTAGGTGGTCCAGGCCTGCGGCGCGACGCAGCGCACGCCCACGGTCATGCGCGAACGGAGTCGCTGCCCGCTGGTGAGAAATGGCTGGAGGTCCTCGCAAGCGGCTTGTTTGGTAATGCGCGGCGCACCGACGGTGACCCGGGCCGAACCCGGGTAACTGCTTGCCTGGGCAACAAGAAATTCTTCGACGGTCGCTGCGACGGCGGCTGGGTCTTGGACTTGAGCTTGTGGCTGTGGCGTTGGCGCGCCCTGCGCATAGGCAGGGGATAGCATGAGGAAACTGCAGGAAAACAACGCGGCCGCGGCCAAGAACTTGAACATGACGTCATTCTATATAAGGAAGTAGGCCGGCATCCGGGGAATTGGACGACAAATGGTGGCTTAATTCAAACTTTACCGATTGTGAGCCGCCATTACTATTCTGGTATACGAACGGCGAAAGACCGTGGTTTTGGTCCCGTGCCTGCGGACATGCGCAGCAGGCATATTATTACCTCGCGAGCGGCAAATGATCGATCGGATCGGCGAAGACTTCAGTTTTTATCAAACAGCTATCAATCTGCGGCAGCAACGCCAGGAAGTGTTATCGGCCAATATTGCCAACGCGGACACGCCCAACTACAAGGCACGTGATTTCGATTTCGGGTCCGTCTTGAAGGAAGCCATGGCGGGCGGCAGCATGCGCTTGCCAGACACGCAACTGGCCCTAACTTCGCAGCGTCATATTCCCGCGCAGGCCGTAAGCCCCGATCCCGCCCAGCTGCTTTACCGCCAGCCCCTGCAGCCCAGCCTTGATGGCAATACGGTCGACATGGATGTCGAACGGGTCAGCTTCGCGGACAACACCATGCGTTATCAGACCGACCTGATGATGATTTCATCACGTATTAAAAGCATGATGGCTGCCTTGCAGCAATAAGCCGCGGCTTGAATCAGATAAAACAGGAACACCATGTCCCAAATGAGCATTTTCCAGATTGCCGGTTCGGCGCTTACGGCGCAATCGCAGCGCATGAACGTTACCGCCAGCAATCTCGCCAACGCCGATAGCGTGGCCGGCCCAGACAGCCAGCCGTATAAAGCCAGGCAGGTCATCTTCAAGATGGATCCGGTGCCAGGCCAGGCTTATTCGCAATCCGTGGGTGGTGTGAAGGTGTCGGGCGTGGTGGAAAGCAACGCGCCGGCCCGCATGCAGTACGACCCCAAAAATCCATTGGCGAACGCCGACGGCTACGTTGCCATGCCCAATGTGGACGTGGTGGCTGAAACAGTGAACATGATTTCGGCCTCGCGTTCGTACCAGGCCAACGTCGAAGTGATCAATACGGCAAAAAGCCTGATGTCACGCACCCTGTCGATTGGACAGTAAGTCTTGCCGCAACCCGCAAGCATTTAAATAACGGAGTCTACGTGAGCACAGTTACCAATTCGACGGACAGGGCATCGGCAGCCGCCATGGCCGCCAACGCCAGCACAAATAACCTGATGGGCGACACGCAGGACCGATTCCTGACCTTGCTGGTTACGCAACTGCAAAACCAGGATCCGCTGAACCCCATGGACAACGCGCAGGTCACATCGCAGATTGCCCAGCTTTCCACGGTTAACGGCATCAATCAGCTGAACAATACCCTTCTGGCGCTGTCGGGCCAGATGGATGTGTCGCAATCCATGCAGGCCGCCGGCCTTATCGGCAAGGAAGTCCTGGTGCCGGGCGTGAAGATCTCTGTGGGCGCGACGGCCGACGATGGCGTCGCATCCACGCCATTCGGGGTCGATGTCATTTCGCCCTCCGCCAATGTCACGGTCACCATTACAGACTCGGCCGGCAAGGCGGTGCGCACGCTGGATCTTGGTCCGAAGGAGGTCGGCGTCATTTCGGTCGAATGGGACGGCAAGGACGACCAGGGCGCCAACGTCACTCCTGGCGCCTACACCTTCCAAGTTGCTTCCAAAGATGCGAACGGCGCAGCGGTATCGGCCGACGCACTGACGTACGGCAAGGTGGGCAGCGTGGCTTATACGTCTCAGGGATTGACCATCGATTTAGGCCTGGCGGGGCAGTATTCCTTGCTGGATCTTCGCAAAATAATGTAGTTGCAGCGCAGTAGCACCAGCCTAGGCGGTTACGCACCTGCGCGCCGCATTACTAACACAGTCAAGAATTAAGAGGTATATCATGGGTTTCGGACAAGGCTTAAGCGGTTTGAATGCCGCATCGCAAACACTGGACGTCATCGGCAACAACATCGCCAACTCGGGCACGGTGGGCTTCAAGTCGTCCACCGCCACGTTCGCCGACGTCTACGCCAGTTCGCGCGTCGGCCTGGGCGTGCAGGTGGCCAGCATCAACCAGCGTTTCACCATCGGAACCATATCGGGTACAGGCAACCAGTTCGATATGGCCATCGATGGCGCCAAGGGTATGTTCCGGGTTGAAGACCAGAGCGGCAACGTGCTTTACACCCGCAATGGCCAGTTCTTTGCGAATAAAGATAATTACATCGTAAACGCCCAGGGCCAGCGCCTGACCGGTTACGTCGGCGCTGCAACGACGCCTACGCCCATCATGGTGCCGGTAGGAAATATTGCTCCCCAGGCAACGACAGGCATCACAACGAAAGCCAACTTCGATGCGAATAAGCCGTTGGCGGGCAATGCGGTGGCGGAAGTCATCGGTCAAGTATCGATGACGACTGGCGGCGTGACTACGTCAAGTTACTACACCTTGGTCGGTGGGGTTTTTGCCTGGACGGACAGCACTGGTGCGCCAGCCCCAGCTCCGGCCGATGCCGTCTACACAACGGGCGATCCGGTTCAAACAGTTACCGTTGCCGGCGGCATACCCTCTGTTGGCGGCTTGCCGGCTTCGGGGGCAAATACATTCGCTGACGGCCCAGCGAACACTGCTTACGTGACCCCTGTTGCACCCATTGCCTTCAATCCGGCTGTGGCGGCAAGCTTCACTCACTCCCTCAACATGGACGTCTACGACTCGCTGGGCAATGCCCATCAGTTCACGCAATACTTTGCGAAGCGCGAAGCAGTTCCTGGCGTCAATGAGAGCGTGTGGGATGCGTATTACCTGCTAGACGGTAATCCTGTAACGACACCCGCCTCGCAGCAATTACGTTTTGGCGATGGCGGCCGCTTGTTGGCCCCCACAGCCCCTGTTGCCATTACCGTAGCCAATGTGGGCGGCGCGGCGTCTCCCGCTGCTGACCTTGCGCTTTCCGTCGACTATGGCAACTCGACCCAGTTCGGCGGCCCGTTCTCGCCCAACTTTACGCAAACCGGCTACGCCACCGGCGAATACACCAGCATGTCAATCGCGGCCGATGGTTCCATCGTGGCCAGCTACACGAACGGTGAAGTCAAATCGGTCGGAACGCTGGTGCTGGCCGACTTCAATAACTTGCAAGGCCTACAGCCGTCGGGCGGCAATGCCTGGCGCGAAACGTCTGCATCCGGCCAGCCAATTCTGGGCACGCCCGGCACGAACAGCCTGGCGTCCATCAAGGGCCAGGCTGTGGAAGAGTCGAACGTCGACATGAGCCAGGAACTGGTCAACATGATCATTGCGCAGCGCACCTACCAAGCCAACGCACAAACGATCAAGACGCAGGATCAGGTCTTGCAGACCTTGATCAACCTGCGCTAGGCCGGGTAAATGGACCGCATCATCTACACCGCCGCTGGCGGGGCCGCGCGGGTGCTGGAGCAGCAGGCTGTCATCAGCAACAACATGGCCAACACCAGTACGACCGGTTTCCGGGAGCAAATGGCCATTTATCGGTCTGTTCCCGTGGTGGGGCAGCCAGGGCTGCCTACGCGCGTCTCCACGGTAACGGCTACGCCGGGCAGCAGTTTCTCGCAAGGCGTCATGGCCGAAACCGGCCATGCCCTCGACATTGCCATTACCGGCGAAGGCTGGTTCAGCGTCCAGACGCCGCAAGGCGAGGCCTATACGCGCGCGGGCGAACTGGCGGTGAACGTAAATGGCTTGCTCGTTACGCAACAAGGCTTGCCTGTGCTGTCCAACGACGGCGCGCCCGTCGAAATTCCCGATCGCGGCATTGTCACTTTTTCTGGCGATGGGCAAATCTCGGCATTGGGCGCGGGCGACAACCCCGGCGATATCCAGAATCTGGGGCAGCTGAAGCTGGTAAATCCCGCGCCTGAAACCATGGTGCGTGGCGACGACGGACTGTTTCGAGTGGCCGGCGGCCAAGCCGCCCAAGCCTCACCGCAAGTGCGCATTGTCTCGGGCTTCCTGGAGAAAAGTAATGTGAATGCCGCGGAAGCAATGGTTGGCATGATCGCCAACGCCCGCAGGTTCGAGATGCAAATGAAAATAATTCAGGACGCGAGCACGAACGCCGAACGCGCCAACTCAATACTGTCGTCCAACGGCTAAAGTCAAGGATTTGAAATGATACGCTCACTATGGATTGCCAAGACCGGTCTGGAATCGCAACAGACCAACATGGATGTGATCTCGAACAACTTGGCCAACGTCAACACCACGGGCTTTAAACGCAGCCGTGCTGTGTTCGAAGACCTGATGTACCAGACCATACGCCAGCCGGGCGCACAGGTCGGCGCGGCCAACCAGCTGCCTTCGGGCTTGCAGTTGGGTACGGGCGTGCGCACGGTGGCAACCGAACGCATCCATACGCAGGGCAACCTGAAAGACACTGGAAACAGCCTCGACATTGCTATTCAGGGCAAGGGCTTTCTGCAAGTGGAAATGCCGGACGGAACGTTTGGCTACACCCGCGACGGCAGCATGCAGGTGGACCAGAACGGTCAGCTGGTAACGGCCGGCGGCTACCCCATTCAGCCGCCCATCAATATCCCGGACAACGCCTTGACGATCAGTATTGCGCGCGACGGCACCGTGTCGGTGACGCAGCCAGGCGCGGCCGGCACCAATGTGGAAATTGGCCAGTTGCAGCTGAGCACCTTCATCAACCCCACGGGCCTGCAAAGTGCTGGCGAGAACCTGTATGTGGAAACCGATGCGTCGGGTCCCGCCAATTTTGCGCAGCCGGGGCTGGACGGCGCAGGACTCGTGTTGCAGCAATATACCGAAACATCCAACGTGAACGTGGCCGAGGAACTGGTCAACATGATCACCACCCAGCGGGCCTACGAAATGAATAGTAAGGCCATTTCAACATCCGACCAGATGCTGGCGCGCCTGACCCAACTGTAAATGATAAAACGCCTTACCCAAGCAGTTGCAGTCCTGGCGGCGGTCGTCTTGTCCGGTTGCGCCTTGGTGCCCCCGGAACCCGTGGTGACCGGGCCACTGACGGCCGCACCGCCGCCTCCGCCGCCCGTCGTCATGGCTCAGGCCAATGGCTCAATTTATCAGCCAACAGCCTATGGAAACTATCCGTTGTTCGAGGACCGGCGTCCACGCAACGTGGGTGATATCGTGACGGTCGTCATCCAGGAAAAGACGAATGCGGCCAAGAACGTACAGACGACTACCGACCGCAGCGGCAGCGCGGGCTTCGGGGTAGGCCTAGCGCCAGCCATCCTGCCCACTGACCTCGGCGCGAAGCAAAACTTCGACATCACCGGCGAAAACGCATCGCAGGGCAAGGGATCCACACGGGCGGACAACACGTTCTCCGGTACCCTGACGACAACCGTGGTGGGCGTTTTGTCCAACGGCAATCTCCAGATCGCCGGCGATAAGCAAATAGCCATCAACCGTGGCAGCGAGCACATCCGTTTTTCGGGCGTCGTCGACCCACGCTCCATTACGGGTTCCAATACCGTGTCATCGACCCAAGTGGCCGATGCGCGTATCGAATTCCGCAGCAAGGGCACGATGGATGAAGTGCAGACCATGGGTTGGCTGCAACGCTTCTTCCTGAATGTTTCACCGTTCTGACAAGGTACCGGCTTTGACTTTTTATTTCTCCAGCGCTCTACGCCAAGTCGGCGCCACGCTCGTCTTGGGCGCGCTGTGCATGCTGGCAGCGAATGCCGTGCAAGCCGAAAGAATCAAGGACCTGGCGTCTATTCAGGGCGTGCGGGCCAACCAGTTGATCGGCTATGGCCTCGTCGTCGGCCTGGACGGTAGCGGCGACCAGGTGCGCCAGACGCCATTTACCCAGCAAAGTCTTACCAATATGCTGTCGCAACTGGGTGTGACGGTGCCGCAAGGCACGAACATGCAGGTCAAGAACGTGGCGGCCGTCATCGTAACCGCAAGGCTGCCGGCATTCGCACAGCCCGGGCAGACCGTCGACGTAGTGGTCTCGTCCATGGGCAACGCAAAGAGCTTGCGCGGGGGTACCTTGTTGATGACGCCCATGAAGGGCGCGAACGGCCAGGTTTATGCCCTTGCGCAGGGTAACCTTCTGGTCGGCGGTGCCGGCGCGTCGGCCGGCGGTTCCAGCGTCCAGGTCAATCAATTGAACGGCGGCATTATTTCCAATGGCGCCATCGTTGAACGCAGCGTGCCCACCAGCTATGCGCGCGACGGCGTGATCAACCTCGAACTGAATACCACCGACTTCGGCGCGGCCCAGAATATGGTGGCAGCTCTGAATAAAAGGTTTGGCGCCAACACGGCGGCAGCCCTGGATGGCCGCGTGGTGCAGTTGCGCGGCCCGCAAGATCCGGCGGCCCAAGCGGCATTCCTTTCCCAGGTGGAGAATCTTCAGATCAATCTGCCGCCGGCGCGCGCGAAAGTGGTCATCAATGCGCGCACAGGATCAGTGGTCATGAATCGCACCGTCACTATCGACGAAGCGGCTATCGCCTATGGCAACCTTTCGGTCGTGATCAGCCAGGACATGGAGGTCAATCAGCCCGATACCCCGTTCGCCGGTGGCGAGACAGTAGTCACTCCTCGCACGTCGATCGAAATGCGTTCCGACGCTGGCAGCATACAGCGCGTGAAAACAAGCGCTAATCTGGCCGACGTGGTCAGCGCCTTGAATGCCTTGGGCGCCACGCCGCAAGATCTCCTGTCCATTCTTCAAAACCTGAAGAGCGCCGGCGCCTTGCGCGCCGATCTGGAAATCATCTAGGGACGACCATGGCTTTCGTGCAATATATACCTCGCCCCAGCGCCGACGCGCCAAGCGCCATGGATTTCAGTGGGCTTAATAGCCTGAAGCAGGGTGTCAGCGCCGGCGCCAACGCGCCGCTGGATCAACAGAAAAAGGTCGCGCAACAATTCGAGGCCTTGTTCATCCAGCAGATGATGAAGCAGGCGCGCCAGTTGTCGTCCGCCATGCCCGGCCTGTTCGATAGCCAGCAAACGCGTTTGGCGCAAAGCATGAGCGATGAGCAAATGGCGTTGCAGCTTGCCGACCCGGGCCTGGGCCTGGCAGAGGCATTGCTGGCGCAGATCCAGGGTGGCGGCAACGTGGCCAGGACGGTCGGAACAGCGCCGGCCAGTTTGCCGGAGCTCGCCGCCAGCCGCGTGCCGGGCATGCGTTCGCGCATCGGCGAAGACCGTCGTAGCGACGCGTCGTCAATCTCGGCCCTGATTGACATCCTGACCAAGAACCCATTGACCGACCGGATTTATTCGGCCATCAAGGGTGCGCCGGATCATATCCAGAATTTCGTCAGCAAGATGTCGGATGCCGCCAAGGTGGCTGCGGGCGAAAGTGGTGTGCCCGCCAAGCTGATCCTCAGCCAGGCGGCGCTGGAATCGGGCTGGGGCAAGCGCGAGATCAAGCACGAGGATGGCACGACAAGTCACAACCTATTCGGCATCAAGGCCGGTCCCAGCTGGAAAGGCAAGGTAGTCAATGTCATGACCACGGAATACGTGGATGGAAAAGCGCAAAAAATGTCGCAACCGTTTCGCGCCTATGACTCGTACGCCGATTCCTTCGCTGACTACGCGCGCCTGATAGGTACCAGCGAACGCTATAGCGACGTGGTGGGTGCGCCTTCGGCGGAAGAGGCCGCGCATCGCATCCAGGCTGCCGGTTACGCCACCGACCCGTCATACGCCACAAAACTGATCTCCATCATGAGCTATTTCGACACTGGCCCGAAGCGCGGTCAGTAAGCTGGCAACTGCCTAAACTTTCCGGTCTGGCAGCCGTTAAAGCGGTATACAGTTTTCACCTTTCGGCGGGTGCCCGCACCCTGCTGACTACACGCGGAATACGTAATGAATCTGATGAACCTGGGTCTTTCCGGTATTAACGCGGCCCAAAACCGATTGCAGACCGCTGGTCATAACATCAACAACGCCGATACCGATGGCTTCAATCGCCAGACGGTATTGTCGGCGACAGCCGGTGCGACCCCCACCCATGCAGGCTATGTTGGCCGTGGCGTCGACGTTATTACCGTACAGCGCGCCTACGATGGTTTTCTGTCGCGGCAACTGGTGGCCGCCCAAACATCGGGTGCGTCGCTCGCCGCCTACGGGAAAGAGATCGTGCAGATCGACAACTTGTTTGCGGATCGCACTGTCGGCATTACCCCGGCCCTGCAAAAATTCTTCGATGGCATCCAGGCGGTGGCGTCGTCGCCGGCCGACCCGGCCGCAAGACAAGAGCTGCTGGGGCGCGCCAGCAGCCTAGTCACCCAGTTGAACGACTCAAACGCCTTCCTGGACAGCCAGCGCAACAACATCAACACTCAGATCACGACAGTCGTTACGCAGGTGAACAGCTACGTTGAACGCGTACGCGACCTGAACAACCAGATTACGGTGGCGCGCGCCACCGCATCCAATCACGAGCCTAACGACTTGCTCGACCAGCGCGATCTGTTGGTGACCGAACTAAGCCAGTTGGTGGGCGTTACCGTCATGGAACAAGACGGCAATTTCAATCTTACGGTCGGCAACGGCCAAGTCTTGCTGGGCGGCAATACGGTGTTTCCGCTACATGCTCAAGCCTCGGCCGACGACCCATCGCGCACGGTGGTGGCTTATACGGCCCTGATTGGGAACAACAAGACGGCAAAGGTCGAGATCGACGAAATTACGGTTAGTGGCGGTAGGCTGGGTGGGCTTATTGCTTACCGGCGCGAAACCCTCGACCCTATCCAGAATGACCTCGGTCGATTGGCTGCGGGCATCGCCATGGAAGTCAACAAGATCCATGCCACAGGCGCCGATCTTAACGGCGTTGCCGGCGGCGACTTCTTCGCGCTGCGTGACGTCAAGGCAATGCCTGGTCCGTCCAACAGCGCAGCTGCGCCTGGCCTAACCATCACGATTGACGATCCCAACAAGCTTACGGCACAGGATTATCGGGTTGCTTACAACGGGAGCGAATACGTCGTCACCAGCATTCCCAATGGCACCATCACGACGCTAGTGGGCGGCACAGGGGTAATCGACGGCGTCAAGTTCGAATTTGGAGCAGGCGCGCCGGTACTCCGCGATTCGTGGCTGGTGCAGCCCACGCGTGCCATGGCTGGTGGCATTTCCCTGGCCATCAACGATCCCGCCAAGATCGCAGCGGCGGCGCCAAATACGGGCACGGCCAACGGCGATGTAGCCCTGAAGCTGGCGCAATTACAAAACAGTAAGGTGCTGGGAAATGGCACCAGCAGTCTGAACGAAACCTTTTCCAAGCTCGTCAACAAGGTCGGTGTGATGACGCAGCAAATTGGTACGTCGGCCAAGGCGCAGGCAACGCTCATCCAGCAAAATTTTGCGGCTCAGCAGGCCGTATCTGGCGTGAACCTGAACGAGGAATACGTCAATCTGGATCGCTACCAGGAACAGTTCCGCGCGGCTTCGCGCCTTATCGACGTTAGCTCCACGTTGTTCGACACCTTGTTAAGCCTGCGCAATTAATTCTTAAGTTGCCGGGTCTTCGGGTTTATTGTTTTTTCTTCCAGGAAGTTCGCCATGCGTATTAGTTCCACTTTGTTTTTCCAGACGGGACTGAATTCCATCAACGCCCAGCAGTCCGACTTGATGCATTTGTATCAGCAAATCGGTAGCGGCCAACGCATGGTGACGCCATCCGACGACCCTCTGGCGGCGGCACAGGCCATCAATATCAGCCAAGCCCAGTCAATGAACAAGCGTTATGGCGACAATCGTGAAGTGGCCATGCGGAATCTAGGCACGGAAGAAAACGCGCTGACTTCGGTGACTTTGCTGCTTCAAGATGTCAAAACGCGCCTGGTGGAAGTGGGCAACGGTACGCTGTCCGATGCCGACCGCGCCACGTTGTCCAGCGTATTGTCAAGCGCCCGCAGCAACCTGTTGGGTCTGGCGAACAGTACCGATGGCAGCGGCCAGTATCTTTTTTCCGGCGCCAAGGGCGGTACTGCAGCCTTCCAGGACATCAATGGCAAGATCGTTTACAAAGGCGATGCCGGCCAGCGCCTGATACAAGCGGATCAGACGCGCCAGATCGCCGGCAGCGATGTTGGCTCCGATGTATTCAGCAGGGCAGCCTCTGGCACCACAGACTATTTATCGCGCGCCCTGACCCCGCCCGCCCATGCGGGCACCGGCGTCATGACGAAGCCCAGTATTACCGATCCCACCGGCGCCAATATTGGCAACCGGTTCGAAATAATGTTTACTGCGGCCAACGAATACACGGTCAATGTCGTCGACCCACTGGGAAATATTGTCCAGACTGCAGCTAATCAACCATACTCTGCAGGGGCCTCGGCATCGCTAGGCCTGCCTGGCGGCGTCCAGGTCAATCTTTCAGGCGCGCCGGCGGCCGGCGACAGGTTTATAGTCGAACCGGCAAACTCCGTTGCCTTCGTTGCAGGCAAAGGAACGGCAACCGGCACGGCTAGCATAGGGTCGCCTAGGCTTTCCAATTACTCGTTGGCCCAGGACGGCAATTCATTTGCCATTACGTTCACAGCCCTGAATGAATATACCGTCGAAGTAAAAGACAGCCTAGGCGTCGTCGTCCAGACCGAGACAAATCAGTCCTTCACTCCGGGCCGTGAGAATGTCCTGCAGCTGCCGCGCGGCATGGAAGTCAAGATTTCGGGTAACCCCGCCATCAGCGACACGTTCACCATCGACCAAGCCGCGCCATCGGCCCAGACCGACCTGAACATTTTCGACACCCTGGACAGCATTATTAAGTCGCTGGAAGTTCCATTGCAGGGTGACAACCTGGCGACAGCCGCCTTCCAGAATACGCTCGCGTCGGCCATGCAGCGCATCGATGTTAACTACAACAACGTGCTTACGGTGCGTTCATCTGTGGGCTCGCGCATGAATGAGCTTGAATCGCTGAATGCCAACGGAAATTTGCGAGCACTCAGCTACAGTTCGGCGCTATCAAAAATGGAAGATCTGGATTATTACGGCGCTACTGCGCAGTTACAACTACGCACCTCGGCGCTTGAAGCGGCGGCATTGGCATTCAAGAAAATACAGGCAACCAGTCTCTTCAATATGAAGGGCTAATTTCATAACCCGTTTGATGGCGCCGGTTTCGCGCCTGGTGTAAAGAGAATATCCATAATGTCGAAAACATTGCAGCTAAAAACCAGCCTTTTGCTGGTCGTGATTGTGCAGGCCGTACTGACGATCGCCGCCGTGGCGGCGGCCTGGTATATCCAGGGCTTGTTCCAAACCACCTACGCCCTCGTGGGCGGCGTCGTTCTGGCCGTTGTCGCGGCTTTCCTGGCCTACATGGCGCTTTCGCGCAGGGTACTCCGTCCACTCAAGAAAGTGGGCATACATTTTGAACAAATGGCGTCGGGCGATCTTACGCAGCGTATCGAAGTCACGTCGCACAATGAAATCGGAGCGCTATACCAGGCGCTGAAGCGCTTGCAGGATAGCTTGGGCCGCATCGTCGGCTCCGTGCGCGCCGGCATGAACGAGATCGACGCCGGATCGCAACACATCGTGGCGGGCAACACAGACTTGAGCAGCCGCACGGAAGAACAGGCGGCCGCGCTGCAGCAGACCGCTGCCAGCATGGAGCAACTGGCCAGCACGGTGAAGCAAAATGCCGACAACGCCCGCCAAGCCAATCAATTGGCGGCCACCGCTTCCGAAGTGGCACAACGCGGCGGGCAGGCCGTGGGCGAAGTCGTGAGCACCATGGAAGGCATCTCGGCCAGTTCGCGCAAGATTTCCGACATTGTGGGCGTTATCGACAGCATCGCGTTCCAGACCAATATTCTGGCGCTGAATGCCGCCGTCGAGGCTGCAAGGGCTGGCGAACAAGGCAAGGGCTTTGCCGTGGTCGCATCCGAAGTTCGCGCGTTGGCGCAGCGCAGTGCCCAAGCGGCCAAGGAAATCAAGGGTCTTATCGAAGATTCGGTTCAGAAGGTTACCGAGGGATCCAGCCAGGTCGAGCGCGCCGGCTCCACCATGCACGAAATTGTGGCGTCCGTGGCGCGTGTCACCGATATCATGGGCGAGATTTCCGCCGCCACGACCGAACAGGCATCGGGCATCGACCAGATCAATCACGCCGTGAACCAGATGGACCGTGTAACCCAGCAAAATGCGCTCTTGGTGCAAGATGCGGCGTCGTCGGCGGCGGGGCTGCGCGGCCAGGTTGCCAACGTGAACGAAGCGGTAGCCGCGTTCCGGACGCTCGACAACCAGGTGATCGACGTTGCCGCAACGCAAATCAGTTCTGGTCTTAAGCGTCCAGTAATGACACGGAACGTGCCGGCCACTACCAGCAAAACAACAAGTTCCGCAGCGGCGCTCGGCCACGCCAACGGCGGCGCAAAGACATCCAATGGTCATGCAGGCTCGTCGGCGCGCACAAGTAGCGCTGCGCGTCCCGGCGCCTCCCGGCCAGATGCTTCTTCACATTCGGTGAAGAGCAATGGCAATGCCGCGGCCCAACCCGCTGCGCGCGGACAATCATCCGACGACGACTGGGTCGAGTTTTAATAATGCCAATCTTCGGAGACTGGCAGCAGTGGGCCTTCAAGCCGGCGGCCGTTGCTGCCTGCGTGTTGGTCTTGGCGGGTTGCAACACCACGGGTAGCTCCTTCGATACCTCAGCCTTGCGCTTCATCGTGCCCGGCCAGACTACGCTGGCGGAAGCCAGCTCGCTGCTGGGTGCGAGTCCCATCAATACGTATCAACAGCAAGACGGCTCATTAATGGCACGGTGGGCGCATAACGCGTCGTTGATGACCGATGCCATTTATTTCAACCAGGAACTCTGGCTGGATTTCGGGCCGGACGGCCGCTTCGTGCGCATCAACAAAAGCGTGAATATACCGCGCGCCAACATGTATAAGGACGGGCACGTCGTCAATACCGTCCAACCGCCAGCCGCCACGCAATACGCCGCACCCCAACTCGCTCCAACGGTAACGACCGTGCCGGCCACTCCGGTGCCTGCCCCCGCTCCAGCGCCTGCAATCATGTATAAGCCCGCCGTCTCTTACCCACTGCCGCAATAAGGCGGCTAGGCCGTACCGGCAGCACCCACCTAATCCGAAGTGCAACACCGCCGGGTCAGCTGCCCGCAAGTGCCTGCGCAATCTGCGCCATGGTCGCATAGCCCTTTTGGAAGAGGCGCGACAAGAAAGGGGTGGTTTGTGGCAGGACGGTAGCCAACAGCACCAGCCCCGTCAAAAGACTAATGGGAAAGCCCACCGCAAACACCGATAGTTGCTGTGCGGTACGATTAAGAATGCCCAGGGCCAAGTTGATGGTCAGCAGCACGATGATCAGCGGCAGCGCCAGCAACATGCCGGACAACATGATCTCTGAGCTCCAGCTCAAAAGAACACCCCAGCCGTTAGGATCGAGCGTGCCTATGCCTATGGGGAGCACCTCGAAGGTACGAGCCAGACCCGCAATCATCAATAGATGCCCATTGAGCGCGAGAAAGAGCAAGGTGGCCACCACGTTCATCAACCGCGACAGCACAGCGGTGTTCGCTCCCGTCGCCGGATCGAAGAACGAGGCGAATGACAAGCCCATTTGCAGGCCGATGAATTCGCCCGCGGTTTGTACGGCGGCAAAAACGATCCGCATGGCCAGGCCTAGCGCCAAGCCTATGAACACCTGTTGTAAGGCGATCCAGATCCCGGCGTAAGACGCCGTAGCTACGTTCGGCATGGGGCCAAGCGTGGGCGCGATGGCGATGGCAATGACGGCACCCAGCCCCACTTTCACGCGCACCGGGATGGACGACTCGCCCAGGACAGGGGCCAGGCGCAACATGGCAAGAATGCGGAAGAAAGGCCACAGAAAAGCATTGATCCAGCTGTAGAGCTGATCGATGTCGAAAGAGATCATGGCGTGGCGCCTACGATACGAGCCCGGGTATCGTCGAAAACAGGTTGCGCATGTAGTCCACCATGGTGCTGATCAGCCACGGCCCAAGCAACACCACCGTCGCGCCGAGCGCGAGCAGCTTGGGAATGAATGACAGCGTCATTTCATTGATCTGGGTGGCAGCCTGGAAGATACTGATGAATAAACCTACTGTCAGCGCCACCAATAACAAGGGACCCGCAAGGCTTAACGCCACTTTCATGGCAAGGTAGGTCATCGACATGACGGTTTCAGAATTCAAGCGGCTACCCCTTATTGATAAAAGCTGCGCGCGAGCGATCCTAGCAGCAAGTGCCAACCGTCGGCCAGGACAAAGAGCATGAGCTTGAATGGCAGCGAGATAGTTACCGGAGGCACCATCATCATACCCAACGCCATCAGGACGCTGGCAATGACTAGATCGATGATCAAAAACGGCATGAAGATCGTGAATCCGATCTGGAAGGCCGTCTTGAGTTCGCTGGTGACGAAGGCCGGCACCAGTACGCGTAACGGCACCTGCTCCGGGCTGTCGATATTCTCGACGCTGGCCATGCCGGCAAAGAGCGATAGGTCCGCTTCGCGCGTCTGGTGCATCATGAAGGTATGCAGCGGTTTAACGCCTTGTGCCAGCGCCTGTTCGAATGTAATCGTGCCCGCGCTGAGCGGCTGGTAAGCCTGGGCGTAGATCTCGTCGAATACGGGGCCCATGGCAAAGAATGTCAGGAACATGGCCAAGCCAATCAGCACGGAGTTCGGCGGCGATGCGCCAGTGCCCATGGCATTTCGCAATAAGCCAAGCACGATGATGATGCGAGTAAAGCCGGTCATCATCAACAGCATGGCCGGCAGGAACGACATCATGGTCAAGAGCACCATGGTCTGTATGCTCAGCGACCATGTCTGGCTTCCGTCGGCGCCGGGCGTCGAGGTTAGGGCGGGCAGCGCCGCCTGTGCGGCTGCATCGAAGGAAACCCACGGGGCTGCCAGCAGGAGCAGGGCAAGAACGGCAAATCGCACTCAGCGGCCTTTAAGAATATTGCCAAGCGCGGCAGCGAAGCTGGGGCGCTCTGGCGTGGGGGCTGGCGGCGTGCTCCCGGCTTCCGCTGGAGGCAGCGTATGAAGCAAGGAAATCTGGCTGGCGGTTATGCCGACCACAAGGCGGGCATCTTCGACCTGGACCAACGCCACAAAGGCGCGCCCGCCCAGGCTTTGGCTGCTGATGACTTTAATGGACTGATTGCCGCCAGTGCGCAGCCAACCGGCGCGACGCGTGAGCCACGCGCCGCCAAGTATCATCATTACGATCAGAACCAGGCTGACGATAAGTCGCAGGACGTCGGCATCGTTCATACGGAGATCAACGGCGGTTATTGAGCCGGCTGATGCGGTCGGAAGGCGTGATGATGTCGGTTACGCGTATGCCGTATTTTTCGTCGACCACAACGACTTCGCCCTGCGCAATAAGATAGCCATTGACGAAGATGTCCATCGGTTCGCCCGCAAGACCGTCGAGCTCTACGACGGAACCTTGGCCAAGCTGAAGAATGTTCTTGATGGTCAGGCGCGTGCGGCCCAGCTCTACCGTAAGCTGCACAGGAATGTCCATGATCATGTCGATATCGCTGTTGCCGTCGATATCGGTGTTGACCAGGGGCTGGAATACGTGCATGGCCGGCGTGACCACAGAACTTGGGGCCGCCGCTGGCATGGGCGCCGCCGCTGGAGCGGCCGTGGATGCCGTTTGTTCCGCCAGGGCGCTGGCCCAGTCGTCAACTTCCTGGGCAAGGCCGTCGGCCTGTGTTGCCGGCGCTGTGGCCGCTGCCTGTTCGGATAGCGCTGCCGCCCAATCGATGTCCGAGCTGTCGGACGTCTCTTTGTCTTGGCCTGGCTCTTGAGTCGGATCAATCATGGTTTTCGTGCTTTTAGTTCGGTTTCAGAAGTAGCCAGCATGCGATTGACACGCATGGCGTATCGGCCGTTGGCGGTCCCGTAGGTGCATTCCAGCACGGGTACGCCGCCCACATGTGCGGTAATTGTCGGGGAAATTTCCACAGGCAGGATGTCGTTGACCTGCAGGCTCATGAGCTCCGCGATATTAGTCTGTATGCGCGCAAAATCGGCGACCAGTTCAACGTCGGCGCTACGCACCTGGTGCGACAGCTGCTGTGTCCAGCGCTGGTCGACTTCGCCGCCGGAACTGACTTCCTGCAATGGTCGCGTCAGCAGGTCGCGCACAGGTTCGATCATGGAGTAGGGCAGGCAGATATTCAGGTTGCCGCCAGACGACCCCAGTTCAATATTGAACGACGTTACCACTACGATCTCGTTTCCGCTGGTGATGCTTGCAAACTTGGTATGCATTTCCGAGCGGATGTATTCGAATTCGATAGGGTAGACCTGTTCCCAGCCTGCGCCATAGCTTTCCAGCGTGATATTGAGCAAGCGGCGAATGATGCGTTGCTCGGTCGTTGTGAAGTCTCGTCCTTCAACACGCGTGCTATACCGGCCATGGCCCCCGAACAGGCTATCGATGACCAGGAACACCAGGTTCGGGTCGAAGGTGAACAGTCCGGCGCCACGCAAGGGCTTCATGGCAACCATGTTCAGGTTGCTGGGCACTGGCAGGTTTCGTTCGAATTCAGAATATTTCTGTATGCGGATCGTGCCCACGGTAATGTCGGCATTGCGGCGCATGAAACTGAGCAGGCCGCTACGCAGTCGCCGGGCGAAACGTTCGTTGATGAGCTCGAGCGTCTGCATGCGGTGCCGGACCACCCGGTCCGGCGACCCGAGGTCGTACGACCGAACGCCTGTCAATTCTTCGACAGCAGCCTGTTTTTCGGTCGTCTCGCCGGTTACGCCCGCCAGTAAGGCGTCGACTTCATCTTGCGAGAGAAGGCTTTGATATGACATTTACTGGATCACGAACGCGGTAAAGAGAACACTGGTAATGTCGGGACCTTTGGCGTGCGGCAGGTACGCCGATTGAAGGTCTTTGGTAAGAGCCTGGACCAGCGCCTGGCGTCCTTCAGGCGTTTGCACGATATCGGGCTGTTGTTCGGACAGGCGTTTCAGCACTCTGTCCCGGACCTCGGGCATGTATTCGATGACGAGCGCGCGCGACGCTTCATCGGCCAGACGCAGGGTGATGCCCACGTACAAGATGCGGTGCGACTGCGAGTTGCGCACGGTGACCGTGAAGGGCTCGAGCGGTGTAAAAATGGGTGCGGGCAATACCACCGGCTTTGCTTCGCCGGGTATCTCGGCGTTGGCCAGACCGAAGTCGGTTTGTTGGTAGTAAAGCAGCGTTGCACCAATGCTGGCGCCAACAATCAGGGCGATGGCCAATAGGGTTTTGAACACCTTGGCGAACGTTCCGGACTTCTGTTTGGCCATGATGCTTGAGTTGTAAGGTCGTTTATTAGAGGTTGCCATCGTGTGCGGTGAGTGCGTACGCGCGCTAGTAAGCACAATTGTGCGAAGTGTCTTATTGTGCCCCAGCCATTTGCGGCTGATCGTCGTGAATAAGGTAAGGAAAGCTTGGTAGCTCTGGCTTTAGCTTGCGTCAGGCAAATGTGTCGACCAGTGCGTTGGGTGCCATTTGGCGTGCGGCTCGTTCGGTTGCCGTCATCGCGCCATCTGGTCCGCCGCCTGCGGTTGTTGATTCTGAACTTGGTTTGCGACTGCCGCCAAAGGTCTCGTTATACGCCTGTTCCTGCTGGGCCTGGTCGTTTACCGTGGTTTGGCCCAATGAAATACCGGCTTGGGCAAGCATTTGCTGCAACTGCGGCAAGGCATTTTCCACCGTTTGGCGTACAGCGGCGTGCGGTGACGCAAAGATGGCGTGCGCCACGTTATCGCTAATGTTGATGGTGATGCGCAATGGGCCCAATTCCGGTGGGTCGAGACGCAGCTCGGCCGTATGCGGCATATTGTGGCCGCCCTGGGTCAGCGAAATGAACTGGCGGCCAAAATCGGCCGACCACTGTGGGCTTTGTAGCGGCGTGGCAACGGCGGGCTGCATTATCGTGAATGACGGGGTGCTCGATGCGGCATGGTTGGCGACCTGCACGGCGTGCATGGTTGCCGCAAATGAACCGGTGGTCGGCGTCTGGGTTGTTGCCTGGGCGGGATCGGTTGCGAGTCCGGCGGCTACCGCAAGCTTGTTTGCCGCAGCGTCGGATGCACCAAAGGTGGAAACATCGGCCGTCGCGGCTGAAGCCTGAGCCGCTTTTCCGGGCGCAAGCTCCGGCTTTTGCGACGGCGTTGCGAGCCGCGCCTGTTGCGCGCCGGTCAAGGCCATGGCCTTGTTGCCCGCCGCCACGGTCTGGGAAGCGGGCAGCGGCGCGGCCAAGCCGGCGGCCGGAGCCTGGGCTGCCAAGGCGGCATCGACGCCCTTCGTCGGTAAAGCCGCAGCGAGAGCCAAGGGCAGCGACGGATCGGCCGTTTCCCTCTGGTTCGGCAGCGTCAGGCCCGGTAACGGCTTTGCTGCCGTGGGCAGCGCGTTATCTGGCAGTGCGCCCGGCAATGCGCCGGTCAAGGCCTTGGCTTGAGCTTCGGGCAGCGCGGTGGCGGCGCCGCGGGCGGCGGCTGGGTGCTGCGCGGCAGCTGCCTGGATGGCGATCTCGAGCGCGATTTGCGGCAAGCCCAGGGCATGCTCGGCGGCGGCTTGAGTCAGGGCGACATCGTCGTTGGGCGCGGCTTTGTCTGCTGCCGGCGCCTTCTTGTCGGTCGGCTTGCTGGTGTTAGTGGCGGTAGCCGGAGCAGGCGTGTTGGGGGTGGTAGCGTGTGCGGCGGCTTGGCGGGTGGTCTGTTGACCCGTCAGGACATCGGAAAAGGTCGATCCGTTGGCGTCACCCTGACCATCGGTTTGCTGGGCGCGAGCGGAACTGCTGGTGGCCGACGGCAAGGCAGCGGAGATAGGTGGTGTTTGCATGGCTGGCCTTGATTAATGTGAGTGATGCAGACGGCGGTAAATGGTTGCCGAGACTTCATCGCTGGCACGTTGTTCGATTCGGTTGTTGCGCACGACCTGATGCTGGACCTGGCGTTCGCGCAGCGCTTCGAACGAGTTCAGGCGGCGCTTCTGCGCATACCATTGTTGGCGGCCTTGTTCCACGCGCGCGTCTATCTGTGCGACTACGCTATTTTGCTGCGAAATGGCCTCGTCCAAAGTGGCGATAAACTGCCTGAAATTATGGTAATTCGATGCCGACACGCCGGACTCCGCCGATTTCTGCAGACGGTCCGCGTAATCCTGGCGGTAGACCAGCAATGTGGCCAGCTGGCTTTCGGCGTTTTTGCGGTCTGTCGCCAGCTTTTGCAAGAGCTTGGCGGCGTCGTCGACGCCTTGCACGGCCAGGTCGATCAAGGTGGCAAGTGACGATGCGCTAGCCATGGTTCATTCCTTTTCTTTGCGTGCCCATCGTCGCGGCGCCTTGGCCCAACAGTCCGTCCAGCTCGTGAATGGACAGCGCGTAATCGACACGCGTTTCTATGCCTTGCTGCAAATAGCTTTCCAGCCAAGGGTATTTCTCGATGGCCTCGTCGATCTGGGCATCGTTACCGGGCGCGTACGCGCCGACGGCGATCAGGTCGCGATTGCGTTGGTAGCGGGACAGCATTTTCTTGAACTTGTGGACAAGCGTGAATTGTTCCGCAGGAACAATGGCCGACATCACGCGTGAAATCGACGCCTCGATATCGATGGCGGGATAGTGCCCGGATTCCGCCAGATCGCGCGACAACACAATATGGCCGTCGAGTATGGCCCGAGCCGCATCGGCAATCGGGTCTTGCTGGTCGTCGCCCTCAGTCAGCACGGTATAAAAAGCGGTGATGGATCCGGCAGGCTGATCGCCGATCGGCGCGCCGTTGCCAGCCCGCTCGACGAGCGCGGGAAGCTTTGCGAAGACCGATGGCGGATAGCCCTTAGTTGCCGGCGGCTCGCCGATGGCCAGCGCTATTTCCCGCTGTGCCATGGCATAGCGCGTGAGCGAGTCCATGATCAACAATACGTGCTTGCCCTGGTCGCGAAAGGTCTCGGCCAATTTGGTGGCGTAGACGGCGCCTTGCAGTCGCAGTAATGGCGACACATCGGCTGGCGCGGCCACGACGACCGAGCGCTTCAGGCCTTCAGGACCAAGGTTGTGTTCAATGAATTCCTTGACTTCACGGCCGCGCTCGCCGATCAGCCCGACAACAATGACGTCGGCTTTTGTGTAGCGGGCCATCATGCCTAGCAGCACGCTCTTTCCCACGCCCGAGCCGGCGAACAGCCCCATGCGCTGGCCGCGACCGACCGTCAACAGGCCGTTGATGGCGCGCACGCCGACGTCCAGTACGGTGTTGACTGGTGCGCGCGTCAGTGGATTGATGATTTGTGCGCCCAGGGGCGCGGCGCTTACATTAGTAAGCGGCCCAAGATCGTCAAGCGGGCGGCCGGCCCCGTCAACGACCCGGCCCAGCAACGCGTTTCCCACGGGCAAGTGGCGTGACAATACCGTAGGCGCCTGCAGTTCGGCAAGCGGAACTAGCGGTAGGGGAATGCGGCCCTGCACACCGACCGGTATAGGCATGACGCGCGCACCGGGAGGCAGGCCCGAGATGTCGCTTTGCGGCATCAGGTACAGCGTGGGACCGTGAAAACCGACCACTTCGGCGTCGGCCCAATGGTTTTGCCCCGGGGAGATTTCTATTTTGCATGCTGCGCCCACGGCGAGTCGCAAGCCGGTGGCTTCCAGCACCAGGCCGGTGGCCCGGGTGATCCTGCCCGTGACCAGCCAGGAATCAACCGCCGCCACGCGGCGCGCACCTGCTTCGAGCTGCGTTTGCCAGCGTGCGGTCGCCGTTGGAAGAAGTTCGGCGCCCTTTACCATCACGCGCCTTTAATTTCGGCGGCGTGGTGGCCCAGCGCAGAGGTGACGCGCTGCCAGCGCGTCTTTAGCGTGGCATCGATATTGCCCAAGGCGGTCTCGGCGAGGCATCCGCCGCGTTCCACCGTCACATCGGACAGTAAACGCCAGTGGTTCAGGCCGGCATCGGTCTCAAGGTATTGCTGGACCAAGTCAAGGTCGGCCGGATTGACGCGTAAGGTGAGGACCGATTCATTGTCGGGGTCTATATGCGTGATATCGCGAATGAGATCGAGCAGCTTCTCGGGTTGCGTATCCAGCGTTGTCCGGAGCACTTGCTGGGCGACCCGCACGGCAAGCGAAAGTATGGCTTGGCCCATTTCGGCTTCAACAGAAGCAATGGCGCTGACGCAGGTGGTGGCCAAGGCGTGGATCCGGGCTGCTTCTTGTTGTGCCTGTTCGCGCCCGGCCGCATGTCCGGCCGCGTAGCCGGCATCGTGCCCGTGCGCATAGCCCGCCTCGTGGCCTTCCTGCGTGCCCGCCGCCATTCCTTGGGTATGGCCGGCGGCATAACCTTCCGCGTGGCCGCTCAGTTGGGCGGCGTTGCGCAGGCGCTTGATCTCGGCATATAGGTCGGGTGTTTCGGGCGGGGCTTGCTCGCGTCCGCTTAGTGCCCTGCTGGCCAGTGTGCCGCCCGAGGACTTGCCGATGACGGTTTGGCTGGGGGCCGCCGCGTCGAACGAGGCCATCTCCCAGCGTTTCCAGACATCGGCGGCAGTCGCGGCCAGCGGTTTATTAGCCATCAGACGTACTCGTCATTACCAAGGCTGCCCAGCGTGAACTGACCCGCTTCGGCGAGCTTGCGCGCCACTTCCACAATGACTTTTTGCTCTTCCTCGACCTTGGACATACGTACCGGGCCTTGCGCGTCCAGATCGTCGCGCAGCATTTCGGCGGCACGGTTGGACATGTTCTTGAAGAACTTGTCGCGCAGCTCTTCGGGTGCGCCTTTCAGGGCGATGGTCAGCGACGCGGTGTCGACTTCCTTCAGGATCAGCTGGATAGCCGTGTCTTCGATATCGGCCAGGTTCTCGAAGACGAACATCTCGTCGACGATGCGCTGCGCCAAGTCGGCGTCCAGCGCCCGCAGGCTGGCGACAACCGCTTCCTCTTCCGTGGAATTCATGTAATTCAGTATTTCGGCGGCCGTGCGCACGCCGCCCATCTTGCTGCGCTTGGCGCCCTGGCCGGATAGCATGTCGTTCAGCACATCGGTAAGCTCATGCAAGGCGGCGGGCTGCACGCCGCCAAAGGTTGCAATGCGCAGCATGACATCGTTGCGCAGGCGTTCGTTCAGCAAGGCCAGCACCGCCGAGGCTCGATCCCGTTCAAGATGAACAAGAATGGTGGCGATGATTTGGGGATGCTCGTCGGCAATAAGTTCGGCCACGCTGTTGGCTTCAAGCCAATTCAACGCGTCGATGCCATTGCCCGCTTCGCCCCCTTCGAGAATGTCTTCGATGAGCCCGGCGGCGCGGTCGTTGCCCAGAGCCTTGTTCAACACCGACCGTATGTATTCGTCGGACCCGAGAGTGACGGCCATGAATTGGTCGGCTTCCTGGCGGAACTCTTCCAGGACGCCGTCGACATCGGCGCGCGTGACTTGTTTCAGGTTGGCCATGGCGGCGCCCACCAATTGCACTTCGCGGGCCGTAAGGTATTTAAAGACTTCGGCGGCGGCGTCTTCGCCCAGCGACATCATGAGGATGGCGCAGCGGTCCATGTTGATATCAGCGGTTGCCATTTTTTTCCATCCATGAACGCATCACCATAGCGACGGCGCGCGGGTCCTTTTGAGCCATGGTTCGGGCCGTATTCAAGTTGTCTTCGTAGCGGTTGATTTCCGACGCACGCCGCTCCGCCGCCGCCTTCATTTCCTGCTTGGACGCAAGTTCGGCGGCTTCGGCGGCGGTTTCCTCGCGGACTTCCACCGCGCTGTCGCGCATAGGCTTGATAAGCTTGCGCCACACCAGGACTATGAGCAGGGCGATCAACAGGTACTTCAGCAGTTCGAGCGCGTAGTCCCAGTAAACCGGATTTTTCCAGATAGCGGGCGTGGGCGGCGTGTCGTCGCTGAAGGCGCTGTTGATGACGCTGAGGGTGTCGCCGCGTTCGCCCGAATAGCCCATGGCTTGCTTGACCAGGTCGTTTAGTTTGTCCAGTTCTTCAGGCGGCAGGGGCTGCAGTTCGCCATCGACCGCGCGGTGGTTGACCACCACTGCCACGGACAGGCGTTGAAGCTTGCCCAAGGGATCCTTGATGTGGCTGATCGTGCGGTCCACCTCGTAGTTGATGGTCGCATCGTTGCGGCTATTGCCTATGCCTTGTAGCGTCGTGGTGCCGGCGGGTGGCGCGACGAGGTTGTTTTGCGCAGCGTTTGCGCCTGCCGCCGGAGCGGCATTAGCGGCGGCGCCTGGCGCCGGTGGCGCTGGCGTAATGATGGGAGCAACCGGGTTCAACGGCGGTTGATTGGTCAAGGCGCCCGGGATGCCCTCGGGCGGCAAGACGCCGTTTTGTACCGATGCGCTGGTCTGTTCGCTGCGCACGGCGCCTTCGCCTGGGGTTTGGTTCGGACGATACACTTCCGAGGTTTGCTCGCGCTGGGAGAAGTCGACGGTGGCGCTTACCTGCGCACGCACGTTGCCCGAACCGAGCAGGGGATTGAGCAAGGTAAGAATGCGTTGAACCGTGCGTGCTTCAATGTCGTCGATTAAATTGCGCCTGGCGCTGTCGGCCCCGGCCTCGCCCGTGGGCGATGTAAGCAGCCGCCCATTCTGGTCGACGACCGATACCTTGTCGGACGTGAGATTCGGTACGCTGGAGGACACCAGCCACGTAATGGCGGCGACTTGCGCATCGCTCAGGCTGCGGCCCGGGTACAAGGTGAGCAATACTGACGCCGTAGGTGCCTGGCGATCGCGCACAAACAAGGTTTCGCGGGGAATGGCCAAGTGCAGGCGGGCGCTTTGGACGGCATGCAGGGCCTGAATGGAACTGACGAGTTCGCCTTCCAGGGCACGCTGGTAGTTGATTTGTTCGGTGAACTGGCTGGCGCCAAAACGGGTTTGGTCCAGGAGTTCGAAGCCTGCTTCGCCGCTGCGTGGAAGGCCTTGTTGCGCCAATTGCAGCCGTGCCTCGTGCACTTTGTCGGCTGGCACCAATATGGCGTTTCCCTGCTCCGAGAACTGGTAGGGCACATTCATTTGCGTCAGTGACGCAACAATAGCGCCGCCATCGCGATCTTCAAGATTCGAAAACAAGACCTTGTAGTCGGGCTGACGCGTCCATAGCAGCAAGACTGCCACGACCGCGATGATGGCAGCCGCAATCCCGATTTGTATGGGTTTGGACCAGGTGCTTATTTTGGCGAGCGCGGGAAACCGCGCCAACAATTCCGCCGTTTGGCTCATTGACGGCCTCTATTACTGCGATAGTTCTGGCGTGATGAGGACGTCAAGCTGTAAGTTGGCAAGGTGTACATGCGGCACGACAAGAATAAGGGAGTCTGGATTATTGCCTGTAATGAATCACAGGCAAGCGTCGAAAAACACGGCTTTTGGGTGTTATTTAGCTCTTATGAAGGGCGTTATGCCGTCTTCGCCGCCAACGTTGGGGCAGAGGGACTATAGTCGGTCGGCCACCGTCTGGTATTGCCGGAAAAGACCGGTGTTTTGGCAGTTGATGGAACGCTTATGCGGGATGCGGAGGCGCTAAAGTAGGCCTCGTGATAAATCCGGGTGCCCTCATGGCTATATCCAACATTTCCGCAATAGAAAACATGCTTAGCCAGATGCGCGCCGTGGCCCAGGCCGCGTCGTCGCCGTCCATGGGCGCTCAAAACAATGTGCCCGATTCCGGCGGTTTCGCCGCTGAACTGTCGCGTTCGCTAGGGCGCGTGGCTGAAGCGCAGAACGCATCGGCTGCTCAGGCGCGTGCCTTTCAAATGGGCGATCCTGGCGTTTCGCTTAATGATGTCATGATCGACATGCAGAAAGCCAGTATCGGCTTTCAGGCCAGTATGCAGGTGCGCAACCGCCTGGTTGCCGCGTACCAGGAAATTGCCAGCATGGCGGTCTAATCCGCCAGCAGTTCGTCGCCCTTGCCGCCTTCCAGCGCATACAGCCACGCCAGCAGTTCGGCAATGGCCACATAAAGCTGGGGTGGAATGTGGGCATCAAGATCTATTTGCATCAACAGGCCCACAAGTTCTGGGGACTCGTGCACATATAGTCCGTTTTCCTTGGCTGTGCGGATGATGGTCTCGGCCAGCGTGCCGTAACCCTTCGCAACCACGCGCGGCGCTGCGTCCCCTTTATCGTATGTGACGGCGACGGCCACCGGCCGGCCATCGCGAGGTCCTTGCGTAGCCGACGTCACGGCATATCCTGATCATGGGCGGCGGCGATGGCGGCGGCAAAATTGTCTTGCGCAATATTGAGCTGACTCATTTGCAGCCCGCGAGCCGAGAACCGGCTGCGCAAGGCGTCCGCATGTTCGCCAAGCAGGCCGGCGGATTCAGGCGCAATCAGCTGCATGACAACGGCTTGCCCGGCTAGAGTTATTCTGGCCTGCACCTCGCCGAGCACCGGCAAATGCAGCGTGATGCGCGTCGCCCAATGATCGGTGTCCAACGGTAGATCGGTGTCGTCGGGCGTGGGTTCGCGTCGGCTGACTTCCCAATCCATAGGGGTGTCTGGCCATGCTTCGCCGCGCCAAGCAAAGGTTTGGTTGGCGAGTACTTCCAGCTGCTGGCGGACAAGCAGGTGGGTTTGCGGGTCGAGTCCGGGCATGGGCAGGCCGGCATTGCCCGGTGCGGCGGAACCTGACGAAGATGCTCCCGACGTCGTGGCTGCGGACGCATGACCGCTCTGGGCTGTAGTGCTGGTGTTTGTCGCTGGGTTGCCCGATTGCCCATCAGCAGCCTGAGGGGCCGGGGTATTTGCCGGAGCTGTAGAGGTTGCGGGGTGGCCGGGCTGGGCGGCGTTGGGCGGAGCGGTGTTAGCGGGGCCAGCGGCCGTGCGGCTGCTCTGCGCTTGGGGTTCCTGTAGAAGCTGGGTCAGGCTTTGCTTGCCCGTCGTCAAATTAGCCAGATGGGACTCGTAAAACATGCCGCTGCTTTGTAGCGCTTGTGACAACGCTTGCGCCAACTGACCCGCAATACCGCCACCTGCCTGAGAAAGTGCTCCGGTACCGGTAGCGGCTGCAGTGGCGGAGGCACCGGGGTTGGACCCAGCCGCGGCGAACGCGGTTTGTTGCGCTCGGCTAGCCATTACAGGCGAATCCGCGCGGCTGCTATTGACCACCGCAGTATTTGCGCCGCTAGCAATGCGCGCGCCGGCGGGTTCCCGTGCTTGGCCGGTCAACAAGGGCGTCTTTCCCTGGACCGCTGTTTGATCGGGATACTTGGCCAATAGTGCGAGTATGGTTTTTGCGGCATGACCCAGCACAGTCGGCGCGGACCGCGTCGTGGCGGTATCGGGCGCATTTCGCGCGGCTAATAATGCTGCCATGCGCGCGTCCAGCCGGGCGCGCTCGACGCCGGGGCGTCCTTGCTGTTCTGCCTGGCTAGTGGCGCGGTCAATGGCGTCGCGCGCATGGCGTCGTGTTGGGTTTTGTGTGGCATCCGGGCGCTCGGGATGGCCTGGCTGGCTGACCGCATCGGGGCGGGCGCCAGACACCACATTAGCCTGTTGCGATAGCGTCGTGCCTAGTACCGAATCGAGCCGGTGCACCAACAGGGTGCCAAGGGCTGAAGGGCCGCCGATGCTCATTTATGTAGCGTTACGCGTATAAGCCTGAAGAACGGTTTGCTGACGCTTCATATTGCCCAGCAATTGTCCCAGGCGATTGAGTTCCGGCGTCGCAAGCATGCGAATATTGGCGTCGTCGTCGAGGATCTTGACCAGCAGGCTGCGGCGCGCCATGCGGTCTTCTTGACTAAGCGTGTTGTTGTTGCGCAAGGATTCAACGGCGTCTTGATATTGCGTGCTTAGCTCGACCACGCTGTCCCATCGGCTTGCGCGCGCTTCAACCAGCATACGGTTGGAGATGCAGGCAATGGCTTCGTACTGACGCAGAATAGACTGTGTATGGCTCATGGGTAATATCAAAAAACGAGTCGCAAAAGGAGAGTGCCGGGTCGATGACGCGTAGAAGTATGGGTATGGTCAAGGATAGATCGGTAACTGCAAAAAAACCATGGGTAACGCAGGGTAGAAATGATTAGGCCATTTGGCGGTCATCAGTTTCAGTTTTGACTGGGTCTACCGCCGCTCGCCAGGCGCTTCCAATGTCGACTAATAAACGTTCGGCCAGGTCGAGTTTTTCCGCATCGACATTCAAGTTGGCCAGCAACAAGTTGCGTATGATGAGCTCATAGGTGGCAACCAGGTTGGTGGCCAATTCGCCGCCGGCCTTCAGGTCGACGCTGGCTTTCAGGCCTGAATCCACAATGTCGATGGCCTTCGATATGGCCATGCCACGGCCTTCCAGGTTGCCGCTTTCCATGTGCAGGCGTGCTTTCATGATGGCCGCTTGGGCGCCATTGAATAGCAGCGTGATCAGGTGTTCGGGCGACGCGCTTAGAACTTCGGTCTCCAGACCGATCTTTGCGTAAGCCTGAATTGAGTGCTGGCGACGCGGACCGCGTACAGTGGAATAAGTCATTACTTTTCGTTCAGGTTGCCCAGCATGGAGAGTTGCTGGGTCAGGTAAGAGCTGACGGAATTCATTTGCGCGACCATGGCGTCCATTGCGCTGAACTGCTTGCGATAGCCTTCCATTTTGGCGTCGATTCGCGCGAACGTTGCGGTGTATTGCTTGTTCAAATCCTTAAGACTGGTCGTCATGCTGTCGTCGGCGGAGCGCAATAGTCCATCGCTTTTTATGAAGACATCGGCTGCCGCGCCCAGCTTCTTGCTGATGCCGTTTTCGCCGGCGAACAGTTTCTGCACGTCGATCATATTGTCTTTCAAGGCGGCGGAAAGCTTGGTGTTGTCGATCTTGAGCGTGCCGTCTTTTGGGTCGGTCGTAATGCCCATTTGCGACAGCGAGCGAACAGCGCCTGTGGCGTCTGCCACATTGAGGGCATTGCGTATTTGGTTTTGGATATTGCGCGTCAGGCTGTCACCCGTCAGTGCGCTGCCTTTCTGTGCGTCGACGTTGTATGAGGTTAGCGTCTTTATAATCCCTTGAAGCGTATTGTAGGCAGATACAAACGAGCTGACCGCCGTGCTGGTCACCGAGTCGTCCTTGGAGACGGTCAAGGCGTCGGTGGCGTAATCGTCTTTGCCGTCGAGATCAACATCGCCTAAGTTGGCGTGCGTCTTGGCCAACATAAGCGTTACACCTTCAATGGCGTCTTTTACTGTATTCGTCTGGCTAATGATTTCGATGCCGTTGATCGCGATCGTGGCGTTTTTTGCACCTGTTTCTATAAGAGCATTGGTCCCGCTGTTAAAACCGATCTTGGCATCCAGGCTTGAATATGCAACCGGATCGTCGAATTTAGTGACTTTGATACTTTCGACTGCCGCGTCTGTACCTGTTCCCTTGGCGGTGAACATTAGATAAGACTGAGGCGGATCGCCTCCGTCGTTGATGAGCGTGGCAGTTATTCCTAGGCTGGAGTCGCCGTTGACGGCTTTTACTATGCCTTCCAGCGATGTATCTGCCTCGTCTAGCGTAATAGTAGTGGCGTCGGCGCCTTTAAGCTTGATCTCGATATTGACCTTGCCTTCAGCCAACGTTGCGGTCCGGCTGGGCTGGGCTGACGTTCGTAGCGTTTGCGAGCTGGCAAGCTGTTTCACGGAAATGTTGTAGCTGCCGCCAACTGCGCTGGTGGAGGCTATCGAGGTAAAGGCGTCGCCCGTGGCGCTGGTTTTCAACGCGCCAAAGGCTTCGGCTTTACCCAGGGCATCCGACGCATTCTTCAGCGCTTCCACCGAGCTTTTGATCGTACCGTATGCCGATACGCGGCTCTCAATGGTTTTCACCTTGGACTGAATAAGCGCCAGGCTTTGGTTTTCCGCAGTGCGCAGATTTTCCAGCAGTTCTTCCAATGGAAGACCGGAACCGATGCCGATAGATGAAATAGCCATGATTAACTCCAAGTCCAGATAGTTTGCTGCAATTCAGTGAGATTCAATGCGGGTGTCAGCGGGCAGATGCGCAGGTTCTTTAAGCAATTACCCTAGGTCGCGCAAAAGGCAACCCCGTCAAGCCTTGGTGTTGACCGCGTTTCCCTGCATTTGAACAATCATTTTCGCCACGCGTATAACGGCATCGCTGGGGACGGTGCGCAACACCTCGCCAGTGGCGCTATCTATAATAGACACCACGACGCGGTTGGCATCGGGATCTACATCGAATCGCATGCCGGTGGCCCAGGCCTTCATATTGTTGTTGACATCTTCCAGTGCTTTTTCCAATGAATTCGGGCTGTCGGACGCCGCTTCCCTGTCTTGAGGCGCGGTGGTGGCGCTACCGGAGCCCGAGGCATTGCTGGCCGCTGTAACGTTGACCGCGGGTTCGGGGGGCGCGGCAGGGCGCTCCAGGTCGGTTGCCGGGCTACCGTAAGCAAGTGGTGCAGCGTTCGATCCTAAAGGGTTAAGCATTTTCCCGGCTCCTGGAAGTTATTGATGTGCAGCGCCGCGAACGCACAACTTCTACGTCAAGCGCATTATTGATGCATATAACGGCTGATTCAGTTAAATCTTTAATCCGTGTCGACGGAAGGGCCAAGGCGGGAACCGTCAAGGGCGCAATATGGGAAACAGGCAACAGAACAGAGAGCTACTCGAATCAACGCCAATGCACAAAATACGTCACAATGGCCGGTCTGTATGTTGCCATTGTCTCCCGCATGCCTAGTTCCGAAGATTTACTAATCGGTCAGTACGCTCCTCTCGTTCGCCGCCTGGCGCTGCAGCTTGTTGCAAAGCTGCCCGCCAGCGTAGAACTCGACGACTTGATGCAGGCCGGCATGATGGGCCTGCTGGATGCCGTCCGAAGGTATCAACAAACGGCCGAAGCGCAGTTTGAAACCTATGCCGTCACCCGTATACGCGGCGCCATGCTGGACGAATTGCGGAGCCAAGATTGGCTGCCGCGCAGCGTGCGCAGCAAAGCCAAGACCATAGAGCAGGCCATCCGTCAGCTCAATCACCAGTTGTTGCGCGCCCCCACAGAAACAGAGATTGCCGCGGCGCTTGAAATGCCGCTGGCCGACTATCAGGAACTGCTTGAAGAGGCTCGTGGGGTGCAGGTGATTCACTATGAAGATCTGTCGCGCAATGGGGACGACCTATCCCACCCTCTGGACCGCGCGCACAATCAAGGCACCGGCAGCGAACAGGCCGAGTGGGCAAATCCCCTGAATCAGCTAGTCTCTGATGGACTGCGCCGTGCCTTGGTCGACGCTATTGCAAACTTGCCGGAGCGCGAACAATTGTTGCTATCACTGCAATTCGAGCAAGACCTGAACCAGAAGGAGATTGGCGCCGTCATGGGGATCACCGAGGGCAGGGTGTCGCAATTGCGCTCGCAGGCGGTGGCCCGCATTCGCGCCACACTGGCTCAAGACAATTGGCACCAGACTCCAGGCGATGCAGATTTCCAAGCCTTATTGTAGGGCGTCATTCGGCTTCGTGTTGCCTAGTCATTAAAGATATATATAATATGTATCTTTATATGTTATCGCACAACGATAGGAAACAGCATGGAAATTGAGCGCTTCAAACAGCAACACATACAGATTCTGGACGGCATTGCTTCCTTGCGGAAATTCGCACATGCCGGCATTACTGAACATGCACGCGATATTGCGAGCACGATTGCTCAGTTAAGTTCAGTCGTCACCCTGCATCTGGCCATTGAAGATCGAATCCTGTACCCGGCGCTTCAGAACGGCGAAGATGCACGCTTGGCCGAAATGGGCCGCGCGTATCAGGAAGACATGAAGGGGATCGCGAACGGATATATTGCTTTCTCGCGGCGCTGGAATTCTGCGGCAGTGGTGGCGGAAAAAGCCGAACAGTTTCGGAACGACGCCAATACCGTACTTAAGACTCTGTATGCGCGCATGCAAAGGGAGAATTCGGAATTTTACCCAGCGATCGAGGCGTTATAGGCATTGGGCCCGGATACGGGAGCTTCGTGGCCAATATGTTTATTCGCAACTCCATATAATGGCGCGTGACAAATAGTGTGATACCCGTGTAACCGGCGTACCAACCCAACATTCCGTTACCCTTACATTGGGCTTTCCCTGCATGCTTTCGACGAACACTTACGCCCCTGCGATGCAATCGCTAAACAATTTGAAGAATGCACGAAACAGCATGTTCAACGCTGTCGAGCAGTTATCGTCGGGGCTACGCATCAATTCAGCGGCCGACGACGCGGCCGGCTCGGCCATCGCCAACCGGATGACTGCCAACCTGCGCGCCAATATCACCGTAAGCCGCGGCATCAACGATGGGATTAGCCTGATGCGCGTCGCCGAAGGCGGGCTGGATGTCATTAATGATCTTCTACAGCGCGGGCACCAACTGGCTGTGCAGGCCGCCACTGAAACGCTGTCTGATACAGACCGCGCGAGCCTGAATGCCGAATACAAATTGCTGCGGGCCGAGATTGATCGTATCGCCTTAAGCACGGAAGCTTTTGGCAAGTACCCGCTGGCACCTGCCGAGGGGGGTATCTCCAAAGCGCAATTAGGACAGACGGAAAATATTAAAGATGTTTTTCAAACGAGCGGGTCGCAGCTAACCAATGTATTGTCCAGTGTGAAACCAATCGGTTTCATCCCTAAAGGCGCGACCAATATCGTAATTTCTCTTGATGCTATCGGCATGGACGATGACATTCAGCTTTTCAGCAAAAATGGCAGACACTTGGTCGGTACGCCCGTGGTCGACGACGGCGGCGATTTCGTATGGAAACAGTACGGAATTGCCAGCGCTGAAGATCTGGAACAACAGGTCTTCAAGACCGAGTATGGCTTCGCACCGGGTACCAAACTGGATGACAGCGCACTCCTGCATCCTGCAGACACTAGCGCACCATTCGATCTGGCCGCCGGGGTAACAGGTACCTATAAGGGCATGACATTTACGTACAGCGGCGATGGCGACCGATTCGACAGCGATACCAATGTCGCAGACGGAACGACTGATTTCGTGCATGCGAAAGAACGGCTGCATATAGACGAAGTGACCGAAGATGTCTTCTTGCTGATTGTGGGCACGGGTAGCTTCGACATCACAGTGGAATGGGATGCCATGCCTAACGCTTCGGTAACATTGAACGAAAAGCATGTTGCTGGGACGGGAACTGACATTGTGATGAGCGCCGGCTCGGGGCAAAAGTTGGAGAAGATGACGGTTGAGCTGACCCCGGCTGATAGTGTTTCTCTAGGGTTGGAGGGTGTGGAATTAGACCCGGTCGAGAAGGCAAGGGAGGCGTTAGCCAAACTGCAACAGGCAATGAATAAGGTGGATGAGTATCGCGGCACTTATGGATCAATGGCCAACCGTTTTGATAGCGCCATAGTGAATCTTGCGCAAAGTAGTATGAACACTGCTACGGCGCGAAGCCGCATTACGGATACAGACTATGCGAAAGCCACCGCCGAACTTGCCCGAACGCAAATTCTGCAGCAAGCTGGGGCGGCCGTGCTGGCGCAGGCCAATAAGAATGCGGAAGGCGTATTGACCTTGCTGCGAAATTGAAGCTCTGCCTGGCGTGTGTCTATGTAGCATTTACCTATCAGCTGTCATGATCGGGTGTTCTTGATCGTGTTTGAGTTGCTGCCGGAATTGCTTGGAAACCGCGGGGTAGAGGCTGCATTTTATACGTCCAGACTGAGTATTGAATTCATCTCTATTTGGGGCATTGCCGCATGGGCGTTAGCGCTATATTGGCAATTCTCGGTAACCGGTTTGAACAAAAGTGAAGGCCGTCGAGTTTCTTTTGTTTGTGCCAACTACTATTCTAGGACGCAAGGTGAAAGCCGTAATTCTCGCGGGGGGACTTGGTACCCGCATCTCTGAGGAGACCCACCTTAAGCCGAAACCCATGGTCGAAATCGGAGGCAAGCCGATTCTTTGGCATATCATGAAAATGTACTCTCATCATGGGATACATGACTTTGTGATCTGTTGTGGCTACAAGGGGTACGTCGTCAAGGAATATTTTGCCAACTACTTCCTGCACATGTCCGATGTCACCTTTGACATGACGAACAACGGCATGCAGGTTCATCATCAGCATGCCGAGCCCTGGCGGGTCACTCTGGTGGATACTGGCGAGAACACGATGACGGGGGGACGCCTGAAACGTGTGGCGCGGTACGTGGAGCAGGAAGAGTCGTTTTGCTTTACCTATGGAGATGGCGTCAGCGACGTGGATATTGCCTCTGTCGTCAAATTCCATCGTGAACACGGCAAGCTGGCAACGGTCACGGCCGTACGCCCGCCCGGCAGATATGGAGCCTTGAAGCGCGATGGCGATAGCGTTGTCGGCTTCATGGAGAAGCCACGCGGCGACGGTGGATTCATCAATGGCGGCTTTTTCGTCTTGTCACCGAAGTGCATAGACACCATCCACGACGACGATACCAGTTGGGAGGTGGAGCCTTTGGACGAGCTAAGTGCGGCGGGCGAACTCATGGCGTTTGATCATAGTGGTTTTTGGCAGCCCATGGATACCTTGCGGGAGAAAAACCTGCTCGAGGATCTTTGGCAGACGGGTCAAGCACCGTGGAAGGTTTGGTGAGTTCGTCCCTTGCTTCACCCGAATTCTGGGATGGCAAGCGTGTCTTGCTGACGGGCCATACAGGCTTCAAGGGCTGCTGGCTTGCGCTTTGGTTGGCGCAGTTGGGCGCGAAGGTAACCGGGATTGCGTTACCCGCGCATACTACGCCTAGTCTCTATGCGGCCGCACATATCGGCAACGTGCTCGATAGCCACTTCTGCGATATACGTGATGCGGCCGGGATAGCGGCCATAGTGAAAGCGGCCCAGCCAGAAATTGTCTTTCATTTGGCAGCGCAGCCATTAGTAAGGGCCAGCTACGAAGACCCTGTGGGCACGTTCAGCACTAATATCATGGGTACGGTCCACGTGCTGGATGCATTGCGGGGACTAGGCAGTGTACGCGTCGCCGTTATGGTGACGACGGATAAGGTGTATCGTCCGCAACAGTGCTCATACCCATATCGGGAGACCGACCGCTTGGGCGGCCATGATCCCTACAGTGCAAGCAAAGCCGCCAGCGAACTCATTATCGAGAGCTATCGTGATGCGTTTCTGTCCGCGCAGGGTGTGGCGGTCGCCAGTGCACGCGCCGGCAACGTTATCGGCGGTGGCGATTGGTCAGTTGATCGCTTGATTCCTGACGTCGTGCGGGCGTGGCAAGGCGATCGGGTGCTCGAGATCCGCCGGCCGGAGGCCATACGGCCGTGGCAACATGTGCTCGAGCCTTTGACGGGATATCTGGTTCTTGCGGAACACGCGTGGCGGTCGCCCGCAATGGCCGATGCCTACAATTTTGGACCGACGCCTCACGAAGCGGCCACAGTGCGGCAAGTCGTCTCGCTCGCTCGTGAAGGCTATGGGCAGGGCGAAGTCAATTTTGGCAACCTCACGAATCACGGGCCACACGAAGCAGAGTGGTTGGCGCTCGAAACTACACTTAGTCGCAATCGCTTGGGTGTGACTCCGCGCTGGTCGCTGAAGGAGGCGGTGCAACGAACGGTGTCCTGGTATCGCGCTCAATACGACGGGGGTGATGCTCGCGTGCTGTGTGAAGCCGACATTGCCGCGTACACGCGGTTGCCAATTTCACTGCAATGATGGTAGGGACACATGGAAACGTCGCGATTTTCGTTTGAAGAGACGCCGCTGCACGGGGTCTGGCAGGTCAATCGCAAACCGATACGCGATCAACGCGGTTCGTTTTCGCGGTTCTATTGCGCCGAAGAATTCGGGGCTATTGGACTTGAACGCCCACCTATTCAGATGAACCATTCCAGGTCTGGCCAACGTGGTACAGTCAGAGGGATGCATTTCCAGTATGCGCCGCACGCCGAAAGCAAGATTATCACGTGCATGCAAGGTCGCGTATTCGACGTGGCCCTGGACTTGCGGGTGGATTCGCCCACATTCTTGAAGTGGTTCGGCGTCACGCTAGAGGCAGCGACGCAAAATGGCCTTGTAATTCCGCCAGGCGTGGCCCACGGGTTCCAGGCGTTAACCGATGCGGCCGAGGTCTTCTATCTCGTGACCACGGCCTATAGTCCCGACCACGAGGATGGAATTAATCCTTTTGATCCCGCTGCCGGTATTGCATGGCCTCTGCCGGTCACGGAAGTATCGCCACGCGATAATCAGCGACCCTTCCTAAGCGCAAGCCGGTTTAGCGGGATCCATGCCGATGGCAGCCGGCTATGACCACACGCTATACGATACTCGGCGCCAGCGGCTTTATTGGTAGTCACCTTGTGAGTCATTTACAGGCGGCGGGGCACGAATGTCATAGTCCGCTGCGTGGCGACGAGACTCTCTTTACGATGCCGCTTGGGCATGTCATTTACTGTGTGGGTTTAACAGCCGATTTCCGCAGCAGACCGCTCGAAACTGTAGAGGCCCATGTATGCCTGTTGCGCCGCTTGCTTGCGCAGGGCAATTTCGCTTCGCTAACCTATCTATCAAGCACTCGGGTGTATGCGCGTGCATCGGTCGCGCACGAATCGGCTACCTTGAGTGTGAATCCAAATGAGTTTGACGATCTTTATAACTTGTCCAAATTAATGGGCGAATCCTTGTGTTTGCATGGCGGGCGCGCAAACGCACGGGTTGTCCGCCTGTCGAATATAGTCGGATTGCGCCCCGATCCCGATATCTTTATCGATCAGTTGCTCGAGGAAGGGCGGCGGACCGGGCGCGTAGTATTGCGTACAGCGCTCAGTTCGCGCAAGGACTATCTTTATATCGAGGATGCCGTGTCGGCCCTGGCGCAAATTGCCGGCTCGGCGGCGCAGGGGATCATCAACGTCGCCAGCGGCGAGGGCGTAGAGAATAGGGAAATCGTCCGATTCCTGGAAGCGCAAATGGGTTTCTCCGTAGAGGTCATTCCCAATGCGCCGGTGTGGGACTTTACCGCCGTCGATACCGGTCGTCTGAACACGGAGTTTTCCATTTCGCCCCGTCGGTTCGCCGACTATTTCCCCGAATTCCTTCAACACTATTGCCGAGACAAAGGCCTTTCATGAACTATTTAGAAACAACGCCTCTTGCTGCCGAGGACTATCGAAAAGAGAAACAAGAGAGAATCTCCGCCTTCGGCAACGATGCGGAATTTCGCGCCTTGTCCGTTGCGTGGCGTGCGATGGCGCTCGAGCGCAAGTATATGAATAATTTTTCATGCCTGGGCCGACCGATGATTCAGCTGCCAACGGACGCCATGGCCATCCAGGAGATCATTTGGGCGGTAAAGCCGGATTTGATCATCGAGACCGGGGTAGCGCACGGGGGTTCGGTTGTCCTGTCAGCGTCCATGCTCGAGCTACTGGGTCATGGTGAGGTCATCGGCGTCGATATCGATATTCGACCGCACAATCGCACCGCCATCGAATCCCATCCTATGGCGCACCGTATTAAATTGATCGAAGGCTCAAGCGTTGCCCCTGATGTCATCGCGCAGATCCAGGAGCAAGCCAAGGGTAAACGGGTATTGGTGTTTTTGGACTCCAATCACACCCATGATCATGTACTGGCTGAATTACGCGCCTACGCCAACTTGGCAAGTGTGGATAGCTACTGCGTGGTTTTTGACACCTTCGTGGAGGACCTGCCAGCCGATTACGTATGGGCGGATCGTCCATGGGGCAAGGGCAATAATCCTAAGACTGCGGTGTGGGAATGGTTGCAGTCGAATCCGAACTTCGAAATCGATAAATCGTTGGAAGACAAACTGCTGATCACTTCCGCACCCGATGGATTCCTGCGGCGAATCTCCTGAACTCTCTCGGGTGCGGCGGGCGTTATGGCGTCAGGCCACAGTACCTGTGGCTAGCCCGGTAAACCGTCTAGAGGATGATGCAACGCAGCGTTTTTATGCCTTAGCAGTTTGGGACTAACCCCCTCGACGATTCGAAAGAGGGGGTTGGCGATGAGGTTTTCATCCTGGATCGCCAGCATGTTGAAGCCATGAGAGGGTCCTTCCAGGTATACCGTGGATGCTGGAATAAGTTCGATGCAGCGTTGCCCCATCTCTTGATTGGTATTGAAATCTCGGACCGCGAAAAGCTTATACCCAGCGGCTGAGAGCAGCGAGCAGATAGGAGTGGCCAAGAGCCCATTGCTCCAGTCGACATAGTCGCGGTGGACTTCGAAAACCACTACTGGTCGATCTTGCTCTAGTGTGTGGCGGCTACCTTGCAACACGCTCAGCTCTCCACCTTCTATATCGATCATCACCAATCCGCAAGACCGTTCTTGCGCGCGCATGTAGTCGTCTATCGAGGCTGTGGCAAACCCTTCCGCGCTATCGCTGGCCACAATCGAGCTGGCTAATGAATCGAACCCCACTAACTGCAGATGTTGATCGCTCTCGCGCCATAGCCCCAGCCGATTGATACGCAAATTATCCAACTCATTGAGTTGCGCATTCGCCTTGAGCATGCCGGACTGAGCGACGTCCGGTTCGAAGCAATGAACCAGTCGATTGGTGTCCTTTAATTGCTGGCCTAGTAAGATCGCATGGTCGCCAAAGTAGGCGCCGCCGATCACGATATCATTGCTGGTTTGCCCTGCGAAATACTGCAAGAGGCGAGTTGTCTGAGGCTCCCAAACATGTGTTGGATGCTCTCGGTCCGACAGGAGGAAATCCCTGGCAATTTTGGTGCGATATAAGAAGCGGTAGCGCGTGCCGTTTTCCAGAGCCTTTTCATATTGGTCGTCGCTGGAGTGAAGCGCGTCCATGATGGGCCCGGTGATTTCGTCACGAACAGAGAATGAGCCCTCCAGCGTTTTTTCCGCATGCTTTAGCCACGCCAGAAGTTCACTGCGCAACGCTTCATTTCGCCCAAGCCTGAATAGCGCTCGGTGCAGCTTATCGGCACCCTCATCGTTTATATATTGATCCATAATATTCCTTTAGCTGCCGGCAACCGTTTGATTGCCAGGGGTTCGTTCTAGGAGCGGCCAATCGATAATTGGCAGTCGGGTGCTTTAAGAACCATATCAAATTGCCGCTTCAATCGATAATTATCGAGTACGCCGTTGTCAAGTTGTTTTCTGATCGAGGCAACGGCCTGTGCGGGGAAATTCCACTCAATTTCCACCCCCTTTTTGTCCTTGAGCATGGCCGGCCAGTCATAATTCCACCACTGCAAAGAAGTCAAGGCCTCGACGAGCGACGGCTCAAAGCGTTTGCGTATCAATTTGGCGGGTGAACCACCGACGATACTATATGGTTCAACGTCCTTAGTGACCACGCTGCCAGTAGCCACGATTGCCCCGTCTCCAATCACAACGCCGCCCATTACCTTGACGTGTGCGCCTATCCAGACATCGTTACCTATGAGGACAGGCTTAGGAGATGGATCCATGCGTATCGGCACCGGCCATTGCAGGGGATCGGGCATGTAAGGATTGAAAGTAAAAGGGTGGGAGGTTACCCAATCCGTCGGGTGAGTGTAAAAACCGAACTCGACGCCATGCGCAATGGAGCAGTAGCGCCCTACGGATAATGTAGTGGCAGTGCCTGACACGATATAGGAATATGCTCCCAGCGTGACATTGGTTAAAGTGCCGGAGTAGATCCGATTACCCTTTTCAAGAGCAATGTGGCCAAGGAGCGAGGTGCCAGCTGACAGGCTGACCCCAAGCGTTAAGGCCTTTCTACATAATTCTTCGTTGACGATCATTTCTTTCTTTCTACCCAACGCTGAAACATATTCCGATAGGCGTCTTCAACCTTTCGAGCGAATTTAGGCTCATCCATCATTGGGCTCTTTTTTAGTTCGTCCCGCAGTCTTAAGCGCGTGTGCGCCAGCCGTGGCACATCGCTGGCCAAATCAAGCACTTTATCTACATATTCTTCTTCGCTGCGTGCTATCCATTCTGGATGCCCAACGCCGTTTAATATGGACGCTCCAATGCCGCCAACACCGGGCCGACCCGTTAAGGTGACATAGGGAATGCCCATGCATAAGGTGTCGAATAAAGTGGTACCCGAGTTGTGCGGGAAACAGTCGAGGCCAATATCTACGCTACGCAAGGAATTCCATGGGGGGGACTCATACATTAGCAATAAGCGCTCATTGCCTACGCCGTACTCGGCAAAGCGGGCGATAAGTTTATCGCACACACTAGCGTCAGCGTAATTTATGCTATTTACTATTAACTTCGATGAGGGTAGTTTCTTTAGAATTTTCGCCCAGGTCTTTATCACCAATGGATTAATACGAATCGCGCGTGTTAACGTACCAAAAGTAATGGCTCCATTCTGCAGGGCTGGCAGGGTGCCGACTTCGCCGATGGATGTCCAGTCTGCCCGATAAACATAATTGCTCGTAGGCAAGCGCCAAGGCTGTTCCGCAAAGACCGATTCCGACCCGGGTGGGCACAGGCTGTCATCCCCAAGGAAATAATCAATCGCCGACAAACCCGTTGTATAGCCATAGCCCAGCCATGTCAATGAAACCGGCGCTGGCTTACGCGCGAACACTCCCAGACGGTTCCCCGCAGTATGCCCGGCCACGTCCACCAATATATCGATCTCGTCGGCCCGGATCTTTGCAGTCAGTGCGTCATCGTCCAATCCTAAAACGGAAAGCCAGTGATCAACATAAGATTTATAGCGTTGCGTAACCGCGTCCTCTTTGGTTTGATTAGCGTAAGCGTAGACCTCAACGACTTCATGGTCGTGATTGGCAATCAGGGGCTCGAGGAATTTGCTAACTGCATGATTATTAAAATCCGGAGATAGATAACCGATTTTTAATTTTCTGTTTGTGTTTCTCTTGTTTTTGTGAGCTCGCCATTTATCCTTATGCAAAGAATAGATATTTTTATCGAAATTCGAATATTCCGCATAAATCTCTTTTTCGCCCTTGCTTACGCTATAGTTCAGGGCAAATAAATAGGAGTGTGTCAACTGCACCAATAAAGCACTATTTGAAGCTGATTTTTGAATTGCTGAATGAAGCACTAATTCAGCGTCGGAATGGTTGCCCTGTGACAAAAGCGCGTTGGCTAAATTTAAATGCGCCGCCGCATTTGTCGGGTTACATTCAATTTCACGGCGAAAATAAGCTTCGGCCTTAGTGTTTTCATTCAAGCTCAGGTATAGATTTCCCCACATGAAGTTTTTATTGCTCAACTGTGGATTCAATTCCAACGCGTAGTTCAAAGCCAGTCTTGCTTCCCATAGGCGATTACACGCGTTCAAGGCGGCGATGAGGTATTCGTATGCACGAGCATCGTTATCGCCCAACCGTAATGCCTGCAAATGTGCTGGTAACGACGGGATATACTGTTTGGACTCGACTTGAATGCGGCCAAGTTGGTACCAGCCTTCCTGTAGTTCGGGATACTTTTCTGTTAATTGGCGTGCGAAGGGTTCTGCCAGTTGAGCGTTGCCGGCGTTAAATAGCGAATTTATCTTGCTAATTTGGCTGGAAACCTGTGGAATTACCACGGCTGGGGAATCTTTGCTTTCCACGGACAAGCCGGTAATTTTGCAGCGCGCAAGCGCCGATATATATTCGCCCCAACAGGGCATTTCGCCTTTAGAAATTTCAAGAGCGGCAAAAAGCAGGTTATGCCAGGGTTGCGCTCCGCCCAAAAGCATGCCGGATCGGCGCAGCTTGATCAGCAGCTTGTTCAGCAAGTCGGGCGTGATTGATGTTGAAAGATCGGGCGATGCATCTTCAGTGGTAGCCTGCGTAGCTTCCGCCGTTACAGTCTTTGCTATGGTCTGCGCCTGTAGTAGTTCCGGCTGGATATTAGGCTTCCATATCCGTAGTACTGCGGCTTCTATATCAGAGAAATCATAATGAAAGGCTTGATTCCAAAGATTGGCAACGGTCGATTTCTGATTGACTGCAGGGGTGGTAATATTTAATGACAAGCTCGGCATAACGCGCACTTGTTGCTCTTGCGGTGCGTCGTACGGTCCAGCTCCTAGACAATATTGAATACCTTCGCTGCCTCCCTCGAACCAACCTTTCAATAGGTTGACCACCTTTTTGCGTATGGTCTCTGGATCTTTAGATGGCGCTGCTTTTTCTGCTGCGTGGACGAGGGCTTCAACAGGCAGGCTGGCTGGCCATACGTGCTCCAGGGCGTTAAGCGTGGCAATAACGACAGGGTCGTTAACCAAGATTAGGCGATTATTGGGATCAGTATAGGCGACTGTTTCTATATCCGTGTTAGTAGCCTGTACTTGTACAAGCGCACTAGCCCAATTAAGGTCGGCGAGACGGTCGAATTGAATTTCTCTGGCAGGGCCCGTAGCGCGTTGCGACTTTACCAGCACACTATGTCGGGATGCTCGCCCGGTGGTGAAGTCCAGATACTGCAACCGCATGGCGGCTGGCTGGCCAAGGCCAATAACACTGTTTGCCGTGGCCACCGAAACGCCATAGTTCGAAGCTAAATCAAATTGCGGTTCTGCGTCGCCGATGCAAGTAAGGTTCGCCTGAGCCGCGCGGCCAATGAATTCAATGAAATAGCAGGGAGTTCCCCCTTCGCTCAAGGCGGATTGAATACCTTCGGCGTCAATGCGTTCACGCATTACCGCAGAGGCCTTGTATAAACTGTTTGCCATCGGGCCAGCATGGGCTAAACCATCGGTAAATAGTGCCAAGGCGGCCCTGGCCTGCCCCTCCATTTCCGCTATATTGGTGCTATTGGCACTATGCATAAGCATGGCGTCTCTTACTGCTTCTGTCGCTTTCGCTCCAGGATAGATGTCGTAAGCAATACAGGCAATACCCAGTGGGGATAGTAGCGATTCACACGCCTGCAACATAGCCTGCGCCGCCTGTGGTGCGAGGATATTGTACAGATTGGGTACCAGAATATAGTCAAATTGCCCTATTTGTTCCGGGTCCAAGTCAGTCACTTCTGCGGCTACGATGTGTAAATTGCTGAGCCCCATCTTGGAGGCGATATGTGCCCCCTGCGATTGTTCAGCGTGATTGTTACATAAGCCAAGTAGCTGGGCGTTGGGGTTGGCAAGGGCGTAAGGAATCAAGTGATTGCCAGCACCGCTTCCCACCAGCAATACGCGGGCATACTCTAACGGTATGGAATCCATGCCATAAAGATGGGCGGCGGCCCGTAGCCTGATTAGCGAGAGTTTGGGAAAGATCGGGTTATTAATTGCGGGGGTTGCAGGAGCTTCTTGCGCTTCAGTAATTGGGTGGGTATTGCTGGACATAAAGCTCCGGGTAGTTCGCGCTGAATATGGACTTCTGAGCAGTATACGCGCGGCGCCGATAGTCCAAATACTCAATGAAAAAGGCAAGCTGGCTTCAGCTTGCCTTTTAGCGCTTTTTACACAGAGGGCGGCGCCGATTTAAAGCACCGCCTTCCGTTCTGCGATCTAACTTACCAATTAACGCAACAGCGACAGCACTGTTTGCGGAACTTGGTTTGCCTGTGCCAGAACCGAAGTTCCAGCTTGTTGCAGAATCTGTGCACGAGTCATGTTGGACACTTCAACTGCGTAGTCCGAATCTTCGATGCGTGAACGTGCCGACGACAGGTTTGTGACGGTATTGTTCAGATTGGCAATAGTCGATTGGAAACGGTTTTGCACCGCACCCAATTCGCCGCGCAGGCTGTCGACTTGTGCAAGAGCGCTGTCAACTGCAGCCAATGGGTCGGCGCTTTGCTTGAACGACGCCTTGGAGAAGTCGAGCTTGGTGATGGAAATCGTAGCTTGAGTGGCGCTGGTCGTTGTGTCGACGTCTTTGGCTTGGATTGCTACGTACAGCTTCTCGCCAGCAGTCACGCCAGCACGGCTAGCAGTCGAGTGCGCAGTAACTTCGGCAAAGTAGTTGTTGTTCGAATCCATGACGATGGCGTACGTTGCATTGGTTCCACCAAGGTCTGCCACGCCGGCGGCAGTACCTGCCGCTGTAGTAATGGAGGCGGACGAATTGGTGCCGTAAGCAGCTGCGCCAACGAATGTCTTGACCGTAGCCGAGGTCTGGGTGCCTGTACCGTCAGGACCAGCAACGCTGAAAGTGCGCAGGCTCAGTTTGCCGCTGTCGATTTGCTTCAGATTGATGTCGATCGTTTGGCCGTCGTTGGCACCAACCTGGATCTTCAGGGTGTCGTCTTTGGCCAGAACTTTAACGCCGTTGAACTGAGTCTGCTCGGAGACACGGTTGATTTCGCTCAGGCGCTGGGCGATTTCTTCTTGGATCGATTGCAAGTCGGAAACCGAGTTTGTGCCGTTGGCGGCTTGAACCGACAGTTCGCGAACGCGCTGCAAGTTGTTGTTGATTTCGTTCAACGAACCTTCGGTCGTTTGTGCGATCGAGATACCGTCGTTGGCGTTACGTGTGGCTTGCGTCAGGCCGCGGATGTTGGCGGTGAAGCGGTTAGCAATGGCCTGGCCGGCGGCGTCGTCTTTGGCGCTGTTGATGCGCATGCCGGACGACAGGCGCTCAATGGCGGTGCCCAGAGCCGATTGAGATTTTTGCAGGTTACCTTGCGCAATCAGGGAAAGCGAGTTGGTGTTGATGACTGACATGAATGACTCCTGAGGGGAATAAATTCGGCGAAACTGGCTCCGCCTGGTTGCCAAGAAGAAAAAAGCCTGTTTTGCACCGCGTGTTGCTTAGTTCGGTAGTAAAGCAAAGCCGGTTTCCTCCTGTTCATAGGCATTAACGGCCCAGGGTTGGTGAACTTTAGGGAAGGCCGGAAAATTGTTTGGACGGAGGCTGTATAGCGAGCCGTTTAGTACCAGGGCGTCCAGTAGACGCTTGCGGTGTGCCGCACTGTCCAATTAATGGCAAATACATTACCTTTCGCCAATATTCGATTGTGCCTCCGTCAATACCGGCGCTTCACCAACCTGCATGTTGCGGCGACGGCGGACAGCCAGCCATTTCCCCGCCACCACAACAATCCCCGAGCCAGTCGCTTCCACAGCAACCTTTAGCACCGGGCTGGGTGTCCCCAGTTGCTCCACCATGAACACGTCGGTGATCAGCATCCCACCGGCAATCCAGCCCAACAGTCCAGCGCCCAATGTCACCACGACAGGGAAGCGATCGATGAGCTTTAGCACAAGGGTGCTGCCCCACACGATAATGGGCACGCTTACGCATAGCCCAAAGATCACGTAATAAATCTGATGATCGGCATGGGTGTTCTGCGCAGCGCCCGCTATGGCAATCACATTGTCCAAGCTCATGGCGAAGTCGGCGACGATGATGGTCTTGATCGCCGACATGACAGATGTGCCACCGGTGACGTTCCCATGCTCGTCCTCGGCCGGGGCCAGTAGCTTGATGCCGATCCACAGCAATAAGACGCAACCGACGACCTTGAGGAAGGGGATGTCGAGCAACACCAGCGCAAAGGCAATAAGTAGCACGCGCAGCACGATCGCGCCCGCGGTGCCCCACAGTATTCCCCGCATGCGCTGCGCGCGCGGCAGGTTGCGGCATGCCAGGGCGATGACGACAGCATTGTCGCCCCCCAGCAGGATGTCGATGAGAATGATCTGCAGGATGGCGCCCAAGTGGAGCGCCTCGAAGAACTCAGTCATGAGCGAGCAATCCTGGAAATGGGAACGCCACTTGGCCGCGATTGCGATAAATAGCCCGGCTGGAGTGCGCTCACTCTTCTATTCTAAAGATACTTGCGCGCAAGCTTTCAATACCGGCACTATCGTCATGGTCACGGGATGAAGCCAACGGGCACGTACAAGTCCCTGGTCTTCCAGTTTTCATGATGTGTTCTTACCAAATACTAATCGACATTGCGGGGGTACGAAAATGGTTGCGACTGCCACTCTATCCAGCAAGTTTCAGATATCTATTCCCAAGGCTGTACGTGAAAAGCAGCACTGGGAGGCCGGACAAGAGTTCGTGTTCATTCCAAAGGGCAAGGGCGTGCTGGTGATGTCTGTACCTGAACTGGACCAGTTGGCTGGCATCGCCAAGGGTGCATGCACTGACGGTTACCGCGACCGCAAGGATCGCTACTGATGGCGGTGCCATCGCGTGTGGTCGATTTCTCAGCCTGGATCGAATGGCTCATCGGCAGCGCGTTGGGGAAGAATCTCGGCAGGCTTTGCTTGCTGGAAATCTGCACCGCGAATACAAGCTAGCCACCGCCGACGCCATTGTGGACGCAACAGCACGCCGTACAGGGGCCGAGCTACTGGCGTGCGACGCGCACTTCAAAAGACTTTCAGGGGTAACGTTTTTTGCGAAGACCGACAGGCGCTAGGGAAATCCCCCCGTCCAACCATTCGCACACAAAGAAAAAGGCCGGCTCCCTAAGGAGCCGGCCTTTTCACATCACAACGCCTTTATTTGTACAGCACCTCCGGCAACCACAAGCCGATCGCGGGGAACATATACATCAGCACGATGGCCAATATCTGTATCCCCATGAACGGCAACATGCCGGCAAAGATCTGGTTCAGCGTCACATGAGAAGGCGCGACTCCTTTCAGATAAAAGGCCGACATGGCCACCGGCGGCGAGAGGAATGCCGTCTGCAGGTTTAGCGCAACCAGTAGACCGAAGAACAACGGGTCTATTTGGTAGTGCGCCAGCAGGGGCAGGAAGATGGGCATGAAAATCACGATGATTTCCGTCCATTCCAGCGGCCAGCCCAGCAGGAAGATGACCACTTGCGCCAGGATCAGGAACTGCATGGGGCTGAGATCCATGCCCAGCACCCAGGCGTTGATGATTTCCTGGCCGCCCAGCAGCGCGAAGGCGGCCGAGAAGATGCTGGACCCGACAAACAGCCAGCACACCATGGCGCTGGTCTTGGCCGCCAGGTACACCGATTCCTTCAGCATGGCGATGTTCAAGCGGCGGTAGGCCAACGCCAGGAGTAAACCGCCAAACGATCCCATGGCCGCCGCTTCCGATGGCGTGGCCAAGCCAAACACAATACTACCCAACACAGCCAGAATCATGATGGCCAGCGGGAAGAAGGAACTAAGCAACATCTTGAAGATTTCTAGTCGTGCGAACGTAAGCATGACATAGAGGATCAGCATGAAGACGGCGCCGATGGCCAAAACGATCCAGAAGGCCAGTGGCGCGGGCCGTGCTTCGTTCGGGGCTACGGTTTCTTCTTCGTCAGCGGTGGCCTTCGCCGTCTCGGCGGGCGCGGCTGGCTCGGCTACTTCAGGTTCCGCCAGGCCACCGCCAGATTCGGGTTCCTGCAGTCCGCCGTTATCCAGATGGTTGTTGAACTCGGCGTCCGAACCGAAGCCCATTTCCACCAGGCCGGTTGCTGCCTGTGGCAGCGGTGCCGTAACCATCTTGTAACTAAGGCCCATGATGGCCACGAACGCGATGGCCGGCAGAAGCGCAATGACGAGATGGTTGAACAGCGTGCGCATGGGAACATTGGCGTTGCGCTTGCCTTTCATGGCGCCGATCAGCCCGGGCAAGGCCTTGTTGCTGATCGTGTGCTTGATCGTTTCGGCGAATTCCGGCAGTGTCACGCGCCGCTCCTCCGCTGACAGCGGAGGAGCGGCCTTGGGATTGAGCTTGGCCACGATCATGATGTAGATGACGTACAGCAAGGCCAGCATGATGCCGGGGAAGAAGGCGCCCGCGTACAGTTTCACGACCGAAACGCCGGCGACCGCGCCGTAAACAATCAACAAGACCGATGGCGGAATCAGGATGCCCAGGCAACCGCCGGCCGTAATGGCGCCGGCCGATAGCTTGACGCTATAGCCTGCCTTCATCATGGCGGGTAACGCCAGCAGCCCCATGAGCGTCACGACGGCGCCGACAATGCCGGTCGCCGTTGCAAAGACCGCGCAGGTAATGACGGTTGCCACAGCCAATGAACCCGGCACACGCGCCATGGCCAAATGCAGGCTCCTGAAGAGCTTTTCGATAAGGTTGGCGCGTTCGACCAAATAGCCCATGAAGATGAATAACGGCACGGCGATGAGCACGTCGTTCGTCATGACCGCATAGGTACGCAACACCATGAGGTCGAGCGTTTGCTCGATGGCGATTTGCGGGCCCATGTTTCTGTAGGCCAGATAGGCAAACATGACCCCCATGCCCATCAAGGTAAAGGCGGTGGGGAACCCCAGCATGATCGTCACGACGATCAGTCCCAACATTAACAAACCGAGGTGGCCGTTGGTGATGTCCGCTGGCGCGGGCATCAAAATGACCAGGGCGATGATAACTGCGGCCAATATAGAGAGGCCGAACCAGACTTCTTTTCTCATGGTTGGCTTCCTTTGTGTTGCTGACTCACAATGTCGTCGATGTCTCCGTCGACATGAACCATTTCTTTAAGCTTGTCGACGTCGACTTCTTCCACGTCTTTGTCGCGCTTGGGCCAACTGCCATGTTTAAGGCACAGGACGCAATAGACCATTTCGACAAAGCCTTGCAAAAGAAGCGTGACTCCGGCGAACGGAATTATGGCCTTGAAGGGGTAGATTGGCGGGCCGTCGGCGGTGATGGTGGAGTGCTCGAGAATGGACCAGGATTCGGCGGCGTAATTCCAGCCTGCCCAGCACAAGGCCAACACACCTGGCACAAAAAAGACGACGTACAGTGCCAGATCCAGCCCGGCTTGCAAACGGGGCGGGAAAAATCCGTACAACACGTCGCCGCGCACATGTCCATTTTTGGACAGGGTATAGGCGCCTGCCATCATGAACAGGGCGCCATACATCATATTCATGGCGTCGAATGCCCACGAGTGTGGGGCACCGAGCGCGTACCGCGAGAACACTTCATACGTTACGAATAAGGTCAACGCCATGACGAACCAGCCAAATAGCTGTCCGATCCAGGTGTTGACCCGGTCTATAGTTAGCAAAATACTTTGCATGGTAGATTCACCTTGCTGGAGAAAGCAGCAGGGGCGGGGCGCCGCAAGACGCCAGACCCGCCCCTGGGAAGCCGATTTAAAAACACCACCCCTTACCGCGGGTGGTATTCAGTTCAACAGAGCGACGGCTTAGCTCTTCTTGGCAGCTGCCTTTCTGCCGAAGTAGTGGTTATAGGCCATGCGACGATTGTTGTTCGTGTCCATGTCCCACGCCATTGCCCGCGCGGCGAATTCGCGCTGGGAAGCCTCGATCTCCTTGAACATAGCGTTAGTTTCGCTTTTCTTGACAATGATCTTGTCCCATTCCACCAACTGCTGCGCCAGAATGGCGTCGGGCGTTTTGTAGAATTTGACGCCGTCTTCTTTTTGCAGCTTGATGTAGTCTTTTGAGTAACGATCGACCGCCTTCCACGACATGTCGGCCGATGAAGCCTCGACGGCGTTGGCAATGATGGCCTTCATTTTGTCCGGCAAGCCGTTGTATTTTTCTTTGTTGAAGATGATTTCGAAGGTTTCCGACGACTGGTGGAAACTTTGCAGCATGCAAACCTTGGACACATCGGGGAAGCCGAGCAGGCGGTCCGAGGTGGCGTTGTTGAATTCAGCGCCGTCGAGCAGGCCGCGATCCAGCGCGGGTACGATTTCACCGCCTGGCAAGGCATTCACCGCCGCACCCATGGCCGTGAACAAGTCAATAGCCAAGCCGTTGGTGCGGAACTTCAGGCCTTTCAGGTCTTC
>DATJBV010000069.1:0-34965 GCA_035515055.1 Candidimonas sp.
GCCGAGAGCCAGCGCAAAACCGAAGCTGCGCAGCTAGCGGGCCGCTATAGCGATGAAATCGTTCCATGCGCCACCATCATGGCCGTCGCCGACAAGGAAACAGGCGCCATTTCCAAGCGCGAAGTCATGGTCGATAGCGACACCTGCAATCGCCGCGGCACCACCTACGAGGCGCTGGCCAAGCTGATGCCGGTGCGCGCCTCGGACCAGTTCGTCACTGCCGGGAACTCATCCCAGCTTTCCGATGGCGCATCAGCCTGCGTACTGATGGAAGCGAAACAGGCCGAGCGCGCCAACCTGACGCCGCTAGGCGCCTTCCGCGGCTTGGCGGTGGCCGGATGCGAACCCGACGAAATGGGCATCGGCCCGGTGTTTGCGGTACCCAAGCTGCTCGCCCGCCACGGCCTGAAAGTCGACGATATCGGCCTGTGGGAGCTCAACGAGGCATTCGCGTCGCAAGCGATCTACTGTCAACAGCGGCTGGGCATTGCCGATGAACGGCTCAACGTCAACGGCGGGGCCATTTCTATCGGCCATCCGTTCGGAATGACCGGTGCGCGCCTGGCCGGCCATGTGTTGATCGAAGCCAAGAGGCGCGGCGTGAAATACGCGGTCGTCACCATGTGCATCGCCGGCGGCATGGGCGCGGCCGGCCTATTCGAGATTTATTGAGAGACTTTGAAATGGATTTGAATTTTACCGCCGAAGAAGAGCTTTTCCGACGCGACGTGCGCGCCTTCCTGGCTGATAAACTGCCGGCCCGGCTATCCGACAAGGTCGCCAAGGGCAAGCACCTGTCCAAGTCCGACATGGACGAATGGCATGCAATCCTAAACGCGCGCGGCTGGCTCGCCAATCATTGGCCGGTGGAATACGGCGGGCCGGGCTGGAACGCGGTCGAAAAATTCATCTTCGAGCATGAATGCTGCCTGGCCAATGCGCCACGCATCGTGCCCTTCGGCGTCAACATGCTGGGGCCGGTGCTGATTAAGTACGGTAGCGAAGCGCAGAAACGCCACTGGCTGCCACGCATTCTCGACGGCACCGACTGGTGGTGTCAGGGTTACTCGGAGCCAGGCGCCGGTTCCGACTTGGCCGCGATCAAGACCACAGCCGTGCGTGATGGCGACCATTACATTGTCGACGGCCAGAAGACCTGGACCACGCTCGGCCAGCACGCCAACATGATTTTCTGCTTGGTGCGCACCGACCGCCAAGCCATGAAACAGGCCGGCATCAGCTTCCTGCTTGTCGACATGACCTCACCGGGCGTCGAGGTGCGCCCTATCGTGACGCTCGACGGCGAGCACGAGGTCAACGAAGTATTTTTCACCGGCGTGCGCGTGCCGGTCCAGAACCTCATCGGGGAGGAGAACAACGGCTGGACCTGCGCCAAGTACCTGCTCACCTACGAACGCACCAACATCGCGGGCGTCGGCCTTTCGGTCGCGGCGCTGGAGCGGCTCAAACGCATCGCCGCGCAGCAGACCCGCAATGGCCGGCCGCTGGATCAGGACCCAATGTTTGCAGCCCGTATGGCGCGCGTCGAGATCGACCTCGAGAATATGAAGACCACCAACCTGCGCATGATGGCGGCAGTGGCTGGCGGCGGAGTGCCGGGCGCGGAAAGCTCGATGCTGAAAATCTGCGGCACCGAAATTCGCCAAGAGATCTCATCGCTCACGCGCCGCGCGATGGGTCCCTATGCGCGCCCGTTCATCGCCGAGGCGCTCGATGACGGCTACGCCGGAATGCAGGTTGGCCCCGAGGCAGCGGCCAGCGCCGCCGCTCAGTACTTCAATAACCGCAAGTTGTCGATCTTCGGCGGCTCCAATGAAATCCAGAAGAACATTATCTCCAAGATGATTCTGGGACTGTAAGGCCAGGCAAATGAACTTCGAACATACAGAAGACCGGCGCATGCTGGCTGACAGCCTGAACCGCTTTATCGCCAAACAATACGACTTCGATGCGCGGGACCGAATCGCCAAGTCGGCGCACGGTTTCAGTGTCGAGGTCTGGCGGCAATTTGCCGAACTGGGCATTATCGGTGCCTTGTTTCGGGAAGCCGACGGCGGCTTTGGCGGCGCCGGCTTCGATATCGCGGTCGTTTTCGAGGCACTCGGGCGCGGCCTGGTGGTTGAACCCTTGCTCTGCAGCGCGATCCTGGCGGGCGAAGCGATCGCCGCATCCGGAAATGAAGCGCATAAGGCGCTGCTAGCCGACATCATCGACGCAAGCACAGTCGCATCATTTGCGCATGACGAACCCGACGGTCACTACGAGCTGGCGCGGGTGCGGACGCGCGCCGAATTCAATGACGGAAAATGGGTGCTGAATGGCGCCAAGGCCGTGGTGCAGCAAGGCGAGCATGCCGACCTGTTCGTGGTGTCGGCGCGCACCGCCGGCGCGGTCGACGACGAGGCCGGCATCTCGCTGTTCCTGCTTCCGGCAAACACGCCTGGGCTGGTCGTGCGCGGCTGCCCCGCCATCGACGGCGGCCGAGTGGCGGAGCTAACGTTGAATACCGTGAAGCTGCCCACCGCTGCGCTGTTGGGCGCCGAGAACCAAGGCTACGCCACTCTCGAACGCGTTACGGGCCGTGGCGTGCTGGCATTGTGCGCCGAGGCATTGGGTGCCATGGAAGAGGTGAAGAAGGCGACGCTCGAGTATCTGCGCACACGCAAGCAATTCGGCATGGTGATCGGGAGCTTCCAGGCGTTACAGCACCGCATGGCCGATCTGCTGCTCGAAATCGAGCAAGCCCGGTCGGCCGTGATCAACGCCGCCGCCGCGCTCGATGGGGGACGCTTCGAGCGCGAACGTGCGCTGGCTGCGGCCAAAGTCACCATCGGTCGCGTCGGCGCACTGGTGGCCGAAGAAAGCATTCAGCTGCACGGCGGCATCGGCATGACCTGGGAACTACCGCTGGCCCACTATGCCAAGCGCCTCGTGATGATTGACCACCAGCTGGGCGATGAAGATCATCACTTGCAGCGCTTCATCGCGCTTGGCAAGCAGGTGCCGGCATGAGCGCGGCCGAAGGCATGGGAGCCCACTCCGGCTTGCCGCTAGCCGGTGTGCGCGTGCTCGATGTTTCCCGAGTTCTGGCTGGTCCCTGGTGCGCCATGGTGCTGGGCGACCTTGGCGCTGAAGTGATCAAGGTCGAACATCCCAAGCGCGGCGACGACACGCGCGACTGGGGCCTGCGCATCGGCGAGACCGAAACCCCTTACTTCAATAGCGTCAACCGCAATAAGCGCTCGGTCTGCCTTGACCTCCAAACGGAAGCGGGCCAGCAATACGCACGCGAATTGGCGCTGAAAAGCGATGTCGTGCTGCAGAACTTCAAATTTGGCGGCATAGAGAAAATGGGCCTGGGATATACGCAACTGAGCGCGCAACATCCCGGGCTTGTCTATTGCTCGATCACCGGCTACGACCGCAGTGGTCCCGAAGCGGCGCGGCCGGGCTACGACCTGGTCATTCAGGGCGAGTCTGGCCTGATGGCCCTGAATGGCGAGGCCAGCCGGCCGCCACTCAAGTTCGGCATAGCGGTGGTCGATATGATGACCGGCATGTATGCGGCACAAGCGGTGCTCGCTGCGCTGTACCAACGCGAAAAGACCGGCAAGGGCCGCGACATCGGGCTGGCGCTATTCGATTGCGGCCTGATGATCACCGCCTACTATGGACTGGAAGCGCTTCTCATTGGCGGGGATCCGCCGCGCTACGGCAACGCGCATCCATCCATCATGCCCTATGGCGTCTACGATGCGCAGGATGGACCGTTGGTTATTGCGTGCGGCAACAACAGCCAATTCTCCCGCTTTTGCATCGACGTCATCGCACGTCCGGAGTTGGCCGCCGATGAGCGTTTCAAGACCAACCTCGAGCGCTCCACCAACCGCGACACCCTGGTGCCGATCCTGACCTACGAACTGGGTCGTCGCAAGCGCGAGGACTTACTTGTAGCGCTGGCCCGAGCCGGCATTCCCTGTGGCGAAGTGGCTGGCTTGCATGAAGCGCTGACCTCGAGGCGGGCGACCGAGGCTGGTCTCGTCACTACTCAAGCGCATCCGATAGCCGGCGGCGTCAATGTGATGACCCCGCCCTATCGATTTGACGGCCAAAGACTGCCAGTGCGAAACTCGCCGCCCACCCTCGGCGAAGGAACGCATGAAGTGCTGCAGTCGCTGCTGGGACTGTCCGACGATAAACTCGCCGAATTGAGGGAAAAGGGCGTTATTTGAGGCCGCGTGATGCGCGGCGCAGCACGGCTGACAGGTGATGCCGCCGATACACCTCTTCGCCCATGGCCGCTATCTGCTGATCGATCATCACGTCGAACGGTTTCAACATGGGGCGAAAGTCCTGGTCGGGCTCCAGCATCGCCAAGGCACGCTCTATGGCCTCTATGGTGGAAACGGCGGCTGGCACGGCGGTTTTCCGCACTCTGTACCGTGACGCTTCCCCGAGCGGAAGGCTGAGGCGCCGCAAGGTGTTCAAGATGGGGTTCGCATGCACGATCTTGCGCGCCTTGCGCCATGTGCCGTCCGGCACAATCAGCAATCCGGGCGCCGCCGCCCTGTGGACGGCAAGCGGCTGGGGAATAGGCGCGGATTCATCAGGAAAGAGCAACACGGCGCCATTGGACGCCGCCAGTATCTTATGGAGCTGCGGGAAGGATTCCCCCACTAGCAGTTCGGCACGCCCCAAGCCCAGCACGGCCAGCCGCGCCGTATTCAGCGCGTGCCTGTGTTCATCCGGGTGTTGAAGCACCAGAACCCGCGTGCGGTTTTCAACCACCGTGATGTGGGCACAAAGACAATGCGATGCCGGCCTATGGCATCGTACGCATCGCCGCCGCGAGGTGGATTCTTGTTCGGCCATAGCTCAAGGAACAGGGGCTGCCTTCAAGAAGAAAGCCATCGCAATACACCCTCGCCCGCGGCGCGGCCGCTGGCAAGACAAGCGGTTAGCAGGTAGCCGCCCGTTGGGGCTTCCCAGTCCAGCATTTCGCCGGCGCAGAAGACGCCGGGCATGGCCAGCAACATCGAGTCCTGATTGACGCTATCGAACTGGACACCGCCTGCTGAACTGATGGCCTCGTCCAGCGGACGCACACCGTGAAGCCGCACGGGCAGGCATTTGATAGCCGCCGCTAGCGTTTCCGGGTGATCGAAGACTGCCTTGGGCAGGCATTCTCGAAGAATACCCATCTTGGCGCCATTCAAGCCCAGGCGGCTGGCCAAGTGGCTGGACCAGGAACGCGAACCTCGCGGCCTGATGACTTCAGCCAGCACTTGATCTCGCGTACGTATCGGAAGTAAATCGATATGCAGCTCTGCCGCGCCCGTTGCCAGAATGGCATCGCGCAAAGGTGCTGAACAAGCGTAGACCAGCCCGCCCTCAAGACCATCAGCCGTCACCATGCATTCGCCGGGCCGCATGGCGGCGTTGCCTTGCGGCTTCATGGCAATGGCTTTCAAAGGCTGGCCGGCGAAGCGCTCTGAAAAATAAGGACTCCAGCCGGCAATAAACCCGCAATTGGCCGGTAGCAACGGCGCTACGCCGACGCCTTTCTGTTCCAGAAGGGGCTTCCAGGCGCCGTTCGACCCGAGTCGCGCCCAGCTGCCCCCGCCAAAGGCCAGCACCACGGCGTCGGCACGCCGGCTCACCAAACCAGCGGGAGTTTCCAACAATAACGCGCCATCGTCCGCCCAGCCGCGCCAAGTATGCCGGGCGTGGACTTTCACGCCGCCGGCACGCAGCCTGTGCAACCAGGCTCGTAATAGGGGAGCGGCTTTCATTTGTTTGGGGAAGACCCTGCCCGACGAGCCCACAAAGGTTTCTACGCCCAGGTCATGCGCCCATTGTCGCAAGGCGGAGGCGTCGAACAGGTCCAGCCAGCGCGACACCTGCGACTCACGTGCGCCGAAGCGCGATCTGAATGCCGCGGCCGGTTCGCTGTGCGTCAGATTCAGGCCGCCGCGACCCGCCAGCAAGAACTTGCGTCCCACCGACGGCATGGCGTCGTAAATATCAACCTGCAAGCCGGCGTTGGCCAACGTGTCGGCAACCATCAGTCCGGCGGGGCCTCCGCCTATCACCGCTACGGAATAAGAAGACATGGGAAGTAAAAGCGTTCCGTGCGCCACAGAGATTTGAAGCGCCGTACAGTAGCATAAAGCGGAAGCAGGCGACACGGGGGATTCTTGGCTTGATCGAGGATAATAGCCACTGTGCCAACCAACGCGCCGCACCATGTCCGGCGACCTTCAATGACTGATTCCCTGCGTCTGAGCAAATATTTAGCGGAACGCTTTTCGTGTTCCCGCCGCGAGGCCGAGAACTACATTTCCGGCGGGTGGGTAAGCGTCGATGGCCGTGTGGTCGAAGAGCCCGGACACCGGGTGCGGCAAGACCAGCATATTGAATTGGCCGAAGGCGCCACCTGCGACGATCCCGAACCCGTCACCATTTTGCTGCATAAACCAAGCGGCCACACCGCGGGTGAAGGTGACCCTTCTGCAATACATCTCATTTCCCCGTCCAATCAGGCGGCCAGCGACCGCTCCGGCAGGCATCTAGTCAAACGAGACCTGACGGCTCTTGAGCTGGTGACGCCCCTGCCGGCCGCTGCCAGCGGCCTTATCGTGCTCACCCAGGAATATGCCATTGCTCGCAAACTAGTGAAGGACGCTGCCCGCACCGAACAGGAATATGTGGTGGATGTGGAAGGCAATATCGCGGAGGGCGGCTTGAAGCGCTTGTGCGGCGGCCTATCATGGCGCGGGACGAAGCTGCCCGGCATCAAGGCAAGCTGGCAGAACGAAACCAGATTACGGTTTGCCATGAAGTACGCGCCGGATGGGCTGATTCAAGACATGTGCGCGCAGGTGGGACTGCGTGTAACAGGAGTCAAACGCATACGCATCGGACGGCTGTCGATGTCGGATTTACCGCTGGGGCAGTGGCGGTTTTTACTGGGCTACGAACGCTTCTAAAGCAAGACTTTGTTGCGGAATGCCGTACTATGCGTATCTATTGTCATTGGAATCCGGTTGTCAGCCTATGTCCATCTCGCGCCTTTTAGGCCTGAACCTGCGCCGCCTGATCCTCTTGCTATCCGTGTTGAGCGCATTGACAATGATGGCCAACAGCATTTATGCCGGCTATCGTGTCCAGCGACAACAGCTAATAGACGCCACCCTGCAGTCCAACGAGGCTTACGCAACCAAGCTGGCAACCAGCTCTGAAGCATTTTTCGATTCAGCAAATCAACAACTATCGTATAGCGCCGCGATTGCCGCCAGTAACTTTGCCGACCAAGGCCACTTGCTATCCGAAGTAAAGCGGCTGCAACTGCAAACCAACAGCTTTAATTCAGTGTCTGTCGTCGACGCCGGTGGCCACCTGGAAGCCATATGGCCACCGATGCCCGCCTTAACGGGCCAGCGACTGAATATACCCAATGTCAATGCACTGAACGAAACAAAAATGCCGGCAATCAGCAAGCCTTTCATCTCGGCGGCGGGCCACCTGGTCATTTTCATATCGCACCCAGTCGTTGCAGTAGACGGGCGCTATCTGGGCTACATGGGCGGCACCATCCATCTGCGACAAAAAAATATCCTGCAACGATTGCTTGGGACTCATTATTACCACGACGGATCGTATCTATATGCCGTCGACCAGGACCGCCGGCTGTTATACCACCCTGATCCCGCGCGCGTGGGCGAGGTCGTCCATGGCAACGCCATCATTGAAGCCGTCATTCGGGGCGAATCCGGTCAAGGCTCAGTCATCAATAGCCAAGGAATCGAAATGTTGACGGGCTATGCCTACTCGCCCTCAACAGGGTGGGGGATCGTGGCGCAACGGCCCATCGAGGCAACGCTTCGACCGCTAACGGAGCTTACGGTCGGGGTTGTGCTGAAAGCCGCCGTGCCCGCCGTGCTGCTTTTATTGATTGTGCTGCTGCTGGCCCACCAAATTTCCCGTCCTCTGCGGGAGCTCGCCAACGAAGCTCGCCGCATGGACACCGCCGGCACATCCGAGCAGATCAACCGCATACGCGCCTGGTACGTCGAGGCGGCTCAGTTGAAGCGGGCCCTGCTGCTGGGCATGGGACTGCTGCATAACCAGATCGGAAAGCTCCATGTAGATGCACAAACCGATCCGATGACCGGGCTGCACAACCGACGCGGCATGGCGGCTGTATTGAACGTGTGGCATGCAACGCAGCAGCCGTTTGCGGTCATTTCGCTCGATATAGATCACTTCAAGAGCGTGAACGATACCTATGGCCATGCTACCGGAGACGTCGTCATCCAGACAATGGCGCAGCTGATGCGCTCGTGCTGCCGCGACATCGATGTGGTGTGCCGCAGCGGCGGCGAAGAATTCCTTATCTTGCTGCCCGGCACGGACATGGAAGCGGCAGAGCAAGTGGCCGAGCGCTTGCGCACGCTTGTCGAGCAAACCGTCATTCCTTGCATCCAGCGGCCCATCACCGCTTCCATTGGGATTGCCCACTGGCCTACCCACGCGTCGGACACCGACGAGGTCATACGGCAGGCTGACGCCGCGCTGTATCAGGCAAAGAACGACGGACGCAATCGCATCCGCGTGGCGGCCATTCCCGCATAGCGTGCGGCACTGACCAGCGCCGCGCAGCAAGCGTGGGCGGGGTCGCACGACCGCTCCAGGCGCGTCACATGCTGATGACGCGGCACCGCCCTATGCCTGGAGCACGCAATGACGACGACCGCCGACATATTGGTTGATACTCTTATCGCCTGGAATGTGGACGTCATTTTCGGCCTTCCGGGCGATGGCATCAACGGCATTATGGAATCCCTACGAACGCGCCGGGAGAGTATCCGGTTCGTTCAGGTCCGCCACGAAGAATCCGCCGCATTCATGGCCTGCGCGTATGCGAAGTGGACGGGCAGGTTGGGTGTGTGCCTGGCAACGTCCGGCCCCGGAGGCACGCATCTACTGACCGGACTATATGACGCGAAACTCGATCAGGCGCCCGTGCTTGCCATCACTGGCATGCAGTATCACGACTTGATTGAAACGTTTACGCAACAAGATATCGACCTGACCCGGGTCTTCAACGATGTCGCCGTTTTCAATGCGCACGTGACCGACGCGGCCCACATGGAAAACATGGCGGGCCTCGCATGCCGCTCGGCCATGTCCAAGCGCGGCGTCGCGCACTTATCTGTGGCGAATGATGTGCAAGAACAGGAAACCCGCGAGGCACCCCGATCCAAGCGCAACAGGCCCAGCCACCAGCCCAATCGCTGGTTCGAAGGACGGCGGCTCCCCGATGAGGCGGAATTGGATAAGGCTGCCGAAATCCTGAACGCCGCTCGCCGGGTAGTGATTCTGGCCGGCCGCGGCGCGCTTGGAGCCCGCGCCGAACTCGAACGCGCGGCCGAGCTCTTGGGAGCGCCTGTTGCCAAAGCACTGCTCGGCAAGGCCGCCCTGCCGGATCGCCATCCACACGCTACAGGAGGAGTCGGGCTACTGGGGACTCGGGCATCGCAGGAGGCCATGGAACAATGCGACGCGTTGCTGATCGTCGGGTCCAGTTTTCCATATATCGAGTACTACCCCCAACCGGGGCAGGCTCGCGGCGTGCAAATCGACCAGGACGGACAGAGAATAGGCTTGCGCTACCCGGTGGAGGCGGGACTTGTGGGGGATGCCGCCGAGACCCTGGGCCTCCTTAACGGCCGGCTTGAGTATAAGAACGACCGGGACTTCCTTTCTCTCGCGCAGGCGGGGATGCGGCATTGGCGCGAGCAAATGAGCGCAATAGCTTCCAGGGACGACATGCCCCTGAAACCGCAAGCCGTCGCGAGATCATTCGGGCTGCGACTGCCGGATAACGCCATCCTCGCGACCGACTCCGGCCAGAATACCGAACTGGCAGCGCGGCATGTCGACATTCGCGATGGCCAGGCGTTCAGCGTATCCGGCACGCTCGCATCCATGGCATGCGGCCTGCCCTATGCCATTGCGGCCGGCATTGCCTTTCCCCACAGGCCCATATTTGCCATTGTGGGTGATGGCGGTTTTGCCATGCAGCTGGGCGAGTTCTCCACTGCCGTGCGCTACGGCATCCCACTGAAGGTATTGGTGATAAAGAACGGCATGCTCAACCAGATTGCGTGGGAACAGATGATGTTTTTGGGTAACCCCCAGTTTGGTTGCGAACTGCAGGACATAGATTTTGCGATGGCCGCCGAGGCCATGGGTGGACGCGGCTTCAGGATTTCACGGCCGGACGAGGTGGACGCCATAATTGATGCCGCCTTTGCTACTCCCGGGGCCGTAGTGATCGAAGCGGCCGTCGACCCTTACGAACCCCTGAAGCCCGCAAAAATGCCGGCTGACTATGCCGAGAATTTTAAAAAGGCGTTACCCGATACGCCTGGAAGAGAACAGATTGAGGCAAATCTTTATAGACGGGACGCATAACCAAATACATATATAGTCGTTAGAAGTTAGCTGCGCCGTATATAGAATACCAAGTCATATAAACTTGATTTGGATCACCTTTAATGAGCCGCCTTACCATCCAGACCGCAGAATCGGCGCCTGTTGAATCGCGCGAGCGACTCGCCGCCGCCCATAAAGCAAACGGATTCCTGCCCAACCTGATCGGTGTATTGGCCAATGCCCCGACCGCCCTCGAAACCTACCAAGTCGTCGGCGCCATCAATGCCCGCACCGGGCTTTCCCCCACCGAGCGCGAAGTCATCCAGATCACTGCCGCCATACAAAATGGCTGCGGATTCTGTGTGGCCGGACATACCGCCATCGCGCGCAAGAAAATTGCCATGCCCGAAGAGCTGATCGCCGCCTTGCGCAACACGGACGCATTGAACGATCCAAAATTGAATGCATTGGCACAGTTCACTCTTGCTGTCATGGCTCATAAAGGCCAAGTGTCCGACGATGACTTGCAGGATTTTCTTGCCGGCGGCTACACGCAAGCCAATGCAGTCGAGGTGGTTCTTGGCGTCAGCCTGGCGACACTGTGCAATTACGCCAACAATCTGGCCAAGACGCCCATCAATCCCGAACTTCAAGCTTTTGCCTGACGGCAGTCGCCTTACAAGGAGGTGCCGACGTGACTTCCACCGCCACGAGAACCGAGTTTATCGATGCCATCGCGGCGCAGGTGAAAATCGAATTGAGTCCACTGGTCGACGCCATCGATCAACAAGGTTTTTATCCTGCGGATTATTTGCGCAGCCTGGGCGCGCTGGGCGGCTTCGCCGCCAGCGTTCCGCGCGACGACGGCGGGCTTGGCTTTGGCCTGGCCCAGCAAATACAGGCAACCGCGCAAGTGGCGCGCGAATGCGGAGCGACAGCGTTTCTGACGTGGTGCCAATCCACGTGTGCATGGTATTTGCAGCACTCCCCCAATGAAGCCGTTCGCGAGCGCTACCTGCGCGCAGTCGCTCAGGGTACCTTGCTGGCCGGCACTGGCATGTCGAACTCCGTCAAGCATCTGGCCGGTATCGAAAAAATCCATTTGCAGGCGCGTCGCGATGGCGATGTCTATGTGGTCAACGGCGCCTTGCCATGGGTGTCCAACGTAGGCGAACAACACCTTGCCATTGTTGCCGCCTCGGTCGAGGGCGAGGGCTACGTCATGTTCGCGATCGAGGGTACGGCCCCAGGCCTCGCTCTGCACCCATGCCCCGAATTTTCGGCGCTCGAAGGCACCCAAACGTTGAACCTCCGATTCAAGGACGTGCGCGTGCCGGCGGAAAATGTAGTTGCCGACCCTGGACAGTTTGCGGCCTATATGGCCAGAATCAAGGCAGGCTTCATTCTGGGCCAAATAGGCATGGGCCTGGGTGTGATCGAGGCCAGCCTGAAGACCATACGCGACAGCAACGTCGCCACGGCCCACGTCAATACATTCCTGGATGACCAGGGCTCGGACCTGGCGGCAGAACTGGCTGGCTTGCAGGCACAAGTGGTGGTGCTGGCCGAACAGGCACAGACTGGAACCGCTCCCATTCTCGACGTCCTCCGAGCGCGAGCCCATGCGTCGGAACTGACGCTCAAGGCGGCCAATTCCGCCGTGCTTCACGCCGGCGCAAAGGGCTACCTGATGCGCCACCCCGCTCAACGCCGCCTGCGCGAAGCGGTATTCGTGGCGATTGTCACGCCGGCCCTCAAACATTTACGCAAGGAAATACACGACTTGGAACACGCTGCCGACCAGGCCCGGGCGGCATGATGCAACAGTGGATGTGCGGCCCGTGCGGACTGATATACGACGAGGCTCTCGGCTTTCCAGATGACGGAATCGCGCCCGGGACGCCGTTCGCCTCCATACCGGACGACTGGGCGTGCCCCGACTGCGGCGTAACCAAAGCCGATTTCTTCCTCATTCCCGAGTAACGACATGACGAACTCGCCAGCATGCGACTTGCCGTTCGCGCTAGAGGCCGATGGGATCGAGCTGAGCTACAGCCGCCCCGGCCAGCCGCCGAACACCGTATTGCGCGACTTTACGTTACGCCTGGCGCAAGGCGAGATCGTCGCGATTCTCGGGCCCAGCGGTGTGGGCAAATCGTCGTTACTGCGTGTATTGGCGGGCTTGCAAGCCCCCGACAGGGGAGCGGTTCATGTGAACGGAGAACGGCTGCGGGGTGCGCATCCGCGACTCAGTTTTGTCTTCCAGGACCCCAGCCTCCTGCCGTGGCTGACGCTTGAAGAAAATGTCGGATTTGGACTCGACTTCAAGCACCAGGCGGCAATCAGCAAGGCAGAGAAAGAACGACGTGTACACGCAGCCATCGCTGAAGTGGACCTGCACAACGCCAGAACGCGCTACCCCTCCGAACTCTCGGGTGGCATGGCTCAGCGTACGGCATTGGCGCGATCGCTGGCGCGCCAGCCGGAAATCCTGTTGCTCGACGAGCCCTTTAGCGCATTGGATGAGATTACGCGAAGCGAGATGCAGGTGTTGCTCCAGCAGGTGGCGTCCCGGCACCGGGCTTGCGCCATCCTGGTCACCCACGATATCGACGAGGCGTTGCTACTGGCCGACCGCATCTTGCTGCTAGGCGGGTCGCCGGGCCAACTGATCGGCGAGTGGCGCATCGGCCTTGCCCACCCGCGCGACATCGTAGCACCTGAACTGACAACCATTCGCATAGAAATCGTGCGGGCGTTACGCGCCGCACGCCGCAACAACCCGCCGTCCAATCCATCATTTTTGCACTGAGATCCTATGAAAAAAACGACTGCGATGGGGCCGTCATTGGACGCGCGCCGCCAATTCATTAAGTTGTCTGGCCTGTTTACCGCCATGGGCGCCCTGCCTTTGCTGCAAATGCATAACGTCGCCAGGGCAGCCCAGCCGGACGCGCCCTTGCGCATTGGCTACCTGCCGATCACGGACGCCACGCCCCTGCTGGTTGCACATCACAATAAATTGTTCGAGTCGCAAGGCATAGCCGTAGAAAAGCCACGCATGTTTCGCAGCTGGGCCCAAATCGTCGAGGCTTTCCTGGCCGGGCAGGTCAATGCCATTCACCTGCTATCGCCGATGACGGTCTGGGCGCGCTATGGAAGCCAGTCGCGCGCCAAAGTGGTGGCATGGAACCATATGTCCGGTTCCGGCCTGACCGTGCAACATGACATCAATACGATTCGCGACTTGGGCGGCAAGACGGTAGCCATTCCCTTTTGGTATTCATTGCATAACATCGTGCTGCAGCATTTGCTCAAGAACCAGGGCCTGGAGCCAGTCAGCAATGGCGAGCCTGGCCCCACACAAGTCAAGCTTGTCGTCATGGCGCCGTCCGACATGGTGCCTGCGCTGGCGAATAAGCAGATCGCCGGCTACACCGTGGCGGAGCCATTCAACGCATCGGCCGAAGTCCTGAAGATAGGAAAAATTCTGCGCTTTACAGGCGATGTCTGGAAAGACCACGCATGCTGCGTCGTACTGATGCACGAGCAGGACCTCGAGCAACGTCCGGACTGGTCGCAAAAGGTAGTCAACGGCCTGGTCCAGGCGCAAGCCTGGATACAGGACAACCGCGAGGAAACTGCGCGCATCTTATCTAAGGAAAATGTGCAGCGCTACACGCCGCATACCTTCGAGACGTTGGCCAAAGTGCTCGTTCCCGCACAAATGGATAACGCGCAATACGAAGCTTCCGGCGCAATCGTGAACGCCGGCTGGAAAGAGAAACGCATAGACTTCCAGCCCTACCCCTTCCCCAGCTACACCGAGGAACTTATCCGCAAGCTCAAGACGACGCTAGTATCTGGGCAAAATGATTTCCTCCAAAAACTCGACCCCGCTTTTGTGGCGCGCGACCTGGTCGATGACCGCTTTGTGAAAAAGGCGATTCTCGACATGGGCGGACCGTCGGTGTTTGGACTGCCCGAGTCGTTTACGCGGCAGGAAACTATTACCGCCTGAGCCTGGATGAATACTAGATGATCACACGCCATGGACCTGCACGACTGAGCAAACGCCTGGCGCTGAGCATGGCGGGCCTGCTTTCGCTGGTGGTCCTTTGGGGCCTGGGCACCCACTGGCTGCAGCAAAGCATTACGCTCGCCGCCCTGCTCAGTCCCCGGGTCACGTTCGATAGCCTGTACCATCTGCTGATCGACAACCAACTGACCATGCACACGCTAACCAGCCTGAAGCGAGTCTTTGTCGGACTAAGCCTTGCGCTGCTGCTTGGCGTGCCGATAGGCCTGGCGGTAGGCCTGTCGCGCGCCCTGGAAAACAGTACAAGCAGTGCGTTTCAATTCCTGCGCATGATTTCCCCGTTATCGTGGATGCCTATCGCCGTCATGGTATTCGGCATAGGCGACGCGCCGATTTACTTTCTTCTTACCTTCGCCGCCGTCTGGCCTATTATCTTGAATACCGCCGCTGGCGTACGCCAGCTCGATCCCAAGTGGATGATGCTGGCAAAGAGTCTGAGCGCAACCCGCCGCGAAGTCTTGTTCAAGATCGTCATGCCCGGCGTATTGGGCCACATTCTTACCGGCGTCCGCCTCGCTATTGGCATTATCTGGATCGTGCTCGTGCCGTGCGAAATGTTGGGAGTCAGTTCCGGGCTCGGTTATTTCATCCTGGACACCCGCGATCGCCTGGCCTATTCGGAGCTGATGGCCGTCATTGTCCTTATCGGCGCGCTGGGCTTCACGCTGGATGCGCTGGCCCAGAAGCTTTATCAGCACTGGACACACGCGCGGTAAGCGAGGCGCGGTAAGCGAGGCGCGCCTCGCATCGTGTCTATTTGGCGATGCGCGTGTGCATATCGGCATCAACCGCCTGGAATTCCGCCTGCATCTTTTGGCTTGGCGGCGTATCGAGCCTACTGACAACGTAGATGGCGAGTGTTCCCAGGATGAACCCGGGCACGATCTCGTAGAGGCCGAACCATGCGTACTGCTTCCAGATCAGCACCGTAACGGCGCCAATCACCATTCCCGCCAACGCACCGTTGCGCGTCATTCGAGACCAGAACAAAGACAGTATCACCACCGGTCCAAATGCTGCTCCGAACCCTGCCCAGGCATAACTGACCATTGTCAGCACCCGGCTATCCGGGTCGGACGCCAGCCAGATCGCCACGACGGTTACCGCAAGCACCATCGCGCGTCCAAACCACACCAGTTCACGTTGCGAGGCGTACTTGCGCAAGAATGTTTTATAGATATCTTGCGTCAGCGAGCTGGAGCATACGAGCAATTGCGCGGAAAGCGTGCTCATGACAGCTGCGAGCACGGCGGCCAGGAACATGCCGGCGATCCACGGATTGAACAAGATGATGGAAAGCTCGATGAATACACGTTCGGCGTTGGCGGTTACACCGCCCGCCTGGTCAGGATGCGCGGCAAAATAAGCAATACCGAAGAACCCGACGGCAACGGCGCCTGCCAGGCAAAGAATCATCCATGTCATGCTGATACGGCGCGCATTCGGGATCGTATGCAACGATTCGGCGGCCATGAACCGAACAAGAATATGCGGCTGCCCAAAGTAGCCCAGGCCCCAGGCCAGCAACGAAATGATGGCAATGGCGTCCATCCCCCTAAGCACGTCGAGTCGCGAAGGGTCGACAGCCTCTACCGCGGCCAGGCTGGCCCCGAAGCCGCCAGTGGAATAAACAACCATTAATGGGGCGACCACCAGCGCGGTGAACATTAGCGAAGCCTGGATCGTATCTGTCCAGCTGACAGCCAGGAAGCCGCCAATAAACACGTAGGCCATGGTGCACATGGCACCCACCCACAATGCCAGTGCATAGTCCATGCCGAACATGCTTTCGAACAAGCGCGCGCCAGCCACCACGCCCGACGCGCAATAAATCGTAAAGAAGACCAGGATGACCACCGCCGACACGATGCGCAAGACGTTATTGCGATCATGGAAACGATTCGAAAAAAAGTCGGGCAACGTGAGAGCGTCGCCCGATTTTTCGGTATAGACGCGCAAGCGTGCCGCAATGAAGCGCCAGTTCAGGTAGGCGCCGATAATCAGGCCTATGGCGATCCACGCCTCGGATAATCCGGACAGATAGATGGCGCCAGGCAGACCCATGAGCAGCCAGCCGCTCATGTCGGACGCCCCGGCGGCAAGCGCCACCACAAAGCTGCCCAGCTTGCGTCCGCCCAGAATGTAATCTGACAAGTCGTCGGTGGACCGGTAGCCCAGAAATCCTATGCCCACCATGGCCAGGATATACAGCACGAACATAATGGTCACGGGTGTGCTTACGATTTGCATGCCTGTCCCCTTCGATTCCAAACACAAAAACAGTACGACCCGCGTGCCGCGCTACCCGATGCTCATCAGGCTGGCGTTGCCGCCGGCCGCCGCAGTGTTGACGCTTACCGAGCGTTCGGCCAGCAAGCGCTCAGGGTAATAGTTGGCGCCTTCAGCGAGGTCGCGCGCAGCCATGCCTTGCGCAAGCACGATGGGGCCTGGGCGGCGAGCCAAGCGCTGGTTCAAGGAAATGAGCGCGTCTTGTCCGCCTTCGAAGAGCACGGCGCCAAGTAGCATATTCGAGTCGATGACGTCGGCTGGCACGAAAGATACCCAATGCGCCAGATTGGGCGGCAGTTCATCGCGAAGTTTCCGGGCTGCCCCGTTGCCCTGGGCATCTTGCGCAAACAGCGCCTTGTTGCCCGTTGCCAGAGCCGCGGCAAGCTGAACGCGGGCGCCGTGCGCCGTTTCAGCCATGCACAGCACGGGTCCGCGGGGCTCCAGCACATAGGTATTGCGCTCGCCAGTAGGACCGCCGAGATTCGCGTTGCCACCCAGGCTGGAGGCCGCGTGCAGCCGTCGTGCCTGCGATTCCGCTTCGCCATACCCTTGTACAGCCAACCACTCGGTGTAGGCGTCCAGCGCCGCCAACGCGCCATCGTTGCGCGCCATGCCCGGCACCGGAGTAAACGGGCATTGGGACAGCAAGCGCCTGAGATATAACGGCCCGCCTGCCTTGGGGCCCGTGCCGGACAATCCCTCTCCGCCAAAGGGCTGGACTCCGACCACGGCGCCGATGACATTGCGATTGACATACACGTTGCCTACCTTGATGCGCTCGATCAGACGGTTTATGGTCTCGTCGATTCGCGAGTGGACGCCGAACGTGAGCCCATAGCCGACGCCGTTTATGTCGTCTATAAGAGCATCAAGCGCTTCACGTTGATAGCGGACAACATGCAGCACCGGTCCGAATATCTCTTTGGTAAGCGTACGGACGTTGTCGACCTCGATAAGGGTGGGCGCAACGAAAGTGCCATGCCGGCAAGCCTCGGGCAGTTCGATCCGAAATACCCGCAAGCGTTGAGCCTGGGATGCCGCAACATAGGTTTCGATGCCATCGCGAGCTTCCGCGTCGATGACGGGGCCCACGTCGGTTGCCAAATGGTTCGGGTTCCCGATAGTGAGTTCGCGCATTGCGCCCATCAACATCTCTTGTGTCCTGGCGGCGATGTCTTCCTGCAAACACAATACGCGCAACGCCGAACATCGCTGCCCTGCGGAATCGAACGCCGATTGCACGACGTCCAGCACTACCTGCTCCGGCAATGCCGATGAGTCGACCACCATGGCGTTCTGCCCCCCGGTCTCTGCAATGAGCGGGATGGGGTGACCGCGCGGGTCGAGGCGACCGGCCAGCGACCGCGCAATGATTAGTGCAACATCGGTCGACCCCGTGAACATGACGGCGCGTACGCGCGCATCGGCCGTCAGCGCGCTGCCGACGGTTTCACCCTTGCCTGGCAATAGTTGCAGTACCTCGCGCGGTACCCCCGCCTGGTGAAGAAACGCCACGCACTGGGCGGCGATCAATGACGTTTGTTCCGCCGGCTTGGCTAGCACAGGATTGCCGGCGGCCAGAGCGGCCGCCACTTGCCCCGTGAAAATGGCGAGCGGGAAATTCCATGGGCTGATACATACGACTGGACCCAGCGGCACATGGGTATCGTTGGAAAAATGCTGTTTGATGTAGTCGGCGTAGTAGCGCAGAAAATCCACCGCTTCGCGTACCTCGGCGATGGCATTGGGAAACGATTTTCCCGCCTCGCGAACGATCAGGCCGAGCAGTTCATTCATGTTCTGCTCGAGCAAGTCGGCAGCGACAAGAAGACACGCGGCGCGGTCCTCGACAGGCGTTGCCGCCCATCCGGCCGCAGCATCGGCGGCATAGGCGAGTGCGCTGGCCGCGTCGTGGGCCGTGGCTTCGGCAACGTGGCCGACAATGTCGCGATGGTCGGCGGGATTGAGCACCGGACGATAGCGGCTTTCGTCCACGTTGTGGTCGCCTACCAATAGCGGACATGCTCGCCAGTTGCGCCCAGCGCTTTCGAGCAAGTCGGAGCTTAACGCGGCCAATTCGTGTTCATTGCTAAGATCGATACCCCGGGAATTGAGGCGGCGACTGTCGTCCGAACGATAGATGTCGCGCGGCAAGGGGATTCTTTCGTGCGGCGCGCCCAGCGGCGAAACCTGACTGGCCTGGTCCACCGGATCGGCGATGAGTTCGTCTATGCTGACTTGTTCATCGGCTATGCGATTTACAAATGAACTATTGGCGCCGTTTTCAAGCAACCGGCGCACCAGGTAAGCAAGCAGGGTTTCGTGCGTGCCTACCGGCGCATAAATTCGGCAAGGCCGATCCAGCTTGCCGGCGGCGGCCGGCCCTGTGACTTCTTCGTATAGCGGTTCGCCCATGCCATGCAGGCACTGGAACTCGTACTGGCCCGGCCTGTACCCCGGCCCGGCCATATGGTAAACGGCTGCCAGGGTGTGAGCGTTATGCGTGGCAAACTGGGGATACACCGCATCCGGAGCCTGGAGCAACTTGGCCGCACATGCCAAGTAGGATACGTCGGTATATATCTTGCGCGTGTATACCGGATATCCTTCCAGCCCGTCGACTTGGGCGCGCTTTATTTCCGTATCCCAATACGCGCCTTTGACAAGGCGAACCATGAGCCGATGGCCAGTGCGTCTGGCAAGATCCACCACGTAGTCGATCACGTAGGGCGCGCGTTTTTGATATGCCTGAATCACAAAGCCAATACCAGCCCAACCCGCCAGCGCCTTTTCGGCGCACAAGGCTTCCAGCAGGTCGAGCGAGATCTCGAGGCGGTCGGCCTCTTCGGCGTCGATGTTGAGACCGATGTCGTAGGCGCGCGCCAACAGGGCGAGTTCACGCAGACGCGGGAACAGTTCGGCCATGACGCGCGCTTGTTGGGCACGGGAGTATCGCGGATGCAATGCCGAAAGCTTGATGGAAATACCCGGCCCTTGGTAAATTCCTCGGCCATTGGATGCTTTCCCAATAGCGTGAATGGCGTGCGTGTACGACTGGTGGTACAGCAACGCATCGCGCTCGGTGGTGGCGGCTTCACCCAGCATGTCGTACGAGTAGCGGAATCCGCGGGCCTCGAGTTTTTTGCTGTTGTTCAGCGCTTCGGCGATTGTCTCGCCCTTGACGAACTGCTCGCCCATCAAGCGCATGGCCATATCGACTGCCTTGCGTATCAGCGGTTCCCCCCCTTTGCCAATAAGCCGCGTAATGGCGGCTGAAAGGCTGTTTTCGCTGCTCGTGGATACCAGCTTGCCGGTGATCATCAGTCCCCAGGTCGCGGCATTGACGAATAATGACGGAGAACCGCCGAGGTAATCGCGCCAATGACCGCGGCTGATCTTGTCCCGGATGAGCGCGTCGCGCGTGGCACTATCGGGTATGCGCAACAGTGCTTCCGCCAAGCACATGAGGGCAACGCCCTCTTGGCTGGACAAGTCGAATTCCTGAATGAGTCCCTGGACGCCGCTGCTGGTGTTTTTTTTCCGCAGGGCCTCGACCAGCCTGCGCGCCAGGGCCTGTGCGGCCGCCTGGTCGGCGAATTGGGCCTGTGGCAAAAGCCATGGAATGCACTCGGGCTCGGGGGGGCGGTACGCCGCTGTAACCGCGTCGCGCAGACTGGACTGCGAGGCGACGTTTTGCGCGAATGCCAAAAAAGGATGGAGTGCTGTGTCGAGTGTCTGTTCCACGTCCTCACCGCCCTTAGGTTGTGGCGCTTCGGAACTGGCAACTCATGAAGCGCGATGCAGCAGTTCCGTCGACTTTACTCCTATTAGCGGATGGCGTCATCCGCCCTGATCGTTATTTCAGCGCGGCGAGTTTTTCTTCCAGAGCGTCGAGCGGCAAGGCGCCATTGACGCGGGAACCGTCGGCAAAAATGATTGCAGGGGTGCCTTGCACCATTAGCTTCTTGCCCAAGGCCATCACCTCTTTGACCGGCGTTTCGCAGTCCGCCGATGGGGGCGTCTTGCCGTCCAGCATCCAGGCTTTCCAAGTTGCCGCCTGGTCTTTGGCGCACCACACATTGCGTGCCTTGACTTCCGAGTCCGGCGATAGGATAGGCAGCAGAAATGTATATACCGTCGTGTTGTCCACCTTCTGCAAGGTTTCGTGCAGGCGTTTGCAATAACCGCAGTTAGGGTCCTCGAATACTGCCATCTCGCGTGTCCCGTCGCCTTTCACCTGTTTCACCGCATGCTGCAGCGGCAGCGCCGAAAAGGGAACTTGCGAGAGCTTTGCCAGGCGTTCCGCCGTAAGGTCTTTGCGTGTCTTGACATCGACCAGCGCGCCTTGAAGCACGTACTCCACGTTGGCGTCGGTGTACAGCAGATCCATGCCTATCCGCACTTCGAACAAGCCCGAAAACGGCGTTGCCCTGACCTCGCTGACCTCGATGCCAGGAAACCGCTCGGTAAACGTCTTTCGTATTGCTTCCGTCGACTGTACCGTGGCGGGCGCCGCGCCCTCATTGCCTTTGGTGGATAAGGCCGCGGCTTGCGCCGGGGCGGCAAAGCCAAATGCAACACCGGCCAGGACGGCCGTAGCAAGCAGGCCCTTTAAATACACAGACATATAAGCTCCAGAAAATAAACGGTACTACCGCCACAGCGGGGCGGCTTGAAGCGACAGGCGCGGGCTTATTGCCCCGACGCCCCGCCAATCAGAAAACGTTTGACGAACGGCACGCGATCGACGCACTGCATGCCTACATTACGCGCCCATACCAAAGGCGTTGCCTGGGCGGCAAACAGGCGGTGCAGGCCGTGGGTGGCCAGCCGCATCGCCATGATGGGCTCGGCCCGGGAACGGCGATACCGGTGCAGTACGCGCAAGTCGCCCGCTAGACGGTACGACTCTTTGTCGCGCAAAATGCGTAATAGTTCCTCGACATCGCCCAGGCCCAGATTAAGGCCTTGACCGGCAAGCGGATGAACCCGGTGAGCCGCATCGCTGACAAGCGCGACGCCAGGGGCCACCATGCCGCTGCTTTCCAGAAACAAAGGGAAACCAAAAAGCGGACTGCGCACGTGCAGGTTTCCCAGGCGGCCCCCGGTAGCGGCGGCAAGGCGCGTCTGGAGGGTACGGGATTGCTCTTCCCGCGGCATTGCCAGCAGTTCAGCGGCCATGGCGTGCGGCATGGACCAGACCATGGACACTTGATGCCCTTCCCCTGTGTCGGGTAGCGGCAGCAGCGCCAGTATCGAGTCGCCGGTAAACCATTGCAACGCTATATTCTGATGCGGCAACTGCGCCGACAGATGCACTACGACGCCGGTGTCGCCATAAGGCTGCGACTGGTGGGAAATACCTGCGGCCGCTCGTACGGGCGATTGTGCGCCGTCGGCGCCCACAAGCAGGTCGGCGTGCAGTGCCCGCCCGGTATCAGTGATAACCGTGAGTGACTCGAGCGCCTGGAATTTTTCCTGGTGCCACGTAATGCCGAAAACCCGCACCGCCTGTTGCAGCGCGCGTTCCATTTCACTGGACTCCACGATCCAGGCCAGCGCTTGTTGAGCCGCCTGCCAGGCATGGAGATTGAGTGCCCCGCCGCCGTCGCCATAGACTTCCATGGACTCGACCGGTGTGATCCGATGCGCCTCCATCATTGACCATACGCCGAGTTTTGCGAGAAACGCCTGGCTGGTGGCCGAAATGGCATAGACACGAGGGCAATAGACGTTGTCAGCGGCCGGCGCCGGTATGGCCCGCGGTCCAAGAAGGCTTACATCGAAGCCGCCTTTGGCGAGGCCCAACGCCGTTGCCAGGCCCGCGATGCCGGTTCCGCAGACCAATATAGATTCTTTATTCATCGTGCAGAAGGAGCCCCCGCCTGTTTGGGCCACAAGACCCACATGTCGCCGCGTTGCTTCATACGCCCCGCCATTGCGCCGGCCTCGTCGCCAAAGCCCCAGTAAAAATCGGTCCGCGCCGCGCCTTTGATGGCGGCACCCGTATCCTGCGCGAAGACGACCCGCCGCAGCGGCTGCGATGTGGCGGGGAAAGTGGTTGCGAGGAAGAGTGGAGTACCCAGCGGAACAAACGTGGTATCCACCGCCACCGAGCGCTCGCCTATGAGGGGAATGCCATAGGCGCCCTTGGGCCCGAGGTCTGGATCGATCACGGCTTCTTCGTTGAAGAAAACCATGGCCGGATTGGCATTCAGCATCTCCTGCACTCGGGCCGGATTCTGCCTGGCCCATGCCTTGATGTTCTGCATCGACGCCTTTGCCAATGGCAGCTCTCCCTGCGTGGCCAACCACTGCCCGATAGAAGCGTAAGGCCGGCCATTATGGTCGGCATAGGCCAGCCGTATGGTGGTTCCGGTATCGAGCAAGGCACGGCCCGACCCCTGGACTTGCAGGAAAAATGCCTCGACGGGGTCGTTCACGTACACAATGGCAGGCGGCTGGCGTGCCTCCGATGCCGCAATTTCGGCGCGGGTGTCGTAAGGCACCACACGCTTGCCGTTCAACTTGCCGCGTATGCGCTTGCCCGCAAGTTCGGGATATACCGCCCCCAGTTCAATAGTAAGGAGATCGGCCGGTGGGGAATATAGCGGCCATTGGTAGTCGCCACCCCGCGTGCGGGAAGCGCGCACCAGCGGTTCGTAGTAACCGGTCACCGTGTTTTGCGCCGGCTTGCCCCCGGCGTCGAGCAGGCGCCACGGTTGCAACTGCTCTTGCAAAAACTCCCGTACCGACGCCGTTCCAGCGGTTTCGTTGGTGAGCCCCGACTGCACGGCCGCGGCACATGCCGGCTGCCACGCGCGCGGCGTGGCGCGCGCCTGTATTGCCAGCGATCCAGACACGGGCCGCATCAGACCCTTGCAATTATTGATGAAAGCCTTCCAGACATGCTGCATGTCATCGTCCTGCCACCCTGGCAAGGCCGCCCATGACGTCGCTTGGAATTTGCCCGCCAGGGGACGCGGCGCGGTGTCGCGTATGGCTTGGAGCGCGGGTACGCGCAAAGGCTGCTCAATGATGGCCTGCGCGGGCTCCGCTTCGGGCGCCTCTTCAGGCGGTAGCGTACTGCACGCCGCAAGCAGCGCCAGCAGCGAAGATGAAGCAAGAATTCTTCTCATCAAGTATTCCGGTCTACCAGTTAATGCAATGTGCGGGGCATGGCCAGGACAAATTCCTGGATGGGGACTTCGAACGGGATACCGTTTTCTCCAACACAATGATAAGCACCGCGCATGGTGCCCACCGGCGTGGGAAGAGGGCATCCGCTGGTGTATTCGAAGCTTTCGCCGGGACCAAGCAGGGGTTGCTGACCGACAATACCCAGGCCACGGACTTCCTGGGTGTTCTGCTTCCCATCGGTAATGACCCAGTGGCGGCTGATGACTTGCGCGGCATGCTGGCCGTTGTTGGTAATACGCACGGTGTAGGCGAAAACGAATTGCTGCTCATCTGGCTGCGATTGCTCGGGCAAATACTGGGGAATCACCGTAACCGCAATGTCGTATGGTTTCATGTTGGATTCCGTATTAAATGGTGCGGCGGTATTTAAATGGAAAGTTAGCACGAACCTGCAATAATGGCATAAACGCTGCTTTCATTCTTGCCAACTACCAATTCACGTCTATGCCATTCACCAATCCCATCCGTATTGCTCCCAGCCTGCTGGCCGCCGACTTCGCCCGGCTAGGCGAAGAAGTCAGGAACGTCGTTGCCGCCGGCGCCGACTGGATACACTTCGATGTCATGGACAACCATTATGTGCCGAACCTGACCATGGGCCCCATGGTTTGCGAAGCGTTGCGGCCGCATACGAAGGCACCCATCGACGTGCACCTGATGGTCGAACCCGTCGACGCCATTATCCCGCAATTCGCCAAGGCGGGCGCCAATATCATCACATTTCATCCAGAGGCATCGCGCCATCCCGACCGCAGCCTGGCCCTGATACGCGAGCACGGCTGCAAGGCGGGACTGGTCTTCAATCCGGCCACGCCGTTGGATTGGATGGATTACGTCATGGACAAGCTCGATGTTGTGCTGCTGATGTCGGTTAATCCCGGGTTCGGTGGCCAACAATTCATTCCTGGCACGCTCGACAAGCTCGTCCAAGTGCGACGCCGGATAGATGCGTGGGTGAATGCCGGCGGGCAGCCCATTGCGCTAGAGGTGGACGGCGGAGTCAAAGTGGACAACATCGCCGCCATACGTGCCGCGGGGGCCGATACGTTCGTGGCGGGCTCGGCCATTTTTGGCAAGCCCGATTACAAGACAGTCATCGACGACCTTCGGGCGCAAATAGCGTCGGCCGACGCTATTTCCGCGTAGTTTCCAAACACTTGCCCGGCACCCGACGCTCCACGAATAGGGAATTGCCGGCCAGCTTCTTTGCCTCCGATTTTGCCTGCGCCGCGCACTCAGCGATCTGATGGCTTGAATGAGGCAGCGCAACACTGGCTTCGACCACGCCCAGCGATATGCTGATCAAGGGATGGAATATGGCGCAGCCCTGGCGATTCTCGGTAATGTACCCCTTGTCGGCGACATGCTCGGGCTTGTACAGATGCGCCGTTGCCGCTTCGAAACCGTCGAGTATCCGACGACAGCGGTCGCGCCAGTTGCGGCTCCTGAACACGATAATGAAATCGTCGCCGCCGATATGTCCGACAAAGTCCATCGACGGATCGGTATGCTCGCGCAGTAGCTCGGCGGTGATTTGTATGGCCTCGTCGCCCTTGCGATAACTGTACAAATCATTGAACGGCTTGAAGTTATCGAGATCGGCATAACAAACGGAAAATGATTCCTCGTTTTCGAGCAGTGATTCGATGTGTTCATTGATGGGCACATTTCCGGGCAATTGCGATAATGGATTCGCGTAGCGCGCCGCGTGAATCTGCATTTGGGTGATTTCCCGTATCAGGTCGAAACCCGTACCTACCCCCATCAGCCTGCCCTGCTCCGTAATGATGAAGCCTTCGGACAAATGATGCGGGTTGGCTTCCGTAAACAAATGAGAAAGGTCTTGCAGGCTGGTTTGATGATCAACAATGAGCGGCGCGTTCTCGATGAACTGCGCACACGGCTTGTTGCCGTAAAGTTCGCGGTGATAGGGCCGTGCCAGGCGATCCAGAAGACGTAACCGGTGTATCAGGCCCACCGGCACGCCGTCGCGCAACACGGCAAGCACCTGCAGTTCCGGCTGCTGCGTAAATATGTCGTAGACATCGTTGGTTGCCAGCGTATCGGCCACCACAGGCACAGGCCGCACCACCTTGCGCGCCGTAGCCATGCTCTTCCAGCCTTCCCTCGCCCGCGAGTGGGCAGACGCGCCGTTCGATGCGAACAAACGCAGGGTGGCCGGCGGCAGCACGGCCTCGGGTTTTGCGGTCGGCCGCGCAAGCAGAAACCCTTGTCCATATTGGATACCCAGGCTGCGCACCGCTTCGAGTTCCGCCTCTGTCTCTATGCCTTCCGCAATTACGAGCGATTTCGCCTGCCGCGCAATTTCGCAGATCGACCGCAGGAACTGGCGCTTGACCGCGTCCGTATCGATACCCTGTACGAAATACTTATCTATCTTCACGTACTCCGGCCGCAGCTCCGACCACAAACGTAGACTGGAAAATCCCTCGCCCAAGTCGTCGATCGCGATCTGAAGGCCCATCCCCCGGTAATCGGATACTGCTTGTCGCAGAGCCGGATAACTGGAGGTGGCTTCGGACTCCGTCAGCTCGATCACGATGTTTTCGGTTGGCATGCCTGCAATGGTCGGAAGAAGCAGCGTAGCGTCGCCGTTGCCGTTACCCATGGGCATCATCAAGGCATGCGGGCTCATATTCAGGAACAGTTTTCCGGACAAACCGAGCGCCGCGAACTGGTCGATGTGCAACTTGCGGCATAAGCGCTCGAGCTCGATGACGCGGCCATACAGCCTTGCGGCATTAAATAACTTGACAGGGGGATGCAGCGGCGAGTCGGCCGGCCCACGGATCAAGCCTTCATATCCCATGATGGCGCCCGATTTCAGATCGACGATAGGCTGATATAGAGGGGTTAGATCGCTATCGCGCATAATTCTGCGAAAAATGGCCAGCGTGGCCGGCTGCGAGTCGACTGGGTTGTTGTCATATGCGTGCACTTCGTCATCACCGAATATCGTCATCATCTTGGCCCGACCGTCCCTATTGATAGCATGGTGCCCGGATATGGCCAATCGCACCCCAAGCGGTTAGCGAATGTTAATGCGCCAATGTGACAAATTGGTGTCGAGTCCATGTGTTGCGCGCGCCTTACAATGCATGCTTTCTCCAGTTCTTGCAGGAACGATATGCAGATTTCGGCCGTACTCCTGGACCTCGATGGCACGTTGCTCGACACCATCCCCGATCTTGCGGATGCCGCAAACGCCATGCGAGCCGAGTTCGGAATGCCGCCGCTCGCACAAGCCATTATTGCCACCTATGTCGGCAAGGGCACGGAAAACCTCGTGGCGCGCACCCTGTCCGCGCAGGCTGCGCAAACGGCACTCCCCGCCGTCGCTCTGGCCGACGGTCTGCGCGTGTTCGGCGATCATTACCATCGCATCAACGGGCGCAGCGCCACGCTTTATCCGGGGGTGCTCCAAGGCCTGGAGGCCTTCAAGACGATGGGCGTTAAATTGGCCGTCGTAACCAACAAGCCCACGGAATTCACCCTGCCTTTATTGGCGCAGTGCGGCATTGCACGCTATTTCCAGGCGGTGGTCTGCGGCGACACCTGCGAGCACAGGAAACCGCATCCCCTGCCGCTGCTGCACGCCTGCCGCTTGCTCGGCGTCACGCCCGACCAGGCCATTGCAATAGGCGATTCGGTCAACGACGCGCTGGCGGCGCGGGCGGCACGCATCAAAGTATTGGCGGTGCCTTATGGCTACAACGAAGGCCAGGACGTGCGCACTCTGGAAGTAGATGATATAGTTACGTCCATCGATCACGCGGCCTCCTGGGTTGCCGGTCACAAAAAAAAATTCCAGAAACCATGATGACTACCGCCTATTCCACTACATCGCCCTGCGCCTCCTGGCGCTGGTGGCGATTGTGTTCTGGGTAGCGGTAATCCACTCCCGGCACCAAAGACCCTGTCTTTCACGTGCCGTCAGAATTGCCAAGAAGCTAAGCCCGGAACCACGTAATGGCCGGGCTTTTTTGTTATCTGTCCCGGCCTGTTTGTAAACTCACACAGAGACCTTCATGACAGAAATCGAATTCAACGCGCTGGCGGCACAAGGCTACAACCGCATCCCCCTTATTGCGGAAACATATGCCGACCTCGACACCCCCCTGGCGATTTACCTAAAGCTCGCTCACAGTGGCCCCGAAGGGGGACGCAATAGCTGCCTGCTCGAGTCTGTCGTCGGCGGCGAACGTTTCGGCCGCTATTCCTTCATAGGCCTGCCGGCAAAAACAATCATACGATCCACCGGAACCACAACGGAAGTCGTTCACCTGGGCAAGGTCGTGGAAACGCACGAAGGCGATCCCCTGGCCTTCATCGAGGCTTATCAACAGCGTTTCAAAGTGGCGATACGGCCGGGCATGCCGCGCTTCGCAGGCGGACTGGCGGGCTATTTCGGCTACGACACGGTACGCCATATCGAGCCGCGGCTGGGTCCAGCCGTCAAGCCTTTTCCCGCCGGCCAGGACGAGGGCACGCCCGACATCATGCTGCTGCAAATCGATCAGCTCGTCATTGTTGACAACTTGGCCGGACGCACGTATTTGCTGGTCTATGCCGATCCGGAACAGCCGGAAAGCTATGCTCTTGCCAAGCGCCGCTTGAAGGAACTTCGCGAGAAGCTGCGAACGCCCGTCGTCATTCCTTACGCGTACGCCAGCATGCAGACGGCAAGCCGCCGCGATTTCGATAAGAAAGACTATATCGATGCCGTGCTCAAGGCCAAGGAATACATTGCCTCGGGCGACTTGATGCAAGTTCAGATCGGGCAAGTCATCACCAAGCCCTTTCGCGATTCGCCTTTGTCCTTGTACCGTTCCCTGCGGTCGCTCAACCCGTCGCCGTATATGTACTTCTGGAACTTCGACGACTTCCAGGTGGTCGGCTCGTCCCCCGAAATCCTGGTTCGCCAGGAGATCATCACCGAAGCCCAGTGTTCCAAAACGATGGTCACGATACGACCATTGGCGGGAACCCGAAAGCGCGGCGCCACACCGGAAGAAGATGCGCTCTTGGCGCAAGAGCTGCTGGCCGATCCGAAAGAGCGCGCAGAGCACGTCATGCTGATCGACCTGGCGCGCAATGACGTCGGCCGGGTGGCGAAGACAGGATCCGTCGAGGTGACCGACACTATGACCATCGAGCGCTATTCCCATGTGATGCATCTGGTGTCGAACGTCACCGGGGAATTGCACGAAGGAACTAGCAATATGGACGTCTTGCGCGCAGCCTTCCCCGCCGGCACGCTGACAGGAGCGCCTAAAGTACGCGCCATGGAGATCATCGATGAACTCGAGCCTGTGCGGCGCGGCATATATGGCGGCGCGGCGGGTTACCTGAGTTATGGCGGCGAGATGGACGTCGCCATAGCGATACGTACGGGCATCGTCAAGGACGGAATGCTGTACGTGCAGGCCGCCGCCGGAATCGTGGCCGACTCCGATCCCGAAAAAGAATGGCAGGAAACAGAGGCCAAGGCGCGCGCTGTGCTTCGTGCCGCGGAGCAAGTGCAGTTCGGCCTGGACGAGCCTATTTGACTCTCAGGCATCAGACCTTACAAGGAACATACCATGCTATTGATGCTTGATAACTACGATTCGTTCACCTATAACCTCGTTCAGTATTTCGGCGAGCTGGGCGAAGACGTAGAAGTTCGCCGCAACGATGAAGTGAGCGTTGCCGAAGTTGTGGCCATGAATCCGGAGCGCATATGCGTGTCGCCCGGCCCCTGCTCGCCGGCCGAAGCGGGCATTTCGGTCGAATTGATCAGACACTTTGCCGGCCAGGTTCCCATCCTCGGCGTGTGCCTGGGCCATCAGGCGATCGGTGCCGCGTACGGAGGCGATATCGTTCGCGCCAAGCAGATTATGCATGGCAAGGTGTCGTCCATTACCCACACCGGCACCGATGTGTTCGGCGGATTGCCGTCGCCCTTCGTGGTCACCCGGTACCACTCGCTAGCGGTGAAGCGCGACACATTGCCTGAGTGCCTGGAGGTGACGGCCGAGACGGAAGATGGGGAAATCATGGGCTTGCGGCACAAGACGCTGCCTGTCTACGGCGTACAGTTCCACCCGGAATCGATACTCAGCGAGCACGGGCATGCTCTGCTGCGGAACTTCCTGAATATTTGATAGAGAAACCAAAATGACAATCACACCGACCGAAGCGCTATCGCGCTGCATCGAACATCGCGAAATATTCCACGACGAAATGCTGCATCTCATGCGCATGCTCATGCGCGGCGAAGTTTCGCCGCAGATTGCGAGCGCGCTTCTAATGGGTCTGCGAGTCAAGAAGGAAACCGTCGGCGAGATAACCGCGGCGGCGCAAGTCATGCGCGAATTCGCCCTTCCCGTCCAGGCGGCCGACACGGACAGTCTGCTTGATATGTGCGGGACAGGAGGCGATGGCGCCAATACCTTTAATATATCGACCGCCGCCATGTTCGTCGCGGCCGCGGCCGGGGTGAAGATCGCCAAGCATGGCAACCGCAGCGCCTCGTCGTCTTCAGGCAGCGCCGACGTGCTGGAGGCCCTGGGCGCCAATGTCATGCTGAACCCGGAACAAGTCGCGGACAGTCTCGAACACACGGGCATCGGCTTCATGTTCGCCCCCGCTCACCATGGTGCCATGAAAAACGTGGCCGCGGTGCGCAAGGAACTGGGCGTACGTACGATATTCAATATCCTTGGGCCACTGACCAACCCTGCCAATGCGGCCAATCAGCTGATGGGCGTATTCCACCCCGATCTCGTGGGTATACAGGTGCGGGTGCTGCAGCGTCTGGGCGCCAAGCATGTGTTGATCGTGCATGGCAAGGACGGAATGGACGAAGCTTCCCTGGGGGCCACGACGCTGGTCGGAGAACTCAAGGACGATGTCGTAACCGAATACGAAATTCATCCGGAGGACTTTGGCATGGCAATGGTGTCTAATCGCTCCATAAAGGTAAGCAGCAAAGAAGAATCGGCGAAGCTTTTACTGGAAGCGCTCGACAATACCGACGGCCCTGCTCGTGATATCGTTGGTTTTAACGCAGGCTTGGCAATTTACACGGGGAACAAGGCCGGCTCCATCAAGCAAGGCCTGGAAATGGCATTTGAATCACTTGCCAGTGGTGCCGCACGCGCCAAGCTCGATGAATTCAAAACTTACACTAGGACACTATCGGCATGAACGACATTCTTGCAAAGATCCTGGCTACAAAAAAATCCGAAGTCGCCACGGCGCGCCAAATGCGCAGCGAGGCCGACGTGCTTCGTGAAGCAAAAAGCCGCAAGGATCTACGTGGATTCGCGCGAGCCATCGGCGACAAGATCGCCCAAGGCAAGCCCGCTGTCATTGCCGAAATCAAGAAGGCGTCTCCGTCCAAAGGCGTCATCCGCGACAACTTCGTTCCGGTCGACATTGCCGCCTCGTACGCCGCGCATGGCGCCGCCTGCCTGTCGGTACTGACCGACGTCAAGTTTTTCCAGGGGTCTTACGACTATCTGCGCCAAGCGCGCGCGGCTTGTGCCTTGCCGGTATTGCGCAAGGATTTCATGATCGACCCTTATCAAATCATCCACGCCCGCGCCCTGGGTGCCGACTGCATCCTGCTGATCGTGGCGGCCCTGGCGCCTCAGCAGTTGCTGGAATTCGAAGACGTGGCTACCGAACTCGGCATGGACGTGCTTGTCGAGGTGCACGACAAGGCGGAACTCGATATAGCGCTGGGCATGAAAACCTCGCTCATCGGCATCAACAACCGCAATCTTCGTACCTTCGAAACGTCGCTGCAGACCACGCTCGACCTGTTGCCGTCCATACCGCCGGGCAAGCACATCGTCACTGAGAGCGGCATCCTGACGCACGAAGACGTCGTGCTAATGCAAGAACACGATGTGAACGCTTTTCTGGTGGGCGAAGCCTTTATGCGGGCGCCCGAACCGGGCGTCGCACTACAGGAACTATTCTTTCCGCATGTTTGAGGCAGCCGAAGCCGATCCGCGTCTTACCGACGAGCAGGCCAGCCCGCTCGAAAAGAGGCTGCGCACGGCGTTATTGAAGGCGCAGTATGCAAGACTGAGCAAGCCGACAAAGGCCATGCTCATCGTCATTGCCGGCATCGACGGGGCCGGTAAAGGCGCAACCGTGAGCCTGTTGAACGAATGGATGGATGCGCGCCACATCCGCACCCTGGCCTTCGGCAAGCGCACGACCACAGAGAAGGCTTTTCCGTACTTCTGGCGCTATTGGCTGGACCTTCCCGAGAAAGGAAAAACGGGTATTGTCTTTGGCTCGTGGTATGAGCCGCTGCTTAAGGAGGCAGCCAAAAAGCAGCCCGACCAGGCGGTAATTCAGACGTATGCCGAGACGATTCGCCACTTCGAAGCCATGCTAGTCCAGGACGGCATACAAGTCGTCAAGCTTTGGTATCACCTGTCGAAAGATGCCCAGAGCGAACGAGCCAAACGGCTGCTGGCAGACCCCACTACCGCCTGGCGAGTACGCCCAGGCGATATCAAGGTAAAGAAGAAATTCGATCGCCTTCGTAACGCCGGGGCATTGGCAATCAACCTGACGCATAGTGAAAAAACGCCATGGAGCGTCATTCCCAGTGCCGATGAGAACACCCGTTCGATTGCCACAGCCGAAGCAGTGCTCGCGTGCTTGCAATCGACCTCAACGCCAAAGAGCGGCGCCGTAGCGCCGCAGACATCGTCTTCTTTGTCCAACGATCCCATCGTCCTTCGCATGCGTAGCTGGCGTGCGGCTCCCAGCCTGCGGGGCCTTGACTATAGCGCCCGCCTCAGCAGCGAAGAATATAACGAGCAACTTGCCACGTGGCAAAGCCGTCTCGCGACACTTGCCCAAGGCAACACCCTCGCCAAGCGTCCATTGGTGCTTGTGTTTGAAGGCCAGGACGCCGCTGGCAAAGGCGGCTCCATCCGCCGCGTCACGCACGCGCTCGACGCACGCCAATTCCGCGCCATACCCATCTCCGCCCCAAGCCCCGAAGAGCTTGCCCATCCATGGCTGTGGCGTTTCTGGCGCCAGTTGCCCAAGCCGGGCAATGTGACCATCTTCGACCGCTCCTGGTACGGGCGCGTATTGGTCGAACGGGTTGAAAAGTATGCCCGTCCGGGCGACTGGCAACGCGCCTACGGCGAAGTCAACGCGTTTGAAGCTCAGTTGTGCGATAGCGGTATGCACGTACTGAAATTCTGGCTGGCGGTCACAAAAGACGAGCAGTTGAAACGATTCCGCGAACGCGAATCCTCTACGTTCAAATCGTTCAAGATCACGCCCGAAGACTGGCGCAACCGCGGAAAATGGAAAGCCTACTGTCAAGCCGCGGACGACATGTTCACCTACACAGATACGCCAACATGTCCGTGGCACGTTTTGTCGGCCAACGACAAGCGCCATGCTCGTGTCGCTGTGCTGCAAACCATCGTCCAGGCAATGGAAAACGCAACATGACGGCGCCTGACGCTTGCCCGTTGTGCCAGCCACCCGGCACCGATGTACTGTGGCGCAATGCCCATCTGCGTGTCGTACGGGTCGACGATGGCGCACACCCCGGTTATATACGAGTGATCTGGCAAGACCATGTGGCCGAAATGACGGATTTGCGGGACGGCGCGCGTCTCGAAATAATGCGCGCCGTATGGCTCGTGGAACAAGCGCAACGCGACGTGCTGCACCCCGACAAAATCAACATGGCGCAATTTGGCAACATGGTGCCGCACCTGCATTGGCACATCATCCCACGCTGGCGCGACGACACCCATTTTCCGGCAGCCATTTGGGCGCCGCCCGCCATTCGTTCGGCCGACGAACTCGAGTCCTGGGAAAAGCGCAAAACTCATATTCAAAGCGCACTGCCACGCTTTTATTCCGCGCTTGTCCAGGCGCTGTCACAAGCCTGAAAACCACAAGAGTCCACGCATGCCGCCTACCTCGCCCAAGCAACGCCAGTTGTTCCCGGCCAGTGGCGCGGCCGCGCAAAATGCGTTGACGTCGTCACTGGACGCCCATCTGGACACGCTGACGCCCGCATGGCGCCAGGTGCTATGCCACGGCCGCGTCCGCGCGGTGCTGGAGCAAATGGCCCAAACGCTGGCGGACCGCTTACAAGCCGGCGCCGAGATCTACCCACACCGCCCGTTGCGGGCGCTCGAGTACGTGGAGCCGGAGACCGTGCGCGTCGTCGTCCTGGGCCAGGATCCCTATCACGGCCCCAACCAGGCCCAAGGACTGGCGTTCTCCGTGCCCGACGCGTGCCCGCGACCTCCGAGCCTGCGCAATATTTTCAGTGAACTGGCACTCGAGTTTCCTGATCAATCGCCCCGCCGCGGCAACGACTTAAGGGACTGGGCGCGCCAAGGCGTGCTGCTGTTGAATACGTCGCTGACGGTCGAAGCGGGCAAGCCGGCCTCACACGCAAAAATGGGATGGGAAGCCGTCACCGACAGCATCATCGCATCCGTGGCCAATGCCCCCCAGCCAAAGGTGTTTCTCCTGTGGGGAGCGCACGCGCAGAACAAACAGTCCATTTTGGCGGCGTGCACGGGCGGCCCGATGCTGGTGTTGACGGCGAATCACCCCTCGCCCCTATCCGCCCGCCGTCCGCCGGTGCCGTTCATAGGCTGCGGTCATTTCCGGCAGGCCAACGAGTGGCTGAGCGAACAGGGGGTAATGCCGGTCAGATGGCTAGATGGGGCGTGATGCGTACGATGTTTTTTACACGTCGCGGGCCTTGATGCCTACACGTCGCGGGCGGGTGGCATGGCGATGGCCGGTCCCTTGGCCTGCTCGGCGCCCTGCGCGCCTCGCCCGCATCGCCCCGTTCGTCCGCACATGCGTGCTCCCTTCACGGGCGGCTCGCTGCGGCC
>DATJBV010000070.1:0-48558 GCA_035515055.1 Candidimonas sp.
GTCCAGGCCCGCCGGCGCAATCGAGGCAAGTTCCTTGGACAGCGCGATGCCGGCCGGATGAGAATGGTGATTGAACAAATGGTAATAGGGCAGCGTGTTCAACTGCGCGGTCGCGGCTTCGGCGAGCCTGCGCTCCGAAAAACCCAACGACGCGCACCATAATCCGGACATGCCTTCCAGATAGCGCTTACCGTGTTCGTCATACACATAGCACCCATCGCCGCGCACGATAACGGTAGGACCACTGGTCTGGTGGGTATCCAGATTCGAGTAGGGGTGAACGATATGCGCAACGTCCAACTGCCAGTTCTGGCTGCGATCGGTACTTAGATTGTCCATAGTTAGTGCTCCAAAGCGACAAGGCGTAAGCCACAATCATTCCTGTGGCTGTGCGAAAACTGACGGGTGGGGCTTACGTGCGCGCGGCAAGAAAGCCATCGAGGAATGCGGACATGTTCTCGGCAAGGTGGTCTATGACATAGCCGCCTTCCTGTATCAACACCACAGGCCCCTTGTACTGGCCGATAAGGTGTCCAGCGCTGTGAAATCCAGGGGTGCTTACACTCAGGCCGGCGGAAGGGTCGCCCTTGAAGGCGTCAAAGCCCAGCGATACGACTAACGCGGCCGGCCCGTAGTTGAGGACGGACGCCATGCCTTCCTCAATGGCTGCCGAGAACAGGTCGTCCGAGGCGCCCAGAGGCAGCGGCAGGTTCAGGTTGTAGCCCAGCCCGGCACCCTCTCCCCGCTCGTGGGCATAGCCGGCGTAGAACGGAAAAATATGATTCGGGTCGGTGTGTACCGACGTGAAATAGACATCGTTGCGATGATAGAAAATCGACTGCGTGCCGTTGCCGTGGTGGGCGTCGATATCGATAATGGCGACCCGGCCCAGGTTGCTGGCCAGGTAATTGGCGGCAATGGCGGCATTATTCAAATAACAAAAACCGCCGGCGAAATCGGCATAGGCGTGATGCCCGGGCGGGCGGCACAGGGCATAGGCGTGCCTTGCTCCTTTCAGGACCAACTCCGACGCCGTCAGGGCGCTATTGGCGGAGCCGACGGCGGCCTCCCAGGTGCCGCTGTCCATCGGGCATGAGCCGCCCGACAGGTAATAACCGACTTGGCCCTGAATGCTGGATGGCTTGGTCCGCGTTGAATGATGCGCGAAGACATGGGGGTGGATCAGGTTTTCCACGGCATGCATGTTCGCGTCGGCGTTGATGCCCTGGAACTTTTGCCAACGCTGGTGCGCCGTTTCCAGGAAAGTCAAATAGTCGACATCGTGCACGGCGGATAGCCACGCCCGCCCGAAGTCGGAGGTCTCTACAAGCTTGTGGCCTGTGTTGTGCAAATTGAGCAGTAAGGTTTCCAGCCGCGCGGGAACTTCCATATTCGGCACAGGGTTGCCTCGAATCAGGATTTTTTCGGGCGCGTGTAAAGCATGTGACGCGGCATACGTAAATTCCATCAACCACCCCTTAGTCCAATATTTGGAACAGCGTTCCGTAAATAGAGATGGTAAAGCCCTCACGATCCATGTCAACCTAATAAAAACCCTTGCTTTTGGAATTTGCCTAGACAATAGGCGTGCTGTATTTGCGATGCGGGTGTTTGGGTGGCTCGTCGGGCGACCCGGTCGGATGAGCTTGCTGTGCGAGCTCATCCGACATGGATCAATGCTTACACATGCGTGACAAATTTGGTAACCAAATACCCGTCAAAGGTTTCCGAGCCGCCCTCGCTGCCTATGCCGCTGTCCTTGATGCCGCCGAATGGGGTTTCGGGCAGGGCGCTGCCGAAGTGGTTGATATTGACCATGCCGGCTTCGATGTTGTTGGATACCTTGGTTGCCGTTTGCAGGGAATTGGTGAACACATACGATGCAAGGCCAAAAGGTAGGGAATTGGCCCGCTTGATAACATCGTCGGTGTCGGAAAACCGTGAAATGGGCGCGATGGGGCCGAACGGTTCTTCTGTCATCAACATCGCATCTTCCGGCAAGTCGGTAACGACAGTCGGCGAAAAGAAATGACCTGTGCGGTCCAGGGGCTCGCCACCCAATATCACCTTGCCTCCGACCTGTCTGGCGTTCTCCACGAATTTGGTCATGGTTGGAACGCGCCGCGCATGCGCCAGCGGACCCATTTGCGTTTCGGGATCCAGGCCGTCGCCGACTTTGACCGTTTTGAGGACATTGACGAAGCTTTCCAGGAACTGATCGTAGGCGTTGTCATGCACGTAAAAGCGTGTCGGCGAAATACAAACTTGCCCGGCATTGCGCACCTTGAAGCGCGCCAGCAGTTTGGCGGCGCGATCAATGTCGGCATCGTCAAACACGATAACCGGCGAATGGCCGCCTAGCTCCATGGTGACGCGTTTCATGTGTGCGCCAGCCAGCGAGGCAATATGCTTGCCGACGGGCACTGAACCGGTAAATGACACCTTGCGCACGATGGGCGAGCGGATCAGGTAGTCGGAAACTTCGCTGGGCACGCCCCATACGATATTCAGCACGCCGGGCGGCAGGCCAGCGTCGTGAAACAGGCGGGCGATGGCCATGACGGCACTGGGCGAATCTTCCGGGCCCTTCAGGATAATGGTGCAGCCGGCGCCGATGGCGGCGCACACTTTACGAATTGCCTGGTTGTACGGAAAGTTCCAAGGGGTGAAGGCGGCGCAAACGCCTATCGGTTCGCGCAATACCATCTGGCGAATTTCAGGGCTGCGCGGAGTTACGATACGGCCATAGATACGGCGGCACTCTTCGGCATGCCAGTCGGCGTGGTCGGAACATGAAATGATTTCGCCCACCGACTCGGCCAGCGGCTTGCCCTGGTCCAGCGTCATGTTGCGGCCGATCTCCTGGGCGCGCTCGCGGGAAAGCTGGCCTACCTTGCGCAGAATTTCCGAACGCTGCATGGGCGAACTGTGGCGCCAGGTTTCAAATGCGCGCGCCGCCGCGGCCAGCGCGCGGTCCAGGTCCGCTGTGGTGGCGTGGGGCAGGTGACCCAATACGTCCAGCGTGGATGGATTCGTGACTTCTTCGGTTTTACGGCCTTCGCCGCTTACAAATTCGCCGTCGATATATAGGGCTAAAGATTCGTACATATGAGCTTCCCCGTTTGATGATCAAATCGAATCATATACGCTGCACCCGCTGAACGGTTCAGGCATGAATGATTCGTGGTCGCTGCAATGACTTGTCGACGGGAATTGCCAACCTAGAATACCCAGCGGTAACTGGCGTTGATCCAATATGAAGAGGCGCCGCCCTGGGTGCTGGCGTTAAGCATGACGGCCCCTACGCCGTCCAATAGCTTGCTCTCCAGGCCTAATCCGGCGCGCAGCCAGTTGCGCTTGTCGCGCTGGCCATCGAGCGCAAAGCCGTAAAGGCCGATCACCTGGCCTTTTGCCTGGGCGCCTTCGCTCTCGAAACGGTGTGCCGCCTCCAGGCGTCCCAGCAGATTCACCCTGTCATTGAGCGGATGAACGGCGTCCAGGCCTACGCGGGCGGTTGTCGCATGTTCTTGGCGACTGTCCCATCGCGCAGGGAAGCCGCCGCCCCGTTCGGTGTAGCCAGACAGATGGGTACGCATGTAGGTCAGACTCGCATACGGTGTGAATGCGGTGCGGCCCCAACTGGCCGCATCGAGCCAGTCCACGCGCAGACGGGCTCCGGCGGTCGAGACATTCGGTTTGCCCCTGGATTGAACAGGCGTACCAGCATTCAGATACGTGCGCTTGATCTCCATGTCGCCATCGGAGTAATAGCCACTGACGGTCGCATAAAGCGAAGTGTCGGGCAGTTTGTACGTGAGCTCGGGTAAGACGTAAGTACTGCGCAAGGTCGTTGTGTCGCCCATCCCGGTATGTTCGCGACGGTAATTGTGCCCGAGCGCGATGTTGAACTGCAGATTCGAGTTCAGGCTTTTGGCAAAACCGAACTCGGCGATGCCCTGGTCCGCGTCGTACCGTCCGCTGTTTTGGCGGCCGGCGTCCCCTCCGACCCATACGGCGTAGCGTCCCGGCGGCAATAAGCCGCGCATGGGATTGCCGTGCAGTCCATTCATGGCCAAGTCCGCATTGTGTTGTGCCAGCGTTGCCGCATTGGCGACCCGCATCAGGCTGTTGTTGTATGCGGCCACGTCGATCAGCCCGGAACCGCCGGCACCGACTCGCGCGATGAAGGCGTGGTTGTTGGCGAGCCGGCCAGTCACTACGTTCCCTTCGGCGTTGACGCCATAAGCCGCGGCTGAGGTAGCGCCGGAGACTGTCACGCCATTGTCGGCCAGCCACTGCTCCACGGATTGCATGCCGGATTTGGGTGTCCAGCGAAAGCCGCGCATGGTGTTACCCGTCGCGCCGTCGGCGGATGTACCCACCACGACATCGCCAGCGGCGTTTACGTCGTTCGCAAGCGACATTGTGCCGCCATTGATCGTGCCCAGGCTTTCCATGCCGGTGGCCGCGGTCCAGCGAAAGGCGCGTCCGTTACTTGGCGTGAGGTCATTGGCAGTGCCGATTACCACATCGCCGGTTGCGTTTACGCCAGTGGCATTTGTTCGGTCGCGGCCGGCGAGTGCCCCAAGATCTGTCATTCCGGTGGCGTCGGTCCAACGAAAAGCATGCGACGTATTCGCTACCGTATCCGACAAGGTGCCGACGACGACATCGCCAGCTGCGTTCACATCATTGGCTTGGGAGCTGTCATAGCCACCAAGTGTGCCAAGGCTTATCATGCCGGTGGCCCGGGTCCAACGAAAGGCGCGCAAGTTGTTTCCCGCCAAGCCGTCCGTACTTGAGCCCACGACCACGTCGCCAGCCGCATTCACGCCGGTGGCCAGTGAATTGATGCCCCCATTCAGCGAGCCAAGGCTCTCCATCGTGCCAGTGGCTACGGTCCACCGGAATGCACGGAGTGCACCCCCGGCACCATCTTGCGCGTCTCCCACCACGACATCGCCGATCGCGTTGACTGCCTGGGCGTTTGAGAAACTGCCACCGTTCAGCATGCCCAAGCTGACCATGCCAGTCGCTGGTGTCCAGCGGAATGCTGTTTGTGGAGCGGGTCCGTTGGCAGTCCCCACGATGACGTCACCCATTGCATTGATGCCGGAAGGTTGCGAAACGGAGCCGCCGGTAAGTAGCCCGATGTCGAGAAGTTCGTTTCCTTGGGCGGGCGAGGCGCACAGCAACCACGACACAACGCAACGCAGCGGAAAGCTTATGCGTGAGGATGAGCCAATTTTCATGATTTTTCCTGATTTGAAGTGCTGGGGAGTGTAAATATTTGTTTACACTTCAAACTGAGCAAATCTGAGCGCTATTTACAGGAGACCGCATGTCCGACCCCGACTATCCCGATGTGATGGCATTAGTGCTGGATGCCGTTTGCGTCGTGGACGAGGCGGGGGTCTTTATTGCTGTCACGGGTGCGTGTGAACGGATTTTCGGGTACGCCCCGCAAGAGCTGGTTGGGCGGCAAATGCTGGATTTTGTCTACGAGCCAGACCGGAAAGCAACGTTGGGCGCCGTCGGGCGGCTCATGAAGGGCGCGCTGCAGTACGATTTCGAAAACCGCTACGTGCGCAAGGATGGCCGGGTAGTTCAGATTATGTGGTCCGCACGCTGGTATCCCGATAAGAAGGTGCGGGTGGCGGTTGCCCGAGATATCACCTTCCGGAAAATCCTACCCCATGAAGAGGCCACGGGAGCGGATCCTTCTCTCCCGGTGGCGGCTTCATGGCAGCTTTGCAGTTCGCCGCCGTGTCTTGTTCCGCCTGGTGCGCCTCCCATTCCACTGTCGCACCAGGACTACACCGTTCTTTCCGCGCTTGCGGCTAACGGCAAGGGCGTCAGCCGCAAGGAAATAATCCAGGCTCTGGGCAAGGACTATTTGCAATACGATCAGCGTCGGCTCGATACGCAAATGCGTCGCCTGCGCCGCAAGGTGGAGCAAGCGTGCGGGCTGAGGCTGCCAGTGGCGACGCTGCGGGGGGTAGGGTACAGGTTTTACGATCCGATCGAGATTCGGCCCCTGGCAAGGCCTGCCGCGGATCACACTTCAAGCCACTCCTGACGTATCGCCTGATTGTTCGCCAGGTCGTCCGCATTGCCGTGGAATACGATACGGCCGTGTCCCATCATGTAAAGCCGGTTGCAAAGCTCCAAGGCAATATCTAGCTTCTGCTCGATAAGCATGATGGCAATACCCCGGCTTTTGACTTCATCCAACAGATCCTTGATCTCGGCAACGATTTTAGGAGCTACGCCCTCGGTGGGTTCATCGATCATAATGAAATCAGGATCGCCCATCAGCGTGCGGCACAAGGTGAGCATTTGCTGTTCGCCGCCCGACATCACGCCCGCAGGCGTATTCTCGCGTTCTTTTAGCCGCGGAAAGAAATTGAACATGTCCTCGATCGACCAGCGATTGGGCTTGCGCTTATCCTTGATGCCGAGTTCCAGGTTTTGGCGCACCGTCAGGGTAGGGAAGACATCCCGGCTTTCGGGCACATAGCCTACGCCCAGTTTTGCGACTTGATAGGCGTTCAGGCCGGAGATTTCGACGTCGTCGAATTTGATTGACCCGGTCCTGTGAACCATACCCATCAGTGCCTTTACCAGGGTCGATCGGCCGGTACCGTTACGGCCGAGCAATGCAACGATTTCACCCTTCTGGACGTTCAGGTCAACGCCGTGCAAGATGTGACTCTTGCCGTAGTACGCATGCAAATCATTCACTTCCAGCATGTTTTTCCCCTAAATACGCCTCTTTGACCTGAGTATTGGCGCGAACATTTTGCGGTGTATCGCAAGCGATGAGAGAGCCGCCGGCCAAGACCGCGACCCTGTCCGCCAAGCCAAAGACCACGCTCATATCGTGCTCGACGAGCATGAGGGTGCGGCCAGCGGTAACACGGCGGATCAGTTCGACAGCCACTTCGGATTCCGACCGGCTCATTCCTGCTGTTGGTTCGTCAAGCAAGACAACATCCGGATTGCCGGCAACGGTCATGGCAATTTCGAGTGAACGCTGCTCGGCGTAGGACAGCAGGCCCGCCAGGACATCGCGCCGTTGCGTCAGCCCCACCTCTTCCATGACGGCCTCTGCCCGTTCTTTTACATCGGCAAGGCGCTTGATGAAACGCAGCAGGCTATACCGGTAGCCGAGAGACCAAAGGACAGATGCACGGATATTTTCGTACACCGTCATTTTGTGAAAGATGTTGGTAATCTGGAAGGAGCGCGACAGGCCTCTGCGATTGATCTCGAACGGCGTCTGACCCAGCAGGCTTTTATTATTCAAGAGTATGTCGCCGCCCGAAGGCTGGAATCGCCCGCTTACCATGTTGAAAAGCGTCGATTTGCCGGCACCGTTCGGACCGATGAGCGCCACGCACTCTCCGGCGGCAATATCCATGGTTATATCGTTGATGATGCGGCTTGCACCAAACGATTTTTGCACTTGGCGCAAGCTTAGAACGGGAGCCATCATGCGGTACTCCTGGCTGAGCCGTTGGCGTCGATCGCATCGTTTGTTTTTCTTAATGCAAGCATCAGGACGAGGAAGATCACGAGGAAGCCAACAGTTGTTGTGGTTGGGTAAGCGTTGTGCAGGGACGCGGCCACGGTATTGCCGCCGGCCGACTTGGCGGCGTAGATCATCTCGGTTGCCTGCACGGCCAGGCCTGCGAGCAGGATCACAATGCTTGTGCGCAACCATTGACGTGCGCTGTACTCAGAGAATGAATGTGCCAGGGAAAGCAAGCCGTTGGGCGAAAACAAAACAACCAGGACGAACAGAACGCCGAAATAGAGAAGCCACGCCTCGGTGAGGCCTGCGATGACGGACAGGAAAAGCACGTAGACGAACGCCCCCACGATCGGTCCAAAGAAAAAGCCCACGCCGCCCAGATAGGTGGCAATCAGGATCATTCCAGACTGTCCGATACCTAGTGTCTCGGATGTGGCGATCTCGTAGTTGAATGCCGACAGTGCGCCCGCTATGCCTGCAAACATACCCGACAAGATCATCACGAATAAGCGTATTTTTTGAGGGTTGAAGCCAATAAACATGACGCGTTCGGGGTTGTCGCGCACGGCGTTGGCCAAGCGGCCCAGGGGTGTCTTGGTGAAGGCGTACATGAGCGCCACGACAAGAGCGGCCCAGACAAGAATATAGTAATAAGCTTGCAGGGCCGAGCCGAAGTCGAGGCCGAATAGCGGCTCATCGAGCATCCGGTCCATTGTTACGCCGCCTTCGCCGCCAGACCAACTGGGCATCATGAGCGATAGCTGGACTAGCATTTCGGAGATGCCAAGGGTAATCATGGCGAACGCGGTGCCGGATCGGCGAGTGGAGATGAAGCCAAGCACGAGTCCAAAGAAGGCACCCGCAGCCGCACCGACCAGCGGCAGGAAAAGCAGTCCCACGCCCAGCCCGTCCGCGCTGAAGTGATTCAGGAAATGGATGGTGCAATACCCACCAAGTCCTGCATAGACGGCATGCCCGAACGAAAGCATCCCCGTCTGGCCAAGCAGCATGTTGTAAGCCATGGCCATCAGCGAGATGATCACCGCTTGTGTAAAGAACGCGCTGACAGCCGGGCGATCAAACCATGCGGGAAGGAGGACGAGTAGAAGTACGAATACAGCGAGTACGGCGTATCCGGCACGCGGGGAATTATTACGAAGTTGCATCATATTCTAAGCCTCGCGTCGTCCGCATAAGCCTTGGGGGCGCACCAACAAGACCAATACCATGATGAGGAAGGGTAGTAGTGGCGCGGACTGGGCGATAGTTATTCTGAAAAGTTCAAAATCAAACAAGCTTGCAAATGAATTCCCAAATGCGCTTGCCATGATCTGGTGAAGCGACACATCGATCAAGATTGCGAAGTTCTGGGTGAAGCCAAGCAATATGGATGCGAAAAATGCGCCTTTCAGCGAACCGATTCCGCCAAGCACGATAACCACGAAAACGATGGTTCCAATGGCATGCGCCATTGCCGGTTCGGTGACGGACATGGGTGCGCCTACCGCTCCGCTTAAGGCTGCCAGGGCGACGCCGATTCCGAACACGGCCATGAACACCCGCGGCACGTTATGCCCGAGGGCTTCGACCATATGTGGGTGGGTCAGGGCCGCCTGGATGATCAAGCCGGCGCGTGTCCGTGTAATGGTGAGATACAGCAGCAGTAAGACGCCGACGGCCACCGTCATCAGGAAAAGCCGGTAATCGGGAAACGGCGAGCCGAGTATAGTCAATGACGATCCAGAGAGGATGTCAGGAACAGGGTAGCTAACCGGGGCCTTGCCCCAAATAATATGTACAACTTCTTCAATGATGTAAGCCAGGCCGAAGGTGAACAGCAGCTCGGCTACGTGGCCATAGGCATGAACGCGGCGCAAACCGTAACGCTCAACAATCATGCCTAGCACACCGACCAGAAGAGGCGCAAGGATGAGCGCAGGGAAGAAACCGACGTGCGCACCAAAGCTGAACGCCGCGTAGGCGCCCAGCATGTAGAAGCCGGCATGGGCGAAGTTCAGGACGCCCATCATAGAGAAGATGAGTGTCAGGCCGGCTGAAAGCAGGAACAGCAAAAGGCCAAAGCTGAGAGCATTAAGAGAGGTAATGATTAGTGTGCTCAAGGCAATTCTCCACAGGGCGCCGAAGCGCCCTGGATTTCCTTCTTATTCCGAACGGTTAGGAGGGTCGGTTCATCTTGCACACTGTGGGCTTTGCCGTGTCTTCAGCACTGATCTTGCTGTCGACCTGGAAGCCTACAAGCTTGGCATTTTCGGCGTCATAAACCACATCAACCGGACCGCCGTTCGATGCCGTTTTCTTGAGCGTACCGAGGAATAGCGGAACCTGGATCTGATGGTCGTCCTTGCGCATCAGCACTGGACCGGTATCCGACTCGAAAGCCATTCCTTCCAGTGTCTGAGCGACCTTCAACGGGTCGTTCGAGCCGGCATCGTTCGCCGCTTTGGCGAACATCTGCATCATGGTCCGAATTTGATGGAAGTACAGTTGCTGGCCGTACTTTTCGTTGTAGGCGTTGGCGAAGGCCGCCGACTTGTCGTCCTTGATGTTGGGCAACCAAAGGCTGATAACCTTCAGCGTGTCCACACCGTTTTCCTTGATGGCGGTGGGAGCGCCAAAGCCGGATCCATATACGGTATAGATCCCGACCTTGAGGCCTGCTTCGTTGATTGCCTTTACCAGCAGCGACAAGTCATTGCCCCAGTTGCCCGTCATGACGGCATCCGCGCCCGACTCTTTTATCTTGGCTGCATAGCTCGAGAAATCTTTCACTTGGCCAAACGGGTGCAAGTCGTCGCCCACGACGGAGAGCTTGCTATCCGCCGCTCCCAGGATCCGCTTGGCCGATTCCGAGAATTGCTGTCCAAGGGCATAGTTTTGATTGATCAGATAGACTGATTTGACGGCGTCGTCAGAAATCAGCTTATTGGCAATAGCGCTTACCTTCATATCGACATTCGGGTCAAACCGGAAATGCCAGAAGTCGCATTTGCTATTGGTTAAATCGTTGTCGATTCCCGAGTGGTTGAAGTACACAACCCGCGCATCCGGGTTGCGGCGGTTGTGCTTGCTCACGGCATCGACCAGTGCGGCGGCCACGGCAGAGCTGTTGCCCTGGGTAATAAACCGCACGCCTTGGTCGGTTGCCTGCTTGAATGCATTCAGCGTTTCTTGTGGGCTTCCTTTCCCGTCGATGGTAATGAGTTCCAGCTTTTCGCCGTTGAGACCGCCAGCGGCGTTGATCTCCGCGACCATGTCTTGCAACGTGCGACGCTGCTGCTCACCCACATTCGAGAACGGCCCGGACATACCGTCCAGTTGAGCTATCTTGATATCGGCGTATGCGACGTTTGCTGCGGTAAACAGAACAGCCAAGGCTGCAGCCAGTATGGATTTCTTTTTCATGGAACGTCTCCTGTAGTTATTGAATGCACTGCGTTATTTGGTGGCGGTAAGCGTTTGTCCCACATGGTCGCCGGCAATGCGGCCAAACGTCAGGCTGCGCAGCACGGATGTGGAACCGTTATAAACCTGGTGATAAATGCCTACGGTCTCGCCGGCGGCATAGAGCCCTCGAATCGGGTAACCGTCTTTGCTTACGACCTGCGCGTTGGTATTTACTTTCAATGCGCCAAACGTGAAGCAGCTCGAGGCGATAATCGGGAATGCGCGGAAAGGGCCTTGATTGATCGGACGCGCCCAGTTCGATTTTTTCGGCTCGATGTTCCGGGTACTGTGGTTGTCGATAGTGAACGGAGTGAACGGATCCGGCAGTTCCGGGCATGCCTCGTTGAACTCACTGATCGTCGTGGTTAGTTCGTGGACTGGAACCCCCATTTTGACGGCCAGCTCTTCAATGCTGTTGGCTTCCAACGGTGCAATGTCGCTGCGTATGCTGGTTTTCCATCGGGGGATGTCCTCGACTCGGCTGTCGAAAACCACATACACAAGGCCGTCCGCCTGGTCGGCAAAACTGCGGGTGATGTTGTCGTAGTGGGCATCGACAGTGCCGGGCGCTTCGTCAATGAAACGCCTGCCGTTCTTGTTCACGAGAATGCCGTACGGATAGATGAAAATGACGGCTTGGGCTTGCAGCGACCGCGGATCGATAGGCTCGGCATGGTAAGAGCCATACTCGCCTGCAGGCGCGGCGCCGGCACGCAAGGCCATCTCGATGCCTTCGCCGCGGTTATAGTAGCCGCCAGGGGCAACCGGCCGAATATTGGCGGCTTTGGCGCCAATATACCGGGTCATCATTTCCTGGTTGCCTTGGAAACCGCCGCTGGCCAGTATCACGCTCTTGGCATGGATCGGCCGGCGATACCCGTCTTTGTCCAGTACATAGACACCGCCGATTGACCCGTCTTCACGCAAGATCAGATCAACCGCCGTCGTTTGGTAGGAAATGCTTCCGTTGAGCTCAAGTATTTTGTCGCGCAGGCGTTCCAGAATGGCCAAGCCGCCGCCGTAGGCGGCGATTCGGCTGGTGTTCTGTGTAAGCAGGTAGATGTCTTGTGGTTGAAACTTCAGCCCAAAGCCCTTGAGCCACTGTATTGTCTCGGGTACCGAGTCGGCGAACTTGGACACCACTTCGGGATCGGGAAATGGATGGGCCTTTACATTGGCGGGCCAGGATGCGTAGTCGCTGCTGACGGCTTGAAGCACGTTGGGATCGATGTTGTGACCCGGATTATTTGCGAAGTGCTCCTCGAAGTCGTCCGCAATTTCCGAGTCATTTTTCATGCGCATGTAGGCTTCGGTCCAGCGTGAGCCGCCGCCGAAGTCGTCTGCCGAAGCCCGCTCGAGGTTTAGTGTTTTTAGCCCCGCTTCAAGCGCTGTGACAGCAGCGGACAGGCCAGCTAGGCCGCAGCCCACAATAAGAACGTCCAGGTCGTCATTTATTCGTTGGTTCACTATGATCTCCGTTGTGTTTGGTTCGGATGTCGTGGCGAATCTAGCCAAGCACCCATGCGTTGGTTTTATTTGGCTGCGTGGTGATCCATACGCTTTTCTGTTGCAGGTATTCTTTTACGGCCTCGACGCCACCTTCACGCCCGACACCGCTGTTCTTGTACCCACCGAAAGGCGTGGTAAAGCTGGTTGACCGGTAATTGTTTACCCATACCGTTCCCGCTTCGAGGCGGTCGGAACAATAGATGGCCTTGTGGAGATCTTGCGTCCATACGGCTGCCGCCAAGCCGAATTCGGTGTCATTGGCTATGGCGAGCGCTTCGTCCACCGTGTCGAAGGGGATCACAGCGAGTACAGGGCCAAACACCTCTTCCTGGGCGATGCGCATGGCGCTTGAGACGCCGGTGAATATGGTGGGGGCAATGAACTGGCCTTGGCCGTACTGCGGACCGGTCAGCGCATGTCCGCCGAGGACGCATTTGGCGCCTTCATCCTTGGCGATTTGTATGTACTCGAGGATTTTCGCGTGTTGTGCTTTGGTTGCAATAGGCCCGACCTGGGTATCCTTGGATCCCGGATCGCCAATATTGGCTTGCGAGACGATCTCTATTAGCCGGTCTACGAACTTATCGTGAATGCTGCGTTGAACCAGCAAGCGCGAGCCTGCCATGCATGTTTGACCCGAAGCGCCGAAGATCCCGGCGATCGCGCCTTTCACAGCTTGCTCGAAATCGGCATCGTCAAAAACAACGTTTGCGGACTTTCCACCCAGTTCAAGCGTGACCTTTTTAAAATGTTTCGCGGCCGCTTCAGCAACGACTCTTCCGCCAAAGTCTCCGCCAGTGAAAGCAATCTTCGCTACTTTCTTGTGTTCGATCAGGGCGGCGCCCACTTCATTGCCGTATCCCGTGACAACGTTGATCACGCCGGGCGGGAAGCCCGCTTCAAGGGCCAGTGCAGCCAGTTCAAGCAGGGGGGGCGATGTGTATTCCGATGGCTTTATGACCATGGTATTGCCGCAAGCGAGCGCGGGCGCCATCTTCCAGGAAGTCAACGCCAAGGGCGAATTCCAGGGGGTAATGGCGGCGATCACGCCGAGAGGCTCGTAGCGGACATAGTTGAATACGCCGGTCTTGTTGATGGGCACGACCGATCCATGAATCTTGTCCGCGAGGCCGCCATAGTAATAGAACCATTGCGCAACATTGCGCGCCTGTCCCGCGACCTCGGTAATGTTCTTTCCATTGCAGGATCGTTCAATATCGGCGAGGCGATCGGCGTTCTTTTCAATCAGGTCCGCAAGCCGGCGCAGCAGCGCGCCACGTGCCGTGGCTGTCAGATCTGCCCAGTCGGGATTGCGAAATGCCGCATGCGCGGCGTCGACCGCGGCGTTGGCGTCCTGCGCGTTGCCGCGCGGAATTTGCGCAAAAACGCCGCCCGAATAGGGTTCCACCGAATCAATCCACTGTCCAGAAGTGGAATCCACCCACTGGTCCCCAATAAGCATTTGGTACTGCTTCATCACGTTTTGTCCCCGTAGTATCTCAAAGCGGCAAGATAAGTCATGTTGACCAAATGTTATCACCGTTCTAAAATAGACGCAATGATTCTATCAGCCAGAACGCTATCATCGTAATCACGACGATTCTACGATCCAGTTTGGAGTAACACAGCACGACATGAAGCGACTACTTGAAGGAGTTCGGGTGCTAGACCTGACCAACGTTTTAGCCGGCCCGTTTGCCGGCTATCAGCTCGCTCTGCTGGGTGCTGACGTTCTTAAAATCGAAACGCCGCAATCAGGAGATCTGGCCCGTAATCTTGGAGCCGACCAGGACCGCAACAAACAAGGGATGGGCACGTCTTTCCTGGCGCAAAACGCGGGAAAAAAATCGATCACCATCAATCTGAAATCGGCTAAGGGCAAGGAAATCTTCAATCAGCTCTGTGCTGAGGCCGATGTGCTGATCGAGAACTTCCGGCCAGGCGTTATGGGGCGTCTTGGCATCGACTACGACAGGCTCAAAGTAATCCGGCCACAGTTGATTTATTGCGCTATCTCCGGCTACGGGCAGACGGGCCCGCTAGCCAAGTCGCCTGCCTACGATCAGATCATTCAGGGTCGGTCCGGGGTGATGAGCATCACCGGGGACAAAGATACCGCGCCGTTGAGAGTCGGCTATCCGGTCTGCGACACCATTGGAGGGTTGACAGCGGCATTCGCTATCGCGTCCGCATTAGTGCGCCGGAGCGTGGACAACGAAGGGTGTTTTCTTGATGTCTCGATGCTGGATTCGGCGCTTGTATCGATGGGTTGGATTGTTTCCAATCAATTGATTGCAAAACATGCCCCCGTTCCCATGGGCAATGATAATTTCACTGCAAGTCCGTCCGGCACGTTTCGCGCAAAGGATGCGCCCATCAATATCGCCGCGAATAAGCAGGAGCAATTTGAAACCTTATGCCTGTTATTGAAGCGCGAGGAGCTCATAGGCGATCCGCGGTTTATCAACCGCGAGGATCGTAAATCTTTCCGTACGGAGCTTAATCTTTTGCTGGAGGAAAGCCTGATGGAGCAAACCGCTGAATACTGGGATGAATTGCTGAACAGCCATGGCGTTCCCGCCGGACGAGTGCTGTCGATAGAACAGGCGCTGGCGCAGGAGCAGGTGCAACACCGTGGCCTGCTTATGGATTTGAGTCTGTCCGGAGAACCCAATGGAGTGACGTTGACCCGCAGCGGCTTCCTGGTCGATGGGGACGCCACCGGCGTTGGCACGCCGCCGCCTGCATTGGGGGCGCACACGGATGAAGTCCTGGGAACGCTGGGCTATTCGGCGGAACGGATTGCGGGATTGCGTGAAGAAGGCGTGGTATGAGCAGCATAGGAAGCGGGAAGACGTTGGAGCAGGAAGCGCGGGAATGGTGGAAAACGCGCATTATCGATATCCATCCCGGAAGTATCAGGATCAAGGGCGAGCCCATAGAGCAACTGATAGGCAACATATCATTCCCGGAAATGATATGGCGCATGCTGCGCGACGATTCTCCCTCTAGGCAGCAGGCGGCGCTGCTCGAGGCAGCCCTGGTTTCGGCAGTGGACCATGGTCCACAAGCGCCATCCATTGCGATTGCGCGTATGAGCGTGACCTGCGGGTTGGGCCTGAATGGCGCCATGGCGTCCGCGATCAATGTGCTCGATGACATCCACGGTGGTGCCGGCGAACAATGCCTGACGCTATACCAGGATATTCTCGATCGGGCCTCGTCTGCGGAACTTGCCGCGGCGGTTACTGCTGGACTCACCGGGTTTCGCGAGAAGTACGGCCGCATTGTGCCCGGCTTCGGGCATCGTTTTCATCCCGTTGATCCGCGCGCCGTCCGGCTAAGGCATTTGACCGCAATCGCCCGCAAAGAGGGCGTTGTGGGGGGGCGACATCTGGCCGTCGCCGAGGCGCTTGAGCAGCAGCTGAAAACAAGCGCGGGCAAAACCATACCAATGAATATCGATGGTGCGACAGCGATGATTTATGGCGAGTTGGGGTTCGCGCCAGAGCTGGCGCGCGGACTCTTCATCTTGTCGCGATCGGTCGGTATACTGGCGCACGCCTGGGAGCAAAAACAACAGGGCGGCAGAATCAAAGGGCCGTTACCCCCCAGCCTTGGTTATACCTACACCGGTCTATAAAAAAAATGCCTAAATCAGACTCTGCACTACCCGCCGACCCCAACAGCACGCATGGTGTTGCCGCCGTTAATAGGGCGCTCAGCATTGTGTGTTGTTTTGGCAATGACGATAAATCACTTAGTCTTGCAGAGCTGTCGCAGCGCACCGGATTGTATAAAAGCACGATACTGCGCATGGTGGAGTCGTTGGAGCAGTTCAATATCCTGGCGCGTGATCCCGATAATGGGTACCGCTTGGGAATTGAACTGGTGCGGCTCGGCGCACTGGCCAAGCGGGTGGCCGGCAACAAAGTCGATATCGACCAGATTTTGTCTGAATTGGTAGCGCTGACCGGGGAAAGCGCGACTTACTATATTCGGCGTGGTGACTACCGGCTGGCTCTCTTCCGGGTCGATTCCAATAAGTCTTTGCGCGACCATATCAAGCCTGGGGATTTGCTTGTATTGGGCAAGGGCGCCGCTGGCCGGGTGCTTGCCGATTTGCGTGGGTTTCCCGAGCGAAAGGACCCGTTTGAAGTCATTGCCTCTCTTGGTGAACGCGATCCTGAAATAGCAGCTATTGCAGGGCCGGTTTTTCAAGATGGAGCAGTGATTGGCGCTATTTCTATCTCGGGTCCAAGAACCCGATTTACGCCCGAAGCAGTACAGCGCCATACAAAGGTTGTACGAGAAGCATGCCGCAAACTGAGCTTGACGCTCGACCCTGAGCTGGAACTCAGGCTTTGAGCAAGAGTCCAAGTCCCAGTCGTTGCGGCGGGGACTGCGCGAAAGAATTTCAGCGCCCCTTATAGATGACGCCGGTATCGGGTGGCTGACCGCCATGCATGTTAGGGGGCGATAACAGATAGAATCCGCTCTTATTCTAAAATCTTTAGATATGAACGGTAAAGAAATGAAACAAATAAGGACGTGTGGCAGATTGCGTATGCCATGGCGCGGTAGTGTGAAGCTGCTGGCGCTCGCGATGCTGCCGTCCCTATCAATGGCCCAATCACTGGGCATGACGGCGAATGACTTCATCGATGCCGAGTTCCTGAGCAGCGGCACGCTGCGCTTGATCGGTGCGCAGTACGCGTACGAGCGCGGCTATACCGGCAAGGGCATTACCATCGCCATTGTGGATACTGGCCTGGACGTGAATCACCCGGAATTCCGCGGCAAGGTTTCGCCTTGGCTGCAGAACTACGTGCCTGGTTGGAGCAGTACTGATGTGTCCGACGTGAACGCGGGCGGCGGCATTGCTGGCCACGGCACGCATGTGGCGGGTTTGGCGGCAGCCGCGCGGGACGGTGTCGGCATGCATGGAGTGGCCTACGGTGCTACGGTGCTGCCTCTGCGAACCGGCTTTAGCACAGATCAGCTTGAATCCGCTTTTGCCCGGGCTATTCAAGCCGGCGCCCGGGTGTTGAATGGCAGCTATGGCCCGAACGTGCTGGCGGCGCGATACATCGACGACGAGGCGCATCCTGGTTATAAGAAGATCAATCCAACCTATAAGCAACTGAACTATCAGCCGATCTCGGTCTGGAATCTGCAGAATTATGACGGTCTGAAACAGGCGGAAGCCGCTGACGTTGTGATGGTCTTTTCGGCAGGCAACGACAGGGAGATGCAGCCAGGTGCCTATACCGCGATGCCCGAGGGCATGGGCATGCTGCCCCTGATCACTCCTGGAAATACCGCAGCCAATGTCTTGTATCGGTTTCTCGACCCCAATGAAGACATCAATCCCCATGACCCTACAAACTGGCGTTTCGTTGATCCGGTGGCGAATCCAGATTGGCGTGATACCGATTACTCCAGCTTGCGCGGTGCGCTGATGTCCGTGGTATCGACCGATCCCGCCGGTGCGATTGCCCAGTACAGCAACTGGTGCGGCGCGGCCAAAGCCTGGTGTCTTGCCGCGCCCGGAGGCGGTTTCGGGTCTGAAGGCACGTTGCAGGGTCCCGTGTGGTCCTCGCTTCCCTATAGCTCATACGGCTTCATGTCCGGCACGTCCATGGCTTCGCCTGTGGTGGCGGGCGCGGCCGCCGTCATGCGCCAGGCCTTTCCCTACATGACGGCGCGCCAAATCATCGAGGTCATGCTGACGACGGCCAACAGCACCGGTGCCTGGGCCGATAGCGACATCTACGGGCACGGCATGCTGGACCTGGGCAAGGCCATTAGAGGACCCGCAGTTTTCGGGGAAGGTTCGACGGCGGAAACCGGTTTCCCAACCATATTCAGCGTCGACACGCGGGGCTACGACTCGATGTGGAGCAACAATATTTCGGGGGTCGGCGGCATGGCCAAGGCGGGAGCTGGCGTGCTGACGATGACCGGAGCCAATAGCTACACAGGCGCAACCGACATCACCGGCGGCAAGCTGGTGGTCAATGGTTCGATTGCAAGTTCGGCACTGCTGACCATAGGCAAGGATGCGGCCCTGGGCGGGAACGGTACGGTGGGCAAGACTCAGGTGCATGGCAAAGTCGCTCCCGGCAATTCAGTCGGCACGCTTACCGTCGTCGGGAATTACACGCAGTTTGCCGGTTCGGTGCTGGCAATCGAGCTGGGCGAACAAGGCTCGAGCGACAAGATCATCGTTCACGGGAATGTCGATATCCAGGGCGGGCGCTTACATGTGGAAAGCCTGCGCGGCGAACATGTGGGCAGGCGGTACACCTTCATCGAAGCCGCGGGGACCGTTGGCGGTGCGTTCGACGAAAGCGTGCTCGGAAGACTTTTTGTGGACCTGCGGCTGCTTGCCGGTCCCTCGGCCGTTGCCTTGTCGGTGGACCGTAATGCCACTGCTTTTACCAACTTTGCCCGGACGGACGGCCAGCGTGCGGTGGCCGGCGCGATGGACAGCCAGGGCCTTGGCGGCTTGGCCTTCGGCGAAGTCGCGGCCATCAACGATGCGTCGGTCCTGCCGGCGTTGTATCAGTCTCTGACAGGTGAGGTTTATGCGTCGACCAGGTCGGCCTTGTTCGACACGGCCGATGCGGTGCGTTTGGCCAACGTGCGGCGCGCACGGCAAGCCGGGCATGGCGCGTGGGGCCAGGCCTTCGGCAGTTGGGGCCGGCTGGGCGGGGGCGGGGACGCACGCCCGCTAAGCCGTTCCATGGGCGGCCTGGTGTTCGGCGGCGACACCGCCATTGGCAGGCAGGCGCGCGCCGGTCTTTCCTTTGCCTACACGAACTCGCGTTTGGGCGATCATGCCTACAACCGGGTCAAGGCTGACGGCCATCACTTGACCGCCTATGCCGGGTCTCAGTACGGCGCTTGGGCCTTGCGCGGCGGACTGACGCAGTCCTGGTACACGGTCGACACCCAGCGGCGTCTTGCGTCGCCGGTACATTCGTCCGCGGCCAGCAAAGCGGACGCGCAGGCGCTGCAGCTATTCACAGAAGCCGGCTACGCGATCGACATGGGCACGCTGAAGCTGGAACCGTACGCCGGCCTGTCGCAGGTCTGGCTGAGCCAGTCCGGGTTCGATGAAGATAATCCCGTCTTTGGCCTGCGCAGCGCGCGTACACACAGTGCGGTGACCTTTTCCACGCTGGGCTTACGCTCCGGCCTGGCACTTGAAGACGACAAGGGCCGTCCGATCCAGGTCAATGCGGGTTTGGGTTGGCGCTATGCGTTGGGTGACGTCAAGCCGGAACGCGACCTGCGCTTCGCCACAGGTCGGTCGTATACCATCGGCGGCGCGCCGCTGGCGCGCAATGCACTGATTGTCGAAGCGGAACTGGAATGGGCAGCCGGCAAGTTCAGCCATATCGGCTTGGGCTATTCCGGACAGGTTGCCGGGCCGACGCATGACCATAGCATGCGGGCGAATCTGCGGTGGGCGTTTTAACCGATAAGCAAGAGTAGGCAAGCTTACCGAGAGGCGGAGAGCCGCCTCCGTATGTTCTGTTGCCGTCCTTATGGTTCTACGCTATAAGTTCATATCGAACAACGATAAAAAACGCGTGCCAGTCCCCGCCGAAAAGGAGAACATCATGAACGACAATACGACAGACATTACGCGCCGCCGCATGCTAATTACCGCAAGCGGCGCCGTTGCTTGGGCCGGCCTGGGCGGGGGGATGGCACTGGCCGACTCCACCGAGCCGGCAGCCAAGTCCTCGCCGGGCCCCGTATCCGATGCCAAGCCCTTGCCGGCTTACGCCAAATGGAAAGATGCGGACAGCATGATCGTTCACAGTGCCAACACCATCGAGACCCGGCGCGATGCCTTCGGGTCAAGCGGTATCACGCCGCTGGACAGGCTCTTCGTGCGCAACAACATTTCGCCGCCATCCGAAGACATCATGAAAGAGCCGGATGCCTGGAAGGTGGACATCAGCGGCGTCAAGTCGCCGCGCAGCTTCACCGTGGCGGAACTGAAGTCGCTGGGCCTGGTTTCGGTTGCCATGGTGTTGCAGTGTTCCGGCAATGGCAGGGGCTTCTTCAAGCATAAGCCCAGTGGTACGCAATGGACCGTAGGCGCAGCCGGATGCGTCATTTTTACCGGTGTTCCGGTCAAGGCGGTGCTCGACGCCACAGGCGGCATGGTCGACGGGATGGCTTACATGACGAGCACCGGTGGCGAAGAGATTCCGCCCGGGCTGGATCCCGATACCATCAAGGTAGAGCGCTCGGTGCCGCTGTCCGGTATCGAAGACGCGATTCTTGCGTGGGAAGTCAACGGCGAACCTCTTCCATTGGCTCACGGTGGCCCGCTGCGCGTTATTGTGCCGGGCTACGCGGGAGTCAATAACGTGAAGTATGTAAAGCACGTCGCCTTCACCAAGGAACAATCCTCCGCCAAAATCCAGGAAAGCAGCTATCGTTTTTCACCGATCGATGTCAAAGGTACGCCGGAATTCGATTCAATCTGGGAAATGGATCCCAAGTCCTGGGTTACCGTCCCTTCGGATTCCAGCACGCCCGTGAAAGCGGGGCGCGTCCAGATCAGCGGCGTTGCCATGGGCGGCATGAGCGAAGCCAAGAAGATCGAGGTTTCTGTGAATGGCGGCAAGGATTGGCAAGAGGCGCAGCTTACGGGGCCGGACCTTGGCAAATATGCTTGGCGTGGCTTCGTGCTCGCTGCCGATCTGAAGCCGGGCAAATATGAGCTAGCCAGCCGGGTCACCAATGCCGGCGGTGCCTCCCAGCCGGAAATGCGCAAGGAAAACAATCGAGGCTACATGAACAATAGCTGGCGTGACCACATGGTAACGATAGACGTCGCTTAAAACTTGCAGGAGGCTAGTAATGAGGTTTGCTGTAAGTATTGCGGCGCTGACGCTGGCCGGCGCCGCCGGTGCCTGCATGGCCGATAGTGGTAACGAAGCAGCCATGCTGGCGCGTGGCAAGGCTTTGTTTCAGACACAGGCAACGCCCGCATGTGCGCTGTGCCATACCTTGGCGGATGCCGGCGCCGCAGGCGCGGTAGGCCCCGATCTGGACGAACTTAAACCCGAACTGGAACAGGTTCGGCGCGCACTGCTGGACGGGGTGGGCGTCATGCCTTCATTCGCCGACACCTTGAGCGAAGATGAACTGAACGCAGTGGCGCGGTACGTGGTCAGCGCAAGCAAAGGCAGTTGAAGGCGGCGGTGCCGCATGTGGCACGCCGCTTGCCGATCATCCATTCGTCCTAGGCGCCTGGCGCTTTTGTCGGAAAGGAAATCACAGTGGCCCACACCATCGAGCATCGATATTCAACAATGGTCTACCCGCTCCATGCCGTATTCCTGGCGGGAACCGTTCCCTTATTCCTCGGTGCGGCACTCAGCGATATCGCTTATGCGTCGTCCTATAACATCCAGTGGAACAACTTCGCGTCCTGGCTGATTGCCGGCGGTCTTGTGTTTGCCGCCGCCGCCCTGGTTTTCGCCGTTGTCGATCTATGCCGCGCTCATCGGCGCGCCCGGGGTATTGGTTGGTATGCCTTGATATTGCTGGCGACTTGGGCGCTGGGCTTTCTTAACGCGCTTATGCATGCCCGCGACGCCTGGGCAAGCATGCCCACCGGCCTGGTCTTGTCGGTCATCGTCACGGTGCTCGCCTGCGTGGCGACATGGTTTGGTTTTCACACGCCACGCATTGGGAGGACGAAATGAGACGCTATAGCCTGCTTGCTACCATCGCGCTCTCGGCAACTCTGGCGTCTTGCGGCGGCGGCGATGCGGACCCCTTGCAGTACGGCGCCGCGCCCCAGTTGCCCAAGCCGGAACGGGGCTGGATGCCCGATATGGTCATTGCCGAGCCGGCGGCGTGGGGCGACAAGCTGCCGACGGTGCCCAGCGGCTACACGATTAGCGCCATCGCGACAGACATGAAGATTCCGCGACAGACGCTGGTGCTGCCCAACGGCGACATTCTCGTGGCGGAAGGCAGGGGCGGCAGTGCGCCTGACCTCAAGCCGAAAGACGTGATCGCGGGCTATATCAAGGCCAAAGGCACGAGCGACGTGCAAGGCGGCAATCGGCTGACGCTGTTGCGCGATGCGGATGGGGACGGCGTCTATGAACTGGCCACGACGTTTGCGGATAAGCTCAATGCGCCCTACGGGCTCGCGCTTGTCGGCAATAATCTTTATGTTGCGAATCAGGATGCCCTGGTGCGCTTTGAGTACCAGGAAGGGCAGACGAAGGCCGGCGGTCCTCCAGTAACCATCACGCCATTGCCTTCCGCCATCAATCACCATTGGACCAAGGCGTTGGCGGCAAGTGCGGATGGGCAGTACCTTTATGTCGGCGTAGGATCGAACAGCAATATTACCGAGCGCGGCATGATCTCCGAAGTCGATCGTGCCGTGATATGGCGGGTGAATGCCGCCACCGGTGAACACAAAACCTATGCCACCGGGGTGCGCAACCCCACCGCGCTCACCATCCAGCCTGATACCGGCCAACTGTGGGCGGTGGTGAACGAACGCGACGAGATCGGGCCGAATTTGGTCCCCGACTATCTCACGGCTATCCGCGAGGGCGGTTTCTACGGCTGGCCATATAGCTATTGGGGGCAGAATGTCGATGACCGTGTGCGGCCTCAAGATCCGGAAAAGGTAGCCTCGGCGATCACACCCGACTACAGTCTTGGGGCGCACGTCGCGGCCCTGGGTGTCGACTTTTCCAGCGAAGCAATGGGCGGAGAATTCGCGAATGGCGTTTTCGTGGGCGAACACGGAAGTTGGAATCGCACGGATCCCGTGGGTTATAAGGTCGTGTTCGTGCCGTTTCGCGATGGACGGCCGGCAGGGCCTCCGGTGGACTTCGTCGGCGGCTTTCGCGACAGCGATGGGAGTACCCGAGGCCGTCCGGTCGGCGTGACGGTGGACCCGCGCGGCGCGTTGATCGTCGCCGATGACTTGTCGAATACCGTTTGGCGCGTAGCCCGCGCGAAGGGCGGATAATCGTAGGGCCAAGCCTGTAACATGGATGGCGTAACCGTCTTATCAAGAGGGACACCATCAATGGAAACGGCAATACTACCGCCGAGCGGCCCGGCCCATACGAATACGCGTTGGCAGTTCTGGGTTGACCGGGGTGGCACGTTCACCGATATCGTCGGGCGGCGACCCGATGGTACGCTACTCACCCACAAGCTGCTATCGGACAACCCCGGTCAGTATCCCGACGCCGCCTTGGCCGGCATACGGAAACTGCTGGGCCTGCGGGCCGACGAGGCCATACCGGGCGACTCGATCGAGGCAGTCAAGATGGGCACGACCGTCGCGACGAACGCACTGCTGGAGCGCAAGGGCGACCCTACCGTGCTCTTTATCACCAAAGGATTCCGCGACGCGCTTCGTATTGGCTACCAGGAGCGGCCGCGCATCTTCGATCGTCAAATAGTGCTGCCCGAATTGCTGTACAGCCGCATCGAAGAGGTCGACGAGCGGGTGACCGCGCACGGCGATATCCTGCAGGCGCCCAATTCCGCCACTGTGCGCCGGCAATTGGAAGCGTCTTACGCGGCTGGTTTCCGGTCGATTGCCATTGTGCTCATGCATGCTTACCGCTATCCGCGGCATGAGGCGGAAGTGGCCGCCCTGGCGCGCGCCGCCGGTTTCACCCAGGTATCGGTGTCGCACGAAGTCAGTCCCATGATGAAGCTCGTGGGACGGGGCGATACGACGGTGGTCGACGCTTACTTGTCGCCTATTTTGCGTCGCTATGTGGACCGGGTCGCCAGCGAACTGGCGGGCGTGCGGCTCATGTTCATGCAGTCCAACGGAGGCCTCACGGCCGCGGACCGTTTCCAGGGCAAGGACTCAATCCTGTCGGGTCCGGCGGGGGGCATCGTCGGCATGGTCCGGACGGCGGAAGCGGCAGGTGCCAATACGCTCATAGGTTTCGATATGGGCGGCACGTCGACCGATGTTTCGCACTATAGCGGAGAATTCGAGCGCGCCTTTGAGACGCAAGTTGCGGGTGTGCGCCTGCGCGCGCCCATGATGAACATCCATACCGTGGCAGCCGGCGGCGGCTCCATCGTTCATTTCGATGGCGCCCGCATGCGCGTGGGGCCGGACTCGGCTGGTGCCTCTCCCGGACCCGCGGCCTATCGCAATGGTGGTCCGCTCACCGTCACCGACTGCAATGTCATGCTCGGCAAGCTCCAACCCGACTTCTTTCCGAAGATCTTCGGGCCGCATGGCGACGAAGCGCTGGACGTCGATATCGTGCGCCGCAAGTTCGTGGAGCTGGCTGGCCGGATCCAGACCGGTACCGGCCGTGTCAGCACGCCGGAAGAGGTCGCCGAAGGCTACCTGGATATTGCGGTGGCCAATATGGCGAATGCGATCAAGAAAATTTCGGTCGAGCGCGGCTACGACGTCACCAAATACACGTTGGTGTCCTTCGGCGGCGCGGGGGGCCAGCACGCCTGCCTGGTGGCTGATGCCCTGGGAATGACGAAGGCCCTTATTCACCCGCTGGCCGGCGTGCTCTCGGCTTATGGCATGGGCTTGGCCGATATTACGGCCATGCGCGAAGCGAGCGTGGAACGGGTGCTCGAGGAGGGGCAGCTCGGCGCCTGCGATCGCGTACTCGGCGACCTTGGCCAGGCGGTTCGCGACGAAGTGGCCGGCCAGGGCATTCCCGACGACCACATACGGCTTATTCACCGGGCTCATTTGCGTTATGAAGGTACGGACGCCGCGTTGGTCGTCGCTTATGGCACAGCGGCCGAAATGCGGGATCGATTCGAACAGACATATTCACAGCGCTACAGCTTTCTGATGCCGGACAAGCGGCTGGTGATCGAGGCCTTGTCCATCGAAGCCCTCGGACGTAGCGGGGTTGCGCCGCAGAGGCCCGCCGACGGCGTGCCCTCGGGCGCCGAACCGATCGCCCAGGCCAGAGCCCCGCTTTATTTCGATAAAACGCGTCACGATGCCCCGGTGTATTACCGCGATGACCTAAGCGCGGGCATGCGGCTGCCAGGGCCGGCGATAGTGTGCGACGCCAACGGCACGACCATCGTCGAACCCGAGTGGCAACTGGAAGTCCTCGCGGGTGGCGAGCTGCTGCTGTCGCGCGCCGTGCCCAAGGCGGACCGCCGAGCCATCGGCACCCAGGCGGATCCGGTCATGCTGGAGATCTTCAATAATCTTTTCATGTCGATAGCCGAGCAGATGGGCGCCACCCTGGCCAACACGGCATTCTCGGTCAATATCAAAGAGCGCCTGGACTTTTCCTGCGCCCTGTTCGACGCCGATGGCAGCCTCATCGCGAACGCGCCCCATATGCCGGTGCACCTGGGTTCCATGGGCGAAAGCATCAAGACGGTGATCCGCAAGAACGCAGGCCGGCTGCGGGCGGGCGACGCCTACGTGCTGAACGATCCCTACAATGGCGGGACCCATCTCCCGGACATCACGGTGGTCACGCCGGTCTTCGACGAGGCGGGCACCACAATTCTGTTCTTCGTGGCCTCGCGCGGGCATCATGCCGACGTGGGCGGAATCACGCCCGGATCGATGCCGCCCAATAGCAAAACGGTGGAGGAAGAGGGCGTGCTGATCGACAACTTCAAGCTTGTCGAGGCCGGTCGAATGCGCGAGGCCGAGTTGCGCAAGCTGCTTACCGACTGTCGGTATCCCGCCCGAAGTCCAGAGCAGAACATTGCCGACCTTCGGGCACAGATCGCAGCCAATGAAAAGGGCGTCCAGGAACTTCGCCGCATGGTCCGCGAGTTCGGCCTGGATGTCGTCCACGCCTACATGGATCACGTCCAGGACAACGCCGAAGAAGCTGTACGCCGGGTCATCGGGGTGTTGCAAGACGGCGAGTTCCACTATGAACTGGACAACGGCGCGGTCATCCGTGTCGCCGTCCGCGTCGACGCCGCCAAGCGCAGTGCGGAGATCGATTTTTCCGGCACGTCCATGCAATTGCCCGATAACTTCAATGCTCCTTCGGCCGTGTGCATGGCCGCCGTTCTGTATGTCTTCCGCACGCTCGTCGACGATGAAATACCCATGAACGCCGGGTGCCTGAAGCCGCTGAATGTCATCATTCCGGAAGGCTCCATGCTGAACCCATTGCCTCCGGCCGCAACCGTGGCCGGCAATGTGGAAACCTCGCAGTGCATTACCGATGCCTTGTATGGCGCGCTGGGCATAATGGCGGGCGCCCAGGGAACGATGAACAACTTCACCTTCGGCAACGAGCGCCATCAATACTACGAGACAATCGCAGGCGGCTCCGGTGCAGGCCTGCTGCGCGACCCGGAAGGCCGTCCCGTGTATTTCGATGGTACGGATGTCGTCCAGACGCATATGACCAACTCGCGCCTTACCGATCCGGAAGTGCTGGAATGGCGTTTTCCCGTATTGCTGGAAAGCTATGTTATTCAAGCGGGCACCGGCGGCCACGGCAAAGGGCGCGGCGGTAACGGCGGCATCCGCCGGGTGCGTTTTCTTGAACCGATGACCGCTTCCATCCTGGCCAACCGCCGGCGGGTCGCACCATTCGGACTGGCGGGCGGCGAGCCTGGCAAACCGGGGAAGACGTATGTCGTCCGCGCCGATGGGAGCAAGTTGGACCTGGGCGCGACCGGATCGGCCGACATGCGGCCCGGCGATGTCTTTGTGGTGGAAACGCCTGGGGGAGGCGGTTTTGGCGTCAGGAACACCTGAGTAACTACCGAGTAACTAGTCACATTGCAGTTCCCATGCAGTTCTAGAGGAGAATAGTCCCTAAGGAGTCCGCTGCCTAAGCTTAAGCCCGTGATGATCACTTGATCAGAAAGGCAACGAGAGACATGAGCAGCGATTCCAGCGCCGGGTCCGGCAAAGCAACTTCCGTCCTTATATCCAGCACGTTCGCTTTCACCGTGTGCTTCGCGGTGTGGATGATGTTCGCCGTGCTCGGCATTCCCATTAAAGCCCAACTCGATTTGTCCGAGACCCAGTTCGGCCTGCTTGCAGCCATGCCTGTGCTGACTGGCTCGCTGGTGCGGGTGCCCTTGGGCATCTGGACCGACCGCTACGGCGGCCGCATTGTGTTTTTCCTGACCATGATCGTTGCCGTCGTGCCGATATGGCTGATGGCTTATGCCAGCGCGTATTGGCATTTCCTCGTGCTTGCGCTTTTCGTCGGTCTGGTCGGGGGATCGTTCTCGGTCGGCACGCCTTATGTCGCGCGCTGGTTTCCGCGTAGTAAACAAGGCTTTGCCATGGGGGTGTTCGGGGCGGGAAACTCCGGTTCCGCTATCACCAAGTTTGTCGCTCCGGCGCTGATCATCGCTGCGGGCGGAGCCTGGACAATCGTCCCGAAAGTTTATGCGCTGGCACTATTGGCGACCGCCTTGTTGTTCTGGGTGCTCTCCGCCTCAGATCCGTCGCACAACATGGGGAAGAGCCTGGGATTCAAGGAGCAGCTGAAGGTTCTCAAGGATCCGCGCGTATGGCGCTATTGCCAGTATTACTCGGTTGTATTCGGCGGCTATGTAGCCCTGGCGCTGTGGATGACCAAGTACTACATCGGCGAATATGGCTTCGACATACAAGTCGCCGCATTCCTGGCCGCCTGCTTCTCGTTGCCTGGGGGCGTATTGCGCGCGGTAGGCGGATGGATCTCGGACCGATATGGCGCCTACAAGACAACCTGGTGGGTGATGTGGGTGTGCTGGGTGGCGTTCTTCCTGCTCAGTTATCCCCAGACCGAATTTACTATCCAGACCGCCACGGGTCCGCAGACATTCCATATAGCGCTCAGCTCCACACTATTCACCGTGTTGATGTTTGTCGTGGGCATCGCCACAGCCATCGGCAAAGCCTCGGTATTCAAGTTCATCTCCGATGACTTCGATGACAACATCGGCGCCGTCTCCGGCGTCGTCGGCCTGGCAGGCGGGCTCGGCGGCTTCGTGCTTCCCATTATGTTCGGCTTCCTTCTGGACCTCACGGGGATTCGTTCCAGTTGCTTCATGCTGCTGTACGGCACGGTTTGCGTGTCGCTGGTGTGGATGCACTTCAGCTTCCGACCAGGAACGCGCAATCACAAAGCCGTTGCCGCATTGGGTAGCGCCGCCTGATTCCACCGGGCGCTCCGAAGCGCCCGGCTCTCATCCATTTTTCATTGAGTGTAGACATGACCAGTCAAGTTTTGACCCGTTGGGAGCCCGAGAACGCGGTGTTCTGGAAAAAAACCGGATCGCGGGTCGCGAACCGCAACCTCTGGATATCGATTCCTGCGTTGATGCTGGCATTCAGCGTCTGGATGTTGTGGAGCGTGGTGGTGGTGAATCTGGACCGTGCGGGCTTCCAGTTCTCGAAGAATCAGCTGTTCTGGCTGACGGCGCTACCCGCCCTGTCCGGTGCGACATTGCGGATCTTCTATTCATTCCTCGTGCCGATTTTTGGTGGACGCCGATGGACGGCGATCTCTACGGCGACGTTACTGATACCCGCTCTGGGCATGGGTTTCGCACTGCGCGATCCGACCACTTCCTACCCGACGATGCTGGCGCTTGCGCTCTTGTGCGGCCTGGGCGGCGGCAATTTCAGCTCGAGCATGGCGAACATCAGTTTCTTTTTTCCTAAATCCAAGAAGGGACTGGCCACCGGCCTGAATGCCGGCATAGGCAACCTGGGCGTGTCTGTCGTGCAATTCATCGTGCCCCTGGTGATATCGGTTGGCTTGTTCAGTGCGCTAGGGGGCGAGCCGCAACAGTACACGATCGACGGCGTCGAGCGCAGCATATGGCTGCAGAACGCGGGCTTCATATGGGTGCCGGTAATACTGGCGGCATCGATTGCGGCATGGTTCGGCATGAACGACATTGCGGATGCGCGGGCGTCGTTTGCCGACCAGGCGGTCATTTTCAAGCGGAAACATAATTGGTTGATGTGCTGGCTGTATGTGGGCACGTTTGGCTCGTTCATTGGGTTCTCGGCGGGCTTCGCCATGTTGACCAAGACGCTGTTTCCCGAGGTGAACCCAATGACATACGCCTTCCTGGGGCCGCTGGTCGGTTCCCTGACCCGGCCTGTGGGCGGCTGGGTGTCCGACAAGCTGGGCGGCGCCCGCGTCACGTTGTTCACCTTCATCGGCATGATTGCCGCCGTCCTGGGTGTGCTGGCATTTATTCCGGCGGAAGGCCAGGCGGGCAGTTTCGCCGGATTCCTGACGCTCTTCATTGTGTTGTTCGCCCTGACGGGTATAGGCAATGGCTCCACCTTTCGCATGATTCCCGTCATTTTCCTGACGGAGCGTCAGCGCGCGGCCGCCGGCAAGGGCGCGCAGGCGGAGCGGCAAGCCGTGGTCGACGCCAGCAAGGAGTCGGCGGCGGTCCTTGGATTCTCCGGAGCGATCGGAGCGTATGGCGGCTTCTTCGTTCCAAGAAGCTTCGGCACATCGATCGCCTTGACGGGTGGCGCGTCTACCGCGCTGTTGTTTTTTATTGTGTTCTACATGAGTTGCGTAGGCATTACCTGGTGGTTCTACGCCCGCAAAAATGCGGCGATGCCATGTTGAGTGCAAGACGAAGGACTAGTCCTTCCGGCCTATACCCACTACTACCACTGCCGTCGCCGTCTTCTCACAGAGATGAATGGCTCATATCGCGACCAGTCCCTAAAGTACCTGTATACACAAACGCCACAGCGCCGAGCTCTTCGGCAGTATGGAGAAATGAATGAGCCACTTCCTCGACCGACTGAAATTCATGTCGCGCGTCCTGTCCACATTTGCCGATGGGCATGGCGAAGTCGTCAATGAAGACCGCAAATGGGAAAACACGTATCGCAGCCGGTGGCAGCACGACAAGGTTGTGCGTTCGACGCATGGCGTGAACTGCACTGGCTCCTGTTCCTGGAAGATTTACGTCAAGAATGGACTCATCACCTGGGAAACGCAGCAAACCGACTACCCGCGCACCCGGCCTGATCTTCCTAACCACGAGCCCCGCGGCTGCCCGCGCGGCGCTTCCTATAGCTGGTACGTGTATTCGGCGCAGCGCGTAAAGTACCCCATGATCCGGGGCCGCCTCATGAAAATGTGGCGCGAGGCGCGCAAGACAATGGACCCGATCAGCGCCTGGGAAGCGATCAGCCAGAATCCGGCAAAAGCGCGTCACTATAAGTCGGTGCGCGGCCTGGGCGGCTTTGTGCGCGCCGACTGGGACACGTCGATGGAGATCATTGCCGCTGCCAACGCCTACACCATACGAAAGTTCGGCCCAGACCGTGTCATTGGCTTTTCGCCCATTCCTGCCATGAGCATGGTCAGCTATGCCGCCGGTTCGCGTTACCTTAGCCTTATCGGCGGAGTGTGCCTGAGCTTTTACGATTGGTATTGCGACCTGCCGCCGGCCAGCCCCCAGGTGTGGGGCGAGCAGACCGACGTTGCCGAATCGGCCGACTGGTACAACTCCACCTACCTGATGGTATGGGGTTCGAATGTGCCCCAGACCCGCACGCCCGACGCCCACTTTTATACCGAAGTCCGCTACAAGGGCACCAAGACCGTTGCCGTGTCGAGCGACTTCGGTGAGATGGTGAAGTTCGGCGATATCTGGCTGGCACCAAAACAGGGCACGGACGCTGCATTGGCAATGGCCATGGGCCATGTGATTCTCAAGGAATTTCACCTGTCCGGAAAATCGGACTACTTCCGCGATTACGCCCGGCAATACACCGATATGCCGATGCTCGTCATTCTTAAAGAGCGTGACGGCAAGCTGATGCCTGATCATTACCTGCGTGCCTCGCACCTGGAAAATGCGCTGGGCCAGGACAACAACCCCGAATGGAAGACACTGCTTGTCGATGACTCGACTGGCGACTTGGTGGTCCCAAATGGTTCCATCGGCTTGCGTTGGGGCGAAGACAGCGCGGAATCGGGCGGCAAGGCCGGGCGCTGGAATCTGGAGCTTAAAGACGCGGCCAGCGGCCAGGCCATTGTTCCGCGCCTGAGCCTGATGGGCGCTCACGATGTCGTCGCCGATGTGGCCTTTCCCTATTTTGCGGGCGAGCACGACGATGTCCTGCTTCGGCGCGTTCCCGCAAGAAAACTGTTGCTGGCCGATGGCGGCAGCGCCCTGGTCGCCACGGTATACGACCTGCAAATGGCCAGCTACGGTGTCGATAGCGGCCTGGGCGGACCCCATGTGGCTGCCGATTACGATGACGACGTGCCCTATACGCCCGCCTGGCAGGAAAAGCACACGACCGTGCCGCGCGAGCGCGTCATCCAGGTGGCGCGCGAATTTGCCCAGAACGCCCACGATACTCACGGCAAATCCATGGTGATCGTCGGCGCCGGCCTGAATCACTGGTATCACATGGACATGGCGTATCGCGGCATTATTAATATGCTGGTCATGTGCGGCTGCGTGGGCCAGAGCGGAGGCGGTTGGGCGCATTATGTGGGCCAGGAAAAACTGCGTCCGCAAACGGGTTGGGCGCCCCTGGCGTTCGCGCTAGACTGGTCGCGTCCACCGCGCCAGATGAACGGGACTTCATTCTTCTATGCGCACAGCAATCAGTGGCGGCACGAGAAACTGGGCGTCGACGAAATCCTGGCGTCTACCGCCGACACGGCCAGCTTCGACAAGCTCAGCCTGATCGATCTGAATGCAAAATCGGAACGCATGGGTTGGCTGCCTTCCGCGCCTCAGCTGGAAACCAATCCGCTGGATATCGTCGCCCAGGCAGAAGCGCAAGGCGTCGACCCGGTTGCCTATGCGGTGGACAGCTTGAAGAGCGGCAAGCTCAATATGAGCTGCGATGATCCCGACAACCCGGCCAACTTTCCGCGCAATCTGTTTGTATGGCGCTCCAACCTGCTTGGTTCCAGCGGCAAGGGCCACGAGTACCTGCTCAAGTACTTGCTCGGTACCCAGAATGCGGTGTTCAGCGACGAAAACGACGCCATCAAACCGTCCGAAGTACGCTTCAGGGAAGAGGCCGCGGAGGGCAAGCTCGACTTACTGACGGTTCTTGATTTCCGCATGAGCACCACGTGCCTGTATGGCGATATTGTGTTGCCTACCGCCACTTGGTATGAAAAAGATGACTTGAACACGTCAGACATGCATCCATTCATTCACCCGCTTAGCGAAGCGGTGCAGCCATTGTGGGAAAGCAAAACCGACTGGGAAATCTACAAGCTGCTCGCGCAGAAGTTTAGCGACATCGGCGGGGATTATCTGGGCGTCCGCAAAGATATCGTGCTTTCGCCGCTCATGCACGATACCCCCGGAGAGCTTGGCCAACCGTTTGCGCCGCAAGACTGGAAGCATGGCGAATGTGACCTGATACCCGGCAAGACCGCGCCGTCCATGACGGTGGTCGAGCGCGACTATCGCGACATTTACCGGAAGTTCACTTCTGTTGGTCCCTTGCTCGATAAGTTGGGCAATGGCGGCAAGGGCATCAACTGGGATACGGGGCACGAGGTTAAGGAGTTGGGCGGCATTAATAAATTAGTGCTGGAGCCAGGTGTAAGCCAGGGCCGGCCACGGCTCGACACCGCCATCGACGCGGCCGAAATGATATTGACTTTCGCGCCTGAAACCAATGGCCACGTGTCGCTCAAGGCCTGGCGGGCATTATCCAAAATCACCGGGATTGGGCATGATCACCTGGCGCTGGGCCGCGAACATGACAAGATCCGTTTTCGCGATGTCCAGGCTCAACCGCGCAAAATCATTTCATCGCCTACCTGGTCTGGCGTGGAAAGCGAAGAGGTCAGCTATAACGCCGGGTACACCAATGTGCACGAACTGATTCCATGGCGCACGCTTACCGGCCGCCAGCAGTTTTATCAGGATCATCGCTGGATGCTCGACTTTGGCGAAGGGTTCTGTGTGTACAAGCCGGCGGTGGACACCAAGACGGTGCAGCCCATGCTGAACCGCTACCCGAATGGCGAGCACGAACTCGTACTCAACTGGATCACGCCACACCAGAAGTGGGGCATACACAGCACCTATTCCGACAACCTGCGCATGCTTACGCTCAGTCGCGGCGGGCCGCACGTGTGGATCTCGGAAACTGAAGCCAAGCAGGCAGGGCTGGTCGACAACGACTGGGTCGAAGTATTCAACATTAATGGCGCGGTGACGGCCCGGCTGGTGGTCAGTCAGCGCGTTCCGGTGGGCATGTGCCTGATGTACCACGCCCAGGAAAAAATTGTGAATGTGCCGGGCGCGCAAACCAGCGGAAAACGCGGCGGTATTCATAACTCGGTCACTCGCGCGGTGCTTAAGCCCACCCACATGATAGGAGGGTATGCCCAGCAGGCCTACGGCTTCAATTACTACGGAACGGTGGGCAGTAATCGCGACGAATTCGTGGTGCTGCGGAAAATGACAAAAATCGACTGGCTTGAAGGTCCGCTCGAAGAGGAAGCAATGAACGAAGGAGCCGTAAAATGAAAATCCGTGCGCAAATCGGCATGGTGCTGAACCTGGATAAATGCATAGGCTGCCATACCTGCTCAATCACGTGCAAGAACGTCTGGACCAGCCGCGACGGCGTTGAGTACGCCTGGTTCAATAACGTAGAAACCAAGCCCGGCGTAGGCTATCCGAAAGAGTGGGAAAATCAGTCGAAATGGAATGGTGGCTGGACGCGCACCAGCACGGGCAAGCTGCAGCCGCGCCAGGGCGGCAAGCTGCGCATACTGGCCAATTTGTTCGCCAATCCCAATCTGCCCCAGATCGACGACTACTACGAACCGTTCACCTACGATTACGAGCACCTGCAAAATGCGCCGCTAAGCCAGACGCCTCCCACCGCGCGTCCCATCTCCGTGCTGACCGGCAAGAAAATGGAAAAAATAGAGTGGGGACCCAACTGGGAAGACGATCTGGGCGGCGAATTCAGCGCACGCAGCAAGGATGCCTTGTTCGAGGGCGTGCAGAAGGAAATGTACTCCACGTTCGAGAACACCTTCATGATGTATTTGCCCCGGCTCTGCGAGCACTGCCTGAACCCGACCTGCGTGGCCAGCTGCCCTTCGGGATCCATTTATAAGCGCGACGACGACGGCATCGTTCTGGTGGACCAGGACAAATGCCGTGGCTGGCGCATGTGTATTTCAGGTTGCCCGTATAAGAAAATCTACTACAACTGGGAAAGCGGCAAGGCCGAAAAGTGCACCTTCTGTTATCCGCGCATCGAGGCAGGGCAGCCGACAGTATGTTCCGAAACCTGCGTGGGGCGCATCCGCTACCTGGGCGTCATGCTGTACGACGCCGACCAAATCGAACGGGCAGCGTCCACACCCAACGAGCAAGACCTTTATGAAGAGCAACTCAGCGTCTTCCTTGATCCTCACTCGCCTGAAGTCATCGCGGAGGCCCGCAAGCAAGGCATTCCCGAGAGCTGGCTGAACGCCGCGCGCAAATCACCCGTTTACAAGATGGCGTGTGAATGGAAGGTGGCCTTTCCGCTGCATCCGGAATTCCGCACCTTGCCCATGGTCTGGTATATACCGCCGCTATCGCCTATACAGTCGGCGGCTGAAGCGGGCCGCATGCCGCACACCACATTCGGCACCAACGGCGTGATCCCCGATGTCGACAGCCTGCGCATACCCGTGCGCTACTTGGCCAACCTGCTGACCGCCGGCAAAGAGGCGCCGGTGGTGCATGCCCTTAAGCGCATGTTGGCCATGCGCGCCTATAAGCGCTCTGAAACCGTGCATAACGAAAAAGATACCGCAGTGCTGGAGTCGGTGGGGCTTGATGCCGCAACGGTTGAAGACATGTACCAGATCATGGCCATCGCCAACTACGAAGACCGGTTTGTCATTCCTTCCAGCCACAAGGAAATGGTGGAGGACAGCTTCAACGAGAAAGGCAGTTGCGGCTTCACGTTCGGCAATGGTTGCTCCGGGGGCGTGTCCGAGACCGGTCTTTTTGGCCGCAAGCCCCAGGGCAGCAACATCTTTATCGAAATGCCCAAGTCGCGCAAGAAGCCGACTGTGGTCGCCAGATGAACCAGGAGCCGATCATGCGTCTTTACCGGATACTTTCCGCACTGCTGGACTACCCACAACAAGATATGCTCGATGCCTTGCCGGAAATCGAGCAAGCGCTGACCGACTGGCCGCAGGCTGCGCAGTTGCTTGAACCGCTAATGGAATTTCTGGGTGCCGGCGATTTGATTGCGGCCCAGGAAAACTATGTGGCCACCTTTGATCGCAATCCCGCCCACTCGCTGCACTTGTTCGAGCACGTGCATGGCGAAAGCCGCGATCGCGGACAGGCGATGGTCGATTTGCTGGCTGAATATCGCCGTGGCGGCTTCGAGCCCAAAGAATCGGAACTGCCCGATCATGTGCCGCTGTTCCTCGAGTATTTAAGCCTGCTTGAAGCGCATGCCGCCGAGCCATTGCTGGGCGAAGCCATTCATGTGCTGGCGGCAATAGGGGACAGGCTGGGACGCAGCGACAGCCCGTATGCGGTAGTCTTTGTGGTGTTGCGTAGCCTGACCAGCGTCGAGCCGCGAGCGCAGGCAGAACCGCCGGTGCGCGATATGGACGAAGCGATGGAGACCTTTGGCGTTGGCGCCGACGGAGTCGAGCCGTTGCTGCGCCAGTCGCTCAAGGGCGAGCATACCTTGCGTTTCTATCCCCGCGCCGCTGCCGGCTGATCATCAAGGAAAAGCATCATGAACACGCTTCATCAATTCATTTTTGGCATCTATCCCTACATCGCCCTGTCGATATTCCTGCTGGGCAGCTTGCTGCGATTCGAACGCGAGCAATACACGTGGAAAAGCGACAGTTCGCAGCTGCTGTATCGCGGCAATCTGCGCTTAGGCAGTCTTCTGTTTCATATCGGCATCATCGGTCTGTTCTTCGGTCACCTGGTGGGTCTGCTTACCCCGGGGGTCGTATGGGACATACTGGGTGTATCACACAGCCTCAAGCAGGCCGTTGCCATGGCGGCGGGCGGCATCATGGGCGGGGTGTGCCTGGTCGGTCTGCTTATATTGGTGCACCGCCGGCTGACCGACTCACGCATAGCCGCCGTTACTCGCACAGGCGACAAATTCTTGCTGGCCTGGATATTGGCGACGTTGCTGCTGGGCTTGTCGACCATTGCCGTATCGGCGAGCCACATGGATGGCGCGATGATGGTGCAGCTTATGAATTGGGCCCAGCATATTGTCACCTTCCGTGGCGACGCGGCCGGTTACGTGGCGGATGCCCCCGTTCTGTTCAAGGCGCATCTATTCATGGGTATCACCCTGTTCCTGATCTTTCCGTTCACCCGCCTGGTGCACGTCTGGAGCGGCTTTGCCTCGGTGGGCTACCTGGGTCGCGCCTGGCAGATCGTTCGTTCGCGCTAATCTCTTTCTGCACTGTATTGTTGTGGAGTCCAACATGGCTGTAATAGTGAATGATGTTGAATTGACTGATGCCGAAATGGCGGCGGAACTACCGCTGCATGACGGAGAGGAAAATCCGGTTCAGCGCGCAATGACCGCCCTGGTGTTGCGCCGGATCTTGCTCGACGAGGCGGCCAGGCTGGGCATTGCTGGCCACGACCACGAGGCGACGATTGAAGCCTTGCTCGAAAAAGAAGTACAGGTACCGACGCCCGATGGGCAGACCTGCCGGCGCTATTACGACCAGCATCACGACCGGTTCACGGTGGGTCAGTTGCTGGAAGCGGACCATATTCTTTTCCAGGTGACGCCGCAGGTGGATCTGGATACGCTGCGCGGCCTGGCCCAGGACGCCCTGGACACGCTTATTTCCGAACCGGCGCTATTCGCCGAGAAGGCTAGGGCCTTGTCGAATTGTCCGTCCGGCACGGTGGGCGGCAGTCTTGGCCAACTGGGCCGTGGCGACACGGCGCCCGAATTCGAGCGCGCCGTATTTGCCATGCAAGCGGGGGAAATGCTGCCACGCTTGCTCGAAACACGTTATGGCCTCCATATTGTCAGGGTGAACCGTCGTGTCGAGGGCATACTCCAGCCCTATGACGCCGTGGCGGCCAGTATCGCCCTTGCCCTGGCCGCGGCCAGCCGCGATACGGCCTGGAAACAATATCTGAAGCTGCTGGTCGGGCGCGCCCGCATCGAGGGCATAGAAATGGAAGGCGCCGACGGTCTTTTGGTGCAATGAGAAGTAATGTATGCACGATATTGAGCGTTTTATTGTTGGTTTCAAAAAATTCCAGCAACGCTATTTCGATCAGCAGCCCTCTCTGTACACCCTTTTACGGGACCGTCAGCGGCCCAGAACCTTGCTGATAGGCTGCTGCGATTCCCGTGTAGATCCGGCCTTGCTGCTGGGTTGCGACCCTGGCGATATTTTTACGGTGCGCAACGTCGCCAACCTGGTTCCGCCTTACGGGGGCGGCGCGTCGCATCAGGGCGTGCTTGCCGCCATACAGTTTGCGGTGGAACAACTGCAGGTCGGCCGCGTCATCGTGCTGGGGCATAGCCAGTGCGGCGGTATTCGGGCGCTGGTTGAACAAGAGTACACGACCGACGACGAGGCGGGGGTCATCGGGCGTTGGTTGAGTATTGCCGCGCCCGCGCGGGAGCAGGTCATGCGGCGGTTGGCGCATGGGGATACCGGCGATCAGCGGCGCGCCTGCGAACTGGCCTCTATTCTTGTGTCGCTGAAAAACCTGGAAAGCTTTTCCTGTGTGCGCCAGCGGCTGGACCGAATGGCAATCACGCTGCATGGCTGGTACTTTGACATGGACGCCGGGGAGTTGCTGGCCTATTCGGCCCGGGCGGATGCTTTTCTGCCGTTGGTATGTTCTTCCATTCCGGAGCTTGACGCCGGCATGCTGGCCTGAGCCACCGGCCAGTGCTTTAATACCGTTCAAATGAACGTCACGACACCACTTTCCGACCGCCCAGCGGTACGCGACCGGCTCTCTACACGCATTATTGCCAGCTCGGTGGCTGCGCTGGTCGTGGTGTTGTCCATGATCGCCTGGACACTATGGTTATCCTGGCAGCTGGAAGGCGCCGGCGGCGCTATCAACGATGCGGGCAGCCTGCGTATGCGGGCCAACCTGGTGGCCGTGGAACTCGCAAAAATGCATGTGCCTCAAAGCAGCATCCACGCCCAGCGCGCACGCGACCAGGTAAAGATTCAAGACGACATTCTGGCGCAATTGGCGCGCGGTAATCCAACGCGGCCATTATTTCTCCCCGCCGATGCCGCCGTCTTGGCACAAATGGATAAGGTGTTGCAAATCTGGCGGGACAACATGACGCCAACGGCCCTGCAAGCCATCGATGGCGCCTCCAGTGATGCTTACTTGCAGGTGCTGCCTGAGTTTGTTTACCAGGCCGATAAGCTGGTGGGCATGATAGAGGCCGATAGTTCCAGCAAGACATCGTTGCTCCGTTTATCGCAGGGCATACTCGTGGTGATCGCCTGCATCGGTACACCCACGATGATCTACTTGCTGTATCTGTGGATCATCTTTCCGGTGCTCCGGCTGGGCGATGGCCTGCGCCGTATGGCTGCTCGCGAGTTTGGCGTAAGGCTGCCTGTCGACAGCCAGGATGAATTCGGCGTGCTGGCGGCGGGGTTCAATCGAATGGCCGATGAACTCGAGGGGCTGTATGGCGATCTGGAGGCCCGGGTTGTAGAGAAAACGGCGCAGCTTGCCGAGCAGAATCAAGAGCTTGGGGCGCTTTACGACATGACCGCCTTCCTGAACCAGCCCAACGAAATAGAGGATATGTGCGCCGGTTTTCTGGACCGGGTCATTAAGCAGTTCCAGGCGGGGGGCGGAAGCATACGCACGCTCGACCCCAAGGGCGAGAACCTGACCATGGTGGTCTCGCGGGGCTTGTCTGATGCCCATGACCGCGCAGAGCACTGCATGAAGGCAGATGGCTGTTTTTGCGGGGCGGCCACGCGCAGCGGTATATTGCTTATTGACGATGTCCACAAGGTGCCGGCGCCCAACAATTTTCTGTGCTCGGAAGAAGGGTTCCGCGGCTTGGCGGTATTTCGCATTCAGGCGCAAAAAGAAGTGTTGGGTTCCTATTCCTTGCATTTCGCTCGCCGGCTGGCGCTTAGCCCCGAAGAGCGGCACTTGCTCGAGACGCTCGGCCAACATCTTGGAGTTGCCCTGGAGAACCGCCGCCTTAGCGCTCTGGCCCGGCAACTGGCGATGGTTCAGGAACGCAGCTTGATGGCACAAGGCTTGCATGACAGCATCGCGCAGGGCCTGAACTTTCTTAACCTGCAACTGCAACTGCTTGATCAGGCGGCAACGCGCGGCGACCTGTCCGAGATCAACGGGATAGTGCCTTTGCTGCGCGCCGGCGTCGATGAAAGCTATCAGGACGTGCGCGAATTGCTTGGGAACTTCCGCAGCCGTCTCGGGCAGGGCGACTTGCTTACCGCCGTCGAAGCCACGGTGGTGCGCTTCAGGCGCCAGAGCGGTATTGAGGTCATGCTGATCGCCGACGACTTGGCGGGGCCGCCCTTGGCGCCCGAGCAGCAGCTGCAGGTGCTATTCATATTGCAAGAGGCCTTGTCGAATGTGCGCAAGCACGCGCAAGCCAGCAAGGTCGAAGTCAAGATCCAGAACAGGCATGACTTCCGGCTACACGTGTCCGATGACGGGATAGGCTACGATCCCGAGGAAGTGGACGGCCGCGCCGACGAACACTTCGGGCGGCGCATTATGCATGAACGCGCCAAACGCATGCAGGCATTGCTGGAGTTGCGGGCCAGGCCCGGCGAAGGCGCCTCAGTCACCCTTTTGTTGCCGGCCAGCGCACGGCAGGCGGCCTGACCCCTATGTTGTTGTTATTTCAAGCGATGATTGCCCATGACGATCCGTATTCTTCTTATCGACGATCATAGTCTGTTCCGTTCGGGCGTACGCTTGCTGCTGCAGCGTCAGCCTGATTTCGACATCGTCGGCGAAGCCGCTGACGGGGTGGAGGGCATCAAACGGGCCAAGGCCCTTATGCCCGATGTCATTTTGCTTGACCTGAATATGCCGGGATTATCGGGCCTGGAAACGCTGCAGTTATTGGTGCAGGATGTGCCCGACTGCGCGGTGCTGATTCTTACAGTATCCGAAGAGGCCGAGGAGCTGGGTCAAGCCTTGCGAGACGGCGCTTGCGGCTACTTGCTGAAGAATATTGATGCGGATGCGCTCACGTCGGCGATACGGCGGGTGGCCGCTGGCGACCCTGCGATCACAGAGAGCATGACGGCCAAGCTAGTTGCCCAGTTCCGCTCACATATCCCCGGGGAATCGCCCATCGACGCCGAGCGTGGCCGGCTTACCGTCCGCGAACGCGAGATTGTCCAGTGCCTGGCCCGCGGAGAAAGCAACAAGCTCATCGCCCGTAACTTGAGCGTGGCGGAAAGCACGGTGAAGATACACGTACAGAATATTCTTAAGAAACTGAACCTTTCCAGCCGGGTCCAGGTTGCTGTTTACGCGGTCGAGCATGGGCTGCACGGTGATGATGGCGGGGCGAGCGTGGGCGGCAAGTGAGCACTACAATCTCATTGCCCGCCATTCAAATCGGAACGTCCATGCCTATTATCGACAACGACCAGGATTTCCAGGACCTGCGGATGGCGGTTGACTTGCTGGAGTCGCCGTCAATAACAGCAAAAATTTCCAATCTAATCGGTTCTCCTATAGAGGGCCTGGTGGAAAAGCTTCCCAGGTCAGTCTCTGCAAAACTCAATGGCGCCGTCTCGGCGGCGCTGCACAAGTCGGCCAACGCGGCGCTGTGGAGCCTGGACAACACCCCCAAGGCCCAGGCCTCGACCAAGTTGCACAAACTCTATGCCGCAACATCGGGCGCGGTCGGCGGGCTGTTTGGCTTCACCGCGCTGTTTATTGAACTGCCCATCTCAACCACAATCATGATGCGGGCCGTTGCCGATGTCGCTCGCAGCGAAGGCTTCGATCTAGACGATTTTGCGACCAAGCGCGCATGTATCGAGGTATTCGCCCTTGGCGGCAAAACGGATGGGGACGACGGCACGGAAACGGGGTATTACGTCACCCGCAGCTTCGCCACGGGGGTGGTAAGCCACCTGTCGAAGCCACTGGCCGACATTGCGGCAAAGCAAGCCAGTAGCGGACTGAGTCGCGGATTTTCGATGGCGCCGCAAACAGCGGCCAATTGGTTGGCGGCCTTGATCGAAAAGGTGGCTTCACGCTTCGGCGTAGTAATAACCAACAAGTTTGCCGCGCAAGCCGTACCGGTTATTGGCGCGGTCAGCGGCGCCGCCATCAATGCCTTGTTCACCGACTTTTATCAAGACATGGCGCGCGGACACTTCACAATCATGCGGCTGGAAGAGAAGTATGGCACTGAGCAAGTCAGGGCGGAATACGAGGCGATAGCGAAGGCCTGAAGCCGGCGCCGTCAAGCATATTTCTTTTCAAGTATGTGCCGGTACGCACTTTCAATATCATCCTTCAACGCCATTTTTGCCGCCGTTGGATCGCGCCGTTCCAGTGCGTCGATCAAGTTCGTATGGTGAACGACGGCCGTTTTTTTGTCGGTCCTCTGCGACCCCACATGGATGTCATAGTTCAGGATGGGGCCGATGCGCAGCCATAGGCCATCGATGATTTTTAGAAGCATCGGCATGGCGGCGGCCTCGTAAATCTGAAAATGCATTTCTTTGTTCAGCATGACGACGGCTGTGGTGTTGATGCTGGGCGCGTCCATTGCCTCGATGAACCGCTTATTCAAATCGCGCAAGACGGGGATCAGGCTTTCGGGCGCCGTCAGCGCCGCCTGCTCCACGGCATATCCTTCGATTTGTACCCGGATGTTCGTGACCTCGGTGAATTGCTCGACGGTCAATATGGGCACGCGCACCGAGCGATTCGGCGTGACTTCCAAGGCTTGTTCCGCCACCAGTTTCGCGACGGCTTCCCGTACCGGCATCACGCTGACGCCAGCGGCTTGCGCGATGGATCGCAGCGAAAGCATTTCGCCAGGCATCAATTGACCGGTCAATAATAATTCCCGTATCTGGAACAGGACATTCGCGCCCATGGTTTCGGGGCGGTTTGTGGGACTAAAACGTGTTTGCATTAGCTGATTGCTCAGGGTTAGTGCTAACTGTGATGTGTGATCACAGTTAGTTAGTATAGCGACAAATAGCGGCCAGACGACGTTTTCAGGCGTCCTTTCCTCCGAGGGAGCGTCGGCGTTTCAAAAGGGTGTACATGTTTGACGATGTAAGTATGAACGATAAAAGAGTCCTTGTAACAGCCGGAGGCAGCGGCATAGGACTGGAGATAGCCAAGGTCTTCATGGCGGCCGGCTCGCGGGTGCTTATTTGCGATATCGATCAACAACTCCTCGAATCCGCGATGGCGGACTGCCCAGGACTGCATGGTTGCATTGCCGATGTCTCCGATGAGGCGAGCGTGGCGGGGTTATTCAAGCACGTGGAAGCAACGTTGGGAGGACTGGATGTCTTGGTAAACAATGCAGGGATCGCGGGGCCCACCGGCTACGTTGAAACATTGAACAAGGCGGACTGGGACAAGACGCTGGCTGTCAATATTACCGGCCAGTTCCTATGTGCCCGCCTGGCTATCCCTTTGCTGAAGAAGGCGAAAGCCGGCGTCATCGTCAACATGTCGTCGGCGGCGGGGCAGCTTGGATTTGCGGGACGCGCCGCGTATTCCGCGTCCAAGTGGGCGGTCATTGGGTTCACAAAATCGCTGGCGATTGAACTGGGCGCGTTCGGTGTTCGAGTCAACGCCATATTGCCCGGCGCCGTCGAAGGTCCCCGCATACAGGCGGTGATGGCGGCCAAGGCGAAGGCGCTGGGCGTATCGACGGAAGAAATGGAACGTAGGAATAACCAACAAGCATCGCTGGGTCGACTCGTTACCGCACGCGATATCGCCAATATGGCTTTGTTTTCGGCCAGCGGCGCCGCCGGAAACGTGACGGGGCAGTCGCTGGTTGTGGACGGCCACACCCAGGCGTTGATCTGAATCCAATCCAGGCCTTAATAAACAAAAGGAATACACAATCATGGCAGGCAAAAAAGTCATTATTACGTGCGCAATAACTGGGGCAATACACACGCCCAGCATGTCGAAGTTCCTTCCGGCCACCGCCGAGCAAATTGCCGACAACGCCATCGCCGCCGCAAAGGCCGGTGCGGCGATTCTGCATCTGCACGCACGCGATCCCGCCAACGGCAAGCCGTCGCAAGATCCTGATCATTTCCGCTACTTCCTGGAAAAAATCAAGAGCAATACAAACGCGGTTATCAACATCACGACTGGCGGCAGCCCGCACATGACGGTAGAGGAACGCATGCGTCCGGTATTGACCTTCAAGCCGGAACTGGCCTCCTTGAACATGGGGTCGATGAATTTTGGGCTATTCCCGATGCTGGAACGTTTCAAGACATTCGAACATGAATGGGAGCGTGAGCACTTGGAGAATCGCGACCTCGTTTTCAAGAACACATACAAGGACATTGAAACCATCCTGCGCAAGGGCAACGAAGACGGTACGCGCTTTGAATTCGAGTGCTACGACATCAGCCACTTGTACAACCTGGCCTATTTCATGGATCGCGGCCTGGTGCAAAGCCCGCCGTTCATCCAATCGGTCTTCGGCATTCTTGGCGGCATAGGCCCGAATCCCGAAGACCTGATGCACATGCGGCGTACGGCCGACCGTCTGTTTGGCGACAACTACCAATGGTCGATTCTCGGGGCGGGCCGCAATCAGATGCCGCTGGCCACCATGGGCGCCGCCATGGGCTCCAACGTTCGGGTCGGGCTGGAAGATTCGCTTTGGATAGGGCCGGGGCAACTGGCGTCGTCCAATGCCGAACAAGTGAGCCGCATGCGGGTCGTGCTTGAAGCCCTGAATCTGGAGATCGCGACGCCCGACGAGGCTCGTGCGATTTTGCAGCTCAAGGGCCCGGATAGGGTTCAATTCTAAACAGCAGTTCAAGGAGAAAAAAATGAGACATAAACTTGCTGGCGCCGTTGTACTTGCTTTTGCCATGGGGGGAACGGCTTATGCCGAGGAGGCCCCGATACGCATCGGCTTCATCAGCGACCTGACGGGAATATCTCGCGATGCCGATGGCCCGGCCGGCGCCGACGCCATCCGCATGGCCATCGAAGATCAAGGCATCGTGATGGGGCGCAAGGTGGAGTTGCTGGTCGCCGATCACCAGAACCGCGCGGATATTGCATCCGCCACCGCAAGGGAATGGTTCGATCAGCGCAATCTCGATATGCTGATCGCCGGTGCCAACTCGTCGGCGGCGCTGGCGATGTCGAAGGTCGCCAGCGAAAAGCAGAAGCCGTTTTTCGTCGTTAGTGCGGGTACATCGGAACTGACAAATGCGCAATGCAGCCCCTACACCGTTCATTACGCCTACGACACTGTTTCGCTTGCGCAGGGTACGGCGAAAGCGCTGGTCGACGACGGCCAGAAGAGCTGGTATTTCCTGACGGTGGATCACGCCTTTGGCCACGCGCTACAGAAAGATGCCAGCAGCGTGGTGAGTAAAAATGGCGGTAAAGTCGCCGGCTCGGTCAAGCACCCATTGAACACGGCCGACTTCTCTTCCTACATACTGCAAGCGCAGGCAAGTGGCGCGCAGGTCCTCGGTTTGGCGACATCCGCGCATGACCTCATCAACGCCATCAAGACCGCCAAGGAATTCGGCGTCGTACCTGCTATGAAGATTGCAGCGTTGCTGGCGCTGATTACGGACATACACGCTATTGGCTTGCCCGACGCCCAGGGCTTATACCTCACTTCGCCGTGGTACTGGGATTTAAACGACGAAAGCCGGGCGTGGGCGCAGAGATTCCAGGCCAGAAACACTGTCAAGCCGACGATGCTTCAGGCCGCTGATTATTCGGCTGCATTCAACTACCTGGAAGCCGTGAAGGGCGCGAAGAGCACCAATGGCGATGACGTCATGAAGTGGTTGCGCTCCAACAAGATCAACGACTTCTTCATCAAGGATGGACAGCTACGCCCTGATGGCCTGATGCTGCACGATATGTATTTAATCCAGGTGAAGACGCCGGCGCAGTCCAAGGGACCATGGGACTACTACAACGTTGTAAAACGGATGCCCGGCAACGAGGTTTATGCCAAGCTCAGCGATACAGCGTGCCCGCTGGTTAAAGGTTAAGTCCGCAGAGCAATATGGCGCCGGCCGGGTTGGCCGCGCGCCGGTCGAATGTAAGGAAGGGCTCGTGCCCTGCTTTAGCGGTTAATGCCACGTGCAGACAGTCGGCAAAATCCGGTGAGCCGGCCTGCTTGAAGAACCACACCGCCTGCTCCAATACGGGTTCGTCTTGGAACTCCAGTTCGGTCGTGCTGAGAAGTGCGTCAAGGGCGGTTGTGACTACGCTTGGGTTGAAACCATAACGGGAACGCAACACCCACGAGCTCCAGCATGACGGTGATGGTCACGAAAAGCCGTTCCCCATTGGCTGCAGTTGCTGCCAGCAAACTCGACATCTTCGCGCATTGCGCGGCATCGTCGTTGACGAGCCAGCGCACCAGAATATTGGTGTCAAGCGCAGCCACTAGGCCGTACCCATGCTCATTTCATCCACAGTGACCGTCGTGCCCGCCGCCGGTTTCAGCATGCCCCTGAGCTCGTTTATGGACTTCGTCTTTGCACGAAGCACCACGGTGCCGTCAGGCATAGGCGTGAACGTCACGCGGTCTTGCGCGCTCAGCCCCAACGAGCGCCGGATGTCGGCCGGTATGGTTACTTGACCCTTGCTCGTCATCGTTGCATCAGCCATGTTTTCTCCTTACGCCGATACCGCCGCGCATGACAGCATGACGAGGACCACCTCGCCAACGTAGGATGGATCCGCAAAAAAAAGCCGTGACTGCGCTGGCAGCCACGGCCCTACCTTGCCGGCTACCTTCGACTACGCCTGCTTCTTCTGGCGCAGCAATGAAAGCGCGGTGTCTTCGATCATGTCTTCCTGGCCGCCGACCATGCCGCGGCGGCCCATTTCCACCAGGATTTCACGCGCGGGTATGCCGAACTTCTGCTCAGCGCGCTTGGCGAACAGCAGGAAGGAGCCGTATACGCCCGCATAGCCCAGCGTGAGCGCGTCCCTGTCTAGGCGTATGGGGAAGTCCATGATGGGCACGACCAGGTCTTCGGCCACGTCCTGAATCTTGAAGACATCGACACCCGTCGGGATGCCCATCAAGTCCAGCACCGCCACCAGCACTTCCATGGGTGTATTGCCCGCGCCGGCGCCCAGGCCCGCGGCGGCGGCATCGATGCGGTTGGCACCGGCTTCGATGGCGGCAATACTGTTGGCGACGCCCATGGCCAGGTTGTGGTGGCCGTGGAAGCCCAGTTCTGTTTCGGGCTTGAGCGCGTCGCGCACCGCCTGGATGCGTTCTTTCACGGTATGGGGCAATAGGTGGCCGGCGGAGTCCGTGACGTAGATGCAGTTGGCGCCGTAGCCTTCCATGAGCTTGGCCTGCGTGACCAGGCCTTCCGGGCTGTTCATGTGGCTCATCATCAGAAAGCCCACCGTGTCCATGCCCAGTTTGCGGCCGAGCGTAATGTGCTGTTCCGATGTATCGGCTTCGGTGCAATGCGTGGCCACGCGTATCGATTGGACCCCAACGCTGTGCGCCATTTGCAGATGGTCGACGGTCCCGATGCCGGGGATTAGCAATGCGGACACTTTGGCTTGCTTGAGCACGGGGATGACGGCGGTCAAATAGTCCTCGTCGCTGTGTGCCGGGAAGCCGTAGTTGACCGATGCGCCGCCCAGGCCATCGCCGTGGGTGACTTCGATCATGGGTATCCCGGCGTCGTCCAGGCCGCGCGCGATCGTGGTCATTTGCTCCAGCGTCATCTGGTGGCGCTTGGGATGCATGCCGTCACGCAAGGTCATGTCGTGCAGCAGGATGTTCTTGGCGTTCGAGTTCATTTCGGTTCCTTTATCAGGCGGCGGTGACGGGAACGCCCGCAACGCCCAGCATTTGTTCAGCAAACATTTCGGCCGTGCGCGACGCGGCAGCCGTCATGATGTCCAGATTGCCGGAATACTTGGGCAGGTAGTCCCCCAGGCCTTCGACTTCCAGGTAGATGGAAACGCGGTTGCCGTCGAACACCGGTCCATTGACCAGCCGGTAGCCGGGCACGTACTTCTGGACCTCGGCAATCATGGCATGCACGGATTCCGTGATCTTCTGCTGATCGGGCTCGGTTTCGGTCAAACAGTGCACGGTATCGCGCATGATGAGTGGAGGCTCGGCGGGGTTAAGCACAATAATGGCCTTGCCCACTTTGGCGCCGCCGACCTTCTCGACCGCGCCGGCGGTCGTGCGCGTGAACTCGTCGATGTTCTTGCGTGTGCCGGGGCCGGCCGATTTGGACGACACCGTTGCCACGATTTCGCCGTATTCAACAGCCTGGACGCGCGACACGGCATGCACCATGGGTATGGTCGCCTGGCCGCCGCAGGTCACCATGTTGACGTTGGTTTCGCCCTGGCCAAGCAAGGTGTGCAGATTGACGGGAGGAACGCAGAAAGGACCAATGGCGGCTGGCGTCAGGTCGATCATGAGCACGCCCAAGGCGGTCAGCTTGTCGGAATTATCCTTGTGCACGTAGGCGCTGGTAGCGTCAAAGGCGATCTGGATGTTGTCTTCCTTCACGAAAGGCAGCAACCCGTCGACGCCCGCCGCGGTCGTCTTCAATCCCAGTTCGGCAGCCCGTTTCAAGCCGTCGGATTCAGGGTCGACACCGACCATCCATACAGGCTCCAGCACGGGGCTGCGCATTAGCTTGGCCAGCAGGTCTGTGCCTATGTTGCCCGGACCGATGATGGCCGTTCTGATTTTCGTTGCCATGGTTTACTCCTGATAATCTGAATGAACGAAGGTCATGGTGTTGCTCTTACATGCCCATGAGGCGCAAGGGAGCCAG
>DATJBV010000071.1:0-6277 GCA_035515055.1 Candidimonas sp.
CGATTGCGCCGGTGGGCATGGACCATTTACTCTTCGCCAACGCCGGTTCCGAAGCCAATGACTCGGCTGTCAAGCTGGTTTGGTACTACAACAATACCTTGGGTCGGCCCAACAAGAAGAAGATCATTTCGCGCAAACTGGGGTACCACGGCGTGACCGTGGCCTCCGGCAGCCTGACTGGCCTACCCCCGGTACACGCCGACTTCGACTTGCCGATTGACCGCATTCTGCACACAGATTGCCCGAGCTACTACCACTACGGCCAGGCCGGCGAATCGGAACAAGCGTTCACGGACCGTATCGTCAACAAGCTTGAACAGCTCATCCAGAGCGAAGGGGCCGACACCATTGCCGCATTCATTGCCGAACCCGTGATGGGCGCGGGTGGCGTCATTGTGCCGCCGCCCGGCTATTTCGCCGGCGTCCAGGCCCTGCTCAAGAAGCACGATATTCTTTTTATTGTCGATGAGGTTATCTGCGGCTTTGGACGCACCGGCAACATGTTCGGCAGCGACACCTTCGACCTTCAACCCGACATGATGACGGTCGCCAAGGGCCTGTCGGCGGCCTATTTGCCAATTTCCGCGCTACTGATAAGCGAGCAAATCAATGACGCCCTGATGGCCGCGAGCCGCAAGCAAAAAACGTTTGCGCACGGCGTGACCTATGCGGCCCATCCTGTTTGCGCCGCTGTCGCGGTGGAAACCCTGCGCATCTATCAAGAACGCAACATTGTCGATCACGTCAAGCAGCTTGAACCCTATTTCCTGGGGCGGTTGAGAGAGCTGGACAGCCATCCCTTGGTAGGCCACGTGCGCGGAGTAGGCCTGCTGGCCGCCGTCGAACTTGTCAAAGACAAGCAAGCCAAGACCCCATTCGACGCATCGCTGGGCCTGGGCAACTGGGTGCAAAAGCGAGCCGCCCATTACGGCGTCATTGTGCGCGCCATACGCGACAGCATCGCCTTGTGCCCGCCTTTGATTGCTGAGAAAGCGCAAATCGATGAACTGGTCGACGGCCTGCGCCGCGCCCTTGATGACGCGACCGAGTACGCCGGCACTCAAGCCTAAGCCTGCATCCAATGTAGTTAAGGCCCAATAACTAATGAAGGACGGAGACAATGCAAAAACCATACACGTATATGAAGACGCTACTTGGTGCGGCGGCAACGGCGGCGCTGATACTGGGAATCTCGGCCGCGACGGCCCAGGAGATTAAAAAGGGCGGCACCCTGAATCTGGTCGTGCAGCCGGAGCCGCCCACCGTCAATCTCGGCGCCAACAGCCTGGGGCCTACCTCGTTCGTCGGAAGCAAAATTTACGAGGGCCTGATCACGCTGTCCCCCGAACTCGAGCCCATCCCACGCCTGGCGGAGTCGTGGACGATTTCCCCCGACGGCAAAACCTATACCTTCAACTTGCGCAAGAACGTGAAATGGCATGATGGCAAGCCTTTTGTCGCCGATGACGTTGTCTTTACCTTCACCAAGTACCTGCCCGCGACGAAGGCGCGCAACAAAATGGTCATGGGTCAAGTCGAAACCATTACCGCGCCTGATCCACATACGGTTGTCTTCCAGTTGAAAGAGGCCTACCCGGGCTTCATGTTCATTTTTGAAGTCAGCGGCGGTCTGATCCTGCCCAAGCACGTTTATGAAGGCGAGACCCAGTACCTCAGTACCCCCCGCAACAACACCATCGTCGGCACGGGCCCATTCAAGCTCAAAGAATGGCGTAAAGGCTCCTACATCCAGCTCGTGAAGAATCCCGATTATTGGGCAGCCGGAAAACCGTACTTGGATAACATTTATTTCCATGTCATCCCCGACGCGAACGGACGCTCGATTGCATTTGAAAGCGGAAAGATCGATGCCATCCGCGCGGGAGACGTCGAAAATTTTGAATTGAACAGGCTTGCAGCCTTGCCCAAGACGACACTCACGGAAAAAGGCTGGGAATTCCTCGACCCCGTCGTGTACTTCCACATGAACCTGCGCAATAAGCCCATGGATGACAAGCGCTTCCGCCAGGCGTTGGTCCACGCAATGGATCGGGATTTCGTCGTCAAGAATATCTTCGGCGGATTCGGGCGTGAAGTTAACGGTCCGTTCTCCAACTCGTATGCGTTCAAGGATGCATCGGTCGAGACCAAGTATGCGTACGACCCTGAAAAAGCGAAGAAAATGCTCGACGACATGGGCCTGAAACCAAATGCCCAGGGCGTGCGGCTTGAGCTACGCATGCTGCCCCTGCCTTATGGCGAAACATGGCAGCGATTTGCCGAGTACGTGCGTGAACAGCTGAACGCGGTCGGCATCAAAGCCAACATCGTCGCGACAGACGTTGCCGGCTGGGCCAAACGCATGAATACGGGCGACTTCGACCTGGCATTCAATTTTGTCTACCAGCTGGGTGATCCGGCCATCGGCATCAACCTCACCTATCTATCGACCACGCAGCTTAATGCGGGTACCGCGGCGAATGTGGGCGGCTATGTGAATCCGGAAATCGACAAGCTGCTGACCCAAGCACAGCACACCCTCGACCGCCCGGCGCGAGCCAAGCAGTATTCCCAGGTGCAAAAGATCATGAGCGACGAAGTGCCCATCTTATGGTTCCATGAAATGGTCATGCCGACGATCTATCACAACAATGTAAAGAACCTGATCACGACGGGCCTAGGCATGAACGACAACTTCAACGACGTCTGGATCGACAAGTAAAGCCAGCCCCCCGCCCCTTCGATTTTTTGTGAAGAGGGGGCATTGATCAATAACGATAAACAGCGGAGTAACAGATGGAACGACTGGCTTTTTTGGGGGGACGCTGCGCCAAGGCGATGCTGGTCGTCTTCGCTGTCATCGTAATTAACTTCATGCTGGTCCGGGCGGCGCCCGGGGATCCGGCCAGCATCCTGGCCGGCGAGTTAGGCTCGGCCGACGCGGCCTTCATGGAACAGGTGCGCAAGGACTACGGCCTGGACAAGCCATTGCCGGTGCAACTGGGACTTTACGTGAAGCAGCTGGCCTCTTTCGACTTCGGCAATTCCTACCGAGAAAACCGGCCGGTAAAAGACATCATCATCGAACGCCTGCCGGCCACATTGCTGCTGACCTTAAGCGCCTTCATTGCCTCGATACTCATTGGCACCGCCCTGGGGATCGCCGCCGCCAAGCGCGCCGGCACCTGGGTCGACAGCCTCATTACCGCCGCCTCGCTCATCTTTTTCGCCATGCCTTTATTCTGGATAGGCTTGCTGGCGATAGTGCTATTTTCCGTCCAGCTGGGTTGGCTGCCCGCCTACGGCATGTCCACCGTGGGCGCGGGCTATACGGGATGGAGCGCCGCGATGGACGTCGCCTACCATCTGATAATGCCGGCGTGCACGTTGGCGTTGTTTTATGTGGCTGTCTATACCCGCGTAACGCGGGCATCCGCCATCGAGGTCATGGACCAGGACTTCGTCAAGACGGCGCGTTCAAAAGGCGTATCCGAGAGGCGCATTTGGCGCCATCACATCCTGCGCAATGCCATCCTGCCGGTCATTACCTTCGGGTCGTTGCAGGCGGGGCATCTTATCGGCGGATCGGTATTGATCGAAACCGTTTTTGCCTGGCCCGGCATAGGACGCCTGGCGTTCGATGCCCTATTTCAGCGCGATTACAACTTATTGCTTGCCATTTTCTTCGTCAGCGCAATGATCGTGGTGATCATCAATCTGCTGGCCGACTTCCTATATAGCCTTGCCGATCCGCGTATCGAGCTACAGACATGAACAACTTCAATTGGTCGTTTCTACGTGAACTCGTGCGGCAACCGGCTTGCGCCATCGGCTTGCTGATCTTGCTGCTTATCATTATTGCCGCCATCGCGGCGCCATGGCTGTATCCAGGCGACCCCTGGCGCATGGTGGGCGCGCCCAATCTGCCGCCGTTTAGCCCGGGCTATCTATTCGGTACTGATATCCTTGGGCGCGATGTGGCGGCGGGCATCGTCCATGGATCGCGCGTATCGCTCCTGATAGGCGTCGTTGCGACACTGGTGGCGGTTCTGGTCGGCACGGTGCTTGGCGCCTTCGCCGGGTACTATGGCGGCCGCATCGACGACATCATCATGCGCTTCACCGAGATCTTCCAGACAATTCCCAGCTTCCTGCTGGCCTTGCTGCTGGTGGCGATATTCTCGCCATCCGTGTATTCCATCGTGCTCGCCATCGCCATCGTGTCGTGGCCGTCGGTCACACGCCTGGTGCGTGCGGAATTCATGTCCATCCGCACCCGGGACTTCGTCAAGGCCGCCGTGGTGGGCGGTCAATCGGGGGCGCGGATCGTCTTTTCGCAAATCCTGCCCAACGCCCTGTCCCCAATTGTGGTCGTTTCATCGTTGATGGTGGCCACAGCCATATTGCTTGAGTCCGCCATCAGTTTCCTTGGACTGGGCGACAGGAACATGGTGTCCTGGGGCTTCATGATAGGCGCGGGACGCACCATGATCCGGCAAAACTGGTGGCTTTCAGCCATACCAGGAATCGCCATATTCATCACTGTGCTTGCCCTGAACTTTATTGGCGACGGCCTGAACCACGCTCTAAATCCCCGCTCCGCCCGTAAGCGGACGACAGTCGCGGCATCCCCGGCGGCACAAGTCAAGGACGTAACATGAGCCACTTGTTGGAAATACGTAATTTAACCGTCGAACTGCCTGCGGACAGCGACCGCCGATATGCGGTGGAAGGCCTTTCCTTGCAGCTCAATCGTGGCGAAACCGTATGCGTGGTGGGCGAGTCCGGTTCAGGCAAATCCGTCACCGCTCATGCCGTCATGCAATTGCTTCCCAAGAACGCGCTGAATATCAGCAGCGGAGAAATACTATTGGAAGGCGTCAACCTGCTCGAGCTGGACGCCGAGACCATGCGTCAGTACCGAGGATCGCGTCTTGCCATGGTGTTCCAGGAACCGATGACCGCCCTGAACCCCGTCATGACGGTGGGCGACCAGGTCGAAGAAACCTTGCTGGCCCATGGGCAGCTCGATCGGACGGCGTCGCGGGCCAAAGTGATCGAGCTACTCGCGGACATGCACTTGCCCGACCCCCAGACGCTGCAGCATTGCTATCCCTTCCAGTTATCGGGCGGTCAACGCCAACGCGTGGTCATCGCCATGGCGATGATCATGCAGCCGGGCTTGCTTATTGCGGACGAGCCCACCACCGCCCTGGATGTCACGACCCAGGCCCAGATACTGAAGCTCATCGACAGCTTGAAGCGTCGTCTAGGGATCGGCGTCTTGTTCATCACGCATGATTTCGGAGTGGTCGCCGATATCGCCGACCGTGTTGCCGTTATGCAGCAAGGCCGGCTCGTCGAATTCGGCACTCGCGACGAGGTACTCCACAACCCGCAGCATCCTTACACCCGTCAACTCATTGCCGCCGTACCGCAGCTGCGGGTCCGGAACGGGCTCGAGCTGACCGCCGCCCAACGCCTATCCGAACCGCTACTGCGCATCGACCGCCTGACCAAAACCTATAAGGCGCGGCGCACAGGCATGTTCAGCAAAGCAGAGCGGATCAAAGCGCTGGACGAGGTCAGCCTGGATATTGCCGCAGGCGAAACTGTCGGCCTATTGGGTGAGTCCGGCTCGGGGAAAACCACCCTGGGGCAATGCGTCGTCAGGCTTCTGGAAACGGATAGCGGCAGCATCGATTTCTCCGGCCAGTCGATAGAAAAACTGCGTGGCGCCGCGCTGCATCGCCTGCGCCCCCAAATCCAGATGATCTTTCAAGATCCGTACTCGTCTCTCAACCCCCGTCATAAAGTCGGCCGGATAATCACTGAAAACGCCATCCTGCACGGCGTAACGCGCGCCGAGGCGAACCGTCGCATGCTGGAAGTGCTGGAGCTAGTAGGACTGGACCCTTCCGCCGTGGATCGCCACCCCCACGAATTCAGCGGAGGACAAAGACAGCGCATAGGCATTGCACGCGCCCTGGTGCTTCAGCCCCAACTGATCGTGGCCGATGAACCGGTCTCGGCGCTTGACGTCTCGGTGCAAAACCAGGTACTTGCGCTGCTGCTCGACATTCGCCGCAAGCTGGGCTTGTCCATGCTGTTCATTACGCACGACCTGCGCGTAGCCAGCCAGATCTGCGACCGGATAGCCGTCATGCACAAGGGAAAAATCGTAGAGTGCAACACCGCGGAAGAAATCTATCGCTCACCCCGGCACGCCTATACAAAAACGCTGATCGACGCCATGCCAGGACGGCAATGGGGCGAG
>DATJBV010000072.1:0-2862 GCA_035515055.1 Candidimonas sp.
CCTGTAGATACTTCCGCCATCGACACCACCGATATGGCTTATACCCTGGTGCGTGTGCTCGATGACGACGGCAACGCGGTAGGGCCCTGGGCGCAGCCTATCGACCCGAAATTGTTGCGCAAGGGTTTGCAGTCCATGATCAAGACGCGTATTTACGATGCGCGCATGATGATTGCGCAGCGGCAAAAGAAGATGTCGTTCTACATGCAAAGCCTGGGCGAGGAAGCCATAGGCACGGCGCAGGTTATGGCGCTGTCCAAGGGCGACATGTGTTTCCCATCGTATCGTCAGCAAAACCTGTTGATTGCGCAAGATGTCCCTTTGTTCGACATGATGTGTCAGCTTTTCTCGAACGACCGCGACCATCTGAAAGGGCGGCAGATGCCCGTCATGTATTCCGTGCCCGATGCCGGTTTTTTTTCCATTTCGGGTAACCTGGCTACTCAGTTCGTGCAGGCGGTCGGCTGGGCCATGGCGTCGGCCATCAAGGGCGACACCAAAATCGCTTCAGCCTGGATAGGCGACGGCGCGACTGCCGCTGCCGATTTTCAAACCGCGCTGACTTTCGCCCATGTATACCAGGCGCCTGTCATATTGAATGTCATCAATAACCAGTGGGCTATTTCTACCTTTCAGGCGCTGGCGGGCGGTGAAAGCACAACCTTTGCCGCGCGCGGCGTGGGCAGCGGCATTGCTTCGCTGCGCGCCGACGGCAATGACTTCTTGGCCGTATATGCGGTGTCTCAATGGGCCATCGAACGTGCCCGCAATAACCTGGGCCCAACGCTGATCGAATGGGTTTCCTACCGTGCCGGTCCGCATTCCTCTTCCGATGATCCTTCCAAGTACCGGCCAGCAGATGATTGGGCCAGGTTTCCATTGGGCGACCCCATTGAACGCCTCAAACGCCACCTTATCGGCATCGGTGCATGGTCCGAAGACGAACAGCAGCGCACCCAAAAAGAATACGAAGCTGAAGTCGTTGCCGCTCAGAAGCTGGCTGAAAGCCACGGCACGCTGGCTACCGGTCAAACCTCCAGTGTCGCAACCATGTTCGAAGACGTCTATAAAGACATGCCCTGGCACTTGCGCCGTCAACGCCAGAAAGTGGGGGTGTAATCATGGCCGATACTTCCAATAAGCAAAATACGACGCCCATGACCATGATCCAGGCGCTGCGCTCGGCCATGGATGTCATGCTGGAGCGCGACGAAAACGTAGTCATATTCGGGCAGGACGTGGGGTATTTCGGCGGGGTGTTCCGCTGTACCGAAGGCTTGCAGGCCAAGCACGGCCGCAATCGCGTATTCGATGCGCCCATATCCGAGGGCGGTATTGTCGGCGCCGCTGTAGGCATGGGCGCCTACGGCTTGCGCCCTGTGGTTGAAATCCAGTTTGCTGATTATTTCTATCCGGCAACCGACCAGATTGTGTCCGAGGCCGCCCGACTGCGCTATCGATCGGCGGGCGACTATATCGCGCCGCTGACCATACGCATGCCCTGCGGCGGCGGCATTTACGGCGGCCAGACGCATAGCCAAAGCCCCGAGGCCATGTTCACTCATGTAAGCGGCCTGCGCACGGTCATGCCATGCAATCCTTACGACGCCAAGGGTTTGTTGATTGCAGCCATCGAATGCGATGATCCGGTTATCTTTCTTGAACCCAAGCGCTTGTACAACGGCCCGTTCGATGGCAACCACGATCAGCCTGTCGTGCCCTGGTCCAAGCATCCCCTGGGTAATGTCCCAGACGGCTATTACACCGTACCGCTGGAGTCGGCCTCGATTTTCCGCAAGGGCGAGGCCCTTACTGTTTTAACCTACGGCACCATGGTTTTCGTGGCGGAAGAGGCAGCCAAAGAGTCGGGTATCGATGCCGAGATTGTCGACTTGCGCAGCCTGTGGCCGCTTGATCTCGACACTATCGTGGCCTCGGTCAAGAAAACCGGGCGTTGCGTGGTCTTGCACGAAGCGACGCAAACCAGCGGTTTTGGGGCCGAGCTCACTGCGTTGATTCAAGAGCACTGTTTTTATCATCTGGAAGCGCCCATAGAACGCGTAGCGGGCTGGGACACGCCTTATCCGCATGCCCATGAATGGGCGTACTTCCCTAGTCCGAAGCGGGTCGCGGATGCGTACCGCACGGTAATGCGGGAGGCATGATCATGGGTATCCACATTATAAAAACGCCGGATATCGGTGAGGGAATTGCCGAAGTCGAATTGGTTGAATGGCATGTGCAGCCTGGCGATGACGTAGTCGAAGACCAATTGCTTGCCGATGTCATGACCGACAAGGCGACAGTGCAAGTGCCTTCGCCCATGCATGGCAAGGTCGTGTCGCTGGGCGGCGCGGTAGGCGAAGTGATGGCTGTGGGATCTGAACTGATACGTCTTGACGTCGAAGGTGAAGGTAACGTCAGTGCGTCCTCAGCCTCTGCGCGTTCTGGCCGGGCCGCGGTTGCCGATGCTCCTGCGCCGGCAACTACTGATGTGCCTGCCAAGGTACCGGCCATAGCGACCCGGGCTTCTGTACACGATGATGCCGAGCCTGAAGCCGCTGTGCCTTCAGCCGTGCCTGTCAGGGAATCGGCTCCAGCTGGTGTTGATCGGGCCTTAAATGTAGCGGCGCGGCCGGATGGCGGAAAGCCGCTGGCTTCCCCGGCTGTACGTAAACGCGCCTGGGATCTGGGTATAGAGCTGCAGTATGTGGTGGGAACCGGCCCGGCGGGGCGCATATCCCATAGCGATCTGGATGCTTATCTGGCGCGCGGCACCGCTGTTTCGGCGCAGCCCGGGCGTCATGCCGCCTATGCTTCGCGTAGCGATGAGCAGGCCTTTCCTGTTATTGGATTGCGGCG
>DATJBV010000073.1:0-17366 GCA_035515055.1 Candidimonas sp.
GTTCGCCAGGGTTCCAGAAGCTGGATATCTGCAGGATGGCGGGGCCAGACAGGCCACGATGCGTGAACAGCAAGTCTTCCAGGAACGCGACCGACTTGGGCGCGGCGTTGTTCTTTACGTTGACTTCCAGCGCGACGCCACTTAAGGGCACGAAGGGCGCCCACGCCTGGCTGTCGAAGGTCAGCGGCACCAATGCCGGGCGCGGCTCTATCACCTTCAGCCCGAACTGCCGCGCAATGCCCAGGGCAAAGTCCGTGGCGCCCAGCTGGGGAATGGCCATGCCGCCCGTGGCAAGCACCAGTTGCTGGGAGACGATATTGCCTTGGCTGGTGCGCAGCACGAAGTCGTCGTTGTCGCGCGCAATTTCCTTGACCGTGCACGGCATGCGCCAGGCCACCTGGCCTTGATCGCATTCGCGCTTCAGCATGGCGATGATGTCTTCGCTGGATCCATCGCAAAACAATTGGCCGCGATGCTTCTCATGCCACGCAATGCGGTGCTTTTCGACCAGTCCGATGAAGTCGCGCGGCGTATAGGCCGATAATGCCGAGCGGCAAAAGCGTGGGTTTTGCGACAGGAAATTGGCGGACGTGGTGCCCAGGTTGGTGAAGTTGCAGCGTCCGCCGCCCGAAATGCGTATCTTTTCGGCCAGGCGCGGCGCGTGATCGATAAGTACCACGCGCAGGCCCCGCTGACCGGCCACGGCGGCCGCCATCATGCCGGCCGCCCCCGCGCCAATAACGGCTACATCAAAACGGGCGGTCACGCCGTTCAGTCTTCCCGTATGCAGTCGACGTAGTAACGGGGCAAGCCGTCTTCGCCGATATCGGTCGCCAAGCCGTGCACATAGGTTTCGAAACCCGGGAATTTTTCGTTGAAGCCGCGCACGAACTGCAGGTAGTTCACGATGCGGCTGTTGAAGCGCTCACCGGGAATCAGCAAGGGGATGCCGGGCGGGTAAGGCGTAAGCAGCACGCCGGTCACGCGGCCTTCCAGCTCGTCGACCAGCACGCGTTCGGTTTCGCGGTGCGCCATCTTGGCGTAGGCGTCCGACGGCTTCATGGCGGGAACCATGTCGCTCAAATACATTTCCGTCGTCAGGCGCGCAACGTCGTGCGCCCGGTACGCTTCGTGTATTTGCTGGCACAGATCGCGCAAGCCCATTTTCTCGTAGCGGCGATTTCCTTTGCAAAAGTCGGGAAGAATGCGCCAGAAGGGCTGGTTGCGGTCGTAGTCGTCCTTGAACTGCTGCAAGGCGGTCAACAGCGTGTTCCAGCGGCCTTTGGTGATGCCGATGGTGAACATGATGAAGAACGAATACAGGCCTGTTTTTTCAATGACCACGCCATGCTCGGCCAGGTATTTGGATACCAGCGCGGCAGGGATGCCGGTCTCGGCGAAGGTACCGGAGATATCCAGTCCCGGCGTCACCACGGTGGCCTTGATCGGGTCCAGCATGTTGAAGTTTTCGGCCAGCGGGCCGAAGCCGTGCCATTCGTCGCCCGACGCCAGCATCCAGTCGTCGCGGTTGCCGATGCCTTCGGACACCAGGCGATTGGGACCCCAAACCTTGAACCACCAGTCGTTCTTGCCGAACTCGGATTCGACCTTGCGCATGGCGCGGCGGAAATCCAGCGCTTCGCTGATGCTTTCTTCGACCAGGGCGGTGCCGCCGGGCGGCTCCATCATGGCCGCGGCCACGTCGCAGGACGCAATAATGGCGTACTGCGGCGACGTCGACGTATGCATGAGGTAGGCTTCATTGAATACGTTGCGGTCGAGCTTGCGGTTTTCCGCGTCCTGGACGGTAATCTGCGACGCCTGCGACAGCCCCGCCAACAGCTTGTGGATGGAGTGCGTGGCGAACACCATGGCGTCCTTGCTGCGCGGCCTGTCCTTGCCGATGGCGTGCATGTCCTTGTAGAAGTCGTGAAATGCCGCATGCGGTATCCACGCCTCGTCGAAGTGCAGCGTGTCGATCTCGGAACCGAGTTTTTCCTTGATCATCTCCACGTTGTAGCTGACGCCGTCGTAGGTGCTTTGCGTAAGCGTCAGGATGCGCGGTTTCTTGTTCTTCACATTGCGCGCGAACGGGTTGGCCTCGATCTTCTTGCGTATGCTTTCGGGCTCGAATTCTTCCAGCGGGATGGGGCCGATAATGCCCAGGTGGTTGCGCGTTGGCCGCAGGAACACCGGGATCGCGCCCGTCATGGTGATGGCGTGCAGGATGGACTTGTGGCAATTGCGGTCGACCACGACCACGTCGTCGGACGCCACGTTGGCATGCCAGACGATCTTGTTCGATGTGGACGTGCCATTGGTCACGAAGAAGCAGTGGTCGGCATTGAAGATGCGTGCCGCGTTCAGTTCCGACTCGGCCACCGGGCCGGTGTGGTCCAGCAACTGGCCCAGTTCATCCACGGCATTGCACACGTCGGCGCGCAACATGTTTTCGCCGAAGAACTGGTGGAACATCTGGCCCACGGGGCTTTTCAGGAAAGCCACGCCGCCCGAGTGCCCGGGGCAATGCCAGGAATAGGAGCCGTCGGACGCATACTTGACCAGCTCGCGGAAGAATGGCGGCGCCAGGCCGTCCAGATAAGACCGCGCTTCACGAATGATGTGGCGCGCCACGAATTCGGGCGTGTCCTCGAACATGTGGATGAAGCCGTGCAACTCCTTCAGGATGTCGTTCGGAATATGCTGCGAGGTGCGGGTTTCGCCATACAAATAGATGGGAATGTCTTCGTTGCGGAAGCGCAGCTCGCCGATAAAGGCGCGCAAATTCTTGATGGCATTGGCCACGTCTTCCGGCGAGTCGACGTCGAACTCCTCATCGTCGATCGATAAGATGAACGCACTGGCGCGGCTTTGTTGCTGGGCGAAGGAACTCAGGTCGCCATAGCTGGTAACGCCCAGGACTTCCACGCCTTCGGATTCTATGGCCGAAGCCAGGGCACGAATGCCAAAACCCGATGCGTTTTCGGAACGGTAGTCTTCATCGATAATGACAATGGGAAAACGAAATTTCATGCAATAGCTCCTGCTAAGTGCGAGGCAGGGTCACGCCAAGCTGACCCTGGTACTTCCCGCCGCGATCCCGGTACGATGTCTCGCAGACTTCGTCACCTTCGAAAAACAGCATTTGGGCGCAGCCCTCGCCCGCATAGATCTTGGCGGGCAAAGGTGTGGTGTTGGAAAATTCCAGCGTGACGTGGCCTTCCCATTCGGGTTCCAGCGGCGTTACGTTGACGATGATGCCGCAACGGGCATACGTGCTCTTGCCCAGGCATACCGTAAGTATGCTGCGCGGAATGCGGAAATATTCGACCGTGCGGGCCAGGGCGAACGAATTGGGCGGAATAATGCACACGTCGCCCTTGAAGTCGACGAACGACTTTTCATCGAAGGCCTTCGGGTCGACGATGGTGGAATTGATATTCGTGAATATCTTGAACTCGTCGGCGCAACGCACGTCGTAGCCGTAGCTGCTTGTGCCATAGCTGACGATACGCCTGCCGTCGACCGACCGTACCTGGCCCGGTTCGAAGGGTTCGATCATGCCGGTCGGGGCAACGCGCCGTATCCAGCCATCATTTTTTATACTCATAGCCTAAACCTTATTATAGTGGCGCGTATTTTATCGCTTCGACGTGCATCGCACATGACAGCCGTGAAAACAATATCAATCCCTTGAAAACCAGCGGTACACCAGTGCCAGTCCGTTAATCGTTCCGGCACTCAGCTCGGCGGTAAGACCGCGGCCCAGGCGGTAGCTTGCGCGGCCCACCGAACCCGTGTCCGACAACGCTTGCTGAATGCTGAGCGTGATGCCATTAGACAGCTTTTTGCTGACGGCAATGAATTTGCGCTCAATGTCGCTCGTGCCGGCATCCAGGCCGCTGACCACGCTTTCGGCCGGCAGGATGCTGCCGGCGCTGCCCAGCTCGCCCGATTTGACGCTGACCTCGTCGATGCCGAACTTGCGGTAGAACGGTTCGCCGCTGCCAAGAAACGAGGTACCCACCGAGAACAGCAAGGCCATGTCGCCGCCCGATTCGTCGGCGCCGTGCCCCATCAACAGCCAGGACAGCTTCTCGATCTCGCTGACGGCGGGATACGACACCAGGTCGATGCGCGGCCGCTTGGCCGTGCCGGCCACGCGCACGCCGGCTTCCACGGCCAGGCCCGTGCGCAAGGCTTCGATATCCAGCACCGGACTGGTAATGTCGCCCTGGAACGTAATGGTGCCCTTGCGCAGCTGCAGCCGCTGCCCGTAGGTTTCAATGGCGCCGCCGCGGGTGCGCAATGCGCCTATGCCCGTCAGTTTCCCGTCGCGCATCATGATGTGCAACTTGCCGACTAGGCCGGAGTTCACGCCGTAACCCGTCAAATAGAACCGGGGCCCCAGATCGACATCCAGGTCCATGGAGATATCCATGGGCACATCCACCTTGGCGATGTCGTCGCCTGGGCGCAAGACCACGACGTCGCTGTCGACGGTGGGAATGCCACCCAGCATGTCGAGGTCGAACCAACCCGCATCCGCCGTCAACGACCCGTCGATGGCTATCTTCGGCAGCTCGGCGGCCACGCGCAGCTTGCCCGAGACCATGGCGTACCGGTCGGCCCTCTGCAGGATGGGATAGCGATAAAGTTCCACGTCGACGACGCCGCGCGAATCGAACAAATTCCAGTCGCCGGTGATGTTCAGGCTGCCGCCTTTGGCCCCGGGGTTCGTGCTTACCCATTCGGCGGTACGCCATTCCTTGGGCTCCACGCGCAAGCGCGCGGGGAAACTGAGGCTATCCAGAATTAGCCGATCGTCGGCCAGGCGGGCGGAAAGCGTACCGTCGAGCAGGCGCACGCCGTCGTCGATGCGGATGACGCGTATCTTTTCGCCGCGCAGCGTGCCGCTGGTCGCCCAGGTGCCGTTCGGGCGGCTTTTAAGTTGCACGTCGGCCCGCAACGCACCGCCCAGTTCCATGGCGTCGCCAAGAAACAAGCTCGTCCATCCCAGGTCGTCGATGTCGGCGTCGATATTCACCGTACGCACGTCCTCGGGGCGCAGCGCCAGCCCTCCGCCGGGTGTGGCGTGGACCAGCGTGGATCCCGTGGCGGATACCCGGCCCATCTTTTTGGTCGTCACGTTCAAATCAGCTGTTACCAGGCTGGTCGACCCTTTGCCGGGCTTGGCATTCAAGTCCAGGGAAAACCGCTGCAAACCCAGGGGAAAGGCCGGCTCGGCGGGCACCATCACGTCGCCGGAGATACGCTCGACATGCGCCGTACCCGCCAGGGCGCCGGCGAATTTCATGTCCCAGTTCACGCCCAGCACAATTTCGGAAACCGCGGCAGCCTTATCCGCCAGCACCGTTACACCGCCACGATCTTCCTCTTCCTGGGTCTGCAGGCCAAGCTTCTTGCCCACCTCGTCGAGCAACGCGGGCGACAGCGGCAGCCGCGCAATCGCGCCCTTGCTTTCCCAGCGGCCTGCGCCGCCGCGAGAGGCGACATGGTCGACGGTAAAAAGAGCGCGCGATGACATGAGCATGTCGATGCGGGTTGCGCCCACTTGCCATTGCCAGGCGGGCGCCACGGCGGCGGGCAGGAAGCTGAGGGCCATGGGGGCGCGGGTGCGCGCGCCCAGGCCAGCGTGTTCGGCCGACAGCGAGCTCAAGGTGCCGCGCCAGCCTTCCGTCGTTTCGGCGGCAGGCGCGGCAGGCGCCGTTGCCGCAGGCGCTGCGTCGCGCCCCCATCCGCCTTCCAATGCCAGACGCACGCTGGCCGGCGCGCTGCCGACTTTGCCCGCCTGGCTTTTTTGCGGCCTGTACTGGGCGTCCAGCGTGGCCTTGTGCTGCGCCAGGGTCCCGGCGACATCGCCCTTGACCTGGGCGCCGCCTGGCAAGTCCGGCCAGAATGCCGCCAGTTCCGGCGCCTGCGCATCGAGCGTCAATCGGCTGTCGGAAGCGCCCAGCGCGCCTTGCGCGCGCAGACGGTTCTTGCCCAGGCGCAAATCCATATCGATCGCCGCCAGCTGCAAGTCGCGCCATTGCAAAACCGGCTTGGTCGGCGGCGGAGCGGATGACGGCGGAACCTGCGGCGGCGCGGACACCGGCGATGCCGGCGCACCAACATTGACGATGCGTGTCGTCAGCGTACCGCTCAGCGCCTGCTTGTTCCAACGTGAACCCTCGCCGAACGCCAGGTCCATTTCGGCCGCGGACACATCCTGGCGGTTGCGCAGATCCAGATCGAAATTCGCCGTCGTGGTGATCACGGCTTCTGGAATGACCGGACCGAGCAGGCGACCGATATCGAGCTTTTCGGTGCGCAGGCTTCCGGCCACGCGGTCGTGGACGACCGCGTCGACCACACGGCTGGTCCAGTCCAGCTTGGCCTGCAGCGACGACCCGTCGGCAAGATGCAGCGCCACATCGGCGTCCTTCAGCGGGAACTGGGCGCGCGGCGTTAGGCCGGCAGACCCGTCCAGGCTCATGCCCTGTCCGCTGCCTGTCACGACCACCTTGAGCGCTTCCAGATCGCCCTCGATACGGGTGTCGACTTCCAGGGTGCACGGCGGCGGTGCCGCGCCAGGCGCGTCTTCGAGCGTTTTTTTGCCGGATGCCGCGGGCAACGTGGACAGGTATTTCCGAGCGCACAGGGGCGACTCGTCGCCCAGGCCCGTGGCATGCGTGGTGAATTGGCCACGCAGCGGCCAGGGGTCGGTCAGCGCCAATACGTTGAGCTCGCCCTCGATGGCAATGTCCATTTGCTCGTGGCCCAGCTGCAGCGTCTGCACCACAAGCTGCCCGCCCGCATCGGTCACCGCCAACGAGGTCGAAAGGTTTTGAATGCTGACGGGCAAGGCCTCGCCGTCCTGGCTGATGCGCAGATCGTCCACGGCAAGGCGATCGATGGTCACCAGCACCGGCAATGCCGGCATCTTGAAGGGTTCGCCGGGCGCCTCCTCGGGGGCCGGCGTCAGCTCCACGGCCAGCAAGCTGGCGGAAAGGTCATGAACGTGCGCGCGGCGATCCAGCAGCTCCCGCCAGTTCGCGTGCAGGTGAAAATCTTCCACGCGCACCGCGACGCCCGGAAAGGCCATGGAAAGCGCATCGACATGCAGGCCGAACCAGAGGGTGCCGGATGCGCCCCGGACCTCGCCATCGAATTGCTCGGCGGCGGTCGTAAGCGCCCAGCGCGTTCCCGAGGGCGTCGCGACCAGCCAGAACAGCAGGCTGCTGAAAAGCAGAACCGCCAGCACGATCAGGGGTCCCAGCCACAGGAATAACCTGCGCAACCATCGCGACATCCGGCTCAAAACGCAATACCCAGGGAAAAGTGCAAACGCAGGCGGCGGTCTCGCTGGCCGTAGGCCACGTCGACAAAGAACGGTCCGGCCGGCGTACGCACAGCAAGTCCCACGCCGTAGCCCAAGGCCCAGTCCATCTGCCCGAACGATGGCGCCGCGTCGCCCGCGTCCACGAAGAAATTCATGCCCAACGTATCGGTGAAGTAGTGGGTGTATTCCACGCTGGCCACGGCCAGCGCCGGTGCGCCCACGATGGCGTCGCCGCGCTCCAGTCCTATGCTCTGGTAGCGGTAGCCGCGGATGGACCGCGCACCGCCGGTGCGGTAGGCGAAGTCTTGCGGCAACCGCTCGGTCTTCGACCACACTTTACCGACCTCGCCGCGCAATGTCAGCACATCGCGGGGGCCTACTGGCCACCACTTCTGCACGCGCAGGCTGGACCGGTAAAAAGGTTCGCTTTTGTCCAGCGTCACGCCGGCGCCCAAGCCGAAATCGATCAGGTGACCCTCGCGGGGGTCGTATTTTTTGTCGACGTCGCGGCGCAGCCACTGCCAGGTGCCGACCAGCGTCGGCACCTCGAAGCTTTCGGCGCCGCTGATCGATGTCTTGTCCCACGCGCCTATCAGGCCCCATTGGGTTTCATATTCGACCCGGCTGTCCCCGGCGGCCTTGCGTTCCTGACGGCGCTTCCACCCTAGCCCCATCCGGCGGTTATCCAGGCCTTCAATATCGGAATGGTTGTAGAGCACGCCAACGCTGTCCCGGTAGCCGCTAAGGGTGGGCGGCAGGTGCACGTCGAAAAAGGCGCGTTGGCGGTTCTTGTCGATACCCGCCCCGGTTTCTATCCATACCGGCTGCCCGAACACCACATTTTGCCGATACAGCCCTTCGACGCGCAGGCCGTTGTCGCTGTCGGCGCCCAGCGAGCCGGTGGCACGGCGCGCGGGCGCCTCGGACACCTGCACCTTCACCGGCAGCTGCATCTCGCCGTCCGGCAGTACGACCTGGCGCGACGGATCCTGGTCCAGCGTGACAAAGGCCCCCCGGAAGAACGACGTGGATTGCAGTGCCTGCTGCCATTCGTCGAGCTTGTCCTGGTCGTAGGGTTCGCCCGGTGAATACCGGATGTAGCGGTCGATGAGTTCGGGCGGAACACGCTTCAGGCCGGTCGTCCACAATTCGCCCATGCGCACGCGCGGTCCGCTTTCGACGTTGACCGCCAGGTCCGCCTTGGCGTTCTCGGCGTCGACCGTGGCCTGCGTATTCGCCAGGCGGGCAAAAAAGAAGTCTTTGCGACTGACGTCGTCGAGCAGCGACACCTTGGCGTTATGCCATGCCTCGTTCACGAAAGGCATGTCTTTTTTCAGCGGCCATTCCGACTTCAACGCATCGACGCGGACCGCGAATTCAGGACGCGCGATCTGCCCGCCGAAATTCAGTTCGACCGTGTCCACGCGAGTAATGACGCCCGGCTCGATGATGATGTCCCAGGTTTCGCCCAGCGCATCCTCGCCCACCTCGAGCGTGACCTTGGGCGAAAAATAGCCCTGGGTCTCCAGCGCCGACAAGGTTGCCTCGCGGGCGCGCCGGCGCAGCCGCGACACTTCGCCGCCGTCCTGGTCTTCGGCGAGCCGGGTAATGGCGCCCACCGCCGAATTGATGGCCCTCAATGCGACCGGGTCCACGCCGCCCGGGTCGATCACGACCTCGGGCCTGGCGGCATGGGAACTATGCGCCAGGCTACCCAAGGCTATGCAAAGACAGGCAACGCTAAGGCGCATTCAATTATGTTTTCCGTGCAACTACCGATGGCATGCCCGCGGTGGTGTCTGGGGCAAGCGCGGCCACATTGGCGGCCAACGCTTGAGCGATCGAGTGATAGGCCTGGGCCGCTTCGCCGGCGGGTTCCGCGATGACGCTGGGGTTGCCCGAATCCGTCTGCGTACGTATGGCCATTTTCAGTGGGAGCGAACCCAGCCAGGGCAGCTTGAATTCCGCCGCCATGTCGCGTCCGCCATTCTCGCCGAAAATAGGCTCGGCATGACCGCATTTCGAACAAATGTGTATCGACATGTTTTCCACCACGCCCAATACCGGCACATTGACCTTCTGGAACATGCGCAGCCCGCGACGCGCGTCGGCCAGCGCCAGGTCTTGCGGCGTGGTGACGATGATGGCGCCCGTCAGCGGCACTTTCTGCGCCATGGTCAGCGCAATGTCGCCTGTGCCGGGAGGCATGTCGACGATGAGGTAGTCCAGGTCGTTCCAGTTGGTCTGGTTCAGCAGCTGCGTCAGGGCCTGCGTCACCATGGGGCCGCGCCAGATGGCGGGCGAATCTTCGTCGATAAGAAAACCGATGGAATTGGCCTGCAGGCCATGGCCGACCAGCGGTTCCATGGACTTGCCGTCCAGGCTCTTCGGCTTGCCCGACAAGCCCAGCATGAGAGGCACGCTGGGGCCGTAGATGTCGGCGTCGAGCAGTCCGACGCGCGCGCCCTGGTTCAGCAGGGCCAGTGCAATATTGACGGCCGTGGTGCTCTTGCCGACGCCGCCCTTGCCGGACGCCACCGCAATGATGTTGCGGACGTTCGGAAGCGTTCGCAGGCCGGGCTGGACGGCGTGGCCGATGATGCGGGTCGTGAATCGCAGCGACTTGAGCGCCACGCCCTCTGCCTGCAAGGCCGTTTCAATGCGTTTCTGAAGTTCAGGATGCCCATTGTGTAATGGATATCCCAGGGGTACAGTGATACTTACACCTGCGCCATCCAGCTTGATGTCGCAATTCTTCGATGTAAGCGCCAATTTTTTATGTGTATTCGGGTCGGTAATGTCCGCCAATACACCAAGTAGTTTTTCGGGGGTTGTGCTCATATCAGTAGGCCTTGCTTAGAAAAATTACGCCGAAGGCTCAAGAATAGCGGATTGAGGGAATTATTTTTCTGCCGCAGTGTCTACTAAATTACGATGACTATATTTAATCAAATTATCCGCGGCATCCTGTTTTTCGTCCTGGCCATTTTCGGCATGACGATGGCTTTCATTTTCATGATTTCCACCGCCATTGCCATCGGCATTCTGTATGTCGTGGCCCGCATCAAGGGACGGCCGTTTGGCGTCAAGGCCTATTGGGACCAGCGCCGGCAACCCGTGGCCAAGCAACCCGGGTTCCGTACGAAAGACGTCAGCGACGTCGAAATGCGCGAAATCCCGTAACCAAGCATCACGCTTACTAACATATAGCGGGCCGCCATCATGGCGGATCCGGCCCGACCGGTAGGGCCGCGCAAGCGGTTTTACTCGTCGGGCTGCTATGCTTGGCCTAAAATCGCTTTCTTTCCTCTTTTTTCAGATACCCCAGACATGTCGCGCACGCTATTTGTAACTACTGCCCTGCCCTACGCCAACGGTTCATTCCATATCGGCCACATCATGGAATACATCCAGGCCGACATCTGGGTCAGGTCGATGCGAATGTCGGGCCATACGGTGCACTTCGTGGGCGCCGACGATGCCCACGGCGCGCCCATCATGCTCAAGGCGGAAAGCGAAGGCATTACGCCGCAGGCCCTGGTGGCCCGCTACGCGGCGGAACGCCCGCAGTACCTGAACGGCTTTCATATCAAGTTCGATCACTGGCACTCCACCGACTCGCCCGAGAACGTGGCCTTGTCCCAGGACATCTACCGGCGCCTGAAAGACGCCGGTTTCATCTACACGCGCACCATCGAGCAGTTCTACGATCCCGTCAAAGGCATGTTCCTGCCCGACCGCTACATCAAGGGCGAGTGCCCGCGCTGCCACGCCAAGGATCAATACGGCGACGCGTGCGAGGTGTGCAGCGCCGTGTATGCCGCCACCGAACTCATCGAACCTTATTCCACGCTAACCCGCGCCGCTCCCGTGCTCAAGTCGTCGGAACACTTCTTTTTCCGGCTGTCGGACCCCCGCTGCGTCGAGTTCCTGCAAGCCTGGACCACGGGCAGCAATGCCAGCGGCAACAAGCGGCTGCAGTCCGAGGTATTGGCGAAGACGCGGGAATGGCTGGGCGCCGGCCAAGCCGACAGCGAAGCCAGCCTGGCCGACTGGGACATTTCGCGCGATGAGCCCTATTTCGGTATTCCCATCCCCGACGCCCCGGGCAAGTATTTCTATGTCTGGCTGGACGCACCGGTGGGCTATCTGGCCTCGCTCAAGGCATATTGCCAGAAACAGAACATCGACTTCGACGCGCTGCTAGACCCGGCAAGCGACACCGAGCAGGTGCACTTCATCGGCAAGGACATCGTCTACTTCCACGCCTTGTTCTGGCCCGCCATGCTCAAGTTTTCGAATCTGAAGACGCCCGACGGCCTACACGTGCACGGCTTCATCACGGTCAGCGGCGAAAAAATGTCCAAAAGCCGGGGCACGGGGATATCGCCGCTGCGCTACCTGGAACTGGGCATGAACCCCGAATGGATGCGCTATTACATAGCGGCCAAGCTGAATTCGCATGTGGAAGACCTGGATTTCAATCCCGACGACTTCGTTGCGCGCGTGAATAGCGACCTGATCGGCAAGTACGTGAATATTGCCAGCCGCGCAGCCAACTTCATCAGCAAGCATTTCGACGGCCAGCTGGCTTATCTGGGTGACACCCAGGCCTTGCAGGACGAATTGTCGCAAGCGGCCGAACGGGTCCGGGCCGACTTCGAAGCGCGCGAATATGGCCGCGCCATACGCCAGATCATGGCGCAGGCCGACCTGATCAACCAGGCTTTCGACGCCGCCCAGCCGTGGGTGTTGGCCAAGGGCATCGCCACCGCCGACGACGCCCAGAAGGCCGCGTTGCAAGACATATGCTCGCGCGCGCTGGCGGGCTTCAAGGCCTTGTCGGTCATGCTGGGCGCCGTCCTTCCGGTCTTGGTCGACAAAGTCGCTCACGAGCTTTTTGGCGCCGACCGTTCCTTCACCTGGGATGACGCGGCCAAGCTGCCCACGCAAATCGCGCCCTTCAAGCACCTGATGCAACGCGTCGACCCGGCCATGCTGGACGACTTGTTCGAGCCGCCGGCGGCGCCCGTGGTCCTTCCGGGCGGACAGGCCATCGCCGACACAATAGACATCAAGGACTTCGGCAAGGTCGACTTGCGCATCGCGCGCATCGTTGAGTGCGAGGCGGTCGACGGCTCCGACAAGCTGCTACGCCTTACCCTCGACGCCGGCGAAGGCCGACACCGCCAGGTATTCTCCGGCATTAAATCGTGCTACGCCCCCGCCGACCTGGTCGACAAGCTAACGGTACTGGTCGCCAATCTTGCGCCGCGCAAGATGCGGTTCGGTGTCTCGGAAGGCATGGTGCTGGCCGCCAGCCACGACGACGACAAGGTCGATGCCGGCATCTATATTCTTGAACCCTGGCCCGGCGCCCAGCCCGGCATGCGGATAGGCTGACGAGGCCCGCATGAGCGAGCTAGCGCACCCCGACCGTCAACGGGCCGGCCACTTCAGCACGATGGTCAGCGTGGTGGTGAACATCGTGTTGACTGTTCTCCAGCTGGTCATAGGCATATTCGCGCAGTCCACGGCGCTGGTGGCCGACGCCATCCACTCGCTGTCCGACCTTGTGTCCGACGGCGTCGTGCTGCTGGCCAACAAGCACAGCCTGACGCCGCCCGATGCCGGCCACCCCTACGGCCACCGCCGCTTCGAGACCGCGGCGTCGCTGATCATCGGCGCCTTGCTGCTGTCAGTCGGCATAGGCATGCTATGGGCCAGTTTCACCAAGCTGCAGAATCCTGCCGCCATTCCGCAAGTGCATGTGGCCGCCCTGGCCGCCGCCCTGTTGGCGCTGGCATCCAAGGAATTATTGTTCCGCTACCTGCTGCGCGTGGCCAAGCGCGTGCGCTCGTCCATGCTTGCGGCCAACGCCTGGCACGCGCGCTCGGACGCGGCCTCGTCGCTGGTCGTGGCCGTGGGCATCCTGGCCAATCTGACCGGCTTTCCGCTGGCCGACCCCCTGGCCGCGCTGATCGTGGGCCTGATGATCACGCGCATGGGCTGGAAGTTCTTTTTCGGTTCCTTCAACGACTTGATGGACCAGGCCGTCGACGATGAAACCGAAGAGCGCATCCGCGGCTACCTGCTGTCCACCCCGGGGGTGCATGGCATCCACGGCATGAAGACGCGCAAACTGGGCGACATGATATGGGTGGAAGTGGATCTTGAAATGGATGGCACGCTGACCATTACGCAAGGCCACGCCATTGCGACCGAAGCCCGCCGGCGCGTCATGCAAAACGAGCCCGTGCTGGACGTGATGACGCACTTCGACCCGGTGGCGGTCAGTATTCGGGATGTGAGCGGGAAGTGGAGCGGGTGAAGGGAATCGAACCCTCGTCATCAGCTTGGGAAGCTGCTTCTCTACCATTGAGATACACCCGCAATAAAGCAGAGGACGGATTATAGCGTCCCGCACGGCTACTTGCATCGAGGCGTATCCAATCTTTTTCAGCCGACACACAAATGCCCGCCGGAATCACTACAATTCCGCCATGAACTCGACAATACCTTCCATGCCAAATATAGACACCATAAGCACGGCCCACGACGCCAACACGGTCACCGACGCCGTCGACGTCATGCCGGAGCCGGCATCAGCCCAGGAACTGGTGCGCACGTCGTCCGCGCCGTCCGGCACCAGCCATATCCGCAGCTTCGTCCACCGGCGCGCGCACATTACCCCCGGCCAGAAAGAAGCCCTCGACCGCCTGCTGCCGCAGTGGTCGCTGCCCTACCGCGCCAACACGCTGAACCTGGAAAAGACCTTCGGCCGCCAGGCGCCCACCGTACTGGAAATCGGTTTCGGCATGGGCGAAACCACGCAAAAGATCGCCGCCGCGCGGCCGGAAGACAACTTCCTGGGCGTCGAGGTATTCAATGCCGGCGTGGGCGCGCTGCTAAAGCGTATCGACGAATCCGGGTTGACGAATATTCGCATCATCCAGCACGACGCGGTCGAAGTGGCGCGCGACATGATCGCCCCCGACACGCTGGCGGGCGTCCACATTTACTTCCCCGACCCCTGGCCCAAGAAGCGGCACCACAAGCGTCGCCTTATCCAGCCCGACTTTATCGCGCTGCTGGTCAGCCGCATCGCCCCGGGCGGCTACATCCACTGCGCCACCGACTGGGAAAACTACGCCGAACAGATGTTGCAGGTGCTGTCGGCCGAGCCCGCCCTGGTCAATACGTCGGCCCAGGGCTATGCCCAGCGCCCCGACTTCCGGCCCCAGACGAAGTTCGAGACCCGGGGCCTGCGCCTGGGCCATGGCGTGTGGGACCTGATCTTCACCAAGAAATAATGTATCCCGACATTCAACCCTATTCCCACGGTTTCCTGGACACCGCCGACGGGCACCGCGTGTACTGGGAGCTCTGCGGCAATCCGCAAGGCAAGCCCGCCGTGTTCCTGCATGGCGGCCCGGGCGGCGGCTGCTCGCCCACGCACCGGCGCCTGTTCAACCCGGAACGCTACAACATTTTGCTGTTCGACCAGCGCGGTTGCGGACGCTCGACGCCGCATGCCAGCCTGGAGAACAACACCACGTGGGACCTGGTCGCCGACATAGAGCGCCTGCGCACCGAGGTGTTGCAGGCCGAGTCCATGCTGGTCTTTGGCGGTTCGTGGGGCTCGACCCTGGCCCTGGCCTACGCGCAAACGCACCCCGCGCGGGTCAGCGAACTTATCGTGCGCGGCATCTTCACGGTGCGCCGCCGGGAACTGCAGTGGTTCTACCAGGACGGCGCGTCGTGGCTGTTCCCCGAGCAATGGGAACGCTACCTGGCGCCCATTCCGCCCGATGAACGCGACGACCTGATTGCCGCCTACCGGCGCCGCCTGACCGGCAGCGACCCAGCGGCCCAGATACAGGCCGCGCAGGCATGGACGCAGTGGGAAAGCCATACGATTACGCTGCTGCCCAACACGGCGCACCAGCTAGCCCATTCCGACGACGCGTCGGCCCTGGCGTTCGCCCGCATCGAGAACCATTATTTCGTGCATGGCGGCTTCATGGAAGAGGGCCAGCTGCTGCGTAACGCCCATTTGCTGCACGCCATTCCGGGCGTTATCGTGCAAGGCCGCTACGACGCCTGCACGCCCGCCAAAACGGCATGGGAGCTGCACAAGGCCTGGCCGCAAGCCGAATTCCATATCGTGAACGACGCCGGCCACGCCTTCGACGAACCCGGCATATTGGCCAAGCTGATTGCCGCCACCGACAAGTTCAGCTGCCAGACCCCTATCGACGAGAGGATACCGACGTGAACATTACCGTCAATGGCAAACCCCTGCACCTGGAGCAGGTGGCCACCATTTCCGACCTGGTCAGCTTTCTTGGCTACCAGGGCAAGCGCATCGCCATCGAAGCCAACGGCAACATCGTGCCCAAAAGCCAACACGGCGTCGCCCCCGTAACCGAGGGCGACCAGATAGAAATAGTGGTGGCGGTGGGCGGCGGCTAAGCGCGCCGCAGCGGCTTAGCGCATACCGCCGAAGCCGCCCTTGCCCATGCCTTTCAGGCCGCCCATGGCGCGCATGACCTTGGCCATGCCGCCTTTTTTCATCTGCTTCATCATGCCTTGCATCTGGTCGAACTGCGACAGCATGCGGTTGACCTCTTGCACGGGCACGCCGGCGCCCGCCGCAATGCGGCGTTTACGCGATGCCTTCAGGATTTCGGGCTTGGCGCGCTCGGCCGGGGTCATGGAATTCAGAATGCCTTCGGTGCGGCGCAACTGCTTTTCGGCCTGACCGCCCTGCAGTTGGCCGGCGGCCTGCGCAAACTGCGCCGGCAATTTTTCCAGCAACGAGCCCATGTCGCCCATTTTCTTGACCTGCTGCAGCTGATCCCGAAAATCGTTCAGGTCGAAGCGGCTGCCCGACTTCATCTTGGACGCCAGCTTTTCGGCGTCGGCGATGTCTATGTTCTTTTGCGCCTGCTCGACCAGCGACACGATGTCGCCCATGCCCAGCACCCGCTGCGCCATGCGCTCGGGATGGAAGGGTTCCAGGCCGTCGAGCTTTTCGGACAGCCCGATGAACTTCAGCGGCTTGCCGGTGACGTGACGCACCGATAGCGCCGCGCCGCCCCGGGCGTCGCCGTCGAGCTTGGTGAGCACCACGCCGGTCAAGGGCAAGGCGTCGGCAAAGGCGCGCGCCACGTTGACCGCGTCCTGACCCTGCATGGCGTCGACCACGAACAGCGTTTCAATGGGCTTGAGCAGGTCGTGCAGCGCGCGAATTTCGCGCATCATGACCTCGTCGATGCCCAGGCGGCCGGCCGTGTCGACGATAAGCACGTCGTAGTGATGGCGCTTGGCATGGTCCAGCGCGTTGCGGGCAATGTCTTCCGGCTTTTGCGAGGCGTCGGACGGCAGGAAGTCCACCTTGACCTGCCCGGCCACGGCCTTCAACTGCTCGATGGCGGCCGGCCGGTATACGTCGGCGCTGACGACCAGCACTTTCTTCTTGCCGCTCTTGCGGCCGTTCTGGACGTGGCCGCCTTCGCTTAGCCATTTGGCCAGCTTGCCGGTGGTGGTGGTTTTACCCGCGCCCTGCAAGCCCGCCATAAGGATGACGGCCGGCGGCTGCGCGGCCAGCGACAACTCGCTGGCATCGGGGCCCAGGTCGCCGCCCATAAGGGCGGTAAGCTCTTTGTGAACGATACCGACCAGCGCCTGGCCGGGGTTCAGGCTGCCCACCACGTCCTGGCCCAGCGCGCGTTCCTTCACCCGGGCGACGAAGTCGCGCACCACGGGCAGCGAGACATCGGCCTCGAGCAAGGCCATGCGCACTTCGCGCAGCATGTCCTGGGTGTTGGCCTCGGTCAGGCGGGCTTCGCCCCGCATGGTTTTGACGACACGGGATAGACGGTTGGTCAGATTGTCGAGCATGACAGTGGTTTCGCTTAAACTAGTTGATCTTTCGGTATCCGGACTAAAATGCTCCGGTTGGGGCTTGCCCTGGACTGTATAACCAGAACTTAAGGGACTATGTCTGCAGGCATTG
>DATJBV010000074.1:0-12885 GCA_035515055.1 Candidimonas sp.
GGGGTATAAGTGTGAAGTGCGCCAAGAGGCTTTAAAATGGCGGGTGCTAATGATCCTTTACGGTGACAGATTTTGACCTCTACCTCTACTTCCGCCACAGCTTCGGTTCGCCCAGACTCCTACCTGACCCTACATTACCGTATTGATTTGCTGACCGGTCCGGCGGCCGGGTCCGTGTTTGCCAATACATTCGACGGCCGTCCAGCCACCTTGCAAATGGGTATGGGGCAATGGGCGCCGGGGATGGAGGAGCCGCTGATAGGGCGTGCCGAGGGCGAACGCTTCACGTTCGACCTTCCGGCGGCCAATGCCTACGGCGATCGAAATCCGGAACTTCTGCAGTGGGTCACCCGGGCCATGATGGCCCAGAACGCCGATCCTGAATCGCAGTTCGAAGCGGGCGACATGGTGGAATTTTCCGCCCCCAACGGGGCGCGGTATTCGGGCGTTCTCAAAGAACTGGGCGAAACCCGGGCGCTCTTCGACTTCAATCACCCGCTCGCCGGGGCCGACGTTCGCGTTGAAGTCTTCCTGGTCGGAGTCATCTAATGACAGTCGTCAAGCCTAACCCCACCCCGATCGAGGTCGTGCTGGCGCAGCCCAGGGGCTTTTGCGCAGGCGTCGATCGCGCCATTGACATCGTCGAGCGCGCCTTGGAGCTACATGGCGCACCTATATATGTGCGCCACGAGATCGTTCACAACCGCTATGTAGTGCAAGATCTCAAGCAGAAAGGGGCAATATTCATCGATGAACTCGACGAAGCCCCTTCAGGTTCCATCGTGGTCTTCTCCGCGCATGGGGTCGCGCAAGCGGTGCGTGCTGAAGCCGTCAAGATGGGGCTGAAGGTCTTCGACGCTACTTGCCCCTTGGTGACCAAGGTGCATATTGAAGTGGCGCGCATGCGTGCCGCGGGCCGTGAAATCATCATGATCGGTCATCGCGGCCACCCGGAAGTCGAGGGCACATTGGGCCAGGCCGACGGCGGCATGTACCTGGTGGAAACAGTTGAAGACGTAGCCGCGTTGCGGGTCGATGACCCGGAGAACCTGGCATTCGTTACGCAGACGACGCTCTCGGTCGACGATGCCGCCGCGGTCGCCCAGGCACTGCGTGTGCGTTTTCCAGCTATCGTCGAACCCAAGAAAAGCGACATTTGCTACGCGACCCAGAATCGCCAGGATGCGGTAAAGATCATGGCCCCCGATTGCGACCTGGTGTTGGTCGTAGGCAGTCCCAATAGTTCCAATTCCAATCGCTTGCGTGAGGTGGCGGAACGCAAAGGCGCGGCGGCCTATCTCATCGATACGCCGGAAATGATAGACCCGGCATGGCTGGCGTCCAGCCGGCGCGTGGGCGTAACGGCCGGCGCATCCGCCCCCGAAATATTGGTCAATCAAGTCATAGCCCGCCTTAAGGAGTTGGGCGCTGTGTCGGTGCGTACACTGGCGGGCACACCGGAAAACGTTTCCTTTCCCCTCCCCAAAGAGTTGTCGAGAAAATCCCAGGAGACCTGATGGAACTGTATGGCTATTTCCGAAGCTCGGCGGCATACCGGGTACGAATTGCACTGAACCTGAAGGGCATTACTTACACGTCGGTGCCTGTGCATTTGACCCGGGGCGGAGGCGAGCAGCGATCCGAACGTTATCGGGCCCTGAACCCCACTGGGCTGGTCCCCACGCTGGTGGACGGCGATGTCGTGCTGGGCCAGTCGATAGCCATAATGGAATATCTGGAAGAAACGCAGTCAGGGCCGGCGCTGCTGCCCGCCGATGCCAAAGGACGCGCCAGGGTGCGTGCCATTGCGCTAACCATTGCCTGCGATATCCATCCCCTGAATAATCTTCGCGTCTTGCAATACCTCAAGCACGAGCTGAAGGTTGATGAAGAGGCGAAGAATGCCTGGTATCGGCATTGGGTCGCGCAAGGCTTGAGTGCCATCGAAATCATGCTGGCCACCCACCCCGACACGGGGCAATACTGCCATGGCGACCAACCCGGCTTTGCGGATGCGTGCCTGGTGCCGCAGGTGGCTAACGCTAGGCGGTTCGATTGCGACCTGACGGCCATGCCGACGATTGTCCGCATCGATGCGCAGTGCGCATCTTTACCGGCGTTCCAGCGAGCCGCGCCAGCAAATCAGCCCGATAGCGAAGCTTAAGCCTGCACCAGCCGCTTCCTGATGTGGTCGAAGCGATCAAAGCCCCAGAACGGTTCGCCATCTATCAACATGAATGGCGAGCCGAAAACCCCGCGCGCCATGGCGGATTCCACTTCGGTTTTCAGTAATTGCTTGGTCGATTCCAAGGCCATTCCGGCGGTAAGGGCGTCAGTATCGATGCCGTAGTCGGCAGCCAACGCAATCACGACCGTTGCGTCGCTGATGTTTTTTTGCTCGGCGAAATAGGCGCGAAATAAGGCTTTTGCAAAGGGGATCGCCTGGGAATGTTGTTGTTGGAGCAGAAATAAAACGGCCCGCGCCGCGCTGACCGTTCCGATGGGAAATGGCTGAGGCTGTACATAAGGAATCTGGAACAGTTCGGCGGTGCGGGCGAAATCCCGTAGGGCATACTCGCCTTTGAGGGGTATTTCGGTAAGCGGCGCCGAACCCATTGCCTTGAACAAGGGGCCAAGCAAAATCGGATGCCAGTTGACTTCACGGCCGACTTCGGCCGCCAGCGCGTCTATTTGTGTACTGGCGAAGTATGCGTAAGGTGATGAGAAGTCGAAGTAAAAATCGATTGAGTCAGCCATTTTGCCATTGCCTTTTTGTTTGTCTGGTTTAAGAATGCTGCGCTGTATGGTAGGCAGCTTTTGCCGGCAACGCAATGTCTTGCTTCGTTGTCTCTTGCGTAGTTAAACCGGTGCGCGTGTCGCTTCTCTTTTGAACCGGCGATGTGTAAAAACCCCTGTGGCATCGCACCGTGTTTATCCCTCATAATTCCCGGGCTTGTTCGATTAAAGGAGAGCATCGCATGAAACTGGGCTTTTGCGGACTTGGCTTAATGGGCGCGCCTATGGTGCGCCGCCTGCTCGCCGCGGGGCATGACGTACTGGTTTGGAACCGAACACCGGAAAAGACCATGGCGCTTGCCGCGCTAGGCGCCACGCCGGTGGCGCATCCCGCGGATATGGCGCGCGAGTGCGGGGTCGTCTGCCTGTGCCTGTTCGATGCTCCCGCAGTGGAAGCCGTGGTTTTCGGGCCGAATGGGCTTGCCGTCGGCGACGCATTGCGTTGCGTGGTGGACCATTCCTCCATTCCGCCCGACCTGACACGTGCCATGGCGGCGCGCTTATCGCATGAGAATGGCGCCGCCTGGATTGACGCACCGGTATCAGGGGGCGTGGGCGGAGCGGAAGACGGGAGCCTGGCCATCATGGCCGGCGGCGCTGCCGACCTGGTGCGCACATTGACTCCGCTGCTGATGGCTTATGCCAAGCGCGTGAGCCACATGGGCGACATCGGCGCTGGGCAAACGACCAAATTGTGCAATCAAACAATAGTGGCGACAACAATCGCCGCCATCGGCGAGGCGATTGCGCTGGCAACGGCCAGTGGGGTGGATGCCAGTCGACTCAGCGAGGCGTTGGCCGGAGGATGGGCCGATTCCACCTTGTTGCGAATTTTCGTGCCCCGCATGACTTCACCGCCGCAAGGCAAGCTGGCCGGACTCAATACCATGCTCAAGGACCTTGACACGGTTGCCGCGCTGGCACAACAACAGGGTACGCCCATGCCGGTCAGTGCGTCGGCGCAGCAGGTATACCGCCTGGCGCGCCTGATGGGCCTGGGCGATCAAGACGTTTCGCAGTTGGCGCAGGTTTCTTTGGGCCGGGAAACCGGGGTGGGAAACGCATGAAATTTGCCGCCAATTTAACATTGCTTTACGGGCATTTGCCGCTGGTCGAGCGCTTTGCGGCGGCGGCCCATGATGGGTTCACCGCGGTCGAGATTTTATTTCCTTATGACGAGACGCCTCAATGGTACGCAGACCGGCTCAATGAGGCAGGCTTGCGGCTGGCGCTTATCAATACCCCGATAACAGCGGATTATCCTTGGGGAATGGCTGGACAGAAGGGCGCTCAAGCTTTGTTCCACAGTGCCTGGGAGCAGGCGCTCGCGGTATGCTCGGCAACCGGCTGCCAGGCGATTCACGTCATGGCCGGTAGCGCGGCTCCGCCGGGCGAAGCCAGGGAACGACAACGTTCACAGCTAATGCACAACCTTGCCTGGGCGGCGGCACAGGACCGTTCTGTCGTACTGACGCTGGAAGCGCTAAATCGCATCGATGTGCCTGGATATTTTTATGATGAGCCGCAGCACGTCGTATCTATACTGCGGGAACTCGATGAGCCCAATGTCGGTTTGCAGTTCGATTTCTTCCATGTCGCCCGGCAGGGGCTGGACGCATTGGCCACGCTGGCGCCTTGTCTGCCTTTTATACGCCATGTCCAAGTGGCGGGAAGTCCCGGGCGGAATGAACCCGACCTGCGGAAAGACGGGCTGCTCGAAGGCCTGCTCTGTTTAGCGAATTTCGGCTATGCGGGATTTCTTGGATTCGAATACCGTCCGCGCGCGGATGTGTCGGACGGTCTCGGCTGGACGCGGCCTCTACTGTCCATGCGCTCGTAGCGAATGGACATGGCGGCATGATTGGCGCCCCGAATTCATGGTTAAATCGTTTTTTGGATTTCTCCGGCTGTGCCGCGTCACGTTCCCGGACGACAAATTAGGAAAATAATGAAGAAAAGTACAGGTGTAATCGGCGTGGTCGTCCTGGTCGCGGCGGCGTATGTGGGCACGAGCTGGTATGTCGGTAAAGAAGCACAAGCCACCGTTGAACATATCGTCGCCCAGGCCAATGAACGCCTGGTCAAGGTGCTGGGCGCTGATCTTGGCGGCAGCGGTCTGAACATCGAAATCAAGGAATACAACAGGCAGTTCTTTTCATCGGATATTTCGTACTCCATTCATATGCAGGGAGACGATGGCAAGCCGGTGGAGCTTAAAATGCATGACCACCTTCAACACGGCCCATTCCCCCTTGGCGCTTTGCGCAAAGGCGATTTTTCGCCCATGTTGGCCTACAGCCAGGCGAGTCTGGTCGCTTCGCCAGCAACGCAAACCTGGTTCGATAGCCAGGCCGGCAAGGCGCCCGTGCATGGTGAAACGCGCGTCGGCTTCTTTGGCAAAGGCAAGTCGGTCTGGACCTTCGAGCCGACCAATCTCGTGGAAGACAACGAGACGCTTGCCTTCAGTGGCGGCGTGATTGAAATCGCCTTCAGCAACGATTTCAACGATCACACGGCAACGGGCGACTTCGCGGAACTCAGCCTCATGGACGACGATACGGGCGACGACCTGAAGATTCGTAATGTCCGCATCAATAGCAAGACCGCCACTGGCCAGCAAGACGACATCGCCGTGGCAACGACGGCCACGGTCGACGCCGTGGTTATCGACGGCAAGAGCGACGACGCCCTCGTCATCGAGAATATGACGATCAATCTCGATAGCCTGCAAAAAGCCTCGCTTCTCGATGGCTCCCTAAGGTACGACTTTGGACGGATCGCTGTCGGCAATGCCGAGTTGGGCAGCGTCTCGATTGGCGTGAAGGCTGAGCATCTCGATATGGCCGCCATCACCGCTATGGCGGTGGAGTATGACGCGATCCGGGCCAGCCATGGTGTTGAAGAAAACCAGGACTTCGAGCTTACAGACGCGGAAGAAGCGGTCATGCGCGACAGGATCATGGCTATATTGGCGTCGAATCCGGTGCTGTCTATCGATCCGCTCGTCTGGAAAAATAAGAAAGGCCAAAGCCAGGCGGGCTTGAAAGTGAACCTCGCCAAGCCGGCCAACCCGGACGTCGCGGATAACCAGGTCCTGGTGGCCGAGATATTCAAGCGCATCCAGCTCGACCTTTCTTTGTCCAAGTCCATGTTTATCCAAGTATTTGGCCAGGCCGAGAAAGTTCCGGAACAGCGGCTTCAAATGGAGCTGCTCGGCGCTTTGCTATATGACCAATACATTGCGCGCCTTAAGCAGGCGGGTCTGGTGCGGGTGGAAGGCGACACGGCCTCGCTCGACGTACTGTATGAGAACAACAGCGTGAACGTGAATGGGCAGACGATGCCGGTCGACGAATTTTTGCAGCGTGCCATGAGCGTAGGGATGTAAAGAGACGTTCTTGAGGGTAATTCCCTAGCGAAAGGAGCATAAACAAGTCTCGTGATATGTCGTTATAGCGTCTAGAACAAGTGCGCTCACAAAACGACGCCATCAAGGAGACAACGTTGACACATTCAAATTCCAGAGGTGCCGGCAGCGGGACCGGGTGGTTGGCCCGTCGCTCGCTGGCGGTAAAGCTATTGCTGGTGACTTCGATCGCAACGCTAGTCGTCATGACAAGCATCAGCATGATCATGGCTTGGCAGAGCCGGGCGGCTGCCGTCGAGGCAACGCAGCGCGAGATGACCGCTGCCATGGAAGGGGTCGAGCGCTCATTGCAGCTGGTGTTCACCACGGCAACGCAGCGCGGCAAAGAGCTCATACCGGTGATGAAGCGCGAGCTCGGCGGCATACCTGTGCTCGATGGCGGGACAACCGACACAGACGAAGGCGGCGAAGTGCCGCTCATGGTGGTCGAAGATCGTATCATCAATGGCGACATCGACGCCTTGTTGCGTATCAACGAAAACACCGGGGCCGACCCCGCCGTTATCGTGCGTTCCGGCAACAAGTGGGTGCGTATCGCCACCCTGCTTCGCGACGCGCAGGGTAATATCCGGCTAGGAAGCACGGTCGAGCCGACCGATTTGCTGGCGCGTACGCTCGACAGCGGGCACGCCTATAGCGGCCTTGTCCAACGCAATGGCAAGTGGTACGCCATTAGCATCGAACCTTTGAAGGACGACGCGGGTACCGTATACGGCGGCTTGTCCGTCCGTATCGATGTGCACGAGCAGGTCGCCAATTTACTGGACTGGATTTCCAACGCCACAGTCGCGGACCACGGAAAATTGGGCTTGTTGAAGCGCTCGCCCGACAATAAAGGCTGGTTGCGCGTGGCGGGTATCGACGGCAAGCCGGGAGACCCCTTGTCGGCAAGTCTCACTGCCGCCGAAGTTTCCAGCCTGGATGCGCTATACCAACAACCCGAAGGCTTCAGCGAAGTGGTGTTGGGCAGTGATGCATCCACGCGGTATATGGCCTGGACGACAGTAGAGAACTGGGACTGGCTGATGTATGGGACCGGTGACAAAGATGCGTTCCTGCACGAAAGCTACGAGGCCTTGTATATGCAATTGGCGCTGATGGCCATCAGCACCCTGATGATTGCGCTGTTGGTGGGGTGGCTGGCATCTCGCACGCTGCGCCCCGTCGCGCGGGTCATTGAAGGCATGGAAAGGCTGGGCCAGGGAGATCTTACGGCCCGCATTGCCGAGGTGCCCGTCAATAGCAAGAATGAAGTGCATACCTTGTTCGACAACTTGAAGCGGACCCAAAGCAGCCTCCAGCGAACCATAGCCACTGTACGTTCGAGCGTCGACGAAATCAACATGGGAGCCACCGAGATCGCGGGTGGAAACACCGATCTTTCCAGCCGCACCGAACAGCAGGCGGCATCCTTGCAAGAGACGGCCGCCAGCATGGACGAACTATCGGCAACCGTGAAGCAGAACTCCGACCATGCGCGCCAGGCCAATACATTGGCGGATGCCGCATCGGTGGTGGCTCAACGGGGCGAAGAGGCGGTTTCCGATGTAGTCAAGACCATGGAACGGATTTCATCGAGCTCCGGCCGCATCGGCGAAATTGTCGGCGTCATCGACAGCATTGCGTTCCAGACCAATATTCTGGCCTTGAACGCCGCGGTCGAGGCGGCGCGCGCCGGCGAGCAAGGGCGCGGGTTTGCCGTGGTGGCTTCGGAAGTGCGGTCCCTGGCGCAGCGCAGCGCCGAGGCGGCCAAGGAAATCAAGAAGCTGATCGAGGCGTCGCTGACTGAAGTCAATGACGGCGCCAAGCAGGTCGAAGGCGCCGGCGCCACCATGCACGAATTGTTGAGTTCGGTGCGGCGCCTGACGGAGATCATGAAAGAGATCGCGGCAGCCTCGGAAGAGCAGTCCACCGGCATCGACCAGGTCAATCTTGCCATCTCGCAGATGGACGAGGTTACCCAGCAGAATGCGGCGCTGGTCGAGCAGGCGGCCGCGGCGGCCGGCTCTTTGCAAGACCAGGCGCAACATCTGGCCAATGCCGTTTCCGTTTTCAAGCTATCGTCCACGCCGTCTCCCATCATCGAGATGGAAAACGCGAGCCTGCGCTTGGCCAGTTAGTCCTGCAGCGCCTGCACAATCTTGCAGGCGCTCGTTGCCGCCCGAACCTTGCATTCGGCGCATCGACTGACCAGCGCGCTCAGTTCGCATCGCCGGGCGGTAAGTTCGTGGATCGTCTCGTCGAGCATTTGCAGCTTCCTGGCGGTCATGCCGGCAATGCTTTCGCAGTTGCGCGCGGTTGCAGGATGAAAGGCGGCCGCGATTTCCTTGAGCGAGAATCCCAGCCCTTGGGCGCGCTTGATGAAGCGTATGTCCCTGACGGTGTCGCTGCTGTAGCGCCGATAGCCGTCCCGTTTTTTTTGCGGCTCGTCAAGAAGGCCGATGCGTTGGTAATACCTGACGGTTTCCACATTGACGTCGGCGAGCCGAGCGATGTGCCCAATAGTGAATCGGTGGTCTATTGTTGAAGTTTCTTTTATTGACGTTTCTTGACTCTGTACCATGGTACGCCCGATAAGATGCTGATCTCTAAAGGAACTTCGCCACTATAGTAACGGCTTGAAGGCCGCGGTCTATTGTCCGTTATCAAGCTGATTCGTTTCATCGGGAACAGAAATGCACTGGTTTACTCATTTGAAGGTAGGTACCAAGCTCATAGGCGCGTTTGTTTTGGGGTCGTGTGTGGCGGGCATTATCGGGGCGGTAGGCATACAGGCGGCAGGGCAAATCCGGGACAGGGCGTCCCTCATGTACGAGCGCGAAACGGTCGGCTTGCGTCACGCCGCTGAAGCCCGGGTGCAACTGGTTGCGGCGGGCCGCGCGGGCCGGGGCGCTCTTCTGGCACAGGAAGGAAACGACCGGGACCGCGAAATCAATACCATGAAGACGCACTTTGCAAATTTGCGCGAGGCATTGCTTAGAACGGAATCGACGCTTGTCACCGAGGCCGAAAAGGCGATCGTTACCAACACCGCCGCCGCAGCGGCCGCTTACGAGAAGAAGTTCGCCGAAGTTATCACCCACCCCGGCGTCGGCGAGTTCGGCGAAGTGCGCGACGCCTTGTCGGTCCTGATGTCCGAGGCGCTTCCGATTGCCTTGAAGGCCGAGGAAAGCGTCAACGCCTTGCTGGCTCAAAAGCAAGCCAATGCCGATGGCCTGAACAAGGAAACGGATGCGTTCTATGCCATGGGACGTTCGGTCATGCTGGGCTTGACGTTGTTTGGTATCTTGGCGGGTATAGCGACCGGGGGATTCATTGCACGGGGACTCACCGCCCAACTGGGCGGCCAGCCCGCGGACGTTGCCCGGGTGGCGAACGCCATATCCGCAGGCGACTTGACGACACCCATCGATACCTCGCACGCCCGCGCCGGCAGCATCGTCCTGGCCATCAGCCTGATGCAGGAGTCATTGCGCCGTGTTGTCGGTTCGGTTCGCGACAGCAGCGAGAGCATTGCCAGCGGTTCAGTACAAATCGCGGCCGGCAATACAGATTTATCGCAGCGTACCGAGCGGCAGTCCGAGAACCTGGGCCAGACCGCGGCGGCAATGGAGCAGCTGTCCAGCACGGTAAAGAGCAATGCCGATGTCGCCCAGCAAGCCGCCGCGCTGGCCGCTTCCGCCAGCGCCGCCGCCAGCAACGGCGGCGATGTGGTCAACAGCGTGGTGACGACCATGGCCGAGATAAATACGTCGTCGCGCAAGATTGTCGAGATCATCAGCGTGATCGACAGCATTGCTTTCCAGACCAATATCCTTGCGCTGAATGCGGCCGTCGAGGCGGCGCGCGCCGGCGAGGAGGGACGAGGGTTTGCCGTGGTGGCCGCCGAGGTGCGGAACCTGGCCCAGAAAAGCGCGGCGGCCGCCAAGGACATCAAGACCTTGATCGACGATAGTGTCCAGAAGGTCGATGCGGGCAGCAAAATGGCCGACGCCGCCGGGATCACCATGCAAGATGTTGTCGATCAGGTCAAACGGGTCAATGATCTTATCGCTGAAATCAGCGCCGCCACGAACGAGCAAACCGCGGGCCTTGGCCAGATCAACGACGCGGTGCTGCAGCTCAGCGACGCCACGCAGCAAAACGCGGCGCTTGTAGAGCAATCGGCGGTCGCGGCCGTAAGCCTGAACGAACAGACGCGGCAATTGGTCAGTGCGGTGGGTGCCTTCAACCTCGGGACGGACCTTCCCACGCTGCTTCTGGACGATCCGGTCCAAGTTGCACACCCGACGCGCATGGCGTTGGCGGCCTGAGTTTTATCGCGGTGCAAAGCTCATCTTCCCATCCGATCGCAATACCGCGTATGCTTACGAGGCCATTTGGCATGTATTCATCGTCATTCAAGGAGTATTCCCATGGCAAAAGGTCAATTACGCGGCAATAAGGAAGCGAAGAAACCGAAACAGCCGCCCAAACCCGCCGCGCCGGCGTCGCCATTTGGCTCTACGGCAGGCAAAGGCGGTGCGCAAGGAGCCGACGCTAAGAAGAAATAGCGCCGGACCTGGCTGTAAACTGGGCGCTTCGGCGCCCTTTCTTGTTTTGGTTCAGGCCTGGCTGCCGGTTCAACCGGCCGTCCGCAAGGCAATGCGTTTTTGATGCCACGCCAGCCAGGCCAGTAATGCCAACGTCCCGCCGACCAGCGGGAACATCAGAAAGTTGATTGCTTCCCACCCCGAGGTATTGAGCAGACGGCCCGAACTGAACGAGGCGACAGCGACCGTGCCAAATACCAGGAAGTCGTTCAGGCCTTGCACCTTCGCGCGTTCCTCCGGACGATAGCAGTCGGTCAACATGGCTGTCGCGCCAATGAATCCCAAGTTCCAACCCACACCCAATAAAACGAGAGAGCCCCAAAAATGGCCGAGCTCCAGGCCGCCTAGCGCCAATACGGCAGACGCGCCGATCAGCACCAGCCCCATGGCCGTCATTCCATATTTGCCAAAGCGCTCGATCAGGCGGCCGGTAAAGAAGCTGGGCGCGAACATGGCCAGGACATGCCACTGTATGCCCAGGGCGGCTTCGCCCACGGTATGGCCGCAGGCGACCATCGCCATTGGCGAGGCCGTCATGATGAAGCTCATTAATCCATAGGTGACGACGCCGGCAATGACGGCGACGACAAATTGGGGCGTCCGCGCGATTTGCAGCAACGGTCTGGCCGCGGCGGCGGCCGCGGCCGGCAAGGGCGGCGGCGTGCGCAATAGAAGGAGCACGGGAAGGGCCAGCATGGCCAGGCTGGCCTGCGCCAGGAAACTGCCCGCAAAAGGTGCGGCCGCAAACGCGTCGCGCGTCCAGATGACGGTCTGGGGCCCGATGATGGCCGCAGCCAGGCCGCCGATCATAACGCGAGATATGGCCACGGCCCTGTGCGAGGCCGTGACGGCGTCGGCCGCGGCAAAACGATAGCTTTGCACACAGGCGCCGTAGAATCCAGCCATGGATGTGCCCAGGCAAAACAGTACGAAGTCGCCTTGGACGATGCCCCAAGTGGCAAGCAGCCCCGACAGGCAGCCGAACAAAGCGCCAAGGACGTAGGCGGCGCGCCGGCCTAGCTGCCGCATCAGGAGTGCGGCGGGGATGGTCGAGAGCGCCAATCCAAGGTTATACAGGCTGACGGGCAGGGTGGCGAGCGCCGGGTCGTCGGCAAGCATTTGCCCGACGATGCCGCCTAGCGAAATAATGATCGGCGGGGAAGCTCCTCCCAGGGACTGGGCAGCCATGAGCACCCCGACATTGCGGCGTGCGTTTGGATCGGACGCCGGTGCCGCCCCGCTCATGCCGCCGCGAACAACTTGTCGTAGGCGGCGAGCAGCGTCGCATGCATGGGGCTGCCTTCCATGTCCTGGCCCAATGGTTCCAGATCAAAAAAACGTTCGCTCCCGTCGAGCAGCGTTTGCGCCTTGCGCACTGTTTCGGCACCGTAGAGCAGCATCAGCGAATGCTGGTGGTCGGCCCCGCCGTTCAGTTTCAGTATGCTCTCGATGCAGCGGTAAACCAGGCGTCGCTTGGGGTCGAGGTCGTTGAAGTGGCGAATCCAGTCACAGCCTTCGAGGGTGGCTTCTTCGTCCCCGATGGCCAGGGCAAGCAAGGTCTTGAGTTCGCCTACGCGCAGTTGTTTCCATGGCGTTCCCGCCGGAATGGCCAGCCCCAATATTTCCCATAAGGGCCGCTCATCGTTCAGATTCATGGTTTGCAAGTCCGACAACAGTTCGGCTGCTTCCTTATTGCCGAGTTCATGCAAGCGCACGAGAGCTGGACGAATGGCATTGCCTATTCTGTTGTTTTCCCATTCCAAGTCCTCGACAGGATAGATCTCCGACATGCCTGGTACGAGGATGCGGCAACTGTAGGCTCCTTGTTCGCTGAAGTCGGAAACGTAGATGTCTTTACCTTCTGCGTGTATTGCCTGGACCAGCCAGTGATAGTCCTCCGGGGTGGTCGTGCTGAAGTTCCAATCGGCGAACGCAAAGTCGGGCGATGCGCTCATGAAGTTCCAGCTGATGACGCCGCTCGAATCCACGAAGTGAATTTCCAGATTGGATACGGCGTTGATTTCGCTCATGTCGAAGCCGGGTTGCGGAAACCCTTCAAGCGATGTCAAT
>DATJBV010000075.1:0-28883 GCA_035515055.1 Candidimonas sp.
AACGCAAAGTCGGGCGATGCGCTCATGAAGTTCCAGCTGATGACGCCGCTCGAATCCACGAAGTGAATTTCCAGATTGGATACGGCGTTGATTTCGCTCATGTCGAAGCCGGGTTGCGGAAACCCTTCAAGCGATGTCAATGCGCGTCCTTGAAGCAGTTCGGTCATTGCCCGTTCCAGAGCTATCTCGAAACGCGGGTGTGCGCCATAACTGGAGAAAACGCCCTGGTCTCCCGGGTGAACCAGCGTCACGTTCATGACCGGATAGCGTCCGCCCAGCGATGCATCCTTTACAAGAATGCCGAAGCCGGCCTGGCGCAATCCCGCGATCCCCGCTTGAATACTCGGGAATCGTGCAATAACTTCCTCGGGCACGTCTGGCAAGCAGAGCCCTTCGCCGATCACCCGGTACTTGATGTGGCGCTCGAAGATTTCGGACAACGCTTGCGTGCGCGCTTCCATCATGCTGTTGCCAGCCGCCATCCCGTTGCTTACATACAAATTGCCTATGATGTTGACGGGAATGAAGGTAAGCGCACCATCGCGCAGCCGGGTGTAGGGAAGTGCGCAGATTCCGCGATCCACATTGCCTGAATTAAGGTCGACCAGCACATCGGCATCGATCTCGCCGTCGGCGTTATAGAACGCGTGCAATTCCGCGTTCAGGATATCGGCCGGCCATTTGCCGTCTGCGGCGCGGGGGTACCACCTTTCTTGGGGGTAATGGACGAACGGGCGGTTGGCGCGCGTGCGGCCTAGATAAAAGTGGGTCCAGAAATAATGCGTGCCCAGTCGTTCCACGAATTCGCCGTAGGCGCTGGCGCGTGCGGCCAGTTCGGTCGCACCCTTGCCATTGGAAAACAACATCGGGCAATCGTTGTCTTTCATGTGCGTGGACCAGATGCCGTCGACCTCGTGCAGGAGCGACGATTCGTTCAGCTGGAATCCGCGCGCGGCGAGTTTATCGCGCATGCTCTCTATGGTGGTTTCCAGCGCGGCATCCTTGCCGGGAATAAAGCTTAGTGTTTTGGCGTTATTCAAAATGCTGTTTGATGACCTGGTTGAATGCATCTTCGGCCGACAGGCCGCTGCGCATGAGCTCGCTGATAGTGGAAGAATGCTTCGATATTCCGTCGGGCAAGGCCTCGCGGTGCTCTTTGAAATACGCGTATTTTTCGCTTTCGACGACATCGACGACAGCAACAGGAGCAGCGGCGCGTGCCGTGCTGCTGGCGGTCGTGCTGCGCGGGGCGCGCGGCCGGGCGACGGCGCTACGGCCACCGCCGGCCATGGCGGCCTTGACCGCCGCCAGCGAAAAGACCGACGAGAGCGTATCGCTGACGTTGCCGCCTGGATTGAGGCTTAGTAAAAGATTTTTCTTGTCGAAGGCAATTTTTTTGCCCGACGTGTTGATCACTTGATAGTTGGGCCGTTGCGCGTGACCGGGTAGCTCGAACTGTACATGCCCCCCGTAAGATTCCATTTTCTCAATGACGTCTTTCAGGAAGTCGGCTCCGAGCGTATCGAGATTGCCATTCCAGCGTTTGTTTCTTTTCGTGTTCAAAGTCTTGCTTCCAATACCGTTATCAAAAACCGAGGGCATATTTTACGCGCTGTTTAAGCGCTGCTTTGCGGCTCGATAAAAAATAATGGTGCAAGGCGTTGTCACGTCAACGCAATTGCTGCGGCCCTTAGTGCAGGCCCATGGTGGCCCAGCTCGAGCCCTGCTCGATAAGCAAGTCGGCAAGGCCTTTGGCTTCGTCGGCAGACAACTGCTGCTCCATCATGGTGAAGACGGCGAAATCGAATCCAGAGGCGTCGGTCATGCGCCACTCATAGCCATCGGTCTCGAGTTCAATGCCGCATTTATGCATGACATTGCCATTCGGTAAACGCATCCACGGGATACCCGGGTGGGCCGATTTATCATTCATATTTCTTTTCCCTTGCGCCCGTGCCTGCGCTCATCCAGGTTTATGCGGTGGATGTTACAACGCCGACGAGAGGTCTGCAAGCGTTGCTATCGTGCCTGAATCAAGACACAGTTATTTTTTTTCATTTTCATGCGCCGACTGAACGAATGCCTGGCGCTGTCCGGCCGTTTGCGTGATCTGGCGCGCGATGTTGCCGCATACCAGGTCACACAATGCATAGACGGAGTCGTCCGCCATGCGGTAGTAAACGCTGGTGCCGCGGCTCTCGCGTTTGACCAAGCCATGCTTGTGCAAAATGGATAAATGGCGGGAAATATTGGCCGCCGTGTAATCGCATAGTTGCGCAAGTTCGCCCACATTGCGCTCTCCAGAACGCAGCAGGCTAAGAATGTGTAATCGTGTTGGCTCGGAGAGCGCCCGGAAGTAGGCCGCGACCTGTTCAAGAGCCTCGACCGGCAAGTCTTTCATACCTTTAACCATCTCAATCCGTAAAACAAGCATTGTGGGGCATCGCCCGGATCCCGTAAACCCGCACATGCACTACTCATTGCGTATTTAGCTAATTAGCTACATAATAGAATTATGGGAAGACGGGGCTGTTGAGCATATTGCGCGACAAAGAAGCAGGGCTAGCAAAGGACACGGATGAGCGGGCGATGGTTGTTGGGCATAGCGGTGCTTACGACACTTTTTTCGGCGGAAAGCCTTGCTGCGGCAACAGCGCTGGAGACAGCCGCGGTGCGAGCAGTCCATGCGTCAGATCGCGCAAGCGTCGACGGAACGGTCGAGGCGCTTCGCCATACGGAGATTGCGGCCCAGGTCTCGGGTGTTATCGTTGCCCTCGATGCAATAGCGGGCACGACGGTGCGCGAAGGGCAGGTTCTGGCGCGCATCGATGCGCGCGGGGCGAATCAAAACGTTGCCATGGGCCAAGCCCAGGTCGAAATGGCGCTGGCGGCCCTTGACGTCGCGTCGAGGGAACTGGCGCGGCAGCGCGAACTCTACAAGAAGCACTACATCAGCTTGGCCGCGCTGGATCGTGGGCGCGCCGAGCATAGAGCCGCCGCGGCCAATCTTGCCGCCCAACGGGCGCAGGCAAGCGCCGCAGGCATTACGTCCGACCAGCATGCGGTCAGGGCGCCGTATGCCGGCATCATTGCGGCGGTTTCGGCTGAGCTGGGGGACACGGCCATGCCCGGAAAATCCCTGGTTTCCCTCTATGCCCCCAATGCCATGCGCGTTACCGCGGCGGTGCCGCAAAGTCGCCTCGCCGCGCATGCCAGGATAGAAGATTTTTCGATCGAATTTCCTGGCGTCATCCCCGGCAGCGGCCGGGTGGTGCCGATCCGCGTACAGGTCATGCCCGCGATCGACTCCCAGACCCATACCGCCCGGATGCGGCTGGATCTGCCGCCGGGATTGGACGGCGTGACGCCAGGCATGTTTGCGCGCGTCTGGCTGCCGCCCGCTGCGCCCGCGACTGGGCGCCTGTACATCCCGGCCACGGCCATCGTCCGTCGTGCCGAACTCATGGGCGTTTATGTCGTGGGCAAGGACGGACGTCCCGTGCTTCGCCAAGTTCGCATCGGTGCGGCGACGGGCGACGAGGTGGAGGTGCTGTCGGGCGTGGACGCGGGCGAGCGCGTGGCGCGCGATGCTCAAGCGGCGGTGACGTGGCGCTAGAGGATTCTATGGACAAACCTCTTGGCGTTTCGGGCCGTATCGCGTCTTATTTCCAGTCGGCGCAGATCACCCCCCTGCTGGCGCTTGTCGCGCTGTTGCTGGGTTTCTTTGCCGTACTGGTCACGCCTCGGGAAGAAGAGCCTCAAATCAATGTCACTATGGCGAATGTGCTGATTCCCTTTCCCGGTGCGTCGGTGGCTGACGTGGAGCAAATGGTTGCCGGGCCGGCCGAGCAGATCTTGTCGCAAATGTCGGGCGTTGAGCACGTCATGTCGGTGTCGCAGCCGGGTATGGCTGTACTGACCGTGCAGTTTGAAGTCGGGGTGCCGCGTACGGAGGCGCTCGTGCGATTGCACGATACGATGCGCTCCAATGCCGATTGGCTGCCGGTCGGCTTGGGGGTGATGGCGCCGTTGATCAAGCCCAAAGGCATCGACGACGTACCCATTGTCGCCTTGACGCTGTATAGCAAGGTGCCGGAGGTCGGTCCCTACGATCTTGAACGGGTCGCCCATAGCGTTGAAGTGGATCTGAAACGGGTCGCTGGCACGCGTGAGGTCCGCACGATAGGCGGACCGGGCCGCGCCGTCATGGTCGAAATCGATCCGGCGCGCATGTCGTCGGTCAACGTCACCGTTGCGGACCTGCGCACCGCATTGCAATCCGCCAATCATGGGCTGCCAGTGGGTGAGGTGTTGAGCGCGAATCGCGCGGTGGCGGTTCATGCGGGACCGTTCTTGCGGAATGCGAGCGACGTGGGCGAGCTGATTGTCGGGGTGAGTGCGGGCAAGCCAGTGTTCCTGCAGGATACCGCCACAGTGCGCGATGGCCCTCTACCGTCCGAGCGCTATGTCTGGCATGGGGTCGCGGGCGACCAACATGCCGAGTACCCAGCGATGACGCTGACCGTCACCAAGAAACCGGGCGAGAACGCAATTGATGTCGCTAATGGCATAACGCGGCGCATCGCGGCGCTGCGCAATACCGTCATCCCGCCCGATGTCAGCGTTGCCGAAACGCGCAACTATGGTGCAACTGCGAACGACAAGGCGCAAAAGCTGATTCAAAAGCTGCTTTTCGCCACGCTTTCGGTCATTGGGCTGGTGATGATCGCCCTGGGCGGGCGGGAAGCCGCCATTGTGGGCGTGGCGGTGGGCCTGACGCTGGCGGCCACCTTGTTCGCCTCCTGGGCTTGGGGCTTCACGCTGAATCGGGTGTCGTTATTTGCGCTGATATTCTCCATTGGCATACTGGTGGATGACGCTATCGTCGTAGTCGAAAATATTCATCGACATCAACACCTGCATCCCGGAAAGACACTGGGACAGCTTATTCCAGGCGCGGTGGACGAAGTGGGGGGGCCAACCATATTGGCCACGTTCACCGTCATTGCCGCGCTGCTGCCCATGGCCTTTGTCTCAGGGCTCATGGGGCCCTACATGAGTCCCATACCCATCAACGCCAGCATGGGCATGCTGTTGTCGTTGGCGATTGCGTTCACGCTCACTCCCTGGCTTGCACGGATGTGGATGAAGCCTGTGCCGCATTTGGCCGCCTCGCAGCCGCCGGGCGGCTTTGCCGGGCGGCTTACGGCGCTGTTTCAGCGCCTATTCCATCCGTTCCTGGATCACCGCCGGGGTCGGCGCAACCGGCGGCGGCTGGCGGCGGGAGTGGCGGCACTGATTGCGCTTGCAGTGTTATTGCCGGCGATTGGCCTGGTGCGGCTCAAGATGTTGCCCTTCGATAACAAGTCCGAGTTCCAGGTGGTGGTGGATATGCCGGCGGGGACGACGCTGGAAAAGACGGCGGCGGTGTTGCACGCGCTGGGCGCTCATTTGGCCACGGTGCCGGAGGTTGTCGATTACCAAGCCTACGCAGGCGTATCGGCACCGATCAATTTCAATGGCCTATTGCGCCAATACTACCTGCGCGAAGGCGGCAATGTCGGCGATATCCAGGTCAATCTTGTCGACAAAGCGGATCGCGACAGCCAAAGCCATGCCATCGCCACTCGGGTACGCCCCGATCTTCAGACGATCGGCGCACGTTTTGGCGCCAACGTGAAAGTGGTGGAGGTCCCGCCCGGGCCGCCAGTGCTGGCGCCCATTGTTGCGGAAGTCTACGGCCCGGAAGCCGATGGCCGGCTTCGCGTGGCCAAGGCGATACGTGCGGTTCTGGAAACCGCCCCGGGCATGGTCGACGTAGACGACAGCAGTATTTCCGGCGCGCCGCGGCAAGTCCTGGTGGTGGATCGCGTCAAGGCAGGGGTATTGGGCATCTCGCAGCAGGCCATCGTTTCTACCTTGCGGGCCGGGTTGGGCGGCGAGGCGGCGACATGGCTGCACGACGGCGGCAAGTATCCTGTGGCGGCCGTAATCCAGCTACCCGCCCAAGATCATGGCAGCCTGGAACCGCTGCTTGCCCTGACCGTGCGCAGCGCCGATGGCAAGCTCGTGCCAGTGCGCGAACTGGTGCGCATAAGCGATAGCGTCCGCGAACAACCCATACACCATAAGGACTTGCTGCCCGTCAATTATGTCGTCGGCGATATGGCAGGGCGTATAGACAGCCCTCTATATGGCATGGCCAGCGCCCGCCGTGCCGTCGCCGCAATCGCGGCCCCTGGAGGCGGCGCATTGGAAGAACGCTTCATTACACAGCCGGACGACGCCTATCGCGGCTACGCGATCAAATGGGATGGCGAGTGGCAGGTCACCTACGAGACGTTCCGCGATATGGGCGCGGCCTACGCGATTGGCCTCGTCCTGATCTATTTACTGGTGGTGGCCCACTTCGGGTCTTACCTTACACCGTTCATCATCATGGCGCCGATTCCGCTGACCATTATTGGCGTGATGCCCGGACATGCCTTGCTGGGGGCCCAATACACGGCGACCAGCATGATAGGCATGATTGCGTTGGCGGGGATCATTGTGCGTAATTCCATTCTGCTGGTTGACTTCATCAGGTTGCAGGTGCGGGCGGGTACGCCGCTCAAGGAGGCCGTTGTCGGCTCCGCCATTACACGGGCCCAACCTATCGTGCTCACCGGGCTTGCCGCCATGCTGGGCGCGTTCTTTATTCTGGACGATCCGATTTTCAATGGCTTGGCCATTTCCCTGATTTTTGGAATTTTAGTGTCGACGCTGCTTACTCTTGTGTTGATTCCGTTGCTGTACTACATGGCCTATCGCAAGGCTGACTTCCCGATTATTGAGGACACCCCATGACTTCTTGGCAAATTGTTCGCACCGTCGCCGGCCTATTCATTCTGTTTTCACTGCTGTTGGGCGCGCCGTCGAGCCCCTGGTTTCATAGCGAATGGTGGCTCACCTTCACTGCCTTCGTGGGGCTGAATATTTTCCAGAGCGGGCTGACACGCTGGTGTTTTATGGAAACTGTGTTGCGCAAGCTCGGCGCGCGGCCATGAAGAACGTCCTGGCGGTGTGCCTATTTACGGCTGCCACGTCCGCCAGTGCTGCGGATTTGCTCGATACATGGCAGGCGGCCCGCGCGCATGACGCCGAGTTTTCAGCAGCGTACGCGGCTTTCGAAGCGGGGTCGAGTCGCCGCGATCAGGCTCGCGCCCTGTGGCGACCATCGGTGTCGGTCAACGTGATGGTGGGAAGCATGACGCACGATACCGGCACGAAAGGAGCCCATTTCACGGCGCCAGGATTTGGCCGGTCGGCGGGTGCTGGTTTCGACACGTCCGTGCGCGGTGGTGCCCTGGAGCGCTACGAAGTGACAGCAAGTCAGCCGCTCATCGATGGCAAGCGGCGGGCCCAAAGCCGCCAGCTTGCCTTATCGGCCGACATGGCTTCCATCGCGTGGGCCGACGCGCGTCAAGCACTGATGCTGAAAGCGGCGCAACGCTACTTCGACGTCCTGATCGCCACCCGGACGGTTGAGCTGTTGCGGCAGCAGCAAACAGCCGCGCAACGCACGCTGCAAGAATCGCTGGATCGGCATCATATTGGCGACGTGCCGGTTACTGATACCTACGAGGCTGCCGCGCGCATGGAAGCCGTCAAAGCGCAGGTGATGCTTGCTCACAATGACCTCTTGATCAAGGAGGCCGCGTATGCCGACCTCACCGGCCAGAAGCCGCATGACTTGGCCCCATTGAAGGCGGATGGCAAGGGCGGCGGCGGGTTCGCTCCGTCCGGCTCAATGGATGAATGGTTGGCGCGCGCGGCGAGCCATAATCCGTCTTTGCAATTGCAAGCGCTGGAGCAGCAAGTCGCCCAGCAGGAAGCAGATAAGCACAGCGCCCTGGCCTCACCAACGTTAGAGCTGGTCGGCGCAGCCGGCTATGAGCGACTCCATGGCAGCGGCCGCTACGGTAGCGCATCGAACAAAACAGAATCGTGGATGGCCGGCATCCAACTCGGCATTCCATTGTTTACCGGGGGTCACCGTAGCGCAAAGTACGAAGAGGCATTGCATCTGCGAGACAAGGCGCGCGCCCAGGCCCGGCATGTGCGCCAGCAGATTGAACTGCGGACGCGCGCGGCATGGCTGAGCCTGAACACAGGATCCAGCCGGCTCCTCGCGCTGACGCAGGCATTATCCGCCGGGCGCGCACGGCTGGATGCGACGTATCTCGGACACTCTCTGGGAGAGCGTACAACGCTGGAGCTGCTGGATGCCCAGAATGCGGTCACTTCGGACAGTCTTGCGCTACTGCGGGCGCGGTCGGCGCTCGTGCTTGACCGCCTGCTCCTTGCCGCGTTGACCGGCGCTTTGCATGAAAGCGAACTACAGTGGGCCAATTGCGCGTTGCAGGCGGCAGTGTGCCCTGATGAAACGCCTACAATAGGCCGGTAACTCATCAATACAAATCCCGGACGAACAAAAAAGGGGGCAACATGACCACGGATCTCATGCAGGCTGTCGACTCGCGCATCGCCGATGCGCGCGCCACGGGCGCTCTTCTACCAATCGTTGCCGAAGAAATTCATCTGTATGATCAGGGCTTGCCGTTCATTGTGCGTTGGCTTTCAACGCTGGCAGAGAAAAATGGGTCGGGCGCAACCATGCCTGGCGGGCCTCGCGATCCGGATTTCAATCCCTTTCTTACGCCTGACCCCGAGCTCACCATTGGCGATATTGGCGACGACCACAGAGCCATACTGAACAAGTTTCCCGTGGCCGACCGCCATCTTGTCCTGGCGCGCAAAACGTTCGAGGAGCAAACGGCACCGTTGACGCTGGCCGACTTCAATGCCTTGTCCCAGGTGATGTCAGCGTCGGGTGGCGTAGGCTTTTTCAATGGCGGCCGGGATGCCGGGGCCAGCCAGCGGCACAAGCACCTGCAATGGGTGCCGGCCGCTCAGGGCAACCCAAGTCTGCGTTATCTGGCTGAAGGCTTGCCCTACCGATTGCCCGAGCACGCATTGGAACGGCATCCGCAACTGGCGTTCAACCACCTGTTTGTGCGTGTCCTTTCCGGCGTCGGTACTAATGCTGCGGCATCAGCAGCCAGTATGCTCGGCGCTTATGAACTGGCCTGCCCGGAACTGGGGCTGCTGCCTGACGACAATGGACTTTTGCCGTCGTACAACATCCTGGTCGACAGCGGCTGGATGCTGGTTGTGCCGCGCCGCTGCGAACATGTAGGCGACGTATCGGTCAATGCGTTGTCGTATGGCGGCACAATATACGTACGCCACTTCGACCAGGTAGCGTCTGTGCGCCAGGCCGGCCCTTTGTCCGTGCTGGTTCAGGCGGCGCACTCAACGCGGGAACACGCCTGAAGTCGGGACGCCAGCCCCGGCGCCCAGACGATCAGCGATTTTTCTGGTTCAGTGCGCTTATTAGGCCATCGATGCCGGACTGGGCGATTTGCTGGGAAAACTGGCTACGGTAATTTTGTATCAGCCAAATGCCCTCAACATTCAGATCATAGATTTTCCACCCTTGCGCTGTCCGCTCGAGGCGATAGTCGACATTGAAAGAGGGCCCGTTGTGTTGGGAGAATGTCGAGCGCACGACCACGTCGTCCGCGTTGATGTCGCCACGGAAAGGCAAAATGTTCAGCGCGGCGATCTTGTCGACGTTGCTGAGCGCCCCGCTGTATGTGCGAATAAGCGTATTGCGGAATGCCGCGACCAGCTCTTCCTTTTGCTGTGCCGAGGCTTTGCGCCAGTTCTGTGCCGCTGCCAACCGTGTCGTTTTTTCAAGATTGACGTAGGGGAGAATATATTGGTCGACCAGTTCGTTGATGCGTTTAAGATCCCCTTGCTTGGCGACGGAATCCTGTTTCACCGCGTTTAACGCCTTGTTTCCCAGCACCTGGACGAAATCGGCGGGATTGCCCTTGGGATCCACGGCGCCCTGGGCGAGGGCCGGCGCAAAGAAGCCCGACATGGCCAGGCATAACGCGACGAAGGCAGTGGCCAGGAGAAGGAGGCGTCCGGGTTTGGCGGTATTCGGCGTTGTACAGGGGAATGGCATGTCGGGACTCTGCTGATGAATGAATGATGACTGGTATTTTACCGGTTCGTATCATCCATGACGTAACACCGACATTCGATCAGGCCTGGAACGCCTCGCCTTCTTCCAATCTAGCCTTCAACGCGTATTTCTCGCGGTCAATCTCGCCGCGGGTGCGAACACCCATGCGACGTAGCAAGGGCAGCGGAGGGCACCAGCCTTGCAAGGCGTGTTGCAGGAGAAAGGGCAATACGATTGCCGGCAAAGCCAACCATTTCCTGTCGACGGTCAAGCCCAATACAAGCCCGGATAATGCAAGCGTGGACGCATTCAACTCGAGCACGCGTTCTATATCCCATTCGCGATCGAGATCTTCGATACGATGCAATATTGACGTGCTTCCTTTAGCGCAATACCGCGCGATATTGGCGTCTGTCTGGAGGTCTATTTGTCGGTTCAAGTGCATGGGGGTGGAGCGGCGGACGCGGTCGGCGCTCTCGCGGGAGGCGTCCTCTGCAAAGGCAAGTCTCATGGCGATTCTCCTGTGGAATTAGGCCTTTTGCGTGTGTTTTTGCAGCCATAGCAAGGGTATGCCGCCGGCCAGTACCAGCAAACCCAATAGCGCACCGATGCCGGCGTACCGGACGCTGGCAACGAACAATGCCAGGCAGCTCAGCGCGAACAGTAGTGGTGTGATGGGATACAAGGGAACCTTGAAGGGCCGCCTGCGCTGGGGATCGCGCAGGCGCAGGCCGATCACGGAGCACGCGGTCAGAAACATGAATAGCCAGAATACGGGCGCCGTGTAGGCGACCATGGCCTGGATCCCGCCATTGCTCAGTGCGCCAAACAACACGAGCACCAAGGTAATGACGCCTTGCGCCAGAAGGGCGCGCGCCGGTGTGGCGCCTCTTTCGCTCCATGCCCCCAAGCCGCGCAGCGCCGGTATGTCGCGCCCCAACGAATAGTAAATTCGCGCGCCGGTGAATATGGAACCGTTGATGGTGCTCAGGGCGGTGCAGCATATCAGCAGGCTCAGCAGGGCTACCGCCCATTCGCCCGCCACCAGCGCCATCATGTCGGCGCCCACGGCTTGCGAGGCACGCAGGCCGGCCAGGCCGAAGACGTGCAGGTACGCGAAGTTGACCACCAGGTAAACCGCTGTGAGCACCAACGCCCCTATGAGCAGTACCCGGCTCATGTCGCGTTCCGGGTTGCGGAGTTCGCCGGAGAGATAGGCCGCTTCGTTCCAGCCTCCGTACGTCAATAAAACGAACACCATTCCCATTCCCAGTCCACCGGCAAGGCCGCCAACCGGTGCCGACAAGGGCTGCCCGGGTATTGCGGCCGCCGCTTCAGGCAGTGCCGCACCCGCGACGCTGACGACGACAAGGGCCAGGACCGTAGCGCAGGTCAAGACGAGCTGCACACGCTTGGACTCGTGGGTGCCCGCCATGTTCAGTGCCGTGAGCGCGATAATCGCAAGCCCGCCATGGAGCGCCGGGCCGTATTTTCCCAAGGGCACTAATACCTGGGCATAGTCGCCATAGATAAAGGCGACGGCGGCAATGGCGCCGGTCTGGATGACAGTGCCGCGAGCCCACGCAAATAGCAAGCCCACATTGACGCCCCAGGCCCGCGACAGGAAGGCGTATTCGCCGCCGGTGTCCGGGTAGGCGCTTCCCAGCTCCGCATAGCACAGGGCGCCAATGAACATGACGATACCGCCTAGCAGCCACAACCCCATGTAAATTTCCGGCGTGGAGGAATGTTGCGCCACCAGCGGAGGGAAGCCAAAGATGCCGATGCCGATAACGACGCCGACCAGCATCGCCACGGCGTCCATAACGGATAGACTGCCGCGTACAGAGGACCGCTTCTCGACACGCATGGCGATCAGCGCCGCGACGCCCGCCAGCCTTCCACCGCGCCGGCCTCGGTAACGGCGACCATGGTGTCGCCGCGTACGCGGCCCACATACTTTTGGACGGTATCGCCGTTGCCGACGGAAAACCGGATATCGGCACCGCGCAGTTGGCCGTTCACGGGCATCGCTTCCTGTCCCTTGGCCTGCGCGCTGCCGTGAATATGTTGGTAGGCCTGCTCGAGTGCAATCGATACATCGCCGTTAGGTCCGCGGATATCCCACCGCCCCTCCACGTTCGCCGGAACGATCCAGAGGTAAACACTGCGCGTCCCTATGCGTTCGTAGGCATCGCTTTCCCAGTCGCCCATGTGGAACGCGTGAGAAACCACGCGCGTCCCTGGCGTGAGATTCAATACTTTCGGACGCAGCTTCAAGTTCACGTCGGGCAACAGGTACATGGTGAGCACCGAGGCCTTGGAAAAGTCGGTCTCGAATAAGTCCTGATTCTCGAATTTGACCCTGTCGGCCACGTTCGCCTGTTCCGCGTTAGCCCGTGCCTCGCTGATTCTGTCGGGATCAATGTCTATGCCCAGCGCTGCGCGGGCACCAAAGTCGCGTACGGCGGCAATGGCGATGCGGCCATCGCCCGACCCCAAATCAATAACGTAGTCCGATGACTGGACATTGGCCACTTTCAGCATGCGCGTCACGACCTCGTCGGGCGTCGGGACGAAAGGGACATCGAGTTGGCCAAATGGTTTCTCGGCGGCGGCGGTGAAGGGAAGAAGCAAGGTCGTCATTGCGAAAACAAGAAGGAATCCAACGTAATCCATGTGAAAACCGCGCTTGAGCTGTATAGGCCATGCCATGACTCTTCTCCTTGTAAGAACGCTGCAACATAGAGTGGATAACATGTGCTTCATTTTCGTAACGAGGCTATACATGACCGTGTTCAGTAACCGGAGCATTCGTGCCAAATTGACCGCCGGTTTCCTCGTCATCGCTGCCATGGCCGGAGTTATCGGCGCTGTAGGTATTTGGGCAACAAGCCAGGTCAACAACATGGCCATCGACATGTACAACCAGGAAGTCTCGGGCGTGCGTCATGCCGGAGACGCTCAAATTCGTTTGGTGTCCGCCGGGCGTGCCGTGCGCAGCGCACTGTTGGCAACCGAAAAGGGCAATCGAATCAGTGAAATTTATTTCATGAGAGATCATCTTGAGGCAACCAAAGTCGAAGTCAATAAGCTTGATGCCGTGTTTACGTCCGCCGAAGGAAAGGAAACCGTAGCCGATGCCTTGAAAGCCGTGGAGGCATACGGGGCGGTACTCCAGCAAATAGCGAGCCAACTGGAGTCGAGCGCCATGGAGACGGGCGGCAATGGCTCATTGGCCCGGTTGCTCATGGAAGCGGAGCCCTTGGGCTCCATGGCCGAAATGCTGATGACTTCCCTGATACTGGAGAAGCAGAACACCTCGGGGGCGTTGGCGGACGATACATCCGTGATCTATGCCGACACCATGAAGCTCATGCTGGCGCTGACGATGGCTGGCATTATTCTTGCGCTGTTGCTGGGCGGGCTGATTACGCGCGGGCTGATGCGTCAGCTTGGCGGCGAACCCCGGGAAGTGGTTCATGTCGTCAATACGATAGCGCGCGGTGATCTGACGACGACGGTCGACAGCGCCCAAGCGCCCGCGCACAGCGTCGTCCTTGCAATGTCGAGCATGCAGGAATCGTTGCGCGATATGGTGGGCTTGGCGCGTGAATGCAGCGACGATATTGCATATTCGGCGCTGCAAATTGCATCGAGAAATACCGACTTGTCGAGCCGCACCGAGCAACAGGCGGCAAATTTGACCCAGACGGCCTCGGCGATGGAGCAGCTTGCAAGCACGGTGCAAAGCAACGCCGAGGTCGCTCATGCAGCCGCTGACCTGGCCTCGGCAACCAGCATGGCAGCGGAAAAGGGAGGAGAGATCGTCAATGAAGTCGTGGCGACCATGGACGGAATCAAATCATCGTCACGCCGCATCGTCGATATTATCTCGGTCATCGACGGCATTGCGTTCCAGACGAATATTCTTGCCTTGAATGCTGCTGTCGAGGCTGCAAGGGCGGGAGGGCAAGGCAAGGGTTTCGCGGTCGTCGCAAATGAAGTCAGGAGCCTGGCGCTGAAAAGCGGCGCCGCGGCCCGGGACATCAAGCGCCTGATCGAGGACAGTGTCGAGCAAGTCGAGACGGGCGGCAGGCTGGTCGGCGTGGCTGGCGTGGCCATGGTGAACATCGTCGGTCAGATCCGTCAGGTCACCGGGATGATCAACGATATCAGCGCGGCCACCAGCGAGCAGACATTGGGCATACACCAGGTCAACGACGCTGTGGTGCAACTGGGGTGGGCGACGCGGCAAAACTCAGAGCTGGTAGAGGCGTCGACCGCCGTGACCGAAGATCTGAATAATCATGGCGCCCGGTTGGCGCAGGTGATGAGCCGGTTTGTCTTGAGCGCGGGGCAAGACTGCCTTGCGTCCGAAGACGAGGAACCGGCGCCGGCCTTAAGCGGTAGTGTGTACCTTGGTACCTACCGATCCATTGACCGCCAGCTTGGGAACGGCGGCTTCCACCAGGGTTACGATGGTATCGGCCCGCGTCTCCAGCGTTTTGCGCAATAGCAACAGTTCTTTTTGCTGGTCGGCTGTAGCGCCTTCTATGGCCAGCGATGCATTTACGACGGCTTCAACAGACATGCTCATGGTGGCTTCCTGAAACATTAAGTGACTTCATCATACCGGAGCTGTCGCTATAGGCCAAGCAATGTTGCGATCAACCGCCGTATGATGGTCCCATTGCATTCGGAGCCGACCGCCGATGAGCAGCCAAATCCATGAAGCCTTGACCGCCGGATTGATACGTTTTCTGGATGTTTCCCCGCATGCCGGAAAGGTCCGGGTGATGCACACCCATATTTCCACTGTGATCCTGGCCGGCGCCTACGCCTACAAAATGAAAAAGCCAGTGCGCCTGCCGTTCCTGGATTTCTCCTCATTGGCATTGCGGCGGCATTTCTGCGAAGAAGAACTACGCCTGAATAAGCGTACGGCGCCGCAACTTTATCTTGATGTCCTGCCGGTCACAGGCGCCGTCGACATGCCCATTATTGGAGGCGGCGGCGAGCCTATCGAATGGGTATTGCGCATGCGCCGCTTTTCCACGCGCGGCGTTTTCAAGTCGTTGGCGCGCGAAGGTCGCCTGCTGCCCGGGCACGTCGACGGCCTGGCGGCACATCTGGCTGCCTTTCATCTTGCGCTGCCACCCCTGGCTTCCGAATCCTTGCCTGACAAAGACTCATGGCAGTGGGCGGCTGAAAGTCTGGACGAAATCGCGGCTCATGAATTGGTGCGCGCCTGCGGCATTGCCAATGACGTGGCGGCGGTGCGCCTCCAGCTGCAACAGTTGTTCCACCGCCTGGGCGACAGACGCGCGCACCGGCGGGAGCAAGCACGGATTCGGGAATGCCATGGCGATTTGCACCTCGGCAATATTGTGCGTTGGCAAGGCAAGGTGATCGCGTTCGACGCACTGGAGTTCGACCGCGACTTGCGTTGCATCGATCCTATAAACGATCTTGCGTTCGCCTTCATGGACTTGCATGTCGCCCGCTTGTCCGCATTGGCATGGCGGCTTGTCAACGGCTATGTCGAGCAAACGGGAGACTTCAATGGACTTTGTTTGCTCGGTGCTTACGCCGCATACCGGGCCACGGTGCGTGCCAAGGTGGCCTTGTTGGATAGCGACGGCATCGAGGGGTTTAATCGGTACTGGGCGTGGGTGCGCCAGTTCGCCGCTGCGCCGCAGGCGGCCCGGCTGACCCTTGTGACAGGCCTTAGCGGGTCCGGCAAGTCGACGGTGGCGCGCGAGCTTGCCGCCCAGACCGGCGCCATTCACCTGCGATCCGATATTGAACGGAAACGGCTGTATGGCGTGGATTTTATGCAGCGGCCGGGACCAGGCAGCTTGCTATATACCGATGAGGCAACGCATCGCACCTATGGGCGCCTGGGTGAGCTGTCGAGCCAATTGCTTGCCGACGGGTTATCCGTGGTGGTGGATGCCGTGTTTTTGCGCCACGACGAGCGGGAAAGAATGCGAGAACTGGCCGCTCGTATGAAAGCGCCGTTTGCGTTGATCGAGTGCGTAACGCCAATGGCGCAGATGAACGCCCGCATTGCGGCGCGCGCCTGCAAAAACGACGACGCTTCCGATGCCACGCCGGAAATCCTGGCAATGCAGCATCGGGTTGCGCAGCCGCTGCCTCCCGGCTGGGTAAATTCGAGGCATGTGCTCGTCAATGACGGCGACCTCGTCGATCTTCAAGCGAAGATCGGGGTATTGGCCCAAAAGCTGGACCAGGAACGGGACTTGCCGCTCAAATCCTGTCATGTAGCAGTCATCCGGGGCGAACCATGAAACACGACTCCACCAAGCAACACGGCGCTTCGAAGCCGTCGGGCACCATGGCCGATTCCTTCCGCAAAGAGACATCTGTTGAAGAGCAGCGCAAAGTCAAGGAGAGCGTAGCGGACGAAAACCGCCGTTCGATGATGGGCGCTCCGGTCGATCCTCACTCGCCCACCACGAAAGACATACTGCCGCCCGGCGTGAAGCGGGAAGACGTCAAGGATCCGGGCCGCGCCACGCCAGGGGCCGGACCGGTCGACAACCGGTCGGGCCAGCGTAAGCCATAGGCTATTCAGCCCTGGGCGGCAAGTCCAGCGACTGCAAGTTCAATAAGGTGAAGTAGCCGTCGTCGGTCCAGCCGCCGGTGTCTATGTGATAGACATTGCCCAGGAGCAAGGGGGTCGCCAACGGCGTGTGTCCGACGACGACGGCGCGTACGCCGTCGACCCTACTGGCGTTTGCCGTCTGCACTCTGTTTCGCGACCACATGCAGAAGTCGCGGGTTGCGCGACTGGCCCGCAATGCATCATCCAACGTGGACCATGTGCGTTCAGGGCAGTCGGCATGCACCAGGCCGACCAAGCCGGCGGCGGTTTCAACCTCAAGCGCCATGGGCAGGGCGCAAAACGCCTGCGCGTAGCGTTGCTGTTCCTCATGGGCAAGGTCCATGAACCAACCGCCTCCATTGAAACGGTAGCTCTCGGGGTCGATCGCGTTGCCCTTGGCATAGCGTATTGCAATATCTTCGTGATTGCCCTTCAGTCCATGAAACCAGGGCTTGTTAAGCCAATCTATGACTTGTTCGGACTCCGGCCCGCGGTCGACGAGATCGCCCACGGCAAACAGGCGATCCTGCTTCGGATTGAAGCCCATGCGATCCAGGGCTATTTGCAGCTTGCTGAAATGGCCGTGAATGTCGCCGACCGCGAAATCGCGGCCGAGGAGGTTTTGCTCATAATGGAGAAGCATGCGCTTTGCCCCTGGCCCTGCTGTAGCCTTGTATTATCCCGCCATATCGCACGGCGCCGAAAGATCGTTGCAAATAAACGCCAACGCCGACTCGCCTTTTTTGCTGAGCAGCGCCGATCCGATGTGAGAGGCCCAGTAGGACTCTGACCCCGCGGCAAGCCGCCACTCTCGCAGCCGTCGCGTATATAGCTGTAAATCGTACTCTTCGGTCACTCCGATGGCGCCGTGAACGGCATGGCCGATATCCGCGATAAGACAAGACGCCTCGCTGGCCGTGCTCTTGCCCACCGCGGCCAACAATGGCCGGGGAAACGGACCTGTGCCCTGGCATGCCAATTGGGCAGCCATGCGTGCCGCCCATGCCCGTTCCGCCATCACACTTATTTGGTTTTGGACCGCCTGGAACTTGCCGATGGGCTTGCCGAATTGGTTACGTTGGTTGGCGTAGTCGAGCGTGAGTTCCAGGACGCGCGCGGCGGCCCCGGCCAACAAAGTGGCATAGCCAGCGGCAGCGATCTGGGTCAAGCTTGCGCCGGACGGCGCCGCATAGTTGATGGATACAGCATTGGGGGGACAGGCATCCCAATGCAAACTTGCCGCCACGCTGCCATGGTGCGCGCATGGCTGGCGCTGGGCAGCGGTCACCGGCAGCAAGATGGCGCCCGTCTCGGAATCGGCCAACAACCAATCCGCCACACGCCCGAAAGGGACGGCATCGCTGTCCAATTCTGTGCCGTTGCGCACAATAGGGCTGCCCGCAATAACGATGGCCCCCGGGGGAATGGCAACACCGGCGCCACTCAGCCACGCCCGCGCCAGCATGGTGTGGGCAAAGGGCAGCGGTACGGCATACTGACCAGCGAACATAAGCAGGCTGAAAGCGTCGCTTAATGCCAGGCCTGCGCCATCGTGTTCCTCTGGAATCAAGACGTCCAGAAATCCGGACGCTTCAAATGCCTGCCATAGTTCATCGGGTGACCCGCCAGCTTCGATCGCCCTTATGACGGATGGCGTTACTGATTGAGCAAACAGGCGCTCGACCGCGTCGGAAAATAAATTGTCCATATCGTGTCCTTAACGTAGACCCAGGCCGCGCGCAATAATGCCGCGCAGTATTTCACGCGTGCCGCCGCGCAATGAAAAAGAGGGTGCCATCTGCTCCAAGTAGGCCAGCGTCTTGCGCAATGAAGCGGGTATCGGCTGGCCAGGCGCCGCACCCAGGACATCCCCGATGATCCGGGGAATGGATTGTTCGATTTCGGTCCCCAAATCCTTGACCAGGGTGGCTTCAATTGCCGGGGTTTCGCCGCGAGCCAATTTTCCCGTCAGCGAGATCGACATGGCGCGCAGCACAGTCAGCCACGACACGATTTGTCCCAACGCCGCCGCTGTGCGGCTGCTGTCGGCGCCCCTGGCATGGCAATGCCGCAGCCAGCTTTCCACCAGCACCATGCTGGAATACAGGCGTTCGGGTCCACTACGCTCGAAGGCGAGTTCGGCATTGACCTGGGCCCAGCCGTCGCCTTCGGTGCCGATCAAGGCGTCCGGCGCGCATTCGACATTTTCGAAGAATACCTCGGAGAAATGCTCGTCCCCGGCCAAATCCGTGATAGGGCGAATTGTAATGCCGGGCAGGCTAAGGTCGACGATGATCTGCGACAATCCTTGGTAGCGATCCGTGGACTGACCGGAGGTTCGAACCAGGGCGATCATGTAATGCGAATGATGTGCGTTGGTCGTCCAGATTTTGCTGCCATTGAGCAGCCAGCCAGCATCCGTTCTTACGGCACGCGTCTTGATGCTGGCCAAGTCCGAGCCCGAGTTTGCTTCGCTCATTCCAATGCAAAAAAACGCCGCCGCCTGACAAATACGGGGCAGATAAAACTGTTTCTGCGCCTCGGTGCCGTATTTATGGATGAGGGGGCCGCTTTGCCGGTCGGCAATCCAATGCGCCGACACGGGCGCGCCCGCCGCCAGCAATTCTTCAGAAAGCACAAAACGTGCGAATGGACCTTTCCCCGCGCCGCCATACTGGGGGGGCAGTGTCAGACCCAGCCAGCCTCGATCCGCCAATGCGCGGCTGAAGTCAGCGTCGTAGCCCATCCAGGATCGCGCCCGGATATCGGGTTCCAGCGACTCCACCGTTTCCTTCAGGAATTGGCGGACTTCAATGCGCAGCGCTTCATCTTGCGCCGGAATTCGCGTCAGCTCAAGCGTATCTATCATGTGAGTAAGCCAAAGGGTTCAGTGGACTCACACTATGGCTTCTTTCGTGATATCTGGCCAATAGTTTTTTGGACGGAAGCGATATTAATTAATTATCGTGCTGGGGCTCGTTTCTATCATGGTTTGACGTAGTTTATCGACGAGCACCGATGAGTTTTGCCGATTGGCAATAAGCGATAGCGAAAGGCAATGGTGTGCGGCTGCATCCGTCAGGTTTACGAATCTGACATGTAGCGGCGAATACGTACGCGTGACCCCGGGAACCAGTGCGACACCCATACCAGTCGCCACGAGGCTCAACAGTGTTTGCACCTGTATGGCCTCCTGGTTCACCCGCGGGGTGAAGCCCGCCTTGTGGCAGAGCGATAAGGCCACGCTATGCAGCCCTGGCACGCCGGTGGATGCGTACAAGACGAAACCTTCATCTTTGCATTCCTGCAGGCTGAGTTTTTTCCGGCTGGCAAACCGGTGAGTCGCCGGTATGGCCAGCACAAGGTCGTCTCTTTGGATCACCCACGATGCCAGCGCAGGATCCTCGGCCATGGGCCCCCGTACCAAGGCCGCATCTATTTCAAGGAGCCGCAGGCGATTCAACAGGCCCACCGTGCTGTCCTCGAACAGTTCGATTTTTACGTCGGGGTAGCGCTGCCGGAACGCTGGTACGCATACGGGAAGCAGTGTGTATGTGGCCGACCCCACGAACCCCAGGCGTAGCGTCCCCCATTCGCCCAGCGCGACTAGTCGCGCGGCTCGGCAAGCCTGGTCCGCATGGAAAAGCGCTGAGCGCGCATGCTCGATCAGCGCTTTTCCGGCAGGCGTTACCGTTACCCCTTTGACGCCGCGTTCAAGCAAGGGGGCGCCGACTTCGGCCTCAAGTTTCTGAATCGAAACGGACAAGGCGGGCTGCGCGATGAACAAGTGTTCAGCGGCACGCCTGTAGCTTCCATGCTCGGCAATGGCAATAAGCTGATGAAACTGGCGCAGGGTTACCGTCATGTGTTTATATTATCAATCAATCAATAAACAATATTAGACGATTATCGCGTTCACCAATAAGCTCTGCGCTTATGACTACCTCTCTACCTCGCCCCGCGCTCGATGGCGTTCGCATCCTGGACCTGACTTCCGTGGTGTTCGGCCCCTATGCTTCGCAGATATTGGCCGATTACGGTGCGGATGTTGTAAAGGTGGAAGGGCCGTCGGGCGACTCGACACGCAATACAGGTCCGGCCATAGAGCCGGGCCTATCCGCCATTTTCTTGGGCATGAATCGGAACAAGCGCAGCCTGGTGCTGGACCTGAAGCAGAAGGGCGCTAGGGATGCCCTTCTGGCGCTGGTCGACCAAGCCGATGTTTTCATGCATAGTATCCGCCCGCAAAAGCTCGCGAAATTGGGTCTGGACCCGGACAGCCTGCGGGCGCGAAACCCCCGGCTGGTCTATGCCGGGCTGCACGGCTTCGGTAACGGCGGCGCGTACGAAGGTCGTCCGGCCTATGATGACACCATCCAGGGCTTGAGCGGCGTCGCCGATATTGTCGCTCGCCAAACCGGCACGCCGCGATATTTGCCAACCATCGCCGCCGATAAAACCTGCGGCCTGATCGCCGCCCACGCGATACTGGCCGCCTTGTTCCAGCGTGAGCGCACAGGGCAGGGGCAATTCGTGGAAGTGCCCATGTTCGAATCCATGACATCGTACATGCTGGTCGAACACTTCTACGGCAGGCACATGCCTGGAACGGGAGAGTCGGCCGGCTATCCGCGCATACTCACGCCCTGGCGCAAACCCTATCAAACGGCGGACGGCTTTATATGCATCATGCCCTATACCGACGCCCACTGGTCGCGTTTCTTCCATAGCACAGGCCATGCCGACTACGCCGTCGATCCCCGCTTTACCAGCATTTCCGCACGCACGCGTCATATAGGCGAACTGTACGAGCTGGCCGGCACCATCATGCTGCGGCAGACCACCCAACACTGGCTGGATTCGTTCGAGGCGCTGGAAATCCCGGCAACCAAGATAAATTCGCTGGACGATCTTGAAGACGACCCGCATCTGAAAAGTGTAGGGCTTTTCGTCGACGTGCCCGATGCGTCGGACAACACCTATCGGTTTGTCCGCAACCCGGTTCGAATGGAAATGAGCGAGGTTGCGCCTGCCATGCCGCCGCAATTGGGTCAGCACAGCCGTGAAGTCTTGACCGAAGCGGGGCTGACGGAGGAGCAAATCAACGCCCTGGTGCATACCGGCGCCGCCGCTGTTTACGATACAAAAGGAGAAACTGAATGACGACAACCGCCACAACAATGGGCAGAGGCTACTACTGGCAGGAGATATCGACCGGCCAGCGCTTCCAGACGTTCCGCCGCACGATCACGGAAACCGACCTGGTCAATTTCATTAGCGTCACCGGCATGCTGGAGACCATTTTTATCGACGCCACGTTCGAGCATGGCGCCATGAAGGGCCGGCCCGTTCCCGGTGCGCTGACGTACACCCTGATAGAAGGCTTCATCATGCAAGGGATGATCCAAGGCACCGGCTTGGCGCTGCTGGATGTGACACAGAAGATGCTTGCTCCCGTGATGGTGGGCGACACCATCTGGGCCGAAATCGAAATCACCTCTGTACGGCCGACATCCAAGAATAATCGTGCCATCGTCGCTTCGCGTATCGACGTGAAGAACCAGCGCAACGAAGATGTGATGACGTATACCGCAACTCGCATGCTCTCGGGCAAACCCGATTAACTCAACACATCATCCCAGAAATCAAGGAGACAAGAATGAAACCAATCCGTCGACATCTATGTGCAGCCATGTTGCTGCTGCCGTTGGCCATGGCTACGGCACCTACCCAGGCGGCAGCATGGCCCGAGCGTGCCATCACGATGATCGTGCCGTTCCCCGCGGGCGGACCGACCGACCTGGTGGCCCGCGTCATGGCGGCCCAGCTCGGCGAGCAGCTGGGCCAAACGATTGTCGTGGAAAACAAGGGTGGCGCGAGCGGCACCATAGGCATGATCGCCGCCGCAAAGGCGCCCGCCGACGGCTACACCATCTTGTACAACACGTCGTCCATTGCATTGAGTCCCAACCTGTACACCAAGCTGCCATTGAACCCCGCCAAGGATTTTGCCGCCGTTTCTTCCACGGCTGTTATCCCGCTGGTATTGTTGACGCACCCCTCGGTGCCGGCGAACACCGTCGAAGAATTCATCGAGTATGCCAAGAAGAAGCAAGGGCAACTGGCATATGGTTCGGCAGGCGCGGGTAATGTCACGCATCTGGGCGGCTACTTGTTCAACCAGTCCACGGGTATAGACGCTGTGCACATCCCGTATCGCGGCAGCGCACCTGCGCTGGTGGATCTGGTCGGCGGCCAGTTCCAGTTCATGACCAACACCCTGAACGACTCTCTCTCGTTCATTCGCGACAAACGCGTGAAGGCCTTGGCGGTATCGAGCAAGAACCGCAGCCCCATGGCCCCGGACGTGCCCACCATCAACGAAACGGTAATTCCAGGCTTCGAGATGGGCGCATGGCAAGGCATAGTGGTGCCTGCCGGCACTCCCGCCAATATCGTCGAGAAGCTGAACCAGGAAATACGTACGGCACTGAAGTCGGAAGCCATACTGAAGCAGTTGGCCCTGCAAGGCGCCGAACCCCTGGGGTCGACCCCGGAAGAGTACGACGCCTACATTCGTAGCGAGACCAAGCGCTGGGGCGACGTCATTAAGGCGGCCGGCGTAAAGCTGGATTAACGTAATGCCACAGGAGGGCAGGCGCTGGCCAGCCCTCCTGGCATTAGCCTTTCTGGCCCGCCATGCGGGCGTCGGCGCCGGCGGGTATTGCCACTGCGTTCCGCGCATCTTTATAGCGCACGAGCCGGATTGCATTCAATATAACCAATAGAACGCTAATCTCGTGGACTAGCATGCCCGACGAGAGAAACACCTTTCCCAACACCACGCCAGCCAGCAGAATCATGACGGTGCTTACGGCAAAGAGCGTGTTCTGCATCATGTTGCTGACAGTGGCCTTTGCCAAGCCATGAGCATGCGCGAAATGATCCAGCCGGTCCGACATGAGTACGACGTCGGCCGTTTCCATGGTGATGTCCGTTCCGCCCATTCCCATAGCCAAGCCGACGTCGGCAGCGGCAAGTGCGGGGGCATCGTTGACGCCATCGCCAACCATCGCTACACGGAATCCTTGCGCTTTCAGCGTATTGATATAGTCGACCTTGTCTTGCGGCAGCAGTTCGGCATGGACGGCATCCAGCGCCAATTCATCGCCCACGAGTTGCGCGGTGTGGCGGTTGTCGCCGCTCAGCATATAGATCTTTTGCACGCCTTGCGCACGCAGTTTGGCAATTGCCTGGCTGGCTTCCGGCTTGATTTGATCTGCAATAGCGATAAGGCCGGTAAGAACGCCGTCGATGGCCACGAAGACAGCGGTATTGCCGGCTTTCTCGCGCACGATGGCGTCGTTTTCGGCGACAGGGTCGATGGAGATTCCGCGGGACGCCATGAGCTTGCGGTTGCCGATAACCAGGTGTCTTCCCTGGACCACCCCGATCATGCCATTGCCCTCGATGATCTCGGCGTGCTCGGGCTTGGTATTTAGCGCCAGGCCGCGTTTTTTGGCCTCGGCGACAATTGTCTGGCCAAGGTGATGCTCCGACACGACTTCGGCTTGGGCTGCCAGATGCAGCATATCGTTTTCGTTTCCAGACCAGGTTTTTACATCGGTAACTTCGGGGCGGCCTTTCGTCAACGTGCCGGTCTTGTCGAATACAACGGCATTGATCTTCGCCAGTTTTTCCATGATGTCGCCGCCTTTGATCAGCACACCATTGCGCGCGCCGTTTCCAATGCCGGCGACCATCGATACCGGTGCGGAAATGACCAGTGCGCCGGGACAGGCGATCACGAGGAAGGTCAAGGCCAGTTCTACATTTTTTGTCAGCGCATACACCAGCACGGCCAGGACGACGATGGACGGCGTATAAATATTTGCGAAGCGGTCGAGAAATTTTTGGGTCTTCGTTTTTGCTTCCTGAGCATTCTCGACCAGCTCGACAATCTTGGAAAACGTGGTGTCATCGCCGACGCGTTCGGCCATGACTTCCAGGTAGCCGTTGCTGACGATGGTGCCGCTGTAAACGCGGTCGCCCGCCGCTTTACTGGCGGGAACCGACTCGCCGGTAATGGCGGCCTCTGTGATGAGTGCCTGACCCACCAGTATCTGGCCGTCGACCGCTATCTTCTCGCCCGAACGAATCAGCACGCGATCGCCCCGCTTAAGGTCATCGGCGGGAATTCGAATATTGCCCTCTGGCCGGATAACGGTCGCCTCCGTAGGCGTTTCGTCGATCAGGTTCTTCAACGATGCGCGTGTGCGCTCCAGCGTGCGCGCTTCCAGATAGGCGCCAAAGACAAACAAGAAGGTAACGACCGCCGCTTCCACGTATTCGCCGATGATCAGTGCGCCGACCACGGCAATCGTGACGAGAAGTTCAATGCTGAACGCCTTCATCCGCAGAGCCTTGAATCCCTTTGCCGCAATGGACCAGCCGGCCACGAAGGAGGATGCGATCAGGGCGTAGTTTTTCAAGTCTGCCATGCCGGACCAGCCCAGTCCGAAGGCGGTCAGCAACAGCAAACCTGCCACCGCGGCGATTTGCGAGTTCTTTACGTGAGTCATAGTCATCCTTGCGAGACCGCTTTTGTCGACAGCACTCGATAGCCCAGGCGCGTAACAACATCGGCCATGGCTTCGATGCTGGTAATTGAACTGTCGTACTCCAGGCGTACACGGCTGGCGTTGAACAGCACGTTGGCCGCCTTTACCCCATCTGTCTTTAGCAGGGTGGTTTCAATTTTCTTGATGCATGACGGACAGGTGAAAGGCTCCATGTTCAGGACAGCTTTTTTCATTTCTCGCTCCGTGGAAAAGTTCATGACAATTCCATCGTAGCCAAGAGGGCTTTAGATAACATTGACGCCCGTCATTTTTGACTTCCGGCAACGAGCGCACACTCGATTCGGTCGATTCAAGGTTTCGCAACCAATGTGATATGGTTGCTGTTGATCGCTTCCATTGGAGGGGAATAGGGTGCCACGTATTCAAACAATATTGCCCCTGGCGGGCAAGCGCCTGGTCACGATATCAGGTGACTCGCCCCTGGTCGAGGCAGCCAGGCTGTTAAGCGAGATGAACGCCAATTTAGTTGTCGTCCGCAGCCATGACTGCCGGATGCTGGGCGTCGTGACCAAGACCGATGTCGTAAAGCAAATCAGCCATTGCCAAGGCTGCAGCTGTACTACCATGGTCACCGACGTCATGACGACAGACGTGATTGCCTGCCACCCGGACCAAAGCCTATACGACGTATGGCTCATCATGAAGGAGAAAGGTCTGAAGCAAGTGCCCATCATCGATCACGTCTCCCAACCGTTGGGCTTGCTCTACGCCAGCGACGCGCTAGAAGTATTGATGAAAGAGGTCAAGTACGAGCAGCTGTTAATGCGCGATTACGTGATGGGAGTGGGATACCGCTAGGCTTGGCGCTCCTGCAAATTCAAATGAAGCTTAGCCGTACCATTCTGAAGGAAGCCGCCGAAAATGGCGTGCTCAGCAGCGAACAGGCGGAACAGCTATGGACGTTTTTATCGGAACGCGCGCAAGACACGCCCAGTTTTCGCTTCACGCATATTCTGTATTATTTCGGCGGACTGGTGGCAATTGGCGCAATGTCGCTTTTCCTGACCCTGGGTTGGGAAAGGTTCGGCGGCTGGGGAATAGTCTTCATTGCTGCCTGCTATGCCGGCGCGGGCCTCTGGTTGACCGAGCATCTGCTTAAGCGCTTGCGCCTGCCCGTGCCAGCGGGCATAGTCGCTGCCTTTGTCGTTGTCGTGGTTCCCTTGGCCGTCTACGGTCTACAGGCCGCTATCGGCTGGTGGGACGACGGGCGGCACTATGTCGACTACCACGGCTACTTGGACAGACGCTGGCTGCTTATAGAGCTGGCCGCACTTACGGCAGCCGGTGCAATGTTGTTGCGTTATCGCTTGCCATTTCTGACGCTGCCGGTTGCCTTGGCCCTATGGTATTTAAGCGTTGATTCAATATCATTTTTTCTTGGTGAACCAGATGCCAGGTGGCAATACCGCGAGACCGTGTCGTTGTGGACCGGCCTGCTATTGACGTTGGCCGCATTATTGGTGGACGTCCGTACCCGGCTTCAAAAAGACTACGCGTTCTGGATATATATGGTCGGGGTCATTGCGTTTTGGGGTGGCCTGTCCCTGACGCACGCGGAGAGCCAACTCCACAATTTCTACTATCTTCTCATCAACGTGTCGATGATCGTCGTAGGCGCCGTGCTTGCACGACGCGTGTTTGTGGTGTTTGGCGCCATTGGAACCGGGGGCTATGTAGGCTATCTGGCGTACGACGTCTTCCGGGACAGCATGGTGTTCCCGTTTGCCCTTGCGGCGATCGGCTTTGGCATAATCTATCTTGGCATCGTTTGGCAGCGCCGCGAACAGGCGTTCAGTGTTTACCTGCGGGGGTTGCTGCCTCCGCCGTTGCGCGAGTTCGTGGAAAGGCGTTACTAAATCCCGGTCCCTGTCGGGATGGGCCGCCTGCCAATGCGGCGGCCAAATTCCCACCGGACTCTTGCTTTCCTATGAACATCTCTAACTTCGAGCACATCTTTTACGCGCTGTTGATCCAGGCGGCGGTGTGGCTGCCAACTCGTAGTTGGTGGTTCGGAGCACTGCTGTCCATTGGCCTGTTCATCGGACGCGAACACGCACAGCGTGAGAACGACCTCGACGGCTCATCGAGACTAAGCCCGTGGAAGGCATTCGATTTCTGGAATTGGAGCGTTGATGCCCAGCTTGACTTGCTTCTGCCCCTGGCTGCCGTCGTGATTGTGGCATGGGCGGGCCGGTATGCGTCCCGCACGGGGTTTTAGTAGTGGTGCCGATGAGAGGAGTCGTAAAGCGTCCTGAAAGCTAGATATACCGTCATCTATTTCTTGTCCGGTGTGTTCTTACCCCCAGCCTTACCCCCACGTTTTTTGGGTCATTTTTGGCGTTTTTGGGGAGTCAAACCAGGGAGTTCTGCCCGCTTGCATCTCGGTTTTAGGCAAGGTTGTGGCGGGCAGGTTGTCGACGATTTGATGGATTTTAGCCACACGCTCGGTAATCAGTTGGGTCGCTGAGCCATTGCAAAATATCCGACCCGCGCCATGCCGTGCATCGCCCGCTCAGCTTGATCGGCTTCGGCGCCCGGCCATCGTGCACCCGTTGACGCCACGATTCTTGAGAAAGCGGCACGTGCGGGGCGAACGTTTCCCAGCGGTAGAGACCTTCCGGCAAGATCGTCATTGGTTTTTGCTCAATCTCAGCCATTCCGACCCCCGCTAAACAGATCTTCAAGACGTCGGCGCGCTTCCGGATCTCGGTGCGCCGATGTCTTTCCTCCAGCATGGCCCCGATTTGCCCCATCCCTTTTGTATGGCCTGAGTGCGCGGGGCAGAGTACCGCCTTGGAAGACCGAGTTTTCAGCCATGGCTAAGGCGAGGGGGCGCTCGGCCTTGTCCGTGCTCCTATCAAGCATGTCGAGCATGTCCTCGATGGCGTCTTGATAGGCCAGGACGTACATATCGAAGCCGGCCTGGTCCGCGTCCGGAAGGGGCTTGGCACAGTGCACTTTCACGCTGGCAGGCGGTATGTACGCATTGGCCTTCTTCCATCGCAGGGCCAGGCGCGCGACCATTTTTTCACGCAGCCGAGTGCCGATCATTTCCAACTGCGGGCCGGCCATCATGCTGCCTCTCCCTTTTTCTTAGCCAGGGCGAGGCGTGGCAGGATCGATGCCTTCCATTCCCAGCCTTGAACCGGCTTGCCGGCAACTTGCGCTTTGTCCATATCAACCAGAACGGCATAGCGCTGCCCAGTGTCGGTGGGCGTGTACCGGTACCGTCCTTTCTTGCCGCCGGTGCGTATGCGGGTTTGATACCCCTCGTCGATCAATAGGTTATTGACCGCCGCCCCAGTCATATCCAAGCGGACGCCCATTTCTGTGACGTTCATGTGCGGGTCTTGGTCTGGGGCTTCTAGCTTTTCGGCGCCCAGCGTTTCAAGGAAATTGACGCCGGTAATGCGCGTTGTCGCCTTGTTGGCGGCCAGAGTGGCCTGGTTGCCTTTGAGCCCGATCAGCTTGGCGATTCCGTGAGCTGCCCGGAATTCACGGGCAGGACCCGGCAAGATGCTCGTGGTCTTGGGGG
>DATJBV010000076.1:0-2822 GCA_035515055.1 Candidimonas sp.
GACGGGGGCTGGGTGGGCGACAGGTACGGGCGCGCCGCGTGGCTGGCCGTTTTCGGGATCCAAGGTGGCAGTTGTTCGAGTGGGAAGCTTATGGATGATCCGGGGGATCATCCATCCCACGAGTTCTGCCACCGCCCGAAAACGGCCAGCCACGCGGGAAGTCAAGGCAACGCCTTGACCGCGAACGTCTGAACCCACCCAGCCCCCGTCACCGGCGCCGGTTTAGAACAAGGCAAGTGCACCTCCTCACCGGCGGCGGTTTATATACCAAGGTATCATTGTTGCTACCCCAGAACGGAGACCTTCTTCATGGCAGTTTTCGATGTTGCACCCATAGTCAGTTCGCTTAATTCCATCCGCCAACAATGGCGCGAGTCGCAGCGACGCTCGCGTGAGCCCGGCGGGCGCGAATTTCCATCGCCGGCTGCCATCGCCCACATCATCGATGACCTCAAAGGGGTTTTGTTTCCAATGCGCCTGGGTCCGCTCGACCTGCGCCAGGAAAGCGAAGACTATTACATCGGCCATACGCTCGATTCCGCGCTGCACGCGCTCTTGCATCAGGTACGACTGGAACTGCGCTATCAATCCCGCCTGGAACATCCTAGCGATGAAGAGATCGAAGCCCGGGCGGTGACAGCTGTACAGGCATTTGCGTGCGCGCTGCCTGAAATTCGCCGCTTGCTCGACAGCGACGTTCTAGCGGCCTATCACGGCGACCCGGCCGCCCGCAGCGTAGACGAAGTCCTGCTTTGCTATCCCGGTGTGCATGCGATGATCCATCATCGCATTGCCCATCAGTTTTATATCCAGGATCTTCCACTATTGGCGCGCATGTCGTCGGAACTGGCTCATTCCCAAACCGGCATCGACATCCACCCTGGCGCGCATATCGGGCCAAGCTTCTTCATCGATCACGGCACGGGGGTCGTCATCGGCGAAACCACCATCATCGGTGAGCGGGTACGCATTTATCAAGCAGTCACGCTAGGCGCCAAGCGCTTTCCCACCGACGCCAACGGAAAGCTGGAAAAGGGCCTGCCACGCCACCCCATTGTCGAAGACGATGTGGTCATTTATGCGGGGGCGACAATCCTCGGACGAGTCACGCTCGGACGCGGGTGCACGGTCGGCGGGAACGTCTGGCTCATTAACGATGTGCCCGCAGGCGGCCACGTCACACAGGCCGACTCGCAAGGAATGCAAAGCTGCGATCCCGCCGCGGAAAGCTAGCACGGGCCGCGCTGTGGGCCCGGCCGTGGTCAACTAGGACTTGCCTGCGGCGTCCACGATGCCGGATGGTGTCCCGTGGCGGCTGCGGGCTCATGCCAGATCCGCTCCCACAGCTTAGGCAGCGTCTCTATAACGTCCAACAAGGCCACGACCCGCTGTGGCGCAACAGGCCGCCATTCGCCGCCCACGCGCTTTGCGACCGTAAATTGAAAGACATAGTCAGGTTCCTGGCCCATGCGCAAATCGCTCACGACCAGCATGCCGCGTTCGTCGACCGTTGCTTTCATGAAGCCTTGATTGAACCAAAGCAGGCGCTGTAATGCCGGCACTGTGCGCCGCGCAGACGCCAACGCCGCCGTATCCGACGGATAATGCGTAAACCGCATGGGCTTTCTGTCGGCAATCAGCGATCGATAGCCTATGGCGTAGCCCTCGGGCGTCATGACCACCACTTGCCACAGCAAGGTATTAAGCGGCATGGGAACGGAAAAGCGCGGGGCCTCGTGCAGGTTCTGGGTGCGCAGGGCCGCATCGGCGGCATGGTCGACAAGCACCTTTGCGGTCAGCGACCATAGCAAATAAAAGGAACTCAGGACGGCTGCGGCCTTAAGCCAACGGCGTGCGCCTTCGGCAGGCCCCAGAATAGCAGCGGCTATCACCGCCGCCAACAGGGGCAATGTGTATGCCGGATCGATAATCCAGACGCTGGCCCACATGACGGGCGGTGTCGCCAATGGCCAGAATAACTGCGTGCCATAGACCGTCAACGAGTCCAGCAGCGGATGCGTCAATAGCCCGAGCTGTATTGCCCAAAGCCAGGGCAAAGGCGCATCGCGCACTGGATACCAATAGCGGCGCAGGACTAGCCAAAGTAACAGCCCCACAAAAAACAGGACGAACAGCGAATGCGACGCGCCCCGGTGCATGACCATATTGGTGACCGGGTCGTCGGTCAGGAGAGTCAACGGAATGACGTCCAGATCGGGCAAGGTGCCCAGCGCCGCGCCTACCGCCAGCGCCTTGCGGCGGTGGCGGGAAGGGACGGCGAGTGCCGTCACAGTACTGCCGAGCACGATTTGCGTCAGAGAGTCCATCCCGGAATCATAGACTACGCGGCGTTGATCAATGTCCAGAGGAGTATCATGAAGTCGCTATCAGTCCTCTCTCCTCCCGATGTTACATAAAGAAGATCAGCCCGCAGCTTCACCGTCCGCCACACGCCGTCCACCCAGGGGGCATATGCGCGCCACGCGCCGCAGCTCGACCCGCCACTTGCTGACCATGCGGCAAGTACAAGAAAGCCTTGTCGTTGCATCGCCGCCGTCCTTACAGAATGCGTGCGTAGCGGGACTACAGGCGGCACTGAGCATCCTCATTGCCTTGGCGGCCACTCATTTATCGCCCTGGCCCCATCTCGTGGCCTTCCCCGCCCTGGGCGCGCTGGCGGCCCTATTCGGCCGCTATGCATCGATCGCACGCCGCAGACAAATCGTGTTCATCTGCGGTGCCTTGCTGACTGCCGGCGTTTTCTTTCCTTCGGTGGCGTCCTATGCGGGCGCGAGTGCCCCGCTCATGGTGGTGCTGCTGGC
>DATJBV010000077.1:0-163359 GCA_035515055.1 Candidimonas sp.
CATATGCGCCGGTGCGTTTACCATCGCCGTATCCCATTGGGGCCTGGGCGGACCTGGCGCCGTCATCTTTGTATTCGCGGTTGGTGCGGTGCTGGGACCCGTGGATTCCTGGCAAACTGTCGTTGAACGGACAGCCGCCACTGGCGCGGGGGCAGCCTTGGCGTGGCTGGTCTGCATGGCATCCGACAGGCTGCGAACGCAAGACGTTGTCGTGCCCGGACAACCATCGGGATTCCTGCCGCCATTCCGGCACCACTTGGCTGCCGCCAGCCGTATTGCGGCTGGCGCCGCTCTTGCGGCGCTTATCACGTATTGGGCAGGCGGACACTACCCGGCATGGGCCGCCATAGGGGCGACTGCGGTAATGCAAGGGAGTCATTTGCATATCACAATGAGCCGGTCGCTCCAGCGGATGGCAGGCACAATGATCGGCGCCGCGCTTGTATGGGCGATCCTGGCGCAAGACCCCGCTTTCTGGGCGATCGTGACGGCGATCGTGGTTTTTCAGTTCATTACCGAGGTCATCATCGGCTACAACTATGCCTTGGGCCAGATTACCGTAACGCCCATGGCATTACTAATGACCCACTTGGCGTCTCCCATCGCCGACAGCAACATGCCGGTGGAACGGGTCGTGGACACTATCATTGGCGCGGCCATCGGCATTGGACTAGCCGTGCTTTTCTCTTCTATCGACGATCGCGCCTACCTGGCAAGGCGGCGGATGCACTCCGCCGCCAACGAACCCTGAGCGGAATCCAGCGGCAACCGCTTAGCGCTGTGCCGCCCTGTTCCAGCGCAACGTCCAGCCTTGCTGCATGCCTGCCGCAGCAACGAGAATCGCTGCCGCTCCCATCCACTGCGCCCACTCGAGCCGATGCCCAAACGCTACCCAATCGACCAAGATGGCCGCGATCGGATAAATGAACGACAAGGCACCGGTCAGGGCAACGGGCAGTTTCTGAATGGCGCCATAGAGCAACACATACATAATCCCGGTATGCACGACGCCCATTGTCACCAGCAGCGTCCAGGCGGCTACCGGCTGTTGCGGCAAGGCAGCCACGTTCGCAAAGGGCATCAACATAAGGATGCCGGTGCAAACCTGTATGAAGGCAATGAGATGCGGCGGAGTCCCCGTCAGCCGCTTCACGAGCAAGGCGGCAATCGCGTATAGGAAAGCCGCGCCCATCGCCAGGCCAATGCCCACCAAATAACCCTCGCCGGCATACGAGGCCGTGCCGTGCGATTGCGTGATGGCCAACATCCCTAAAAACGCCAGAGTGAGCCATATCATTTTATTGAGCGTAATCCGCTCACCCAGGAATAAAGCACCCAGCCCGACCAACATGAAGGGCTGGGTGTTATAGACGGCTGTGGCAATGCCTATGGAGGCACGTGGGTATGCGGCAAACAGCAGGACCCAATTGCCGACGATAGCCATGCCGCTGACAATGGCCAGCGCAAGAATCCGGCGGTTGAGCAATGCCGGGCGAAGCACGCCCATGAAGGCGCAGATGACGAGCAACGCGGCGGCCCCGAAGACGCAGCGCCAAAACACCACATCCAGAACCGGCTGCCCGGACATGAGCACAAACCAGCCTATGGTGCCCGAAATCAGCATGGCGCTTGCCATCTCGAGCGAACCGCGTTTTACTTGATTGTCCATGTTCACACTCCTTGTTGGATGACATTAAGTGTGAACTTCCGCACCGGCACACACCATGGCCAAAAAAAGCTCAAATCGCGAATTTTCCTTTTTTTGGGCGGCCAATAAACTCGCATCGCCTAAGAAACCAATATGACCGACCAGATCGACCGAATCATCATCAAAGCGCTAATGGAAGACTCGCGGCGCTCCATCAAGGCGTTGTCGCGCATTAGCGGCCTATCGTCGCCCAGCGTATCCGAGCGTTTGAAACGGCTGGAAGAACGCGGCGTAATTACGGGATACACGGTAACAGTCGATCCGCAAGCCTTCGGCTATCTTTTACAGGCTATTGTACGAGTCCGCCCGTTGCCGGGCCAGCTGCACGCCGTGGAAAACCAACTCCAGGCCATCCCTGAATTTACCGAATGCGACAAGGTGACAGGCGAAGATTGTTTCGTTGCACGAATGAACGTGCGCTCAATGGAACAGCTTGATGCCATCCTTGACAAGCTCGCGGGCCTGGCCGAGACCAATACTTCCATCGTCAAGTCGACACCGGTCAAGCGCCGCTTGCCTCCGTTGGGTCTAGAACGCCTGTAGCGCGTTCAACATGACCAACAAGATAAGCACCGGCGACACGTAGCGCAACAAAAAAACAAGGACGCCGGCCAGCGTCCGGTTTGATAAGCGTCCGTTATTGGAAATCGCCTCCCGAAAGTTCTCCAGGCCCCAGCGCCAGCCGACGAAAATGGCGATGAAGATACCGCCTACAGGCAACAGTATGTTGGACGAGACGTAATCGAAAAGATCGAATAGCGTCTTGTCGAAGACACGGAAACCAGACAACGTGCTGCTGGACAAGGCACAGCCGGAGCCAGCCAGCATCAGAAGCGCCAACGTCAGCAAAATGGCCCTGCTTCGCGGCATTCCAAGGCGCTCGTGCAGGATGACGACCGGCACTTCCATCAGCGACAACATGGCGCCCGTCGCGGCCACGGCGGTCAGCACGAAGAAGATCACCATCAGGGCGTGGCCCATGGGAATTTGAGCAAACACGGCCGGTATAGTGATGAAGACCAGTGAAGGGCCCGCCGATGGCGCGAATCCGAAGGTAAAAACGGCCGGGAAAATAGCTATCCCGGCCAACATGGAAACGCACAAATCGGCGCACATGACACGCAATGCGGTGCGCGGTATGTTCTGGTCATCTCGAAAATAGCTGCCATACGTCATCATGGTTCCCATGCCGATGGACAATTTGAAGAAAGCCAGGCCCATGGCGGTCAGCACGACCGATCCGGACATCTTGCTGAAATCGGGGCTGAATAGAAAAGCCAGGCCTTGACCGGCCTTATCCAGGCCCAGGCTTACGACGCAAAGAAGGATCAGCAGGATGAACAATAACGGCATAAGCCGCTTGGCGATCGCCTCAATCCCGTTCGACACACCCAGAAGCAGTATTCCGCCAATGAAAAACAATACGCCCCACTGCCACAACAAGGATTGGACGGGATCGCTGATGAGCGCGTTGAACGCCGCTTCGGTGACCAGGGGGTCGCTGCTTAGAATGCTCCCACCCACCGCCTTGGCAATGTATGCAAAAACCCAGGCCACGACCTCGGAATAAAAAGCCAGGATCAGAAATGCGGCAATCATGCCGGAAGCCCCGATCAGCCACCAGGCCTGACCCCGGGGGGCCAGGATTTGCAATGCGGTGATCGGATTGGCCTTGGCGCGCCGCCCCAGCGTGATTTCCGCGATCATGACCGGGAGGCCGATCAGCAGCGTTGCCAATAGGTAGACGAGCAGGAAGCCGGCGCCGCCATTGGCTCCCGTGAGCGACGGGAATTTCCAGATATTGCCCAGGCCCACGGCCGATCCGAGCGTAGCGGCTAAAACACCGAATGTGGAGCTGAAGCCTTCGCGCTTGACGCCCCCCTCAGCTGCCGCCATTACGGCTCCCGGGCAAACTGCGCGGAGGGGCCGCCGTCAATGACAGTCGCTGACGGTCTGGTCCAGATAAACCTCGAAGGCGATGTCGCGTACACGCTGGACATTGAGCTTTGCCAGGTAACGTTTAGATTTCCATTCATCCGTTAACTGCCTTAAGGCAGTGATAGTGTCGGCATCGTCGGACCTGACAATGAAGTCCAGGCTTGTTCCAGGCAAGGTGCTGGGGGGTAGGCTTGCGGAGAATTTCTTCCATTCGGGCAATTCGATCAGTGCATTCAGCATCGTATCATCATGCAGCGCCGCGTCGCACTGCCCAATGCGCAATGCCAGCAATGCATCGGCGGGCGCCTTGTATACCTGCTCTATCGCGCCGTGCAGGTCCGCCATTTTTCCCACATACCGGCCGCCTTCCGACACACAAACCGTCCGCCCCTTCAGCTGCGCCCATGACTTTATATCGGTGTCGGTGCGCATGATGACCATCGCCCGCGCCGCATATCCAGTCGGGATCCGGATCATGTCCGGTGGCGTGTAGGCGTTTGCGGGCAGCGATCGCAACGCGATCGCGCGGGCGTTGCGATTTCCTGGCCTCGGCGCGGAATCGCTACCGTCGCTCAGCTTGGTGGCAGGCACGATGTCCACCCGCTCGCCCAGTTTTTGAGCAACGGCTTCAGCCATCGCCGCGTCCGGCATCTCGGGCGTTCGAACCTTGGCCCCTGGAACGAAAGCGGGCACGACGTAGTCGACGCCCACGAGCAGCGTCGGAGCTGCCGCCGCGTCGCTTTGGGCCCCGGTAGCGGCGGCTCCGAAAGCAGCCGCGCCTATCATCATGGCGGCCGCGCGGGGTAATAGGGACCGGCGCAGACGGCCGGCAAGGCTCATGCGGGAGTTATGCAGGCTAGACATATTGATAGCGAAGCACGCGACGTTTCAGATTTTCGAGGAATACCTGATCGATCAAGGTAGCCAGGATGGCTATCGTAAGAATATTGGCCATGACGCCGATCATGTCCGCGGTCTCGCCCGCGTAAGCCAGCGAACGGCCCAGTCCCTGGCCGAACCCGATCAGCATCTCGGCGGAAATCAACGCCCGCCAGGCATTGCCGAACGCCAGTTGCGCCCCGGTAATGAGCTCGGGCATGACGGCCGGCAAGTACACGCGTTTGAGCATGTCCCATCGGCTGGCGCCCATGACCCGTGCTGCCGAAACATGCACGTTCAGCACGCTTTCCGTTGCGTTCATCACGGAAAGCGCCGCTGGGAAAAAGGCCGCCAGTGCAACGACGACAATGATGGGCATATTGCCGAAGCCCATCAGGATCAGGAACAGCGGCACCCAGGCGATCGACGGGATGGACTGCAAGATGATGATGGCGGACTTCAGGACTTCCCGGAAAAAAAACAAGACCGCCCCGACAAGGCCGAAACCGATGCCGAACAGCAGGGCAAATCCATAGCCGAAACCCAGCCTCGTCAGGCTGCCCGACAACGCGCTGCGAAAGTCGGATGACTGAATATCGTGCCACAGGCGCAGCACCACGAACGGCACATCCGGCATAAGAAAGTCCGGAAGAAACCAGGCTGATACCTGCCAAAACATTAAGATGGCGGCAACGGCAACGACCATTGCCACCTTTTTGCGAAAACCGCTAAGTCGAATCTGTGTGCTCATGAATGCTTCAAAAATGGGCCGCGCGCAAAATACGCCAGCAAATTACAACTTGCGCGCTTGCTGCCATTCCAGGTCGACAATGCTGTTGACGTCAAAAGGTTTTCCGTCTTTTGTCTTGAGCGCGCCCTGCTCTTGCATGATATCGGCGATTTCCTGCATTCTGTCGAGTTCTTTTGGCGTGAGCACAGGGCTGAACGTCTGGCTCTTAATTGCATCGCTTATTACCTGGTCGCGGCTCATTTCGCCATGCTTGAGCGTCTTGAGCGTGGGTTCGGCAATAAAGTAGCTGGAAATCAGCTTGGCGGCTTCATCGGGCTTGGTCTGCATGAGCTCGATGGCATCGCGCTGGGCGTCCAGCGACTTCCACACGCCTTCCTTGTTCGTTTCCAGCGTCTTGCCGGAAGTGATCACGACCATGCAAGGAAATGGCCATACTTCACCAATTTCATAAATTTGCTTGACCGGCGCAATAAGCTGGGCAATACGCGCCTGCGGTTCGAACAGGAACGCGGCATCGACACGGCTGCCGACCAGCGACTGCACAGCAACCTGCGGACTGACGCCCATAATGGTCAAGTCGTCGGGGGTAAGGCCGGCGTTCTTAAGAACCACGCCGCGAAGCACGGTGTCGGCCGTGCTGCCCTCTTTCTGCGAGGCCAGCGTATGGCCCTTGAGACCCGCCACGTCGTTGATGCCGCTGTCGTCGCGAACTACGATAGCATGGTAGCCGTGTTGGGCGCCGCTCACTACTTTGAGGTCCGCGCCTTTCGAAGACCAGGAGGCCGCATTGGTGAACCCGAGCACGCCAGTATCCAGTTGCCCGCCCACAATGGCCTTGATCAGGTCGGTACCCGACTTGAACTCCACCATCTCCACATCGAGGCCGTGCTTTTTGTAAAAGCCACCCTCATACGCCGTGATGGCTTGCGCATCGTCCATGACGCGCAAGTAGCCCACCCGGAATTTATCGGCGGCCATTGCCTGGCCGGCCATCGCCAGCGCCGCAAGCGCCGGCACAAGTAAACGTAGCAGTTTCATACTTCAAGTTCCTCTATTGATTTGGCAACGTCATCCTGGTCGGCATGTATGCCGAGCAGGCCTAGGATTTCGCGGCGCATCGCGGCGAATTCCGATAAATCGTGCGTTTTTTCATGGTGGGACAGGTTGAACTCTTTCAACACCGTTGCGGGACGCTGGCTGAACACCAGAATCCGGTCGGCCAGAAACAGCGCTTCATCCACATCGTGCGTGACGAGCAACACCGTGGGTCCAGCCTCGCGTATCAGGTCCCGCAGCGAATCCTGCAGGGTCATGCGGGTAAGCGCATCGAGAGCGCCAAAGGGTTCGTCCAGCAATAACGCCTTTGGGTGCGAAATGAACGCACGCGCCAGGGCGGCGCGTTGCCGCATGCCCCCGGATACCTGATGCGGGTAGTAAGTTTCAAATCCTTCAAGATTGACTTTAGCCAGCCACTCGCGAGCTCGCCTTCGCGATTCCTTTTTGTCGTTACGTTGGAATTCCAACGCTAACGCCACGTTTTGTTCAAGGGTAAGCCATGGATACAAGGCGTTTTCCTGGAACATCAGGGTGCGTTCCGGATGTGGCCCCTGCACAGGCAAGTCGTCGACCAGCATGGCGCCGCCACTGGGCTTTTCCAGGCCGGCGGCGATATGCAGCAGCGTGGACTTGCCGCAACCCGACGGACCGACAAGCGCGACGAGTTCGCCGTCCTGTATGTCGCGGCTGAAGTCCTTGATAACTTGAAGGCCAGAAAAATGCTTCTCTATATTCTGGAAAGACAGCTTCATTGAAATTCAATTAAGGTTTAGTTATATTGAACTTTACTTTTTGGCTGATCCCCTAACAAGCATTTATATTGTCTTTGCTTATATGCAAAAGATATATAGGCGTTTTATTCAGCGGGGTAAGTGCGGCTCATGGTGTGGTATTCGCGGTTCGGCATCATGTCGGTGCCTATCGCCATGCGATTCGACATGTTGTAGAAGGCCACCGTATCCGCCAGATCAAAAATATCTTCGGAGGTCAGGCCCACCGCTCGCAGCAAGTCTCTATCTTCGTCAATGACCAGGTGAGGAGTCTTGGTCAGCTTCCACGCGAAATCCAACATTGCGCGCTGGCGCCCATCGAGCTTGGCGACCCGGTAATTCATGACCAGCATCTCGCCAAGTTCGGGATCGCCGGATAAGCTGCGAACAGCCTGGCCATGGGCCACGAGACAGTAGTAACAGCTATTGGCGCTGGAAACGACAACGGCAACCATTTCACGCTCCAGCTTGCTCAAGCCTGATTCAGCGAACATAAGCTCGTTATAAGTCGCCATGAAATTGCGCAGCTTATTGGGACGCAGGCTGTAGGCGGACAGCACATTGGGAACCATCCCCAGCTTGTCTACGCATTTCTGGAAAACGGCCTGCAAGTCCTGGTCGAGACTTTTTGCGTCGGGAACACCCAGTGCGGATATATGATTGGGTTGCGGCATGTCTGGCTCCTATTGTTTTGCTATGCTTTTACGAATAACGGATCATAACGGTTGGCTGCTTTACAGGATACCCATCTTGAGCACTTCATTCCCCGGCTTTCCCGACCCCGCAGCCAGCACAGAGGTACCCCTCGAGATGCTGGCTTCCTGTCACCTGCGCATTCAGAAAATGTGCGCGACTCTGGGCCGTCTGGCGGCGTATCTGCCGGCGCATGGCAGCGATGACCAGGCACGCCAGGCGGCCGCCCGCATTAAGCGGTATTTCGATACAGCGGCGCCGCTCCATCATGCCGACGAAGAGGCCGATCTGTTTCCCGCTTTATTGGAATCCATGGCGGGCTCCGATGCGGTCTGTATCCGGGAGATGATCGAACACCTGACGTCGCAACACCGGATCCTGGAGGCGGCGTGGGCCCGCCTGCGAGATCCGCTCGAATTGATCGCCGCCGGCCAGTCCGCAACACTACCCCCGGACGGCGTGGCCCTTTTCACCGAAACGTATGAACAGCACCTGAACTACGAAGAAGACGAGCTACTTCCCATGGCGGCCAGGCTGTTGGCCCAGGCCGATCTCACCCGCATTGGACTCGCAATGCGGGCCAGGCGCGGGTTGGAAGCGGCCGACTAAACGGCGCCCGACGTTGAATATCCGGAAGGCTTATAAAGCGACCAGGTTCATGTCGGCGCCAAAGACGGCTCTGGCTGTCTCGACCAGGTGATCATGGTGGCTAAGAAAAATGACTTGCGTGTGCCGAGACAGCCGCGCCAGCGCTTCCAGCCCGGCCTTTGCCCGACTGTCGTCAAAATTGATGAATAAATCATCCGCAATAAATGGCATGGGAGCCGCATGTTCAAGATGAAGCTCGAGCGCCGCCAGGCGCAGGGCCAGATATAGCTGGTCGCGCGTCCCATCGCTGAGGCCGCCTATCCCTACTCTCGACCCGTCGGCGCGCATTCCCTCCAGCATCATCGGTTGATGATCGAAATCGACCACCAACCTATCAAACGACCCCAACGTCAGCCTCGAAAAAATGGTGCCCGCCCGGGCCAGCATGGGGCCTTGCTTGTCTTCCCTGTAGCGGTCGATGGACCATCGCAGCATGCGGGCGGCGGTATGCACCCTGATATATCGTTCGGCGGCGTCCGCCATCTGTGCCAAGGCTTCCTGGCGGCGCGCTTCGGCACGTGCCGCCGCATCGTTGCCGCTGATGGCGTCCAATTGGCGTTGCGCGTCCGCCTGCTCGACGGCAAGGCGGCTTTGTTCCGCCGCCGCGGTCTCGATGGCAGCGTGCACCTCGCTTAATTCGGTCGCCAGTGCTTCAAGGTCGGCGCTTTGCACCTCGTGCTGGATCTGTTCGCGGTTCCATCCCCCACCGTTTTCGAGCAATTGCTTGATGGTGATTGCGGCCGTCTCGCGCAGGCGCCGATACTGGTCGGAGCGCTTGATGGCCTGCGCCAGGAGGTCATTGCTTTGCACCCCGGCACGATCCAGCAGCGGACGCAGGCTGGCTTCGGCCGTCTGTATCGACTCGTCGGCCAGACGCATCTGCGACTTGGCATGGGAGAGTTCCTGCGACAACGCCCTGGCCTGCTCATGTGCCTGGCGCGACGCGGACAATCGGGTCGCCAGCATCCTGCTTATTTGCGCGGGGTCGTGGTCCGGGTCGCCGTCGCCGATCAGCGCCGCCGCCTTGAGCGCCATGCGTTTGAACTCGACGAGTTCAGCGCGCATGACGTCGATATGTTCCACGCGCCTCTGGCGTATGGCGCCGAGCCGTTCTTCCACGGTTTGCATCAGGCCCAGGGCGCCGGCGACAAAGGCAGTATCGCTATTGGCCGGCAGTCCGGCTTTGCCGAGCGCGTCAGCCCATTCGTGGCGCCATTGCGCCAGCGCGGCGTCAGCCGCCGACTCCGCCTCTTGCAACGCGGCCAGGATGGGCTTGCATTGCGCCAACTGATCGTTCAGGGCCAAGCGGTTGGCTCTAGCGGACTCCACAGACAGGATATGGTTGCCGGCCTTGATCTGGAGCGCGGCAAGATCATCGCCGGCAGCGGCAAGCCCGGATGCTTGCAGGGCCGCCTGAAGGCCGACGCGCGCCTGCTCTTGGCTGGCGAGCAATGCCGCCTCGTCCTGCTGCGCCGTTTCCAGGCGTTGCGCAGCCTCGAGTACGCGTTCTTTCTGCGTCAGCCACTCGGAAGCATGGTCTACGGGCATTGCGGCGAGGCCGAGTCTTCTACATACCCCGCTCCATTGCGCATCGAAGGCTTCAAGCGCGGCATCGAGCTGCTGCAACTGCCCCGCGGCACGTGCGCATTGCTGCCGCACACGTGCCAGCCGGTGCACCCGATTCTGCAGCTCAGCTGCTTCCTGCGCATTGTCCAGTCGCGCGTCGGCCAACTGGTCGGCATGCTCGACATGATGCTGGAATGTGTCGGCAACGGCGTCGAGAGCCATCCGGCCGCCGCGGATGTCTTGCCAGGCTTCATCGCGCTGCGCACGCGCCTTTCCGACATCTTCGCCAGTAACCGGCTTATGCAATTGCCTGTATTGGGCCAGGGCCAGTTCCTCGTCTTGCTGCTCCGCGATCAAGTCGTCATGGCGTTTCCGGGCGGACCTGACTTCCGACAGCAAGGCCTGGCGTTCGATCGCCCATTGGCCCACCGCCTGCCTGGATGGCGAGGCGAGCATCCGCAGTGCCGTTACGTCGCCCGACCATCCGCGTAGCGCCTCCATTGCCCGCGCAAGGTCGGCGCGCGCCGCTGTCACCGCCTGACCGGCCTTGCGCGCCGCGGCATATGGTTCGCCCAACGCCGAGGCCAGCGATACAGCAGCCTGCAGAGCGGGCGACACATCGACGACATCCAGAACCTCGACCCGGGCGGCAAGCGTATCCATTTCGGTTTGCCTGTCGCGCACCGCTTTCACCGAGGCCTGAGCGTTTCGCACAAGGGCGTCATGGTCGCGGATCAATTGCTCTATTCGCCGGCGCAATGGCAGGCCCGGAAGACGCGCCTGCAGTGCGTCGGTATCGACGCAGCGCCAGCCCAGCTGTCCTCCAGCCTCGCAGGCATCTATCCATAGGGCATTCACTTCGCCCAAATAGCGCTCGATGGACTGCGGGTGTGAGCTGTACCGATGGCGTAGCATTTCCAGCACTTCAATATCGGCACTTATCGCAAGGACCGCATCATCGATTTGCAAGGCGGCAAGCGACGCTTCCAGTCGCGCGATATCGCTGGTGTGCGTCGCCCGCCTTTGATCGGCCCTGGCCAATTCGAGTTCGGCGGTGTTCAGTATATTTTCGGCGTCATCGGAAAACTCGATGACGGCCCCCATCTCGGCAAGCCGATGCTCTGTGTCGAGCAATACATTCAACCCGGGTGCAAGACGCCGCACTCTCTCAAGCCGTTCACGGCGTGCGAGCAGTTCGCGATACTTGGCGGCCTGTTGCTCGCCGTCCTCCCGTAGTTGTGCGACACGATGATTCGCGTCGGCCCAGTCCCGCGGGCGGACGGTCGCGTCTTTCAGCGCGGCGGTCGCCTCGTCCAGCTGCGCCAGGGCGGCATACCAGAGGCGGTCTTTGGACTTGCGAGGCGCCCACAAGGCGGCGGCTTCGGCCTGCAACGCCTCGTACACCGTACCAAGGCTTGCCACACCCGCGGCTGCCTGAAACAACACTTGGCCGACATCGTCCTGCGCCTTGAGCATGTCGTTACTGCCCTTGATCAGGCGCGGATGATCCAACCCGAACATCTTATTGAAAAAATCTCCGGTGACCTTGCCCAGGTAGGGTGCCAATGTTGTGTCGGGCAGCGGCGTGTCGCCGTCATCGCGAATGGTATTTTTATTGCCTTTCACCCGATGGAATTCGAGCGTACCGCCCGCATGCTCGATAAGAGCCCCAAGACGCAGTTCGCTTTTTGGATGCAGGAAGTCGAGCGGGCTATGGACATGAAATCCGTAGAAAAGGTCGTACACCGCCTGCCGCATTGTGGATTTACCCGCCTCGTTCCGGCCGACCACCATGTGGAAATCGCAAGGAGACCGAGGCAGATCCACCGAGCGGTCTGTGAATTTACCGTAACGTATCAGGTCGAGTCGTGCAAGTCGCATGATGTCATTCCGCCTTCGACAAGTAGGCGATCAAGGACGGCTCAATATCCCGCAGCAGCCGGCCAAGCGTCCCATCCTTGATGTCGTCGAAATACGGCACGATAGGCCGCAGTTCCAAAGGCGCCTTATTGATCAGCAACGCCAGGTCGCTCCGCAGCGACTGCACAAAGTCTTCATCTGTATGGACATTGGCCAGCAACGTATGCAAATCAGCCAAGGCGTCGGCCCGGGCGCTCAAGGCATCGTCGTCGTCGACCGGCTGTGTTGCCAGCCGCAGCTTTTCCAGCCATAGGCGCTCATTGCCCAGCACGGCAATGGCTGCCAACACCTCGAGGCGCAACTGCGCCTCGAGCCCGAAGAGGTCGCCATGCGCGGGGGTTTTGCCCGTGACGGTCACGCGCACCGCCAAGGGCAACGATACGTACGCTTGCGTGACCAGGCTTTCCAACGCGTCGGCAATCGTCCGCACCACGTCATTGAATGATTGCCGATCAGCAACATCGACATTCAGCGGATGCCACCGCAATACGTCGACGTATACGCGCTCGACCTGCACGCGGTTGCCATCGTCGATATTCACCAGCACCGCACCACGCGGGCCCGGCTCACGGATGTGGCGACCCTGCAGATTGCCCGGAAAAACGACGACGGCTGCTTCCTCCCACATTGCATACTCGTGCACGTGACCCAATGCCCAATACTGATAGCCCTTGGCGTGCAGTTGCGCCAAGCTGCATGGCGCATAGTTCGCATGCGCGGCATTCCCCTCCAGTGCGGTGTGCAATACACCAATGTTGACCAGGCCAGGCACGGGATCGGGATAGCCTGGCACGAGATTGTCGACAGTGGCCGCGTCCCTGAAGCTGCGCCCATGCAGGACGACGCCCAGATGGTCCAGCGTGAAGCTGGACGGCTTGCGGCTGTCGAACACAAAGACGTTGTCGGGCAATAACAGCCGTCTTGTCATTTCGTTTTCGGCGTCATGGTTGCCGTATAGCAGGTAGACGGGTATCTTCGCATTCCGCAAGCGCCCCATTTCCTTCGAGAAATAAAGCCCGGTGTTGTGGTCCTTCCAGTTACCGTCGTACAAGTCGCCTGCAATGATCATGAAGTCGATATTTTCATCTATTGCCAGATTCACCAGATTGGTGAATGCGTCCCGCGTTGCCGTGCGCAGCATATCGACCGGTGCGTCCGCGTAGGCGCTTAGGCCGGTCAGCGGGCTATCTAAATGGATATCGGCTGTATGGATAAATCGCACCAAAATTTCCTTTTATCATCTGTTACCGAATAGTAGCGCCTGGCTTTCATGTATTAAGATGTTCCCGCAGCCAGCAACGTTAGCACGGCAATCTGCCACAAGAGTCCCCCGCAGCGAGGTTGTCAATGGACGATGTCAACGACGGCGAATTTCTCCGCTTCGCCAACGTGAAGAAAACATACGATCAAAAGGCACTAGTCGTCAAAGACTTCAGCCTCGACGTGCGGCGCGGCGAATTCGTCACCCTGCTGGGTCCTTCGGGTTCAGGCAAGACCACTGTCCTCATGATGCTCGCCGGTTTCGAAAACGTGACCAGCGGATCAATAACCGTCGACGGCCAGGCCATAACGCGCGCGGCTCCGTACAAGCGCAATATCGGGATGGTATTCCAGAACTACGCGTTATTCCCGCACATGACGGTAGCCGAAAACCTGGCCTATCCGCTGCGCATACGAAAGCTCGCCCGGGCCCACATTGCTGAACGTGTCGGGCACTACCTGGACTTGATCGAACTCAGCGATTTCGGGAACCGGCATCCCGGCCAATTATCGGGCGGACAACGGCAACGCGTCGCCTTGGCCCGGGCGCTCATCTTCGAACCTACACTGGTCCTGATGGACGAACCGCTGGGAGCGCTCGACAAGAAACTGCGCGAACAAATGCAATTCGAAATCACCCGGCTGCACAAGCGCCTGGGCTTTACCGTCATCTACGTCACCCACGACCAGACTGAAGCATTGACCATGTCCGACCGGATAGCGGTATTCAATCATGGCGTGGTGCAACAGTACGCCACGCCGGACCAACTATACGAACGGCCGGCAAATGCCTTTGTGGCCAGCTTTATCGGCGAGAACAATCTTATCCCCGGTGTTGTCCGCCGCTTGGAAAACAGGCACACCTCGATCGAGTTGTCCGACGGAACGATGGTCGTTGCCCAGCACGGCGACTGCTACGCCTCTCCGGCGGGCGACTCGTGCATCGTTTCTGTGCGGCCTGAAAAGTTGTCGATTGCCACCGAAGGCTCGACATCGCCCAATCAGCTCGCCGCCCGCTTCGTTGCACGCCATTATGTAGGCGATTTCATCCGATATTATTTTGAACTGCCCAATGGCTGTCCAGTCGTCGTCAAGACACTGAACGATACCCGGGCTCCCGCGTTCACTGACGGGCAATTGGCAGCGCTGAACTGGATGGCCAGCGACTGCTTTGCATTCAAGGCATTACCCAACCCGATCCCAGGAGATAAGTAATGAATAAACTCAGGAAGCTTGCAGGTCCGGCATTGCTCGTCAGCATGGCCTTGGCCGGCAGTGCCATGGCCCAGCAGACGCTTACCGCCGTTTCGTTCGGCGGAGCCTATGGCGCGGCGCAGAAGGTTCATCAAATCGATCCTTACATGGAGAAGACCGGCAACAAGGTATTGTTCGAAAACTATACCGGGGGCATCGCCGAGATCAAGGCCCAGGTTCAGGCCGGAAAGGTGCAATGGGACGTCGTCGACATCGAGACCATCGACCTGGAACGCGCCTGCTCCGAGGGGCTGCTGGAGGTCATCCCCCGAGACATTCTCTTGCCGGGCGACGACGGTGTTCCCGCCGAAAAAGACTTCATACCGGCGGCCCTGGACAATGAATGCGGCGTCGGCGAAATCGTGTGGAGCACCGTTTATGCGTACAACAATAAAACCATGGGCGACAAGGCCCCCACCACCATCCAGGACTTCTTCGACCTGAAAAAGTTTCCCGGCAAACGCGCGGTACGCAAGCGGGCGCAGGTCAATCTTGAATGGGCATTGCTGGCGGACGGCGTGAAGCCCGCGGACGTCTACAAGGTATTGGCGACCCCCGAGGGCCAGGCCCGGGCCTTCGCGAAGCTCGACACCATCAAGCAGGACATCGTCTGGTTCGACAGTTGGTCCCAGGCGCCGCAAGTGCTCAATGATGGCGGCGCGGTCATGGTGCAATCGGCCAATGGCCGGTTCTTCGACGCGATAAAGCGTGAAGGCAAGCCCTTTACCATCGTGTGGGACGGCAACATCTACGACCTGGACGCATGGGGCATCGTCAAGGGCACGCCCAACCTGAAGCAAGCCATGGAGTTTGTTGCGTTCACGACCAGCACCAAGGCACTGGCCGGCTTTCAAGACGTAGCCTATGGGCCGCCGCGCAATTCTTCCATGGCGCTCGTCGCAAAGGACGTCGTCGATCAATTGCCAACCTCCCACGTAGACAAAGGTATAAAGGCCGACGGTATTTTTTGGGCTGACTATGGCGAAAACCTTGGCGAACGCTTCAATGAGTGGCTCCTGAAGTAAGCCAGGCACAGGATGACAGCCGCCGGCTTGACGACTGACGAAAAGCGCCATGAAAGGCGCCATTTACGCTCACGCCGGCGTGCCAGCCTGTTGCTGGTCGTGCCGTTACTGGTCTTTATCGTTTTCGCCTTCGTGGCGCCTATCGCAACGATGCTGTATCGCAGCGTGTACAACCCCACCATCGTCGAGCTCATACCGCAAACATTGGCGCGGTTATCGAAGTGGAATGGAACCAAGGTCCCACCCGACGCGACACTGTCCGAAATGGCCATGGAGCTTAACCAACTTGCCCGCGATCGCAAGGTGGGCGTATTGGCGGCGGCCATCAATCGGGCGTATCCGGGTGCATCCAGCATGGTCAATGCCACGGGGCGCAAGCTGCGCAACGTGGACGATACTGAACTGGCGCAACACGGCCCGACGCTCTTGGGCCAAGCCGATGCGCGGTGGCTGCGGCCAGAACTTTGGCATGCCATCCGCGCTATCGGACATGTCTATACCGACGCCTACTACCTGACCGCGCTCGATCTCGACCGCAGTCCGGACGGCAGCATCACATGGCGGGAGTCGGCCCGCATTTATCTGCAGCTTTACGGCAAGACATTGGGCATGGCCCTTACCATCACACTGCTATGCATCGTGCTCGGATATCCGCTGGCGTGGTATCTGGCGCATGCGCCGCGCAGAGTGGCAAACGCCCTGATGGTGCTTGTGTTGCTGCCTTTCTGGACATCGTTGCTGGTACGCACGACCGCCTGGATCGCCCTTCTGCAAACCAATGGCGTGATCAATTCCGTCCTGCGGGCCGCGGGCATCATCGATCAGCCGCTGGAGATGCTTTACACCCGCTACGCGACCATCATCGCCATGACGCATATCCTGTTGCCCTTCATGGTGCTCCCGCTATATAGCGTCATGCGCGGTATCGATCCCAGCTACATGCGAGCGGCGTTGTCGATGGGCAGCCGTCCATTCGCCGCTTTCCTGCGCATATTTCTTCCCCTGAGCCTGCCTGGACTAAGCGCTGGCACACTGCTGGTGTTCATCATTTCCGTGGGCTATTACATTACGCCCGCCCTGGTCGGCGGAACCGACGGCCAGATGATTTCCAACATCATTGCCTTTCATATGCAGCAATCGAGCAATTGGGGACTGGCCGCCGCCCTGGGCACACTGCTGCTGGTGCTTATCCTTACGCTGTACTGGGTGTACGACCGCCTGGTGGGCGCAAGCAATATCAAACTGGGATAAGCCATGTTCACGCAACCCGCCTACTACACTTGGCGCCACAAAGCGGCTGCCTATCTTCTCAAGGTGGTCGCTTGGGGGGTTCTGTTCTTCCTCATTCTCCCCATCCTGGTCATTATTCCGCTGTCGTTCAATGCAGAGCCATTCTTCAGCTTTACCGAGGGGATGGTGCGTTTTCAGGCGGATGCGTATTCCCTGAAATGGTATGCCTCGATATTCAACAGCGACAACTGGCTGCTTGCCATACGCAACAGCTTTTTCATTGGAATCTTCGCCACGCTCATTGCCACGGTGCTCGGTACGATAGCCGCTGTGGGCCTGGCCAGCGACACCATGCCATTTCGACGCAGCATCACCGCTCTGCTGCTATCCCCGATGATCGTGCCGCTCATCATCGTGGCGGCGGGTATGTTTTTTTTCTATACGCGCTTCAACCTGGTGGGGAGCTTCGCCGGCCTGATCATTGCGCATGCCACCCTGGGAGTACCGTTCGTCATCATTACCGTGACGGCAACGCTTGCCGGCTTTGATCAGTCCTTGTACCGGGCCGGCCTAAGCCTGGGTGCTTCACCCATTCGGACGTTTCGCGACGTGGTCATGCCGTTGATACGTCCAGGAGTCATTTCGGGCGCTTTATTCGCGTTCGTAACGTCGTTCGATGAGGTCGTGCTGGTGCTGTTTCTGGCGGGCCCCGAGCAACGCACCATACCCCGCCAAATGTTCGCGGGCCTGCGCGAACAGATCAACCCCACTATTTTGGCGGTTGCCACGCTGCTGATCACTGTATCCATTTTGTTGCTTGCCAGCCTAGAGCTATTGCGCCGCCGTTCCGAGCGAATCCGGGGTATCCGCCCGTAAAAACCCCAATTCCAAAACTTTGACACAGCAAATTTACATCGGTAGAGTGAACGCATAGTCGGCCAGCCCGCGCGACGATAACAATACGGAGACAAGCCATGAAACAAACCACTACGCGGTTTCTTACCATCCTGGCCAGCAGTCTTGCGCTTTCGTTTGCCGGGTCCGCCTTGGCGCAACAGCCCATTGTGATCAAGTTCAGCCATGTTGTCGCCGACGCCACGCCAAAAGGCCAAGGCGCCATCAAATTCAAAGAACTGGCGGAAAAAAACCTGCCTGGAAAAGTACAGGTTCAGGTGTTTCCCAACTCGCAATTGTTTGGCGACGCCAAGGAACTCGAAGCCGTGCTGCTGGGCGACGTCCAGTTCATTGCGCCCTCGTTGTCGAAGTTCGACCGTTACACCAAAAAGGTCCAGTTGTTCGATCTCCCCTTCCTTTTCGACGATATGGCGGCTGTCGATCGCTTCCAGCAAAGCGAACCCGGCAAAGCGTTGCTCAATTCCATGACCAACCGCGGGCTCAAGGGCCTGGCGTATTGGCATAACGGCTTGAAGCAACTGTCCACCAATAAAGACAAGCTCACGCGACCCGAAGACATCAAGGGGCTCAAGTTCCGCATTCAGGCGTCAGACGTGTTGGAAGCGCAATTCCGCCAGCTTGGCGCCAACCCGCAAAAGCTGGCATTCAGCGAAGTCTATCAAGCCCTGCAAACGGGCGTGGTGGACGGCCAGGAAAACACGTGGTCGAACATCTACTCCCAGAAGTTCCACGAAGTCCAGGCAACCATCGCCAATACGAATCATGGCGTCATCGACTACATGGTCGTCACCAACGCCAAATGGTGGGACGGCCTTCCGGACGATGTACGCGCCGGCCTGGAAAAAGCCATGGCCGACGCAACCGTCTATGCCAACAATCTGGCTTCCGAACTTAACGAGCGCGACCGCAAGCGCATCGTCGACGCCAATAAAGCCAAGGTTCAAACACTCACCAAGGAAGACGTGGCGGCCTGGCGCAAAGCCATGGAGCCCGTCTGGAAAAAATTCGAAGGCGACATCGGACCCGAGCTGATCCAATCAGCGCTCAAGTCGAATAACTAAAGCGCATAGGCCGACGGCCGCTTTGCCGCGGCCGCGCCGATCCGCTGCAGCGGGAATTCAATATGAAGACAGTCTGGTTCCATCGGCTGGAAGAGGGACTGATCGCCTTGCTTCTGGCGCTAATGACGATCGTTACCTTTGCGCAGGTCATCGCGCGCTACATATTCAACTATAGCTTCGTCTGGGCGCTTGAACTCACCACCTTCCTGTTCGGCGGCCTGATCTTTCTTGGCCTCTCCTACGGTGTTCGGGTCGGTGCCCACATTGGGGTCGATGCACTGGTCAAAATCCTGCCTCGCACATTGGCACACCGCATAGGCGTGGTAGCCACGGTGTTGTGCCTTCTTTATGCCGCCATCGTCTTCGTGGGAAGTTGGATCTACGTGGGAAAAATTTACGATATCGGCATTCTTGCGCAAGACATTCCCATTCCCCAATGGGTGCCGCGCTTGGTCATGCCCATCGGCTTTGCACTGCTATTTCTGCGGTTTTCGGAAGTGCTGTACAACATGCTCAGCGGCAAGGATGTCCAGTTGCTGGGCGATGAAGTCGAAGACGCGCTGAAGTACCGCAGCGATGTAGCGTCACCCAGGCAGGAGCGGAAATGACCACAGCCGCCCTTTTCATCATGCTGTTCGTGTTCATGTTCATGGGCATGCCGGTGGCCGTTTCGTTAGGCCTGTCTTCACTGCTGACCATACTTGTATTTGGTCACGATTCCCTGCCTTCGCTGTCGCTGAAAATGTTCGAAAGCTCCGAGCACTACACGCTGATGGCCATACCGTTCTTCATTCTTGCCGGCTCATTCATGACAACGGGCGGCGTTGCCCGCCGCATGATCCGCTTTGCCATCGCCGTGGTCGGTCATCTGCATGGCGGACTGGCCATCGCTTCGGTGCTGGCCTGCTGTCTGTTTGCCGCGGTGTCGGGGTCATCCCCAGCCACCGTGGTCGCCGTGGGTTCCATCGTTATCGCGGGGATGGTGCGGTCCGGCTATACGCAGGCCTTTGCCGCGGGCGTCATATGCAACGCGGGGACGTTGGGGATACTCATCCCGCCGTCTATCGTCATGGTCGTCTATGGCGCCGCTACGGAAACGTCGGTAGGCAAGCTTTTCATGGCGGGCGTCGTACCCGGCGCCCTACTGGGCCTGTTGCTGATGATCGTCATCTACATTGTGGCGCGCGTCAAAGACATGCCGCGACAGCCGCGCGCCTCGTTCAAGGAAGTTGCCATTGCCGGACGCGACTCATTCTGGGGGTTGATGCTTATCATCATTATCCTGGGCGGGATTTACGGAGGGATTTTCACGCCCACCGAAGCTGCCGCCGTGTCCGCCGTCTATGCCTTCTTCGTTGCCGTTTTTGTATACCGCGACATCGGCATGCGCCAGGTCCCGGACGTGTTGATGGATGCCTCCAAAGTCACGGTCATGCTGATGTTCATTATTGTGAACGCCCTGCTCTTTGCCCATGTACTGACAACAGAACGCATTCCCCAAGCCATTGCCGAGCAAATCATTGCATGGGACATGGTTGCATGGCAGTTTCTGATCGTCGTCAACATATTGCTGCTCGTCGCCGGCATGTTCATGGAGCCCACCGGCATTATTCTGATCCTCGCGCCTATCCTGTTCCCCATCGCCACACAGCTGGGCATCGACCCTGTCCACCTAGGCATTATCTTTGTTGTGAATTTGGAAATCGGCATGGTTACGCCGCCGATAGGGCTAAATTTATTCGTCACCGCTGGCATCACCAAAATGACCATCGGCCAAGTCGTGCGCGCCGCGTCGCCCTGGCTTATTGTGCTCCTGGCGTTTTTGATAGTGGTCACGTACTTTCCGCAGATTTCGCTGTGGCTGCCTGAACTAGAGGTTTTCTAGCGGCCGGCGGGCCGCAGGCCGTCTACGGGTTAAAATGTTCGGCTAACCGAAACAAACGCCATGTGGGCGTGCCCAACATACTCAGGAAAATCTATGGAAGCCGAACGTCAAAACCAACTCGCCGCCCGCCTGGAAGACTTCGGGGAACGGCAGTTGGCGCTACGGGGGTATCTTTGACTACGATGCCAAGTCTGAACGCCTGCAGTTCGTAAACGCCGAACTCGAGAGCGCGGAAGTCTGGAACGACCCCAAGAACGCTCAGGATTTGGGGCGCGAGAAAAAGAACCTGGAAGCCATCGTCGGCACCCTGACCGACATCGGCGCCGGCCTGACAGACGCCCAAGAGCTTTTCGAACTGGCGGCTCAAGACGACGACGATGCCACGCTCATGGCCATCGAGCGCGATACAGACGCCATAGGAAAACGGCTCGAAGATTTGGAATTCCGCCGCATGTTCTCGAACCCGGCCGATCCGCTCAACTGCTTCATGGACATACAGGCCGGCGCCGGCGGCACCGAGGCTCAGGACTGGGCGTCGATTCTTCTACGCCAATACTTGCGTTATTGCGAACGCAAAGACTTCAAAGCGGAAGTCCTGGAAGAGTCCGACGGCGAAGTTGCCGGCATCAAGTCGGCCACCATAAAGATCACCGGGGAATACGCGTTCGGCTACTTGCGCACCGAAACCGGCGTACACAGGCTCGTGCGCAAAAGTCCATTCGATTCGGCCAACGGCCGCCATACCTCGTTTGCCAGCGTATTCGTCTATCCTGAAGTCGACGATTCGGTCGAAATCGACATCAACCCGGCCGACTTGCGTGTCGATACCTACCGTGCCAGCGGCGCGGGCGGTCAACACATCAATAAAACCGATTCCGCCGTACGTCTGACGCACTTGCCCACCGGGATTGTCGTACAGTGCCAAAACGACCGGTCGCAACACCGCAACCGCGCCGAAGCCATGCAAATGCTGAAGTCGCGCTTGTACGAGCTGGAAATGCGCACCCGCATGGCCGAACAGCAGAAAATGGAAGACTCCAAAACCGACGTGGGCTGGGGCCATCAGATCCGATCTTATGTGCTGGACCAGAGCCGCATAAAAGACCTGCGCACCAACGTTGAAATTTCGAATACACAGAAGGTCCTGGACGGCGATCTCGACCCATTCATCCAGGCGAGCTTAAAACAAGGGGTGTAGCCATGCAAGTGAAAACAGTTGCCATTGTTACCGGCGCCTCCCGCGGGTTGGGCCATGCCTTGGCCATGGGGCTCATACAAGACGGCAACCACGTCATCGCTATTGCTCGCAACCAGAATGGCGAACTGGCGTCCCGCGCAACCGAAACCGGGGCAAGCTTGCAGCAATTGCAAGCCAACTTGTCCGACTCCGCCGACGTGACACAAGCGGCACAGGCGTTGGCCGGCATGATCCCGCAAGGCGCACAACGCTATTTGCTCATTAATAACGCGGGCACCGTAGACCCGGTCAACCAGGCGGACGATCTGCTCGATCCCCTGACCATCGCGGCGGCATTCACACTTAATGTGACCAGCATTATGGTGCTCACGGCGGCAGTCTTGCGCGCCACCCCCGCAAACGCGGACCGCCGCATACTTAACATATCGTCTGGTGCCGGCCGCAGTCCGACCGCGGGCTGGGGCGTCTATTGCGCGACGAAGGCCGCGCTGGATATGTATACCCAGGTCTTTGCCGCCGAAAAACACGGTGCGCGCGTTGTGTCGCTAGCACCCGGCGTGGTGGACACACAAATGCAAGAACATATACGCGGCAGCCAGGCAGGCGACTTCCCCGCGGTCGAACGATTCGTGCAGCTGCACGAGCAAGGCCAACTGGCGTCGCCCGCCATCGTCGCCAATAAAATACTCCGCTATATAGACCGCGATGATTTCGGCGCAACCGTGCTGGACGATATCCGAACATGCTCAACTAACTGAATTTGATGAACGACACTTCCCCTTCCCCCATTGCCATCGACGAAAACCACCTTATAGCCGAACGCCGTGGCAAACTGGCTAAGCTGCGTACCGAAGGTGTAGCCTATCCCAACGATTTCCGCCCTGACAGCGTGTCGGCCGACTTGCATCAGGCTTACGACGAACTCGACAAGGAAGCCCTTGCCGAAATAAGCAAGCACGTAAAGGTGGCTGGTCGCATGATGCTGAAACGCGTCATGGGCAAGGCCAGCTTCGCCACGCTACAGGATGCATCGGGACGGATTCAAATCTTCCTGGACAAGAATAATGTGGGGGAAGACACTTACGCCCACTTCAAAACCTGGGATATCGGCGATATCCTGGCCATTGAAGGCACCATGTTCAAGACCAACAAGGGCGAACTATCGGTACATGCCACATCGGTACGCCTATTGGCCAAATCGCTACGGCCCCTCCCGGACAAGTTCCATGGAGTGGCCGACCAGGAGCTGCGTTATCGTCAGCGCTATGTCGACCTGATCATGACCCAGGAGACGCGCACCACGTTCCTGGCGCGCAGCAAGGCCATGGGCAGCATACGGCAGTTCATGCTCAGTGCCGGCTTCCTGGAAGTCGAAACACCCATGCTGCATGCCATACCCGGCGGCGCGGCCGCCAAGCCATTCATCACCCACCATAATGCCCTGGATATGGAAATGTTCCTGCGCATCGCGCCGGAACTGTATTTGAAACGGCTGGTGGTCGGCGGATTCGAGCGCGTGTTCGAGGTCAATCGCAATTTTCGCAACGAAGGTGTAAGCCCCCGGCATAACCCGGAGTTCACCATGATGGAGTTCTACGCCGCTTATACCGACTATAAGTGGCTAATGGATTTCACCGAATCGCTTATACGGGAAGCCGCTATTGCCGCAACGGGCAGCGCCGTGCTGACCTACCAGGAAAAGCCGCTGGATCTTAGCCAGCCCTTCGATCGGCTAACCATCGTGCAGGCCATCGTAAAATATGCGCCCGTCTACGAAGAGAATCAGCTGGCGGACGAAGCGTTCCTGCGCACCGAACTCAAGCGTCTAGGCGCCGACATAACCGGCCCAGTGCTGGCGCGGGCCGGTGTGGGCGCCCTGCAATTGGCCTTGTTCGAAGAAACCGCCGAAGCCAAATTGTGGAATCCAACGTATATCGTCGACTATCCCATCGAAGTGTCGCCGCTGGCCCGCGCGTCGGATACCCAAGAGGGCGTCACTGAACGCTTCGAGCTTTTCATGACCGGCCGCGAAATCGCCAACGGTTTTTCCGAATTGAACGATCCCGAAGACCAGGCAGCCCGTTTTCTGGCGCAGGTCGATGCCAAAGACGCTGGCGACGAAGAAGCGATGTACTACGACGCCGACTACATTCGCGCCCTCGAATACGGTATGCCGCCCACCGGCGGCTGCGGCATAGGGATCGACAGGCTGGTCATGCTATTGACCGACAGCCCCAGCATTCGCGATGTGATTTTATTTCCGCACTTGCGCCGCGAAGACCCGGCTTGAAACGCTGAGGCGCTTAAAGACGCCTCATGGCCGTCGCCCACTTGTGTGCGACGGCGGGCGACGCCACACAGCTGGCCTTGTCGGTCACGACGCGCACGGCCCGCTCCAGCAGCTGGATATCGGCTTCGTGTTGCCGGGCGACGTGCGGGTCCTCGAAGAAGATCACACGCTGGCAACGGCGCTCCAGGACGAGTTCCGCAATTTGCGCATCGCCGCCCAGCGGCCCACTCAGATACGCCTGTACCCACGGCGTATGTCGTGGCCAACCTTTGGACACGGCCAGCGCATTGAGCCTGCCGGCAGTCGTGCCAGTACCTATCCGCGTGGCAAAACGGGACAGCAAATCGAAATGTGTGTCGGCGAACGCCACCATATCGTCCTTGAGCGCATCGTGCGCGATCAGGGCAAGCGTCTGGCTGTCAAAGTCGAACATAGGCTGCAACGCGGGATCGGGCGCCAGGCCGGCGCAAATGCGTTCTACTTCCACCCATTCGATCGCGCCCATCAGCGTCGAAACGAATGGCCGCCCGTGCGTGATGCACTGGCGCTTCAATGCCAGCGCCTCCGGAAAAATGGACGATGGATCTACCGGATCGATCAGGTAAATGGCGCCGTCGAACGGTCGGGCGTCGTCAGGTCGGGCGCCATCTCGGCCTTCGGTCACACGGGCCACCAGCTTCATCAAGCCGCCTTCCCGACCGAAAGGATATCGCAGCAGGCCAGCGTGGCCCTCCAGCAAGCCAGACCGTTCAATGGCGTCGAACGTACGGCCGACCGTGTGGAACTCTATGCCTAGCTCGCGGATGCCGGCGGCCGAGTGTTCCAGCCACTTGAACACGGCGGCTCCATGCGTTTCATGATGCAATCGATTGGCGGCCAGCCCGAATCGCAAGTGAGGTGCCGGCACCTTTAAACCGTGAATGATTCACCGCAGCCACATGTGGCTTTCTCGTTGGGGTTCACGAATTTGAATCCTTCGTTCAGCCCTTCCCGCGTGTAATCGAGCTGCGTACCTTCCAGGAACTGCAAGCTCTCCGGGTCGATGAAGACCTTGACGCCCAGTTGCTCGACGACTTGGTCATCCGGATTCGGCTCGTCGACATATTCGAGCTTGTAAGCCATGCCCGAACACCCCGTTGTGCGCACGCCAAGGCGCAGGCCCAAGCCTTTGCCTCGTTTCTCGATATATCGGCTGATGTGGTCAGCCGCCCGCTGTGTAAGCGTAATTCCCATGATTAGTCCTTGTGCTTTGCCGTGTAGTCCTGGACTGCCGCCTTGATAGCGTCTTCAGCCAGGATGGAACAATGGATCTTGACCGACGGCAGTTCCAGTTCCTGCGCGATTTGCGCGTTGCGAATTGCCAATGCCTGCTGGATAGTCTTGCCTTTGATCAGTTCGCTGGCAAGCGACGCCGATGCAATGGCAGAACCGCAGCCGTAGGTCTTGAACCTGGATGCTTCAATGATACCCGAATCGTCGACCTTGATCTGCAATCTGATGACTTCGCCGGCGGCCGGCGTTCCGACCATGCCAGTGCCGACACGGGGATCCGTCGCATCGAACACGCCCACGTTGCGCGGATTCTCGAAGTGATCGAGCACCTTGTCGCTGTATTTCATACCGCCTGTCTCCCTAACCTTAAGCCGCCCAGCGTACCGTATTCAGATCGATGCCTTGTTGCACCATCTCCCATAGCGGCGACATGTCGCGCAAGCGATTGATGGTGCGCGAAAGTTCGCCGATGGCGAAATCGATATCTTGCTGAGTTGTGTAGCGGCCCAGGCTGAACCGAATCGAACTATGAGCCAACTCGTCGCCGCGCCCCAGTGCGCGCAATACATAAGACGGCTCGCGACTGGCGGAGGTGCATGCGGATCCGCTCGAGACGGCAAGCTTGCGCAGCCCCAATAGAAGAGCCTCGCCTTCAACATAATCAAGGCTGAGGTTGAGGTTGTGCGCCACGCGCTTGTCGGCATGGCCGTTCAGGAAGACCCCATCGATCGTACGGAGTCCTGACCACAACCGGTCGCGCAACCGCCCTATGCGCCCGACTTCTTCAGCCATTTCAAGCTTCGCCAAGTGAAACGCTTCGCCCATGCCCACGATTTGGTGGGTTGCCAACGTGCCAGAGCGCATGCCGCGCTCGTGGCCGCCGCCGTGCATTTGCGCATGGAGCCGCACGCGCGGCTTGCGGCCGATATATAGGGCACCCACGCCTTTTGGCCCATATGTCTTGTGCGCCGAAAACGACATCAGGTCCACCGGGGTCGTTCGCAGATCGATTTCCACCTTGCCTGTGGCCTGAGCCGCATCGACATGAAACACGACACCGCGTTCGCGGCATGCCCGCCCAATGGCGGCTATGTCTTGAATGACCCCGATCTCATTATTCACCAACATGACCGAAGCCAATATGGTGTCGGGGCGCAATGCGGCCCTGAAGGCGTCGAGATCCAGCATGCCGTCCGGCTCGACATCGAGATACGTCAGCTCGAAACCCTGCCGCTCCAGTTCGCGGCAGGTGTCGAGCACGGCCTTGTGCTCGGTCTTGACCGTAACGATGTGCTTTCCACGGCCTGCATTGAAGCTGGCGACGCCCTTGATTGCGAGGTTATTTGATTCCGTTGCCCCCGACGTCCAAACGATATCGCGCGGATCGGCGTTGACCAATTGCGCCACTTGCGTTCGGGCCTGCTCGACCGCATCGAGGGCGTCCAGGCCATAGGAATGGCTAAGCGAAGCAGGATTGCCGAACCGCTCGTACAACCATGGCAACATTTTCTCGACGACGCGCGGGTCCACCGGTGTGGTGGCCGAATAATCGAGATACACGGGGTGTGACGGCATCGGGCAAGGGTTCCTGACAGTTACATTAGGCGGATATGGATGTCTTGATGAGGACATCGGGCGAGCGGTTCTGGCGCACGGCAACCTGAGCCTGGGTCGCTTCATGCAGCAGGCGCATGCGTTGCTGGTCGACCAAGTCCTGCAGAGATACCGAATCCAGATAATCTACCATTTTACGATTAAGCGTCGACCATAATTCATGCGTCATGCATTTGCCGGTATTGCCGTTGCGACCGATATTGCAGTCTTCCTTGCCACCGCAGCTCGTGGCGTCGAGCGGTTCGTCCACCGCGAAGATGATGTCGGCGACCGTGATATTGCGCGCCAAGCGGGCCAGGGAATACCCGCCGCCCGGACCTCGGATGCTATCGACCAGTTCATGGCGGCGAAGTTTGCCGAAAAGCTGCTCAAGGTAAGACAGTGAAATGTTCTGACGATCGCTGATCGCGGCCAGCGTCACGGGGCCGCTTTGCTGGCGCAGCGCCAAATCGATCATTGCCGTAACCGCGAAACGTCCTTTAGTCGTTAAACGCATGGTGATCCTTGCCAAAGCCTGATGTGGGAATAAGCATTGACCGGCGACTTTATACCCGACCAATTCAGTCAAGTATAACAAAGGTGGACTAAATTGGTAAGGTATCGGCCAACAGAGCGGCGAAAAAAAACCGTGCCTGTGCACGGTTTGGATAAGCGGATAGTGATTGGGATTAAGCAGCCTGGTATTGTGTTGCCCGTTTACGCACGAGCTCCAATACACCCTGACATGCGTCTTCCAGGTAGTCGAGCACTTTGCCGAAACCTTCGGGACCCCCGTAATAGGGATCGGGCACAGTCGCCTCTTCGAATTCATTCGCAAAGCGCATGAGCAACATGAGCTTGTGCTGATAAATTTTTGGACATTGCTGCTGAAGCGCCGACAAATTTTCCCAATCCATTGCGAGGATGAGATCGTACTCGCGGAAGTCCTCCGGAGTGATTTGCCGCGCGACACAATGCGCGAGTTCATAGCCGCGCTTACGGGCGGCCGCCTGGGCGCGTGCGTCGGGGGCTTCGCCAATATGGAAGCTGTGGGTACCAGCGGAATCGACGCCCACGACTCCAGAGAGCCCGGATTCGTCGATTAAACGGCGAAAGACGCCCTCTGCGCTTGGTGAGCGACAGATATTACCCATGCAAACGAAAAGTACCTTAGTCATCATAGGCATGAGTGTGCGGGAAAACCCGCAATAAGGCAAGAGTTTTTGCAAGCCTACATTTTGCCGATTTACACGTTGACAAAATAAAATCGGTGTCATAGCAATGGCTTACAACACATCATGAAACCCGCATTACCCCTGATTTGTCTTATAAACCCGATACACCACGAAATATCCTGCAACGCAGCATGCCGGCGAACATTGTGGCGAATGAATCGAAATAATGGTTAACCCCACGAGAAAACCCTGAAGTGTTGCAAAAAAGCCCTATCACCCAAGCATGACGATATGATGACACGCCGCCTGCTGATTATAAGAACAAGGCTTTTTGCTTAAGCCGGTTGAGGCTGTCGCGCGCGGCCGCGGCCTGCTCGAATTCAAGATTCTTCGCGTGGTCCATCATCAGTTTCTCCAGCCGGCGGATTTCCTTGGCCAGGGATTTATCGTCGTGCAGAACGTCAAGGGAGATATCGTCGGCGAACGATGGAACAGATGGCGAGACCATGACGCCATCTATCATTTCGCGCACCGCCTTGCTGACTCCTCGTGCCGTGATGCCGTGCTCTATATTAAACGCCAATTGTTTCTGGCGGCGCCGCTCCGTTTCCCCCATGGCGCGATACATTGAATCGGTTATGCGGTCGGCGTAGAGAATAGCCCGACCATTAATATTTCGTGCCGCCCGCCCCATCGTCTGGATGAGGCTGCGCTCCGACCGCAGAAAGCCTTCTTTGTCGGCATCCAGAATGGCCACCAGAGACACTTCGGGGATATCAAGGCCTTCGCGCAGCAGGTTGATGCCCACCAGAACATCGAACACGCCGAGCCGTAGGTCGCGGATAATTTCGACTCGCTCGACGGTATCGATATCGGAATGCAGGTAACGCACCTTCAGCCCGGATTCATTCAGGTAATCGGTCAAGTCTTCGGACATGCGCTTGGTCAGCGTCGTGACCAATACGCGTTCCCGCACCGCAACACGCTTTTTGATTTCTCCCAACAAATCGTCAACCTGCGTGGCCGCGGGCCTGACTTCGACGACCGGATCCACCAGGCCGGTGGGCCTGACCACCTGCTCCACCACATTGTCCGAATGCTCTTTCTCGTAGGCCGACGGCGTCGCCGACACGAAAACACACTGCCGCATGCGCTGCTCGAACTCTTCCAGCTTCAGCGGGCGATTGTCGATAGCGGACGGAAGCCGGAAGCCAAACTGCACCAACGTGGACTTGCGGGACCGATCGCCTAGGTACATACCGCTAAGCTGGCCTATCGTCACATGGCTTTCGTCAATGAACATCAAGGCGTCGGCCGGCAGATAATCAATAAGCGTGGGAGGCGGTTCACCAGGCGCAGCACCGGACAAGTGGCGAGAATAGTTTTCAATACCCTTGCAAAATCCCAGCTCTTGCAGCATTTCCAGGTCGAAGCGTGTCCGCTGCTCGAGCCGTTGCGCTTCGACAAGCTTTCCGTCCGAAACCAGGAAGGCAACGCGTTCGCGCAGCTCTTGCTTTATCGTTTCGATAGCCCGCATGACCGTTTCCCGCGGCGTCACGTAATGTGAACTGGGAAAAACCGTGAACCGCGGTATCTTCTGTTTGATCTTGCCTGTGAGCGGATCGAACGTTTCCAGGGATTCGACCTCGTCGTCGAACAGCGTAATACGCACTGCAAGTTCGGCGTGCTCGGCCGGAAAAACGTCGATGACTTCGCCGCGCGCCCTGAACGTACCGCGAACGAACTCCACGTCGTTGCGTTCATACTGCATGGCCACCAGCCGGCCGAGCAATTCCTGGCGCCCGATCCGGTCGCCAGCGCGCAACATCAGAACCATCGCGTGATAGTCGCCAGGATTACCGATACCGTAAATACACGAAACGGTACCTACAATAATAGTGTCGCGCCTTTCGAGCAGGCTCTTGGTGGCCGACAAGCGCATCTGCTCGATGTGCTCGTTGATGGACGAATCCTTCTCGATGAACAGATCGCGCGCCGCCACATATGCTTCGGGTTGGTAATAATCGTAGTAGGAGACGAAATACTCGACCGCATTGTTGGGGAAGAAGTCGCGCATCTCCGCATACAACTGCGCCGCCAGCGTTTTATTGGGCGCGAGCACGATTGCCGGACGTCCAGTGCGCGCAATAACGTTAGCCATGGTGTACGTCTTGCCCGAACCCGTCACCCCAAGCAGCGTCTGGAACATGAGCCCGTCGTTCATTCCTTCCACGAGCGCATCGATGGCGGCTGGCTGGTCGCCGGCCGGAGGATAAGGCCGATAAAGTTGAAACGGACTATTCGGATATTCGATGAAACCAGGTGCGTCGGTAGTCATGCTGGACATATTCAGGGTAAACCCCTTATTATCACACTATCATCAGTCGTACTCATACTCATCCTTTACTTCCCGCCCTTCTCAATCAAATGACATCACTTTTCGCATCTGTAGAACTCGCTCCGCGCGACCCAATTCTTGGCCTGAACGAACAATATAACGCCGATACCCGAACAGGCAAGGTCAACCTTGGGGTTGGGGTGTATTACGATGACGAAGGGCGCATTCCCTTGCTCAATGCCGTTCGCAAAGCTGAAACGGCGCGCATCGAAGCCGCCGCGGCGCGGGGCTACCTGCCGATCGAAGGTATTGCAGCCTACAACAAAGGGGCGCAAACGCTATTATTTGGCGAAGGATCGCCTTTGCTGGCTTCAGGCCGGGTCTTGACGGCCCAGGCCTTGGGAGGCACAGGCGCTTTAAAGCTAGGCGCCGATTTCCTCAAGCAGCTGCTGCCCGCATCGCATGTCGTGATCAGCGATCCCAGCTGGGAAAACCATCGTGCCCTGTTCGAGCGCGCTGGCTACACTGTAGACACCTACCCCTACTACGACGCCGCCACGCATGGCCTTGACTTTGCCGGCATGCTGGCTGGCCTGCAAGCCCTTCCGCCACAAACCATCGTCGTGTTGCATGCGTGCTGTCACAACCCTACGGGCGTAGACCCCACCGCTGAACAATGGCAGCAAATCGTCCGCGTGGTGAAAGACCGCAATCTCGTTCCCTTCCTCGACATCGCATACCAAGGCTTTGGCGATGGGCTCGAGGAAGACGCGTCGGTGGTCCGGCTGTTTGCCGAGCACGACCTGACGATGCTGATCAGTTCGTCTTTCTCGAAGTCCTTCTCGCTTTACGGCGAGCGCGTCGGCGCCCTGACGCTGGTGTCGTCCAGCAAAGAAGAAGCCGCCCGCGTGCTAAGCCAGCTCAAGCGCGTCATTCGCACCAATTACTCCAACCCGCCCACCCACGGCGGCACCGTGGTCTCGACAGTACTTAACACTCCCGAACTGTATACGTTGTGGTCCACCGAACTCGCTGGCATGCGCGACCGCATTCGCACGATGCGCGATCAACTGGTGGCCAAGCTAAAGGCGCGCGGCGTAACGCAAGACTTCGACTTTGTACTGAAACAACGCGGCATGTTCTCCTACTCGGGACTGACAGCCGCCCAAGTTGACCGCTTGCGCGACGACTTCGGTGTCTACGCGGTCAGCAGCGGCCGTATTTGCGTAGCGGCGCTCAATAGCGGCAACATTGACTATGTGGCCGATTCGATTGCCAAGGTGATTGGGTAGTCAGCTGACTGAACACGTCGCGGGCGAAAGGCATGGGAATTTCAGGTCCCTCGGCCTGCTCGGCGCCCTGCGCGCCTCGCCCCGCATCGCCCCGCGACTGCATTGATTTGTCTTGACTCGACGTGACGTCGGGCATTGGCAGGCGGGATGCCGGATAAACACTTGATCTTTCCAGTAAACTGTTGCAAAATCAAAACTGTATAAAAACACAGTCTGGAATGTCATGGCAGTCAAGCTTACCGAGCGACAACAACAAATCCTTGACCTTGTTCGCAGCGAAATCATCCGCACCGGCTTTCCGCCGACGCGTGCGGAAATCGCGCGCGCATTGGGTTTCAAGTCGGCCAACGCCGCCGAAGACCACCTCAAGGCACTGGCAAGAAAAGGCGCCATTGAACTCACTGCGGGCGCATCTCGAGGGATACGGCTGGCCGCAACCCCTGAAGAGCAGCCGCCGCGCGCTAGTGTACTGGAACACGCTGCCAGGGCTATCAATCAAGTCCTTATCCCTTTGGTGGGCCGCGTCGCGGCCGGTCACCCTATATTGGCAACTGAACACGTCGAACGCGAAGTCGGCGTTGAACCGTCTTTGTTCAGCCAGACGCCCGACTACTTACTGCGGGTCAGCGGGCTAAGTATGCGCGACGCCGGTATTCTCGACGGTGACCTGCTGGCTGTTAAAAAATCGCCCGAAGCACGGCATGGCCAAATTGTCGTCGCGCGCCTGGGGGACGAGGTCACCGTCAAGCGGTTCTCTTCCATCGGTAAACGTATACAGCTCCTGCCGGAGAACCCCGACTTCAGGCCTATCACTGTCGGCCCGGACGACGACTTTTCGCTCGAAGGCATCGCTGTTGGTCTGATCCGAACGTCTGCCCTGCACTAAGCCTTGCCGGGCAAGCATGCTTCCCCGTGCGCCACAAAAATAGGGAATGAAACTTGAACAACCCGGAATGCGTGTGCATTATCCGGGCAGTCAAGTTCCATCCCCCTACTCTCCAAACGGCCTGCGGCCAGCTCCCTAGTGCGTAAACGCTCCGGTCGACGATTCTTCGGCTGGTTTCGCTTTGGCAACGGCCTCGGCGGCCAGACGAGCAACTTCCTCGTCGGACAATGGCGTCGGCATATTCTGCAAGGCCACTTCCAGGACGCGATCGATCCAGCGCACGGGAATGATTTCCAGATGGTTCTTCACGTTATCTGGAATTTCCGCCAGATCCTTTACGTTCTCTTCTGGAATCATGACGACCTTGATTCCACCGCGATGAGCCGCCAACAGCTTTTCCTTCAGTCCGCCAATACCCAGAACTTCTCCACGGAGCGTGATCTCGCCGGTCATGGCAACATCGGCGCGAACTGGAATGCCGGTTAGTGCCGACACCATGGCAACGGTAATGGCAATACCGGCCGACGGACCATCTTTGGGTGTTGCGCCTTCAGGAAAGTGCACGTGAATGTCGCGTTTCTCGAACGAAGTATTGGGTATGCCCCACTTCTGGGCGCGAGCACGAACCACGGTACGCGCGGCTTCCACCGACTCTTTCATGACATCGCCAAGGGAGCCGGTACGCAATACGGCGCCCTTCCCCGGCATGTCGGCCGCTTCGATCGTCAGTAAATCACCGCCCACTTCCGTCCATGCAAGACCCGTCACCTGACCGACCTTGTTTTCCTTCTCGGCCATGCCGTAATTGAAGCGGCGCACACCCAGGAAGTCTGCAAGGTTTTCAGAAGTGACGGTCAGACCTTCACCCGCCGCACTTGTGGTCACCCTGCGGCCCCGTACTCGGACAGGCGGATTGGTCTCGAGCATTTTCTTGACGGCCTTGCGGCAGATCTTGCTCATTTCGCGTTCCAGCGCGCGCACCCCGGCTTCGCGTGTGTAATAACGCACGATGTCGCGGACCGCCGATTCATCGATCGTGACTTCGCCTGGCTGCACGCCATTGTTTTTCATCAGCTTGGGCAGCAGATGATCGAAAGCAATGTGGACCTTTTCGTCTTCGGTGTAGCCGGAAAGACGTATCACTTCCATGCGGTCGAGCAGTGCCGGCGGGATGTTGAGCGTATTGCTGGTGGCCACGAACATTACGTCGGAAAGATCGAAATCGACTTCTACGTAGTGGTCCTGGAACGTATGGTTTTGTTCCGGATCCAGCACCTCGAGCAAGGCCGATGACGGGTCGCCGCGGAAGTCGGCACCCATCTTATCGATCTCGTCTAGCAGGAACAAGGGATTGCGCACGCCAACCTTGGTCATGTTCTGCAGTATCTTGCCAGGCATGGACCCGATATAGGTACGGCGGTGGCCACGGATCTCGGCCTCGTCGCGCACGCCGCCCAGCGCCATGCGCACAAACTTGCGATTGGTCGCGCGGGCGATGGATTGACCCAACGACGTCTTGCCGACCCCCGGAGGCCCAACCAGGCACAGGATCGGGGCTTTCAGCTTGTCGACACGTTGTTGAACCGCCAGATACTCGACGATGCGTTCCTTGACCTTTTCCAATCCGTAGTGATCCGCATCCAGGACGCCTTCGGCATTGGAGATAGAATTGTTGACACGGCTCTTTTTGCGCCATGGCAACGCGATAAGGGTGTCGATGTAGTTGCGAACGACGGTGGCTTCAGCCGACATGGGCGACATCAGCTTGAGTTTCTTGAGTTCCGCATCGGCCTTCTTTTGCGCTTCCTTGGGCAATTGCGCCGCCGCGATCTTCTTCTCGAGTTCCTCGATGTCGGCACCGTCTTCGCCTTCGCCTAGCTCCTTCTGTATGGCCTTGACCTGCTCATTCAGATAGTAGTCGCGCTGGCTTTTTTCCATTTGCTTCTTGACGCGGCCACGGATGCGCTTTTCGACCTGAAGGATGTCGATTTCGGATTCGAGTTGCGAAAGAAGGCTTTCGAGACGTTGCGATGTGCCGGTCACTTCGAGCATTTGCTGCTTCTGCTCCAGCTTCAGCGGCAAGTGGGCGGCTATCGTGTCGGCCAGGCGTCCGGCGTCGTCGATGCCCGTCAGGGACGTAAGAATCTCTTGAGGAATTTTTTTGTTGAGCTTGACGTACTGCTCGAACTGGCCAACCACAGCGCGGCGCAGCGCTTCGGACTCGGCGCCCTCATCGGCTTCAGGATCCACGGATACGACACGAGCAACAAAGTGCGTGTCGGCATCGCTGACTTCCTGGATGCGGGCGCGTTGCAACCCTTCGACCAGCACTTTCACCGTGCCGTCGGGCAGCTTGAGCATCTGGAGTATGCTCGCGGCGCAACCAATTTCGTACAAATCTTCTGGCGAGGGATCGTCTTTGCCGGCCGACTTCTGTGCCACCAGCATGATGTTGTTGCCTGCTTCCATGGCAAGCTCAAGGGCCTTGATGGAACGAGGGCGTCCAACAAAAAGAGGAATCACCATGTGCGGAAATACCACGACGTCGCGCAAGGGCAACAGCGGCAAGTCCGTGGGTTCCGAAGAAAGAATCTGGCTTGCAGACATAGTAAATTCCTTAAAATTGACCTCTGGATGCAAAAGGGAAGCCAAGGCCTCCCTTTTTAGTACTACCTGTAGCTATATGTAGTGACGATGGCCAAATTTTCAAGACAGCAACCCCGAAAACCTGAAGTACATAAGGTTATTCTAGTCAGTTACTTATGCCGCCGCATCCTTTAATTTCTTGGGCGCATCTTGGACTGACTGGGCATCGTCGGCGTCTTGGTCGTCCTGATAAATGAGCAGAGGCGTGCCCTTTCCTGTGACCGAGTTCTCGTCGACCACTACCCGTTTGACGTTCTTCTGGGACGGAAGTTCATACATGGTCCCCAACAAGGCCTGTTCGACGATGGAACGCAATCCGCGAGCACCGGTCCGACGCTTGATGGCGCGCTTCGCTATTGCCGCAAGCGCTTCAGGGCGCACGTCGAGTTCGACCTGTTCCATCTCGAAGAGCTTTTGGAACTGCTTGAGCAGCGAATTCTTCGGCTCCGTCAGGATGCGGATGAGCGTGTCTTCCTGCAATTCTTCCAACGTGGCAACGACAGGCAGGCGGCCTACCAGTTCCGGGATAAGCCCGAACTTGATCAAGTCTTCCGGCTCGGCTTCCGCAAAAAGCTCGCCTACGCCGCGCTCCGACTTTGCTCGTACCGATGCGGAAAAACCAATGCCAGACCTTTCAGTGCGATCGCGGATGACCTTTTCCAGACCATCGAATGCGCCGCCAACGATAAAGAGGATGTTGGTGGTGTCGACCTGGACGAAGTCTTGATTGGGATGCTTGCGCCCGCCCTGCGGGGGTACTGAAGCAACGGTTCCCTCGATGAGCTTGAGCAACGCCTGCTGCACGCCTTCGCCCGAAACGTCGCGGGTGATGGACGGATTGTCGGCCTTGCGCGAAATCTTGTCGATTTCATCGATGTAAATGATGGCGCGCTGCGCCTTTTCAACGTCATAGTTGCAATTCTGCAGCAATTTTTGGACGATGTTCTCGACGTCCTCGCCCACATAACCGGCCTCGGTCAGCGTGGTGGCGTCGGCCATGACGAACGGCACATCGAGCATACGGGCCAGAGTTTGCGCGAGCAGCGTCTTTCCCGACCCGGTGGGGCCGATCAACAGGATATTGCTTTTCGAGAGCTCGACGTCGTCGCCTTTGACATCGCCATAACGGATACGTTTGTAGTGGTTATATACCGCCACCGCCAACGTGCGCTTGGGCGTGTCTTGACCTATGACGTAACCATCGAGAAATGTCTTGATTTCCTGAGGCGTGGGCAATTCGTTGCGGATCGCGTCGCGGGCGGCTTCTTGCGTTTCTTCAAGAATGATGTCGTTGCACAGGTCGATGCATTCGTCGCAAATAAAAACCGAGGGTCCGGCGATAAGCTTGCGAACCTCGTGCTGACTTTTATTGCAAAACGAACAATGCAACACCTTATCGTCCGCCGGTCCTTTCTTTTCGGGCATAAAACTCTTCGTTCAGTTCAGTGGACAGGGCGAGGGTAATCGCGCTGTCGCGTAGTATCCGGTGAGCACCCTGGGCGCTCACCGACCGGCTGGTCTTAGGCCTCGTCGGTACGAGAGAGCAGTACTTTGTCTACCAAGCCATACGATACCGCATCTTCAGCCGACATGAAATTATCACGCTCGGTATCTTCGGCGATACGCTCGACGGGCTGGCCCGTGCTATGGGACAGAATGGTGTTGAGCCGTTCACGCAGGCTGAGAATCTCGCGAGCCTGTATTTGAATGTCCGACGCCTGGCCCTGCGTTCCACCGGAAGGCTGGTGGATCATGATGCGCGAATTAGGCAGGGTATAACGCTTGCCTTTGGCGCCTGCCGCCAGCAGGAAAGCGCCCATGCTGGCCGCGATCCCGGTGCACAAGGTGGACACGTCAGGCTTGACAAACTGCATGGTGTCGTAAATGGCCAGCCCGGCATATACCGAGCCGCCAGGCGAGTTGATATACAGCGAAATGTCTTTGTCGGGGTTTTCCGATTCCAGGAATAGCAGTTGCGCCACGACCAGATTAGCCGACTGATCGTTGACCGGCCCGACAAAGAAAATGACGCGCTCACGCAACAGGCGCGAGTAGATATCGTAGGACCGCTCGCCGCGACCGGACTGTTCTATCACGATAGGCACATAGCCAAGCCCCGTAGGGGTCACCGAGTTACCACCATACATGGATGCGTAAAAATCGGTAAATCGTGACATTAGTTGGTCCCCATCAGTTCGTCGAAAGCGACGTCTTCATCTGTTACCTGAGCCTTGGACAAGACGTAGTCAACGACGTTGTCTTCCAGGACGATGGCTTCGATCTCGGCGCGGCGCTGGCGGTCGGCCAAGTAGTAAGCCACCACTTGAGCCGGCTGTTCGTAGTTTTGTGCGAATTCTTCAATGCGCGTGCGGACTTGCTCGGGCTTGGCTTGGAGGTCGGCGCTTTGAACCAGTTCGGAGACCAACAAGCCCAGGCGTACGCGACGCTCGGATTCGGCAGTGAACGCTTCGGCCGGAATAGGCATGGTGTCGGCGTTGGGAACGCCGCGCTGCTTGAGCTCTTCACGAGCGGCAGTCACACGGGATTCGGCGTCGTTCTGCACGAGCGACTTGGGCACGTCGAACGTGCATGCCGCAACCAGTGCGTCCATGACGCTGCTCTTTGTGCGGGCCTGGGCGCGTGACTTGACTTCGCGTTCGATATTGGCGCGCACGTCGGCAAGCAGCTTTTCGACGTTGCCGTCGGGTTCGCCCAGCGCTTTCGCGAATTCGGTGTCGATAACAGGCAAGACTGGTTCAGCGACTTCAGTGACTGTGATGTTGAATTCGGCGGCTTTCCCCGCGACTTCCTTGCTACCGTATTCTTCAGGGAAATTCAGCGGAAAAGTCTTGGATTCGCCGGCCTTCATGCCGCGCACCGCCGTTTCGAACTCGGGGAGCATGCGGCCCTGGCCCAGCACGAACGGGAATTTTTCGGCGGTGCCGCCGTCGAACGCCACGCCGTCGATAGTGCCGACAAAGTCCAGCGTAACGCGGTCGTCGTCTTGCGCTTCACGGCTGTCGCGGGCTTCGTAAGACGCGCGCTGCTTACGCAGGATGTCGAGCGTATGCTGCACTTCGGCATCGCCGACTTGCGCCTTGGCGCGCTTGATTTGCAGTGACGCAAGATCGGGAACCGGCACGTCTGGATAGACTTCGAAGGTTGCCGAAAAGGCCATCGTTCCTTCCGCGACTTCTTCGGTCTTGGGTTCCAGGTTGGGCGTACCGGCGACTCTGAGCTTGGTCTCGCCTATTACTTTGTCCAGCGACCGGCCCACTTCCGAGTTGATTACGTCGTAACGAATTCCAGGCCCATGGCTGCGCTCGATAAGCGCCATCGGCGCCTTACCCGGGCGGAATCCCTGGACTTTGGCAGTACGAGCAACACGCTTTAGTTGCGCCTGGACTTCTTTTTCCACATCGGCAAGAGAGACGACCAGATCAACACGGCGCTCCAGGCCTGACAATATTTCAACCGAAGGCTGCATTAGGGACCTATATAAATGAGTAATTGGACAAATGAACAGAGTATTTTACCGGAAACCGGCGCTTGTGATGTAACGACTTTCGTCCCCCACTATAGCGCCAATCTGTAAAGACAGGCATGGAGCGGTCCGTGAGGATCCAAAGACGGCCTGGTCCCGTGTTAGCATGAATGGACTACCGCGCGGCTCTCCCGCCGTTCACAACAATGGGTGCCGGCACGGCCACCTGATTCAATGAAAACAAGTATACAAAACGCGTTTACCGCGGCGCTGCTGCGCACGCTCTCCATTCTTCCCTACCCACTGGTTGCCCGCGCCGGCGAGGCCCTCGGGTCGGTGCTGTACCGCATCCCCGGAAAACGCCGCGCCATACTGCGCACCAACTTGCTCTTGTGCTTTCCCGAAAAGACGGCGAAACAACGTGAAGCCCTTGCGCTCGCTACATTCCGGCACGTAATACGAAGCTATCTGGAACGAGGCGTCCAGTGGTATGGAAGCGCAGCCGCCTTGTCCCGCCTGATGGAGCTTGAAAGCGCCATCGAATTGCAAGATACCTACGAACGCCCCACTATTTTTCTGGGGTTTCATTTCGCCGCCATCGAGGCCGGCTGCATGTATTACTCGACTCGCCATCCGGTGGCTTCGATCTACACACCCATGTCGGACGCGGCCACGGACAACATCTCGCTGCGGCAACGCAGCCGCTTCGGCACCGAAATGATACCGCGCAATAAAAGCGCCCGCGACGTGCTCAAAGTGTTGAAGTCGGGCATGCCCATCATGCTTGCCGCCGACATGGATTTCGGGCTTAGGGACTCGGTGTTCGTGCCCTTCTTCGGCGTGCAAGCCTGCACACTTACGGCAGTGTCGCGCCTGGCCAAGCTTAGTGGCGCGCGTGTCGTGCCGTTTGTGACCGAGGTGCGGCCTGACTACCGCGGCTATAAACTATCGATATTCGAGCCGCTGGAGAACTTTCCGAGCGGCGACGTGACCCTCGATGCCGTGCACATGAACCAATTCCTGGAAAAGCAGGTTCGGCGATTTCCCGAGCAATACTATTGGGTGCATCGGCGGTTCAAGCGCCGGCCGGTCGGCGAGGCATCCGTTTACTAGAAGGTAGCAGTCCATGCCCAAGCCACTAAGCGGTATACGAGTACTCGAGCTGGGCCAGTTGATCGCTGGCCCATTTGCCGCCAAAATGCTGGGCGAGTTCGGCGCCGAGGTGATCAAGATCGAACCCCCCGGCACAGGAGACCCGTTGCGCAAATGGCGACTACTGCATGGCGATACATCCGTATGGTGGGAAGTCCAGTCGCGCAACAAACAATCCGTGACCCTGGACTTGCGCACGCCCGAGGCCCAAGACGTCATACGCAAACTCGCGTTGACCACCGACGTAGTGATCGAGAATTTTCGTCCCGGGACGCTCGAAAAATGGGGCATCGGATGGGAAACCCTGCACGCCATCAATCCGGGCCTCATCATGCTGCAGGTATCGGGCTACGGACAGACCGGCCCCTACCGCGACTTGCCCGGTTTCGGCGTCGTCGGCGAAGCCATGGGCGGCCTTCGTCACCTTAGCGGCGAGCCCGGGCGCCCGCCCGTGCGCGTCGGCGTGTCCATCGGCGACTCCCTTTCAGCCTTGCACGGGGTCATAGGAGTCCTGCTGGCGTTGCGCCATCGCGAGCAACAAGGCGGAAACGGCCAGGTCATAGACGTGGCCTTGTATGAATCGGTCTTCAATATGATGGAAAGCCTGCTGCCCGAATATTCGGTCTTCAACGCTGTACGGCAGCCTTCCGGCAGCGCACTGCCGGGAATTACGCCCAGCAACGCCTACCTATGCGCGGATGGGAAATATGCCCTTATCGCCGGCAACGGAGACAGCATATTCAAGCGCCTGACCGCCGTCATAGGTCGGCCCGACATGGGCGAGAACCTCGCCTACGCGCACAACGACGGGCGCGCCGGCCACGCCGCCGCCATCGACGCCGCCATCCAGGACTGGACAAGCGCCCATACGCTGGACGATGTCCTGCTGGCCTTGCACGACGCGCGCATTCCAGCCGGGCGTATTTATGATATTGCCGATATATGTGCGGACCCGCACTATCAAGCGCGGGACATGATCCTGGATAGCCACCTCGATGATGGCACGCCGGTGAAGCTGCCGGGCATAGTTCCCAAGCTCAGCGCAACGCCCGGCGGGGTTGAGCGCAAGGCGCCGAAGCTGGGGCAGGACACCGCCGCCGTGCTCGGCGCGCTGGGGATAGACGAAACGACGCGAGCCGAATGGGCGAGACGAGGCATTATATAGCCGCTCGAACCCACTGGCTGGCGGTTGGAGCGGCGTGCGTAACTTGCGCGACAAATGCCGAAACGCTATACTAGCCGGCTTGCCTTACATGCGAACGTGGCGGAATTGGTAGACGCACCAGATTTAGGTTCTGGCGCCGAGAGGTGTGAGAGTTCGAGTCTCTCCGTTCGCACCATCTTTTTTTTTGGTTCTTTGCAGCCACTGACCCGATAATCCCGGCCTGCCGAGCGCCTGCATGATTATCTACGTCGCGCCGCCCATGAATCCTCGATTAAGTGCCCTGCACCCCTATCCCTTCGAGAAGCTCAGGCATCTTCTTGCGCAGGCCCAGGCACCATCACCCGATCTTCTCCCGATCAATCTTTCGATTGGGGAACCGAAGCACCCCACCCCACCGCTGATCGTTGCCGCCATGGGCAAAGCCATGGATGGGCTGTCCGTTTATCCGCCCACCAAAGGCGACGCCGCACTGCGCAACGGAATCGCCGATTGGATAGCACGGCGCTATGAAATTGCGCGTCCCGATCCCGACACCCAGGTGCTTCCCGCGTTGGGGTCGCGCGAAGCGCTATTTGCGTTCGCGCAGACGGTAATCAATCCGGACGCCGGGGCGCTGGTCGTGTGCCCCAATCCGTTCTATCAGATCTACGAAGGCGCGGCATTGCTCGCCGGTGCCCAGCCGTGGTTCATCAATGCGGAGCCGCGCCTGAACTTTGGATACGATTGGAACGCGGTGCCCGCCGACGTGTGGCGCCGTACCCAGTTGTTGTTTGTATGCTCGCCGGGCAACCCGGCCGGCAACGTCATGGACCTGGACGAATGGCAACGGCTCTTCGCACTGTCGGATCAATACGATTTTGTCATTGCATCCGACGAGTGCTATTCCGAAATTTACTTCGAAGATGGCAACAGGCCATTGGGCGGCATGCAGGCGGCAAGCCTGTTGGGTCGCAACAGCTTCCGCAACCTGGTGTGTTTTTCCAGTTTGTCCAAGCGTTCCAATGTGCCTGGCCTGCGCTCGGGCTTCGTCGCTGGCGACGCCGGGCTTATCGGCAAATTTTTGTTATATCGCACCTATCACGGCAGCGCGATTAGTCCGGTCGTATCGGGCGCAAGCCTCGCGGCCTGGAACGATGAAGTCCATGTGGCGGCAAATCGCGCTTTGTATCACGCAAAATTCGATGCAGTGCTTCCGATCCTGCGGCCGCGGCTCGATGTTGGCCGCCCCGACGCCTCGTTCTACCTATGGGCCAAAACACCCTATGAAGACACCCGCTTCGTCCGCGACCTGTACACGGCTACCGCCGTCACGGCTTTGCCGGGAAGCTTCCTGGGGCGCGAGGCGCATGGCGTGAATCCTGGCGCCGGCCGCATTCGTCTTGCGCTGGTTGCCCCTCTTGAACAATGTGTAGAAGCGGCCCGGCGTATTGCCGGTTTTCTGGATCATCACACACGTCCACAGCCATAAGAAGCCCTATTCATGACTACCCAGGTACAGAACACAATTGAAGCCGCATGGGATATCCGAACGGAATTGTCCCCCACGTCCGGCCATGGCGAAATAGATGCGGCGGTCCAGGCCACGCTGACCGGTCTCGACACCGGCCGACTGCGCGTGGCCGAAAAACAAGGCACGACGTGGGTGGTCCATCAATGGATCAAGAAGGCTGTCCTATTGTCATTTCGGCTTGCTGAAAACAAGCTGGCGGGCCAAGGCCCGCTGCAGTTCTTCGACAAGGTGGGCACCAAATTTGAAAACTACGATGCCAACGATTTCGCCCAGGGAGGATTTCGAGTCGTCCCTCCAGCTGTCGCCCGCAGGGGAAGCTTTATCGGCAAGAATGTGGTCCTGATGCCCTCTTACGTGAATATCGGCGCCTACGTGGGCGAAGGCTCAATGATCGATACCTGGGCCACCGTAGGCTCATGCGCGCAAATCGGCAAGAATGTGCACTTGTCGGGCGGCGTCGGCATAGGCGGCGTGCTCGAGCCCCTGCAAGCCAATCCCACCATTATTGAAGATAATTGCTTCATCGGCGCGCGATCCGAGGTGGTCGAAGGCGTGATCGTCGAGGAAAATTCCGTGTTGGCCATGGGTGTCTTCCTTTCCCAAAGCACCAAGATCTACGATCGAAGCACGGGCGAAGTCACCTATGGCCGCGTACCGTCGGGTTCGGTTGTCGTCCCCGGCTCGTTGCCGTCGGCCGATGGCAGTCACAGCCTGGCATGCGCCGTCATAGTGAAACGCGTCGACGCCCAGACCCGCGCTAAGACCAGCATCAACGACTTGCTGAGGGCATGATGCGGCAGTCCTCCGTCCTGGATCTGGCCAGGGACTTGATCGCCCGCCCCTCAGTAACGCCCGATGACCATGGCTGCCAGGATATGCTGGCGCGCCGTTTGGAACTCGCCGGATTTGTCTGTGAGCACATGATGTTCGGCAATGTGACCAATCTTTGGGCGCGCCGCGGCACTGCCGCTCCATTGCTGGTGTTTGCCGGACATACCGATGTGGTGCCTACCGGCCCGCTCGATGACTGGGACAGCCCGCCCTTCGCGCCCACCGAGCGCGATGGGCGCCTGTACGGACGCGGCGCGGCCGACATGAAAAGTTCGATCGCGGCATTCGTGGTGGCTGCCGAAGAATTTGCAAGGGCGCATTCGTCTCACCGAGGATCGATTGCGCTGCTCATCACGGCCGACGAGGAAGGACCTTCCATCGAAGGCACGGTGCAGGTATGCCGGGAGCTCGCCCATCGCGGCGAACGGCTCGACTACTGCATCGTCGGCGAGCCGACATCGGTGGATGCCCTGGGCGATACCGTTAAGAACGGCAGGCGCGGCTCGCTGTCCGGCAGATTGACGATCAAGGGCAAGCAAGGTCATGTCGCGTATCCGCACCTGGCTCGGAATCCAGTGCATTTATTGGCCCCCGCCTTGGCTGAACTAACGTCGGCCCACTGGGATGAAGGCAATGAATATTTCCCCGCAACGACGTTCCAGGTGTCGAACCTACATGCTGGAACAGGCGCGACGAACGTGATTCCAGGCACGGCGATCCTCGACTTCAATTTTCGATTTTCCACAGCCAGCACGCCTGAATCGCTAAGACAACGCGTGGCCGCGGCTCTGGACCGTCACGCCTTGGACTATGATCTGGACTGGACGTTGGGCGGCGAACCCTTCTTGACGCCTGTCGGCGAACTAAGTGCGGCAATGTCTGCCGCCATCCAGGAAGAGACAGGCATTGCCACCCGGCTATCGACCACGGGAGGCACATCGGACGGCCGCTTCATTGCGAAAATTTGTCCGCAAGTGATCGAATTTGGTCCCATTAACGCCAGCATTCATCAAGTCAACGAACATATCCGGCTGGATACGCTCGAGCCTTTGAAGAATATTTATCGCCGCACCCTCGAGCAGCTTCTGCTCGATCATGCCTGACACGGAGGCCGCATGTATTCCACCGCTTACCATGAGCTGATCACCCTGCGCGATTTACTGCGTTACACCGTTAGCCAGTTCAATGCGTCACAGTTGGCGTTCGGACACGGCAGCGACAACGCCTGGGACGAAGCCGCCTACCTGCTGCTGCATACGCTCCACCTGCCGCTAGACACACTGGAACCTTTCCTGGATGCCCGCGTTCTCCCCGAAGAACGCGAGCGCTTCCTGAAACTGGTCGAACGCCGCCAGACCGAACGCGTGCCGGTCGCGTACCTTACCGGGGAAGCATGGCTCCAGGGCCACCGCTTTATCGTGGACCAACGAGTCATCGTGCCGCGCTCGCCGATTTCGGAATTGCTGGCCGACGGACTAAGCCCCTGGATCGCCAACCCGTTAGACATCGAGTTCGTCCTGGACCTGTGCACCGGTTCGGGATGCCTGGCCGTGCTGGCCGCGCTGGAGTTCGAAAACGCCCAAGTCGACGCTGTGGATTTGTCGGAACATGCGCTGGAAATCGCCGACCAGAATATCGAACAGTCCGGCCTGGATGGCCGCATTACCACTCATCGCAGCGACTTGTTCGACCAACTGCCGCATTGCGAATACCAGCTTATTATCTGCAATCCGCCTTACGTGAACAATCACTCAATGGAGGCATTGCCGCCGGAGTATCGGCACGAACCTACCATGGCATTGGCTGGCGGCGAAGACGGCATGGACCTCGTGCGCCGGCTGTTGCGCTCGGCACCCGAGTTCATGGCGCCCGATGGAATACTGGTACTCGAAATAGGTAACGAATACGAAAATTTCATTGCGGCGTTTCCCGATCTGGATCCGATTTGGCTAAGCACTGAAAATGCCGAGGACCAGATCGTCCTGCTGACGCGGGATCAATTGGCCTCGTGATACGCGCTACCGGTTTAACCCTTCGTCGCGGGGCGAAGGTCCTCCTCGACAGCACTGATTTTGTCATCAATCCTGGCGAACGCGTCGGCATTGTCGGCAAGAATGGCGCAGGAAAATCCACATTGTTCGCCTTGTTGCAAGGCCGCCTCGATCTTGACGCCGGCTCGCTTTTTATGCCGGCCGGGTGGCGTATCGCAAGCGTCGAGCAAGAGATCAGCCACAACCAACTTGCCGCGCGCGAGTTCGTCATCGATGGCGATACCAATCTGCGCGCCATACAACACGAACGCGCCGTCACCCCCGACACCAACGGACAACGAATCGCCGAGCTGGAGTCCGCCCTCATCGAGGCGGACGCATGGAGCGCCCCATCGCGCGCTGAACAATTGCTGGCCGGGCTTGGCTTCGCGCCGGATCAGTGGCTGGCTCCGGTCAACAGCTTTTCGGGGGGCTGGCAGATGCGGCTGGCCCTGGCCCGCGCCCTGATGGCGCCATCCGAATTGCTATTGCTGGATGAGCCTACCAACCACCTGGATCTGGATGCCATGTTGTGGCTGGAGCGGTGGCTGGGCGCCTACGAGGGCACCGTCCTGCTCATTTCGCACGATACCGAGTTCCTGGATGCGGTCGCCAAGACAATCCTGCACTTCGACCAGGGCAAACTTGTGCGCTACCGCGGCGGCTACGAAGACTTTCTTACGCAGCGTGCCGAGCGCATGCGGCAAAGCCATATTGCCTGGGACCGGCAAACGCGCGAGGCCGCCCGGCTACAGGGCTTTATCGATAGATTCAAGGCCAAGGCGACCAAGGCCAAACAAGCGCAAAGCCGGGTCAAGGCATTGGCGCGCATGGAGGTGCTGGCGCCGCTCCAGGCGGAATCGGGGATCGACATCCGCATCCCTACGCCCGACAGCATGCCAGACCCCTTGCTCGTGCTGGACAAGATCTCGACGGGGTACAAGAACCCGGATGGCACCAGCAAAACCATACTGCGCGACGTCCAGTTGATGGTCCGAGGCGGCGACCGCATCGGTGTGCTTGGCGTCAATGGCGCGGGCAAAAGTACGCTCATCAAGACCTTAGCCGAAGAGCTCCCTACGCTGGCCGGGGAGCGACGCGCCTCGAAAGGCCTGGAGATCGGTTACTTCGCCCAGCATCAGCTCGATATGCTTGATCTGGAATCCACACCGCTGCAACATTTGATGCGAATAGCGCCCACGACGCGCGAGCAGGAACTACGCAATTACCTGGGTGGATTCGGCTTCGGCGGCGATACCGTCAACAGCAAGGTCGCCCCCATGTCGGGCGGCGAGAAAGCCCGTCTGGCGTTGTCGCTAATTGTTTGGCAGAAACCGAATCTCTTGCTGCTCGACGAGCCCAGCAATCACCTGGACGTCGATACCCGTGAAGCGCTGGCGACGGCGCTGGCTGAATTCGCCGGAAGCGTCCTGCTTGTATCGCACGACAGGCATTTGCTGCGCACCACGGTCGACAGCTTCTGGATCGTCGCCGATGGCCAGGTGCATGAATTCGATGGCGACCTGGAAGATTACCGAGACTGGCTGACCGCCCGTAGCGCGACCCTGCGGGCCGAAGCTCGAAACGGCGCGGCCGTTGGTCAACCGGAGGCGGCTGGTGTCGATCGCAAGGCTCAACGCCGGCTCGAAGCCGAAGAGCGGCAGCGTTTGGGCGCCCTACGCAAGCCGCTGGAAAACCAGCTGACGAAGGTCGAGACCGAAATGGAAAAGGCTGGTCAGCGCCTTACAGCTCTGGATGCGCTGATCGCCGACCCCGACTTCTATTCGGAAGCCCGCCGAGACGAACGCATCAAGCTGCTGAGCGAGCATGGTGAGCTTGTCAAAAGGCACGGCGCGCTTGAAGAGCAATGGCTGGAACTGCACGAACAGCTGGAAGCGCTTGTATAGTTGGTGCCTAGCTGTAAAAAATAATGGCATCGCGCAAACTATTGCCCGAAGCCAGATGATCGAATCCCTCGTTGACCTGATCCAACGTAAAGGATTTACCCATTAGCTGGTCGACAGGGAGCCGTCCAGCCTTATACAAATCGATATACCGGGTGATGTCGATGGCCGGCACGCCTGACCCCAAATAGCTGCCACGTATCTCGCGCTCTTCACCCACCATCTGGGACAGCGACAACGGGAAGCTGAACTTCGGGTTGGGCAAGCCGGACGTTACCGTGACACCGCCTCGGCGCGTCAGTTTGTAGGCCATCTCGAATGCCGCGACGGCACCCGCCATATCGAAGCCGTAGTCGACCTTTCCGCCCGCCATGTCGAACAGATCGGCATCGGTTTTGATGCTCTTGGGATTAACGACGTGGGTAGCGCCCAGCTTTTTGGCCAGGGCCAGCTTTTCATCGCTGAGATCGATGGCGACAACGCGGCGCGCGCCGCCCGCGACAGCGGCCAGCAAGGCGCTAAGCCCTACCCCGCCCATGCCCACGACGGCGGCCGTATCGCCGACTTTGATTTTGGCACGGTTGATCACGGCGCCGGCGCCGGTCAGGACGGCACATCCGAACAATGCGGCCTCGCGGTGACTGATGTCCACATTCACCTTCACACAAGACCGGCGCGACACCACGGCGTAGTCCGCAAAGCACGAGATGCCCGTGTGATGGTTCAAGTACTCATCGCCGATATGCAGTCGGCGATCGCCCCCGAGCAAGGTGCCGTTCGTATTGGCGACCGCGCCGGGTTCGCACAAGGCGGGCCTGCCGTCCATGCATGGGTTGCAGCATCCACAGCTCGGCACAAATACCATGACCACATGATCTCCCGCCCTGAGGTCGGAGACCCCCGCGCCGACGTCGACGACTTCAGCGGACGATTCATGGCCGAGCACGATGGGCACGCCCCGTGGCCGGTCGCCATTAATGACCGACAGGTCGGAATGGCATAGGCCGGCTGCATGTACCTTGACCAAGACCTCGCCAAAGCCGGGCGGGTCGAGCTCGACCTGCGTGATGTGCAGCGGCTTGCTGTCGGCATAGGGGGCGGGCAATCCAACTTCCCGCAAAAGCGCGGCGTTGATTTTCATGGGAACCCCTTAGATGGTACGGCCGCCATCGACCGGAAACTCGACTCCGGTGATGAACTCGGCGGCGTCGCTGCCAAGAAACAAGGCGGCGGCTGCAACGTCGGACGGTTGGCAGAACCGGCCCAGCGGGATGGAGGAAACGAATTTCGCGCGGTTCTCTGGCGTGTCGGGCAGGCCCATGAAAAGCTCGAACATGCCCGTAATGCCCATGACCGGGCAGATTGCGTTGACCCGGATGTTATCAGGACCCAATTCGACGGCCATGGACTTGGATAATAAGTTGACCGCCCCTTTGGTGGCGTTGTACCAGCTTAGGCCAGGACGGGGACGTATCCCCGCGGTCGAACCGATGTTCAAGATGACGCCCTTGCCCTGCGCGCGCATGACGGGAACGACGGCATGAGTCATGTAGTAGATCGATTTCACGTTCGTAGCGAACAGGCGGTCGAACATATCTTCATCGACATCGAGCATGGGCTGGTTCTTGTGCGTGATCGCGGCATTGTTTACGACGATATCGATCGAACCGAACTCGGCTTGGCAGGCTTGTACCAGCTTATTGACGTCGTTGCGGTTGGCGACATCCACTTTCAGCGCCAGCGCGACACTGCCGATCTCGCTGGCCACCCTGTCGGCGGCGTCTTTGTTGATATCGGCGATAACGACTTTGGCCCCTTCTTTTGCGTACAGTTTGGCAATACCTTCTCCGAATCCGCTGCCCGAACCGGTGATGATCGCGACTTTATTTTCTAGTTGACCCATTATTTTCTCCCCGCCGTTGTTGTTATTCGCCGTAAAACTGCACGATGGTCTTGGTTGTGCTCATTTCCTCGAGCGCGACAAAACCCTTCTCGCGGCCGTGGCCGCTTTTCTTGACACCACCGAATGGCAACTCCACGCCGCCGCCGGCGCCGAAGCCGTTGATGTAGACCTGGCCGCATTTCATGCCGCGCGCCACTCGCTGCTGACGTCCGCCGTTCTCGGTCCAGACCGCGCCCAGCAGGCCGTAATCGGTCGCATTGGAAAGACGAATCGCCTCGTCCTCATTGTCGAACGGGACTGCCACGAGCACCGGTCCGAAGATTTCCTGGCACAGAAGATCGCTCGAATGGTCCGGCGCACTGAACAAGGTAGGCTTGACGAAATAGCCGCCCTCCGGAACATCGTCGGCGACTCCGCCCTCGGCAAGGACCTTCAATCCCTCGGCCAGCCCTTTGGCAATAAAACGATTGACGCGATCGTACTGGTCCTTGTTCACGACCGGACCGCAGGATAAATCCATTTCCGGCGTACCGGCGCGCGTCTTGGCGAATTCCTTGCCCACTTCCGCCATGAAATCGTCGTAGATATCGCGTTGCACCAGCAGGCGGCTGCCGGCCGTGCAGGTTTGCCCTGTGTTGTGGACGATGCCCTTAACGATGGCGGGGATGGCGAGCTTGTAATTGGCATCATTGAAGACAATATGCGCCGACTTTCCCCCAAGCTCCAGCACACACTTGACCGCATTCAAGGCCGCAGCTTGCTGGATCAACACACCGACTTCGTTGGAACCGGTAAACGTAACGAAGTTGATGCCAGGATGACGGGACAGGCTGGCCCCTGCCTCTTCGCCCAGGCCGGTGACAACGTTCAGCGCGCCAGGCGGGAAGCCGACGTCGAGCGCCAATTGAGCCACGCGGATGATGGAAAGGCAGGCGTCCTCGGCCGGCTTGACCACGGCGGCATTGCCCATGGCCAACGCCGGCGCCACGCTGCGGCCAAACATCTGGGCGGGATAATTCCAGGGAATGATGTGCGCCGTGACGCCCAATGGCTCGCGGATGACCTGCACCGCGTAGTTGGCCTGGTAAGGTATCGTTTCGCCATGAACCTTGTCGGCGGCGGCGCCATAAAATTCGAAATAGCGCGCCAATACCGTGACGTCGGCGCGAGAAGTCGAGATAGGCTTGCCGGTATCTTTGGATTCCAGTTGCGCCAGCTCTTCGTGGTGTTCCAGAACGCTCGCGCTCAGACGCTGCAACAGCCTGCCCCGGTCCAGCGCCGTCAGCTTGCCCCACTCGCCTTCCAGCGCCCGGTGCGCCGCCTTCACCGCCGCGTCAACATCCGCCTCCTGTCCGCGGGGTATCGTCGTAAAAACCTGTCCATCCGCCGGAGAGAAGACGTCGATCGTGCGGCCGTCGAGCGCTTCCACCTGCTTTCCATCAATAATCATATAAGTCATCGTTTTTTGCCTCCAAGAATTATTAGTTAAGTACGATGGAGCCGCGCTCTATCGTCCAGATTTGATCGGGGATATCGCCCAGCAACTTTACATTCGACTCGGTAATGACTATGCAGATGTCTGGCTGCAAGTCTTTGAGCCGGCCCACTGCCTCGGCGTATTCGTGTCCCAGCTTGGGCGCCAGTCCCTGGAAAGGCTCGTCGAGCATCAGAAGGCGCGTGCCCACCATAACCGCGCGCCCAAGCGCTACCATCTTGCCCTGTCCACCCGAAAGCGCGGAGCCAGACCGTTTCAGCATAGATTCAAGCTGAGGCGTCACCGTCAGGACGGTCTGCAAGCGGGCGTCGATTTCCGCATTGGTTTGACCCTGGACCTCGCAAGGGAGGCGCAGATTCTCTTCAACCGTCATGGTCGGGAAGATGACACGATCCTCGGGCGCATACCCCACCTTGAGCGCTGCGCGCGCATGTCCCGGGAGACGATGGAGCTCGGCTCCGTCGAAAATGATCTCACCGGACCTGAGCTTGGTCAGGCCCATGATGGTGCGCAGCAACGTCGTCTTTCCGGCGCCGTTCCTACCCACGATCCCGATGGTTTTGGATCTATCGAAGCTGGCTGTCACGTCGCGCAAAATGCGATTGCCTGCCAGGTCCACGTTTACGTTGGATAACTTGAGCATTGAGTCAGGTCCCCAGCACTTCGCTTTTGATTTGTGGATTGTTCAATACTTCGTCGGGCGTACCATCGGCCGCGACTCTCCCCGCAATCCAGGCAGCCACACGCGTAGCGTAGCGCGACACGATATCTACATCGTGCTCGACGAACCAACTGGTGACCTTGCGTTCATCGAGCGCGTGCATGACAGTCTCCATCAAGCCATGCTTGTCTTCAGAGGCCACGCCGCTGGTGGGTTCGTCCATGATCAGAAGTTTGGGGCGCAACGCCAATGCCATTGCCACGTCAAGCAATTTGCGCTTGCCCTCGGGCAACTCGGAAGACAACTCGTCCGCGTCGCGTGCCAGGCCCACGAGTTCCAAGGTCTCATTCACTTCATGCCTGTCGACAGTATGCTCGAGCGGCCGGAACCAGCTTAGCTCTTTATTGCGGCGCGCGGCGGCTATCTGTATGCATTCGCGAACGCTGTGTTCGCCGAACAATTGCGGCAGCTGGAATGACCGTCCGAGGCCCAGGCGGACGATCTTACGCGGTGCCATGCCGGTTACGTCTTTGCCGTCGAAAAACACCTTGCCGCGCGACGGCGTCAGGTAACCGGTGCAGATATTGATGAACGTCGTCTTGCCGGCGCCGTTCTGTCCGATCACCGCCAGGCGCTCACCGGAATGCAGCTCGAAATTGATGCTGTCCGCCGCAATGACGCCACCGAAGGCGAGGTGCAAATCCGTTGTCTTGATCAAGGGTTCCATCATCGGCCTCTTAGTCTGCTATGCGACTTTACCCGCTTCATGATCTCGCCGACGAATCCCGATGGGAACAGGAAGATAACAATGATCAACGTGAGACCCAGAAGAAATTGCCACAAGCCGGGGAAATAGGCGGCCGATATCAGCTTCACCGATTCAAAGCCGATGGCGCCAAGAAAGGCTCCCGCCGCGTGACCGGCACCCCCGAGTATCGTGATGAAAACAAATTCGCCAGAACGCAGCCATGCGCCGATATCCGGCGTGACCAGACCCTGCATCAGGGCCAGAATACCGCCTGAAAATCCCACGACCACCGCCGAAAGCAAGTAACCCTTCCACATGATGAAATAAGCCGAAAACCCCAGGTATTCGAGCCGTGTCTCGTTGGTCTTGATGGCCGACAACGCCTGCCCGCTGCCGGAGCGGAAATAGCGCTGGACCCACCAGGCAAGAAGCAGCGACAACAGGAGTGTCAAAACCAGTAAGGCAACTTCGAACATTTCACGCTCAAGCACCACGCCGGCGATAGGCGGACGTACGACACGAATCCCGTCGGTGCCGCCGGTCAGGTGATACAGCTTGCCCAGCAGCGCGAACAACACCATGCTGAGCGCCAGATTAAGCATGCCGAAAAAAATGCCGCGATACCGGACGACGAACAGCCCTACCACGGCGGCAGCGATAAAGCTGGTGACGACCCCCGCCATGATCAGCACCAGCGCGTCCGTCTGCGGATAGGCGCGGGCCACGAATGCGACGGTATAGGCGGAAATGCAGGCGTACATGGCATGGCCGAACGACACCTGGCCGGCTCTTACCATGACCGACACCCCCAAGGCGGCGATGGCGTAAGTCAAGCCGATGACAATCGGCGTGATCGTCCAGGGGACGTTCACGCCGATCATGAGCGCGGCCAGCACACTCAATGCGCTTAAGACGTAGACCTTCATTAGATTGTTCTCGCTTGAGCCACGGTGAACAAGCCGTGCGGCCGTATGATCAGCACCAGGACCATGATGATGTAGGGGACGGCAACCTCGAATTCAGGCGCTACATAGACGGCAATCGACCGCATGATCCCGATGAGCAACGCGGCAATGAGCGCGCCTGTAATCTGGCCCAGGCCGGCTGTGGCAACGACGGCGAACGACAACACGATCATGTCGGTGCCGGCCCCTGGTACCAGCGACGTCGTCGGAGAGGCAAGCGCGCCGCCCAGCGTACCCAGGATCGTGGCGATGATAAAGGTGACGAAGCCTATCTTCTTGGCATTGATACCCAGCGATGTGGCCACCTCCCGGTTATGGGTGGTGGCTACCGTCTGTTTGCCCAGCTTAGTATGGCGCAAGAACAATACCAGCAAGATATAGGCTAGGAGCGCCGTGACCGGGACAATGACCAACTGATACGTCGTATACGTGATATCGCCGAGTTCGATATTGCCCAGCCGTCCGACAACTTCGCTTGCACTATAAGGCTGGGCACCCCAGATCAGACGCTGGATGTCTTCGAGCATAAGGAAGGCGCCGAAGGTAATGAGTAATTTCAGGATCGGGTCGTAATCTTGCGCGCGCCGGATCAGGAGAAACTCCATGATGCTGCCCAGCAGCAGCCCGGCGGCGATTGCCGCCACGAACAGGGCGGCCAACAGCAGGAAGGGAGAGTCGGTTCTTGGGGCCGCGTACATGACCAGCGACGAAGCGGCGTAGCCCCCAAAAGCATAGAAAGCGCCGTGGGCGACATTCAGGATACCCATGACGCCGAAGACCAGCGTCAACCCCATCGAGACAAGAAACAATAGACTGGCGTATGCCACGCCGTCGACTAAAGCCAAAGACAGAATGTCCAGCGTCACTCACGTTCTCCTCGTTGGAAACAACGTAACCTTGTAGCCAGGTCTCGACAGGCGACGTCAAACGACGCCTATGTTTTGGTTTGCCAGTATAGGGGAAAGTTTTTTTGCCAACCATTAGCCTTTTTGGAAGGAGAACTTTGGCAAAGGCGATGGGCGTGGGTGCTAGGCCTCGGTGTAGCTGATGATAGTCACGTCGGCAGCCTGTTCGCGTATGGGAACAATGGCCTGATAAGCGGCGGAGCCATGCCAGCCATCGAGTGACGCCTGGTCAGGAAATCGGATGACGACGGTGTCGGTATGCGGATGGGCACCGGCCAGCGTCTTGTTGGCGACACCACGAAACACCAGCTGTGCGCCCCATGGCGCCACCGTGCCGGGTACCTTGCCGCAGTACTCGGCCCACTTGGCGGGATTCTTCACGGTAATATGGCCGATAAGATAGGCTGCCATTTTGAATCCTTTGAAAGTGCTTCACACGGGCGCCTTAGCCCGCCACGATGTCCAGTTTGGCGACGCCAAGCGCCAGTGTCTTGGCTCCGGCATCGCGGAACTGGATCTGCGCCTGCGCGTCCTGGCCCATTCCGCTCAGGCCGATGACGGTGCCCTCGCCGAACTTCGCGTGGCGAACGCCCTGTCCTATGCGGAAATGTTGATCGCCTACGGTCACGCCAGTGGTAAGACTACGGCCCACGCGAGGCGCCACGCTGCTTGCTGAACGATTGTAGCCGGCGCCGCGCCGAAATGCGCCGCTCCAGGAGTCGTCGGCGACGGGCGCGGCGCGTTCGCGCGGCGTCAACCATTTCAGGTGCTCCTCGGGTATTTCATCCAGAAAACGCGAACGCATGGCATAACGGGTTTTACCATGCAGCATACGGCTTTGCGCCAGTGTCAGGTATAGGCGTTCGCGCGCGCGGGTAATCGCCACGTACATCAGGCGCCGTTCTTCTTCCAGGCCGGCCGCTTCAAGCAAACTGTTTTCATGCGGAAACAGGCCCTCTTCCACACCCGTAATGAACACGGAGTCGAACTCCAGCCCTTTGGCAGCATGTACGGTCATTAACTGGACGGCATCCTGGCCCGCCTGTGCCTGGTTGTCGCCCGCCTCGAGCGACGCATGCGTCAGAAACGCCGCCAATGGGGACATCATCGACACACCAGGCGCGAGCTGCGCGCCGGGATCCATGGCCTGCCCAGCTTGAGAACTTGGCGCCCGCCCTGCGCTTTGCGTCAGGTCCCGGTCGTCGGCGGCGCGTCCGGCCGGGAGGCTTTCGTAATTCTCTTCAGCAACGAACGCCGCCGCCGCATTGACGAGTTCCTGGAGGTTTTCGAGGCGATCGGCCCCTTCCCGATCGCTTTGGTAATGCGCTAGCAAACCGCTATGGTGAATAACATGCTCGATCAGTTCGGGCAAGCTCAAGATCTGGGCCTCGTGGGCCATTTGCTGTATCAGTTCCGCAAAGCGGGCCAGGTTGGCGCCGCCTTTGCCGGACATATACGGCACGGCGCGAAACAGGCTGCTGTTTTGTCCTCGCGCCGTATCGGCGAGCTGTTCCAGCGTACGCGCGCCTATGCCGCGGGCCGGATAGTTGACGACACGCAGCCACGACGTATCGTCGTGAGGGTTGTCCATCAAGCGCAAATAGGCCAATGCATGCTTGACTTCCTGGCGCTCGAAGAAGCGCAAGCCGCCATACACTTTGTACGGAATGCCGGCAGAGAACAACGCGTGTTCGATAATACGGGACTGCGCATTACTGCGATACAACACCGCAATTTCCTGACGCTGGCGGCCATCGTTGATCAGGGCCTTTATTTCGTCGATGATCCACTGGGCCTCGAGCAAGTCCGAAGGCTGCTCGGTAACGCGGATGGGTTCGCCCGCCCCCTGCTCCGTCCATAAATTCTTGCCCAAGCGGCTTGCGTTGTGGGCGATCAAGGCGTTGGCCGAATCGAGAATATGGCCGTATGAGCGGTAGTTCTGTTCCAGGCGTATGACATTGCCCTGCGCATAGTCCCGCTCGAAGTCGGCCATATTGCCCACATTGGCGCCGCGAAATGCATAGATGGACTGGTCGTCGTCGCCCACGGCAAAAATCGACGCACCGCCCCCCGCCAGCAGCGCCAGCCACTGATATTGCAAGGTGTTGGTATCTTGAAACTCGTCGACAAGAATATGCTGGAAGCGGCGTTGATAATGCTCACGTATGGGAGCATTGCGTTGCAACAGCTCGTAGGCGCGCAGCAGCAGCTCGGCAAAGTCGACTACACCTTCGCGTTCGCATTGGTCTTGATATAGCTGGTAGATCTCTACCAGGCGGCGCCGGTGCGGGTCGGTGGCCACTACATTCTGCGGCCGCCGCCCTTCTTCCTTGGCTGCATTGATAAAACGCTGTATGTCTCGGGGAGGGAACTTTTCGTCGTCGATTCCGGCGCCTTTGACGAGCCGCTTGATGGAAGCCAGCTGATCATTGCTGTCGAGAATCTGGAATGTCTGGATAAGGCCGGCATCGCGATGGTGCGCCCGCAGCAAGCGGTTGCATAATCCATGAAAAGTGCCCACCCACATGCCCCGGGTATTCAGCGGCAATAACGCAGAAAGGCGCGTAAGCATTTCACGCGCCGATTTATTGGTGAAGGTGACCGCCATGAGTCCAAACGGACTGGCTTGGCCGGTTTGAATCAGCCAGGCCATGCGCGTTGTCAGGACCCGGGTCTTTCCGCTACCCGCGCCTGCCAGGACTAAGGCATGGCGCGGAGGGAGTGTGACAGCAGCTTCTTGTTCGGGGTTGAGTCCGGAGATCATGCCGCGTAGCGGCGCAACCGGTTGGCGAACTGCTCGAGACCGTCTATACCGCTCTGTTGCGCCCGTTGGCACCATCCCTGTAGATCGGCAAGCAGCTGTTCGCTGCTGGCGCTGGAGCTTTCCCAGAGGCGCGTAAGTTCGCGACGCATTTGCACCAGCGTGGACAGGGACTGGTTGGTCGCCAGTATGGATTCCACCTGCGCCAATTGGGCTGGCTCGAGAGAGTCGTCAGTGCGGGTAAGCCATTCTTTGGCGCGACTAAGCAATGTGAAGCCGCAGTCGGCGCTGCCCTCTTGGCGGGTTGGCTTCAACCTGTCGAGCTCTTCAGTGGCAGCCTTCTTGACCAATTCGGCATAGCGCGCAAGAATTTCGTAACGGTGCGTGATTACGCCCTGTAGGGTCTGTGCGTCGACCGACACCTTGGCCGGTTGCAGCTTAAGCTTTGGCGCCAGCTTCTTGACCTTTGCCAGGCCGAAGAAGCGCAAAATTTGAATGTAGCCCCAACCCAGGTCGAATTCGTACCATTTGGCGGAAAACTTGGCCGACGTTCCATAGGCGTGATGGTTGTTATGCAGCTCTTCCCCGCCGATGATGATGCCCCAAGGCGAAACGTTGGTACTGGTGTCGGGGCTGGCGAAGTTGCGATAGCCCCAGGCATGACCAATACCGTTGACCACGCCGGCCGCCCAGAATGGGATCCACGCCATTTGCACGGCCCAGACCGTAAGACCCAGGACACCGAACAACGCCAAGTCGATACCCAGCATGAGAAGTATGCCCATCAAGCTGTGGCGCGTGTAGACATTGCGCTCGAGCCAGTCGTCGGGCGTGCCGTGCCCGAAACGCTTGAGCGTTTCCGCATTACCGGCTTCTTCGCGGTAGAGCTCGGCACCCTGGAAAAACACTTTACCCAGGCCGAATACCACGGGCGAATGCGGATCGCCTTCGCGTTCGCACTTGGCATGGTGCTTACGGTGAATGGCAACCCATTCCTTGGTGACCATGCCCGTCGTGAGCCACATCCAGAAGCGGAAAAAATGCATGACAGCGGGGTGCAGGTCTAAACCGCGGTGCGCCTGGCTGCGATGAAGAAACACCGTCACACCAACGATAGTGATGTGGGTAAGGACGAGCGCAACGAGCGCCACCTGCCACCACGACAGTTGAAGTATGCCAGCGGTTAAAAAATTGAGAATTTGATCCATAAACCTGGTATAGGCCTCATGTTTAAACAATAAAAAGTGTAGCTGACTTACCCGCGATATGACAGCGGAGTTTCACTTTAGTTCTGCGCAACGGCGTCGTCGGCGGGCTTGGGAGCCTTGGGCGCGATCGGCTCCTTGCGCCGTTCCATGACGGCAGCGAAGAAACCGTCGGTTCCATGGCGATCCGGGCGCAAACTCAAATACGGTCCGCTCATTGTCAGTTTTCCGCAACGGTCGCCCAGGACCTGGTTGGCATCCAGCAGCGTAAATTCGGTATTTTCGGCTAAAAAGGCGGTAACCTGATCTTCGTTCTCTTCCGGCAACAGGCTGCACGTGGCATACACGATCCGACCGCCTGGAGCCACACAACGCGACGCCTGTCGGAGAATGCGGGCCTGCACTTCACGCAACTCGATGAGCGATTCAGGGTGCTGCCGCCATTTCAGGTCGGGATTGCGCCGCAGCGTCCCCAAACCGCTGCAAGGGGCGTCGACCAGTACCCGGTGAGCCTTGCCGCGCAGTCGTTTCACGCGCTGGTCATTGTCGGCGCTGATAACCACGGGAACAATATTGGAAAGGCCGCTGCGCGCGAAACGCGGCTTGGCGCGTGCCAAGCGGGCCGCCGAAATATCGAATGCGTACAGACGTCCGGAATTTCGCATCATTGCACCGAGCAACAAGGTCTTGCCGCCGGCGCCGGCGCAATAATCGATGACCATATCGCCGCGCTTGGGCGCGACCAGTGCCACCAGTAGTTGGCTGCCTTCGTCCTGGACCTCGATCTGGCCGTTCTCGAACATGGGCCAGCGGTTGACTGGTGGCCGGCCCTGCAGGCGTATGCCCCAGGGAGAATACGGCGTGGGCTGAGGATCATGGCGGGACGCGGGGCCGGCGCGCATTTCGGCGAGCATCTCGTCGCGGTCGGCCTTGATGGAATTGACTCGCAAGTCGAGCGGCGCAGGCGTATTCAACGCCTGGATCAAGTCGTCGGAGTCATCGAGCGCGGAGAAACGCTCGTCGAGCCAGTCGGGCAGACTGTCGCGCACGGCGCGCGCGAGACTGGCGACATTGATGCGCTGGACGTGCTCGATCCAGTGTTGTTCGGTTTCGGACAAGCCGGCGTCCAGCACTTCTTTGCTGAAAACGGACGTTAGCCCGAGGATGGCCAGGCGGCGCGCCGCCGGCCCGCTGCCGCTTTCGGCAAACTGGCGGTAGCGGCGCAAATGGCGCAACACATGGAATACCGCTTCGGCGAGCTCGCCGCGATCGCGCGCGCCCATTTTCGGGTGCGCGCGCATCCAGCGCGACAACACCGCGTCGGCCGGATGCTCCCATTGAAGTATTTCGCCGAGCACTGTGCGGACCTGTTCGATACGCACGGCGGCCATTACATAGGGACGATCGACTGGACTGCGCTCTTGCCTGGCAGGCTGGGGCCGCCGGCCTTCCGGACGCCGAGGCTTCTCTGTACTATTCATTTCTACCTTTGTTGGGGTTCGACGCCGCGCGGCGTCAGAACGAAGGAACGGGTGGCAATGCCACGCACGTGCACGCGCCCGACTGCGTCTAGCGAAATGCGCCGTTCAACCAGCCAGCGTACCACGTCCGCGTATAAGCGGTGCTCGACCTGCAAAACACGCTTCGCCAGCGATTCAGGCGTGTCGTCGGCCATGACGGGCACCGCCCCTTGCCCGACGATGGGGCCGTGGTCCAGCACCGGGGTAATAAAGTGGACGGTACAGCCATGCCATTGCACCCCGGTTGCCAAGGCCTGTTGATGTGTGTGCAAGCCCGGGAAGGCAGGCAACAAGGAGGGGTGGATATTGATTACCTTGCCATTGAAACGCTCGACGAATGCAGGGGTAAGCACACGCATGAAACCGGCGAGCAAAATATAGTCGGGTTCATGGGCATCGATGGCCGCCGCGAGTGCCGCGTCGAAGGCGTCTCGGCTGGGGAAATTGCGGTGGGCGACGACTTGTGTCGGGATGCCGCGGGCATGCGCCCAATCGAGCCCGGCGGCGTCTTCCTTGTTGGCGATGACGGCGCATATCTGGGCCGGCAAGGCCTGATCGCGCACGGTATTGACGATGGCTTGCATGTTGGATCCGCGTCCGGAAATCAATACGACAAGACGGCAGGCAGAGGGGGAAACAGCACTCGACACGATAATTCCTGAGGAAGACGAAACAAAATTGTAAACTCTCGGGTGTGAATTCACTCCCTCGTATATATCGCACCCTTCCCCGCTTCGATACGCAACGCCCCAGCGCGGTGACTATCGGCAATTTCGACGGCGTCCATCGCGGGCATCAAGCCATACTGGCGCGTGTGCGAGAGCAGGCGCAACAAGGTGGCCTGGCGGCAACCGTCATGACCTTCGAGCCCCATCCGCGCGCCTACTTTGCGCGGCGCGGACAACGCCCGGAACTAATACCGACCCAAATCAGCAGCCTGCGCGACAAGATTGCCGCGCTGATGCGCCAGCAGCCGACACAGGTGGTCCTCGAGCGTTTCAATCAGTCGCTCGCCGACATGTCGGCCGAGGCGTTCATTGAACAATTGCTGGTCAAAGGCTTGAATACCCGCTGGCTGCTGGTCGGCGAGGATTTCCGCTATGGCCACAAGCGCAGCGGCGACGTGGATCTATTGCGCCGAGCGGGCCGCCAATACGGCTTCGAGGTGGAAACCGTTGCCGACGTCGCCGACGAACACGGCCACCGCATCTCCAGCTCGGAAGTGCGTACAGCGCTTGCCGTAGGCAACCTGGCACGCGCCGAGCATTTGCTGGGCGACCGCTATCGCATCAGCGGCCACGTGATCCATGGCCAAAAACTGGGCCGCAGCATAGGATACCCAACATTGAACCTGCGGGTGCCCGCCCGGTGCGCTGCCCGATCCGGCGTCTATGTGGTGCGTGCTCATGGCTTGGCGCTAGATCCCCTGCGGGGCGTTGCCAGCCTGGGCGTACGGCCCACCGTCTCGCATGGCGGACGGTTGCTGCTCGAGACGCATCTGCTGGATAGCAACGTGAATGCATACGGTAAACTCACGTGTATTGAATTCCTAGACTACCTGCGGGAAGAAGAAAAATTTCCCGACCTTCCCACCATGATCGCTGCCATCGACCAGGATGCACAAAGCGCTCGAGACTATTTCGCCCTCCATGGACTATAGAAACACCTTAAATTTGCCCGATACTCCGTTCCCCATGCGGGGCGACCTCGCCAAACGCGAACCCGGCTGGATAGCCGAATGGGAAGAAAAGAAGGTCTACGCGGCCATACGCGAGGCCAGCAAGGGACGCCCAAAATTCGTATTGCATGACGGCCCTCCCTATGCCAACGGCGACATACACATCGGTCACGCGGTCAACAAGGTGCTCAAGGATATTATTGTAAAAAGCCGTGCAATGGCGGGCTACGACGCCGTCTATGTACCTGGGTGGGACTGCCATGGCATGCCGATCGAGATCCAGATCGAGAAGAAATACGGCAAGCACTTGCCGGTAGCGGAAGTACAGGCCAAGGCCCGCGCGTATGCGCTGGAACAGATCGATCGCCAACGCAAGGATTTCAAGCGCCTTGGCGTGCTGGCCGATTGGGAACGCCCTTACCTGACCATGAACTTCAGCAATGAAGCCGACGAGTTGCGGGCGCTTGCGCGCATCATGGACAAGGGCTATGTTTTTCGCGGACTCAAGCCTGTCAACTGGTGTTTCGACTGTGGGTCGGCGCTGGCGGAAGCGGAAGTCGAATATGCCGACCGCAAAGACCCGTCGGTGCATGTGGCGTTCCGATTCGGCGACACCGCCAAGCTGGCGCATGCGTTCGGCCTGCCGCACGTGGGCGACGGCGCCGTGGTCATCTGGACGACGACCCCATGGACACTGCCCGCCAACCAGGCGCTCAATGTACATCCCGATATCGATTACGCCCTAGTGAAGCTCGATCAACCCAGCAGCGCCGGGTCCACGCTCTTGCTGGCGCAAGACCTGGTCGAGACGTGCTTGGCACAGTGGAAGCTTAGCGGTCAGATCATCGCCACGGCAAAAGGCGACGCCCTGACCAATCTGGAATTCAAGCACCCCCTGTACGACGCGGACGCCGGCTACCAGCGCATGGCGCCTATTTACCTCGCCGACTACGTCACCCTGGACTCGGGTACCGGCGTCGTCCATTCGGCGCCTGCCTATGGTATTGAAGACTTTATCTCGTGCAAGGCCCATGGCCTGACGGACGATGAAATCATCAATCCCGTCATGGGCGACGGACACTACGTAGACAGCTTGCCGCTATTTGGCGGCTTGATGATCTGGAAGGCCAATCCCGCGATCGTCGAGGCCTTGCGGCAGGCCGGCAGCCTATTGCACACCGAATCCTACGCCCACAGCTACATGCATTGCTGGCGCCACAAGACGCCCGTCATTTACCGGGCAACCAGCCAATGGTTCGCCGGCATGGATCGCCAGCCCACAACCGGCCGGACATTGCGCGAGGTGGCGCTGGAGGGCATAGACGCAACCGACTTCTACCCGGCATGGGGGCGTGCGCGCCTGCACGCCATGATTGCGAATCGTCCGGACTGGACCTTGTCGCGGCAACGCCAATGGGGCGTGCCCATGGCCTTCTTCGTGCATAAAGAGACCGGCGAGCTGCACCCGCGAACGGTGGAACTCATGGAACAGGTTGCGCTGCGTGTCGAACAAAGCGGCATCGAAGCCTGGCAGTCGCTCGATCCGGCCGAACTCCTGGGCGATGACGCGGCATTCTACGAAAAGAATCGCGATACGCTCGACGTCTGGTTCGATTCGGGCACGACGCACGCCACTGTCTTGGGAGGCCAGGATCACAGTGTCAAGGGATCGCATGCCGACGACCTGACATGGCCCGCCGATCTTTACCTGGAGGGTTCCGACCAGCACCGCGGATGGTTCCATTCATCCTTGCTTACAGGCTGCATGCTTTACGGGCGTCCGCCATATAAAGCGCTGCTGACCCATGGCTTCGTCGTCGACGGCCAGGGCCGCAAGATGAGCAAGTCGGTGGGCAATGTCATTGCCCCGCAGAAAATCTCGGATTCGCTTGGCGCCGAAATTCTACGTCTTTGGACGGCGTCAACGGATTATTCCGGCGAGCTCTCCATTTCCGACGAGATCCTGAAACGCGTCGTGGAAGGCTACCGCCGCATCCGGAACACCTTGAAATTCTTGCTCGGCAACCTGCAGGATTTCAACGCCACCTCCGACGCCGTCGCGTTCGAACATATGTATGAAATCGACCGCTATGCGCTGGCAATGACATCGGCCATGCAAGCCGAGGTGTTGGCAAGCTACAAGCGCTATGAGTTCCAGCCGGCTGTGTCACGCCTGCAGATTTTCTGCTCCGAAGATCTGGGCGCGTTCTACCTGGACATCTTGAAAGACCGGCTTTACACGGCAGGTAAAGCAAGCCTCGCACGCCGTTCGGCGCAGACGGCGGTTTATCACATCACACACGCGCTCCTTAAGCTGCTGGCGCCTGTGGTGTCGTTCACCGCTGAAGAAGCCTGGAAGGATTTGCATGGCGGCCAGGACGCGGCCAGTATCTTCACCGAGCTTTTCCACGCGCTGCCGGACCAGGTCGACGCGCAATTATTGCGGGACAAGTGGGACAGATTGCGGCAGATCCGCGCGCAGGCCATGCGCAACATCGAAGAGGTCCGGACAGCCGGCGATATCGGCTCTTCCCTTGCGGCCGAACTCGATGTGTATGCCAGCGGCGACGATTACACGCTGCTTTCCAGCCTGCGGGACGACTTGCGCTTCGTTTTCATTGTGTCGCGCGCGAGCCTGCATCCGACCGACAAGGAACTCGCCATCCAGGTCACGCCTTCCGCCCACCAAAAGTGCGACCGTTGCTGGCACCACCGCGAAGACGTAGGCGTCGATCCAGAACATCCCCAGATTTGCGGCCGATGTGTCGACAATCTGTACGGACAAGGCGAGCTCCGCCAGCATGCCTGATACGCGACTGAACCCGGACGCCAGTGCGCGCCGGCCATGGCGCATGCGGACATGGCTGCTCGGCGCCCTGCTGATCATCGTCGCCGACCAGATCACGAAGGTGTATTTCGACACCCAATTGACCTATGGCGAACGTTGGCCGGTGCTGCCCTTTTTCGACTTTACGCTGTTGTACAACACCGGTGCCGCCTTCAGTTTCCTGGCCGACGGCCAGGGATGGCAGCGCTGGCTGTTCACCGCCATTGCGCTTGGAGCAACCGCGCTGATCATTAATCTTTTACGCCGCAGTCCCACGCAGACGCTGTTTTGCACATCGCTCATGTGCATACTGGGCGGAGCCGTGGGGAACGTCATCGACCGTATACAGCACGGCCACGTCATCGACTTTCTGCTGTTTTACTGGAACACTTGGTACTTCCCGGCCTTCAATGTGGCGGATATCGCCATCAGCCTGGGCGCCGCGCTTCTGGTGCTCGACGAGGCATTGCGTTGGCGCAAAAGCAAACAGAAATCCCGGCAATCGGCCTGATTCCCTTTACTCCAGACGAAGGACGCCTTCATGCCTGAACTCGCAAATAAACGGATCGTCCTGGGACTGACAGGCGGCATCGCGTGCTATAAGGTCGCAGAGTTCGTGCGCCGCGCACAGGACCAGGGTGCGGTCATCGACGTCGTCATGACCGAAGCGGCCACCCAGTTCATCACGCCCGTGACCATGCAGGCATTGTCGGGCCGGCCCGTATTTCTAAGCGCCTGGGACAATCGCGTCCCGAACAATATGGCGCACATCAATCTCACCCGTGGCGCCGACGCCATCGTCATCGCACCGGCCAGCACGGATTTCATGGCGCGCCTGGCCCACGGCTTGGCCGACGACTTGCTGTCCACCTTATGCGTCGCCAAGGGAGACTGCCCGCTGCTCGTGGCGCCGGCCATGAATCGCGAGATGTGGTTGCACCCAGCAACCCAGCGCAATGTGGCGCAGTTACTCGTGGATGGCGTTGTAATACTGGGACCTGGCCAAGGCGACCAGGCCTGTGGCGAAGTGGGAAGCGGGCGCATGCTCGAACCCGATGAACTTTTGTCGGAACTCATTTCGTTCTTTCAGCCGAAAGTCATGGCTGGCAAACGTATCCTGATAACGGCCGGCCCCACGTCCGAAGCCATAGACCCCGTGCGCGTGATCACCAACCGCTCTTCGGGAAAAATGGGCTATGCCATTGCGCGCGCGGCGCGCGAAGCCGGGGCCGATGTCCATTTAATATCGGGTCCCACGGCACTCCCCACTCCATATGGCGTCTCCCGCGTCGATGTGGAAAGCGCGATCGACATGCATGCCGCTGTCATGGCCGACATGGAGTGGGCGGACGTCTTCATTGCCGTCGCCGCTGTTGCCGACTGGCACGTAACGAATGCCAGCGGCAATAAAATCAAAAAAACGGCCGATGGCGACGCCCCGTTGCTCAAGTTTGCGCCCAACCCCGACATTCTTGCGGACGTGGCCAGATTGGCCAATGGACCCTGGTGCGTGGGGTTTGCGGCAGAGACGGAAAACCTCATCGAATTCGCCGAAGCCAAGCGCATGCGCAAGGGCGTGCCCATGCTGGTGGGCAACATGGCGCAGCAAGCCATGAACGCAGACACGACCCAATTGGTATTATTCGACAGCCACGGACACACATCCTTGCCGATGCTGCCCAAACTGGATGCCGCCCGCCAGCTCATACACGCTATTGCCAATCGGCTGCCCGCAACACCCTAACTTGTTGAGTCATGAGAAAAATTGCCCTGAAAGTGCTGGATCCCCGCATGAATGACTACCTTCCAGCCTACGCGACTGCCGGCTCGGCGGGATTGGACCTTCGGGCATGCATAGCCGGGCCCTTGACGCTGGCGCCGGGTTCCACCGAACTCGTCCCTACCGGCCTGTCCATTCATATTGGCGACCCGGCCTACGCCGCCATGATTCTTCCGCGCTCGGGGCTTGGGCATAAGCATGGCATTGTATTGGGTAACTTGGTTGGCCTGATCGACTCCGACTACCAGGGCCCACTGATGGTGTCCGCCTGGAACCGAGGCACTGAAGCGTTTGTGCTCGAACCTATGGAACGCCTTGCACAACTGGTCATTGTCCCCGTCCAGCAAGTCCAGTTCGATATCGTGAACGAGTTCGAGGACAGCGCCCGGGGCGCCGGCGGCTTCGGTAGCACCGGCCGGGCGTAGGCGCGGACCGACTTAAGCGGCCTCTTCCTCCCCCAGGTAGGCGGCCCGCACCTTGGGATCGTCCAGCAATTTAGCCGATGGCCCTTGCAGAATGATTTGGCCCGATTCCATTACGTAGCCGCGATTGCTGGTTTCGAGCGCCAGCTTGGCATTTTGCTCGATCAGCAAAATGGTGACGCCTTGCGCGGCAACCGTGCGAACGACCTCGAAGATTTTTTCCACCATCAGCGGAGCAAGCCCCATCGATGGTTCATCGAGCAGCAGCAGCCGCGGCCGTGAGATCATGGCGCGGCCCATGGCCAACATTTGCTGTTCGCCGCCCGACAGCGTGCCGGCCGATTGCCGGCGGCGCTCCGCCAAACGAGGAAACAAATCGAAGACATGTGCCGTGTCCTGTTGGATGGCCGCCGCATCACGGCGGCTGTAGCCGCCCATGGCAAGGTTCTCTTCGATGGTCAGCTGGCCGAAAATGCCGCGCCCTTCGGGCACCATGACCAGGCCGCTGCGCACCAGCATATAGGACGGCGTACCCACGACAGACTTCCCGTCGTACAGGATCTCGCCCGAGGCAACGGGCGCCAGGCCGCAGATAGCGCGCAGCGTTGTGCTTTTTCCGGCACCGTTGGCCCCGATCAAGCTGACGAGTTCGCCATGCCCCACGACCAGATCGATCCCCCTGACGGCACGAATACCGCCGTAAGAGACGTCCAGCTGGCAGATTTCAAGGAGATTGTCTGACTGGTTCATGTAGCATCCTTGGTGTGGGTCGCCGCACCGGCGCCCAAATAGGCTTCAATCACTTTAGGATTGCGCTGCACGTCGGCCGGCTTGCCTTCGGCCAGCACCTTGCCATATTCGAGCACCAGGACGCGGTTGCACAAGCCCATGACCAGCTTCATGTCGTGCTCGATAAGCAGTACGGTCACCCCGTCGTTGCGTATTTTCTCGATCAGGCGGCGCAGTACCAGTGTCTCCGAAGCGTTCATGCCAGCCGCCGGCTCGTCCAGCGCCAAGAGCTTCGGTTCGGTTGCCAGGGCGCGCGCGATCTCCAGGCGGCGCTGGTCGCCATAGGGCAAGGACTGCGCGACGTCATTGGCGCGATGGCCAATGCCGACGTAATCCAGCAGTTGCATCGCGCGGGCTTCTATTGCGGATTCTTCGTCGCGCGTGCGCTTATTGCGCGAAATGGCACCCCAGACCCCTGCCCGCGTACGTATATGACAGCCGATCATGACGTTCTCGATGGCGCTGAGGCTGCCGAACAAACGTATGTTCTGGAAGGTGCGCGCCAAGCCGGCGATGGCGATTTCGTGCGGCTTGAGGCGGGTAAGCTGGTGCCCCATGAAGTTGCACGTGCCCGCATCGGGAACGTACAGGCTGGTGAGCACATTGAACAACGTCGTCTTGCCCGCGCCGTTGGGTCCGATCAGGCCATAGATGTCTCCTTTGCAAATGGAGAAACTGACGTCGGACAAGGCTTGCAGGCCGCCGAACCGTTTACTGAGTTTATTGGCGACAAGCAGCAGTTCCGGCATGGATCGCGCGTCGCTATTAACAGCAGCTGCTTTCATCATGCGTTCCCCTGTTTCGCGCCCGTGAGTTCGCGGCGACGGACGGCGGACGGCCATAGACCGGCTGGACGGAAAATCATGACCAGCACCAGCGCGAAGCCGAACAACAACATGCGTATTCCTTCGGGGTCGAGCAGCACTTCACCGAAGACTGTTTCCTGCAAAGGCACGACAATGGCACGCAGGAACTCTGGAAAGACCGACAGGAGGATGGCACCCAATATGACGCCGGGAATGTGCCCCATGCCGCCCAGCACTACCATGCACAAGACCATGATGGATTCGGTCAGGCTGAAGCTTTCAGGGCTGACAAACCCTTGCATGGACGCGAACATTGCCCCCGCCACGCCACCGAAGCTGGCGCCCATGGAGAAGGCCAATAGCTTGATGTTGCGCGTGTTGATGCCCATTGCCTTGGCGGCGACTTCGTCCTCGCGCACGGCTTCCCATGCTCGCCCTATGCGCGAATTCTGCAGTCTTACGCACATGATGACGATGACGATAGTAAAAAGGAGCAGTAGGTAATAATACTTTTCGGGACCGGTAACCCGGAATCCGAACATTTCCTGAGAGCGGCCAAACGCAAATTCGCCGACCGAAAAAGTATCTACACGGTTTATACCTTGCGGGCCGTTCGTTATATTGACCGGGGCGTCAAGATTATTCAGGAAAATACGCACGATTTCGCCAAAGCCCAAGGTCACGATGGCAAGGTAATCGCCACGCAACTTGAGCGTTGGCGCCCCCAGCATGGCGCCAAAAAAAGCCGCCAGCAGGACACCGGCGGGCAGCACCATCCAGAACGGTAAATGCAAGCCGAAATGCGGCGACGCCAGCAACGCCCATACATAGGCGCCGACGGCATAGAAGGCGATATAGCCCAGATCCAGCAGGCCGGCAAAGCCGACCACGATGTTCAGCCCGAGCGCCAGCATGACGTACAGCAGCGCAAAGTTCAGGGTACGCACCCAGCTTTGCCCCGCCATGCCGATCACGAAGGGCAGTATGGCCAGCACCAGGCCGAACAAGGCGATGCCGAACCAGACTTTGAGCGACACCGTTTTTCGCGACGTCAACAGTTCGTTCATGCGCGGTCTCCGACTCGTTCGCCCAGCAGGCCCGACGGTCTGAAGACCAGAACCAGAATAAGTACGATGAATGAGAAAACGTCTTGGTAATTACTGCCGAAGACGCCGTTGGTGAGGTCGCCGATATAGCCGGCACCCAGGGATTCGATAATTCCCAGCAGCAAACCGCCCAGCATGGCCCCGCCCAGGTTGCCGATGCCGCCCAGCACGGCGGCGGTAAACGCCTTGAGTCCCAACATGAAACCCATGGTGTATTGGGCCACGCCGTAATACGTGGTGACCATGACGCCAGCCACGGCGGCCAACGCCGATCCGATAAGAAAAGCGGCTGAAATGACAGTGTTGATGTTTACGCCCATCAGGCCGGCGACTTCGCGATTCTGCGCCGTGGCGCGCATGGCGGTACCGAGCCGCGTACGGTGCACAACCAGCAGCAACCCCGCCATGATGGCCGTGGCAATCACGATGATGAGCACCTGCAGCAGACTGATGCGCGCTCCGCCGAACTGAAAAATGACGGGTTCGATTACGTGGGGAAAACTTAAGTAGTTGCGGCCCCAGACCATCATGGCGACGTTCTGGATGATGATGGACACCCCAATGGCGGTAATGAGCGCGGCCAGGCGCGGCGCGCGGCGCAGGGGGCGGTAGGCATAGCGTTCAGCCAGCCAGCCCAGCGCCATGCAGACGGGTACCGACACGAGCAGTGCGCCCGTAATGGCAAACCACGCGGACGTGCTGCCGGGATCTCCGCCAATAAGCGTGACTACCATGGTGGTTGCCACCATGGCGCCTATCATGACGACATCGCCATGAGCGAAATTGATGAGACCAATGATTCCGTAAACCATGGTGTAGCCAAGGGCGACCAGGGCGTATACGCTGCCCACAGTGACGCCGTTGATCAGTTGCTGTAAAAGGATTTCCATGCGTCACGACTCATGAGAGGGGACCGGCAGGGCCGGCCCCGAGAACAACAACGAAGGCTTAATTTGCCTGGCTGACCATGGTTTTCACCATTTCCCACTTGCCGTTCTTGACTTCGTAAATGGTGACCGAAATTTCTTTCAAGTCGCCTTTGGCGTCATAGGCGATATGTTCGCTGGTGGCGCCGGCGCGTTGCAGGGTGGCAAGCTTCGGCAGGTAAGCCGAGGGCTTGGCCGAGCCCGCTTCTTTCATGGCGGTGATCATGTTCCAGGCTCCGTCGTAGGCATACGGTGCATAAACACCGGGATCAACCTTGAAGCGGGCTTTGTAGTCTTCCTGAAATTTCGTACCCGCGGCCATTTTTGTCAGTGGCACACCGGCCAAAGAAGCATAGGTGCCGTTGGCTGCATCGCCAGCCAGTTTCAGGAAGGTGTCGCTGCGTGTCATCTCGCCGGAAACCAGGGGCGCCTTGATGCCCAGGGTTGCCATTTGGCGGCGCATCGGGCCGGACTGGGCATCGAGCCCGCCGAAGAAGATCGCGGCGGGTTCCTTACCCTTGATGTTGGTCAGGATGGAGGTAAAGTCGTTCGCTTTATCGGTGGTGTATTCGCGCATGATGACTTTTCCGCCGGCGGCCTCGACAGCCTTGGCGACCTGGTCGGCCAGGCCCTGTCCATACGCAGTCCGGTCGTCGATGAGGGCAACCGTTTTCGCGCCAAGGTCTTTGACGATGAACTGGCCGGCCGCGGCGCCCTGCTGGGTGTCGCTAGTCATCATGCGGAATGTGGTCTTGTAGCCCTGGTCCGTGTATTCGGGCGACGTAGCCATTGCAATCTGCGGCAGGCCCGCATCGTTATACACGCTGGATGCGGGTATGGTTGTGCCTGAATTGAAATGCCCAAGCATGCCTTGCACGCCTTCGTCGGCGATTTGCTGCGCCACTTGCACCGCCGTCCGGGGGTCGGCCTGGTCGTCACGCGACACCAGCTGGAATTTTGCCGTCTTGCCATCGAGCTGAATGTTTTGCTTGTTGGCTTCTTCCAGGGCCAGCGTCAGGCCGTTCTTCATGTCTTCGCCATAGTGCGACTGAGGACCGGTCAATGGAGCGGCGAAGCCCAGCTTGACAACGGTGTCCGCTGCCTGCGCCGGGCCGAACGCAAAGCCGGCCATCACGGCGGCGCTGGCGGCCAGAAGTTTGAATCCTTTGATAGACTGCATATTGATCTCCGATATAGTAGATGTATGGCATGATCCGCGTACGAGTAGCACCCGAATTAAACCAAAAGTACAACCTGTTTTTAATTGGCTGTAACCCTTACAAAACTTCACACACAGCCAGTCCTTGCGGCTAGCCTATCATCATCAAGCTCGCGTTGCCCCCCGCCGCTGCGGTGTTCACGCTTACCGATACCTCTTTCAACAGACGTTCCAGCCGATAGCCGTCGCCCGCCGCCAATTCATCGCTGCTCAATCCCTGAACCGACAAGATGGGCCCTTGGCGCTGCGCCACCCGCCGATTCAACTGAAGCAATGTGTCGCTGTCGCCTTCGAACAAGACCGCCTGGTAGTCGTCCTGGTCGATGCTCGTGTCTTGCCATAATTGCATGTTCTTTTTTTGCGCGGCGTCGGCGCCGGTGTACAAGCCGCGTCCGGCATCGTTGTCCAGTATGGCCATCTGGTTGCCGGTCGCTGCGCATGCGTCGAATTGCGCGCGCGCACCGGAATCAGTGGCGGCGATGCACAACACCGTGCCTCGCGGCTTCACGTGATACATGTTGGTTTCGCCGGTAGGGCCGGGCAGTGCCACCGAAGCGCCGCGGGCGCCGTCCATGCGACACCATTCCGGCAGCCCGGCGGGCCGCCTGGAAAGCAGGCGCAGCAAATACAGCGGCCCCCCCGCCTTCGGCCCTGTGCCCGACAGCCCTTCCCCGCCGAATGGCTGGACGCCGACCACCGCCCCGACAATATTTCGGTTGATGTAGATATTGCCTGCGTGAATGCGCGCCGACACATGCGTAACGGTTTCGTCCAGGCGGGTATGGACACCGAAGGTAAGCCCATAGCCAGTGGCATTGATGGAATCGATCAACTGATCGATCTGGTCGCGCGGGTAACGAACGACATGGAGCACCGGTCCGAACACTTCCTTCTTCAGCGCCGCAACCGTGTCGATCTCGATGATGGCCGGCGCGACGAAATGGCCGAAACGGCAGCGATCGCCCAGGGACAATTGATCCACTTTATACCCGGCCTTTTTCATGGCCTGGATATGCGCCTGTATGGCGGCCTGCGCCTCGGCATCGATGACGGGTCCGACATCGGTGGACAAGACGCTGGTATTGCCCACGCTTAGTTCGTTCATGGCACCGCGCAGCATGGTAAGTACGTGATCGGCGCAGTCTTCCTGAACGCATAACAGGCGCAAGGCCGAGCAACGCTGTCCGGCGGAATCGAAGGCCGACGTCAAGACATCGAACACGACTTGTTCGGCCAGGGCCGAGGAGTCGACGATCATGGCGTTCTGGCCGCCGGTTTCGGCAATCAGCGGTATTGGGCGTCCCGACTCGTCCATGCGTTCGGCCAAGGTGCGCGCGATCAGGCGCGCCACGCCGGTGGATCCGGTAAACATGACTCCCCGTACCTGGGGGCTGGCCACCAGGGCCGCCCCGACGGTTTCGCCCTGTCCCGGCAACAATTGCACGGCGCCGGCCGGGACGCCTGCACGGCGCAAGATAGCAATAGCCTGGGCGGCGATCAAGCTGGTTTGTTCGGCCGGTTTGGCCAGCACCGGGTTACCAGCGGCAAGTGCGGCGGCGACCTGGCCCGTGAAAATGGCCAGCGGGAAATTCCATGGACTGATGCAAAGAACAGGACCCAGTGGGCGATGCGTATCGTTGGAAAACGTGGCTTCGATTTGCGCGGCGTAGTAGCGCAGGAAGTCGACGGCTTCCCGCACTTCGGCTATGGCATTGGAAAGTGATTTCCCCGCTTCGCGCACGATCAGGCCGAGCAAAGGCTGCATCTCGTCTTCGAGCAATTGCGCCGCGCGCGCCAGGCACAGCGCGCGCTCCGCCACCGGCGTAGCCTGCCAGATGGGGGCTGCTCGCGTGGCGGCCAATAACGCCTGTTCGATATCTTCTTGATTCGACTCGACCATATGGCCAACGACATCGCGATAGTCGGCAGGGTTCTTTACCGGCCGTTGCCGTTCCTGGTCCCACACGTAGTCATCGTCGCCGACCATGGGATGCGCGCGCCAGGCATGTCCGGCGCTATTGAGCAATGCGGCCGACAACGATCCCAGGCGATGCTCGTTGCTAAGATCCACGCCTGCCGAATTCAGGCGTCCATCGGCTTGCGCAAACAACTGGCGCGGGAGGACGATTTTATCGTGGGGCGCGCCCAACGGCTGTATGCGCAGCGCCGACTCGACCGGATCGGCGATCAGCGTTTCCACAGGTACATTATCGTCGCCGACCTGGTTCACGAACGAGGTGTTGGCGCCGTTCTCCAATAAGCGCCGGACCAGATAAGCCAGCAGCGTCTCGTGCGTGCCTACAGGCGCATAAATACGGCATGGCCGATTCAGTTTGCCCTGCGCCAGCGGGCCGGTCACTTCCTCGTACAGCGGCTCGCCCATGCCATGGAGGCACTGGAATTCGTACTGGCCGGGATAATAATTTTGACCGGCCATGTAGTAAATGGCCGAAAGCGTATGTGCATTGTGCGTGGCGAACTGCGGGAATACGGCCTGGGGGGCGGCAAGCAGCTTGCGGGCGCAGGCCAGGTAGGACACATCGGTATAGATTTTGCGAGTGTAGACCGGATAGCCTTCGAGTCCATCGATCTGCGCTCGCTTGATTTCGGAATCCCAATAGGCGCCCTTTACCAAGCGCACCATGATCCGATGACCGCTGCGTGCGGCCAGATCGATAACGTAGTCAATAACATAGGGCGCCCGCTTCTGATACGCCTGGATCACGAATCCGATTCCGTTCCACCCAGCAAGATCAGCATCGAAGCACAGGGCCTCCAGCAAATCGAGCGATATCTCCAGCCGGTCCGCTTCCTCCGCATCGATGTTGAGGCCAATATCGTAGCTGCGCGCCAACTTGGCGAGCTCGGTCATGCGCGGCAAGAGTTCCGCCATGACCCGGTCGCGCTGGGCGCGCGAATAACGAGGGTGCAGCGCCGACAGCTTGATGGAAATACCGCCGCCTTCGTAGATGCCCTGGCCTTTCGAAGCCTTGCCGATTGCATGGATGGCTTGTTCGTATGACGCGTAGTAGCGCGCGGCATCGTCGGCCGTGGTCGCGGCCTCGCCCAACATATCGTAGGAATACCGAAAACCTTTGTCCTCATGCTTGCGGCCGTTGGCAATCGCGGCGGAGATGGTTTGCCCGGCAACGAATTGTTCTCCCATCATCCGCATGGCTATATTCACGCCCTTGCGGATCAACGGCTCCCCGCCCTTGCCTATCAAGCGCGTCAGCGCCCGGGACAGCGATTGTTCGCTATTGACGCTGACAAGCTTGCCGGTGAGCATCAGGCCCCATGTTGCGGCATTGACGAATAGCGACGGCGACTCGCCCATATGCGAACGCCAATTGCCATGGCTTATCTTGTCGCGGATGAGGGCATCGCGCGTCGCGCGATCGGGGATGCGCAGCAGGGCTTCCGCCAGGCACATGAGGGCAACGCCCTCCTGGCTGGACAAGGAGAACTCCTGAATCAGTCCCTCGACCCCGCCGCCCTTGCGTTTGGCGCGCAGCGTTTCGACCAGCCGTCGAGCCAACGCATCCACATCCTGTTTGCGATGAACGCGGGCCTGTTCCGCCAATGCGGGCAGGCACTCGGTTTCCGGGCGCCGGTAAGCGGACGTGATGGCGGCGCGCAGCACGGATTGCGGCTGCACATCCTGGGCAAACTCGTAAAAAGGCAGGGACAGGTCGGCGTCGTGAACGTCTTCGCCAGATAGCCCGGTCTCTTGTGCATTGAAATGCGTGATTTCGGCGGGCAGTTGCCCGCGCTCGATGGCATCGATATACGCAACGACGGCTTGCTTGTGCAACCAATGCGGCGTGCAGCCAAGTTTGCTTGCCGCGACCCTGAGCCGCTCGCGCAGCGTTTCGTCCACTTTGACGCCTAATGTGGTCGTTGCCATTATCGTATTCCTGTAGTCCCCAATGCCATGGCTCCAAGCGGCGAGCCGCCCAAGGCCAAACGAGACCGGAATACTAAACCGGTTGTACCTATTTTTATATAAAGGTTAACCCTTTATGTAGCGATTGATCAACGGGTACAACCTTTTAATACGACGTCCGCCGCCGGAGCCGGCGCGGCACCCGACGGCAACTGGCCGGCAATAACCGATGCAAGGCGGCGCAAAGCTTCGCGGTGCCCCGTCACCATGGCGGACATGCCAGTCTGGACGGGAACGCGTGTTTCCCCGCGGCAAATGATTGGCTTGCGTCCGGGCAAGTTCGACGGCACGAGTTCCCATGTGGCGTCCAGGCCGGCGTGGCGCCCGTAAATCGATTCAAAGCGCTGCACGCGCACGATGACCTTCCATATACCCAGGCCGTCCGGGGCGCTGCCGGACGGAATGTCCAGCACGTCCAACCGGCGCGATAGGTCTTCAGCCAACGAGCGGCGTATCTGATCGGACAAGGGCGACGCCCATAGTGCGCTATTGAGCGGGACGACTTGAGCGCTGTCCGGATCGCTGACGACGATTTGCGGGCGGTCGACCTGTTCGGGCAAGCTTACGTGCTGGACGCTGACGGCATAGCGTGGGCCACCGGCCTTCGGCACTGGCGCAGACGAGCCCGCCCTCCGAACTGGCTGCGAATCCGCAAGAGGTTGCAGGGTGTAATACTGGACAGGGGACGAGGCACAGCCCGATAAGGCGGCGGCCAATATTGCCCAACAGAGGCTTATGCGTAACGTCATATAGATCCTAGGGGCTTACCGAAAGGGCATCGCGCGGCGCTCCCCGGAGCAGCGCGGTGGGATGTGTCTGCAAATAGTCGGCTAGAGCCCGCAGCGACTTGGCCGCCGTACTTATTTCGCGCAGCGTTTGATCCAGGTTGTTGCTTGCTGATGAGTCCTGGGCCAGCAATTCATCGACACGGCGCAGAGAGCTCTTCGCCGCCTTGAGTACAGCGCCCGCCTGAGGAGCCACCTGCGTATCGAGTGTGTTGACCAGCTTCGCGATCGAATTCAGGCTGGCCCGCAAGTCCTTTCCTATTCCATCGAAAGGAATAGTGTCGAGCTTGGTCACGATGCTGGAAATCTGCTCTTGCAGGCGGTCGAAGTCGCCAGGCACGGAAGGCAGCACGACAGGCACGCGCTCAGGATCGAACTCGACCGGCTCGGCCTTGGGGAAAAAATCGAGTGCTACATACTGTTGGCCGGTGAGAATATTCGCGGTTCGCAATTGGGCGCGCAAGCCGTTCTTGATCAATGGCGCCATCAGGCCGCCGCCGGGAATGCCGGATGTACCGTTCTGAAGGTTCAGCCGCTCGTAGGCTGCGCCAAATCGCAATGGATACAGCTCGGCTTTCACCAGCGCGTAAAAATAGCGCTCTTTGGGATTGAACTCCAGGTCGATGTCGACTACTTTGCCCAGCTCCATGCCCCGGAACTCCACAGGCGCGCCCACACTTAGTCCTCGTACCGACTGCTGCAGCTGCAATTCAATGGCAAACGGCGGGCCATCCGGATCCGCCATGGCGCTTGCCTGGCTATCGGCAAGCCGGAATACGCTATCGGCCCCCGCAGGTTTCTTGTCCAGCGGATCGCCCGCCGCAAACGCGATCCCGCCGGCGACCACCGACACCAACGACCCCGTCTGCACATTGAAGCCATCCGCGCTAAGTGAAACGTTGACACCGCTGGCGTTCCAGAAGCGCGCATCCGTGGTCACGAATTTGTCGTTGGGCGCATCGATGAACACCTGGATCTTGACCGACTGGCCATCTTCTTGCAGATCATAGCCAATGACCCGCCCGACCTGGATCCGCCGGTAATATACGGGAGACCCGATCTCGAGCGACCCGAGTTCCGCCGAGTGCAGGCTGAATCGGGTTCCCGGCCGCCCGCTGGTAATTTCAGGCGGCTTTTCCAGCCCGGTGAACGTGTAGACGGGGTCTTGTTCCTCGTCTTTGGACTCGGCGGCGTCTACGCCAATATACGCACCTGACAATAACGTCCCCAGGCCGGACACGCCGCTAAGTGCAAGTCGCGGCCGTACGACCCAAAAACGCGTCCCTTCCTGCGTCAGGTAGGACGACCCCTCGCGGTTCAGCTCCGCACTGACCAGAACCCGGCTTCTATCGTCCGATACCCGTATACCGGTCACCAGTCCGACGACGACATCCTTGTACCGGACTTTTGTCTGGCCGACCTCAAGCCCTTCCGCGGATTCGAAGCTGATGATCACGGTCGGGCCGGTGTGCAGCCAGCTCTGGACCAGCAGCGATGCGCCTACAACCGCGGCGACGAAGGGCACCAGCCAGATCCACGAGATACGGCTTTCGCTCTTGGGCTTGACCCGGGGATCCCGCAGCCGCGGCCCGGGCCCGGTATCTTTGTTGTTATCGTTATTGGGGGACATGTGGCTCTCTTAAGACGGTATTATTGCTTGGGCGATCCCAGCCCAGCCTCGGGTCGTAGCTCATGGCGGCCAACATCGTCAGTATGACCACGACGCCAAAGCTCACTGCCCCGGGACCGGCAATCACCTGCGAAATGCCGGGAAAGTCTGCCAAGGCGGTCATCACGATGACGACAAAAACGTCTAGCATCGACCACTGGCCAATGAACTCGATCAATTCATACAAGCGGGTGCGCTGGCGTTGCACGGTCGGTCCTTCCCATTGGCGTCGCAGCAAAAGAATAGCAAGCGCCAGCAGCTTGGTCATGGGGACAACGATGCTTGCAATAAATACAATGAGCGCCAAGTCCCAGGAACCCAGCCGCCACAATTCCACGACGCCACCCAGTATGGTATGGGAACTGTTATCCAGCGTGCTGCGTATGTGCATGATAGGAAGCACGTTTGCCGGAATATAAATAATGCTTGCGGCCACCAGCAGCGCCCAGACACGACTCGACACGTTGGGCTTGCGAAGGTGAACCGTTGCCCCGCAACGCGCGCAGGGGGATCTAGAGGCATCGTCCGGAACGCTTTGGACGTGACCACAAGAGGAACACGCCGCCACGGGTTGGCCCGGCAGCAGCGCCGAACCCGATACCAAGGAAAGGCCGGCATCCTCGGCGTATCGCCACAGGCGAAGCGCCGAAACACGGCTTAGCCCGGTCAACAGGAAGGTGAGTACCGCGAAACCCCAGATGCCGGGGCCAGGCTGAAGCGTAGCAAGACTTGAGAATTTCACCATGGCAACGAGGAAGCCCAACATCAACACGGGCACCATGCTCCAGTTCGCAACGTAATGCAGCATGCGCATTCCGTATCGGAAGTCCCAAGGCAGTCGACCCGAACGTATACACAGCAACCCCCACAGCAGAAAGAATAATTGCGTAAGAGGCAGCCAAAAGCCGAAGAGTCCTGTCATGGCGGCAAGTACCCAGTGACCCTGCCGCCATGTCAGCCATAACGCCCCGGGAAGCGATGCAGTAACGCTATGCCCCTGAATGTCGAGGCGTGCAACAGGAAAGGCGTTGGCAATGGCGAATACGACCAAGGCGGCCAGCGTCAGCGCGATCCAGCCGTCAAGCGAGACAGCGCTTTGGCGGTACAGCGCATACCCACAGCGCCTGCATGCCGCAAGCGCGCCCGCTTCCAGCGGCACGCGCCGATGCAGCGAGGCGCAGTGCTCGCAAGCAACTAACGGGTTGTCTGCCATCAATCGATGAGCTCGGGTTCCGGATGCGAGGGCGACGAATGACCGGATTTATCGGCCTTGTTCGGCTTGTCGGAAAACACCAGTTCCACCTTGCCATTGCCGTCCAGTTTGACTTCGACATGACCACCGTCGGCAAGCCGGCCAAATAGCAATTCATCGGCCAGCGCGCGGCGTATGGTGTCTTGGATGAGCCTTTGCATGGGCCGCGCGCCCATGGCCGGGTCGAATCCTTCCTTCGCGAGGTGCTCGCGCAATTCTGGCGAAAAGACGACGTCGACGCGCTTTTCGTGCAACTGGTCTTCCAGCTGCATAAGGAACTTGTCGACCACGCGCATGATGATATCGCGCGAAAGCGGCGTGAACCCAATGATGGCATCGAGACGATTGCGGAATTCGGGTGTGAACAGCCGCTTGATATCGACCATTTCGTCGCCCGTGCGCGCCGGAGTTGCAAAGCCGATACTTGTTCGGTTCAATGCCTCGGCACCCGCGTTGGTTGTCATGACGAGGATGACGTTGCGGAAGTCGGATTTGCGGCCGTTGTTATCGGTCAGCGTGCCGTGGTCCATGACCTGAAGCAGTATGTTGTAGACGTCGGGATGCGCCTTCTCGATCTCGTCGAGCAGTAGGACGCAATGGGGCTGTTTGCTTACCGCTTCAGTCAGCAGGCCGCCCTGATCGAAGCCGACGTAGCCTGGAGGCGCGCCGATCAGGCGCGACACGGTGTGCCGTTCCATGTATTCGGACATGTCGAAACGCAAGAGTTCGATGCCCAGGACGAAGGCCAACTGCCTTGCGACTTCGGTCTTGCCCACGCCCGTGGGTCCGGAGAACAAGAACGAGCCTATGGGCTTGTCGGGCCTGCCCAGGCCGGAGCGCGCCATTTTTATGGATGCCGCCAAGGCTTCGATAGCGGTGTCTTGACCGAACACCACGGTTTTCAGGTCGCGTTCGAGCGTGGCCAGCTTGTTGCGATCATCGTTCGAGACGCTTTGCGGCGGAATACGCGCAATCTTGGCGACGGTTGCCTGTACCTCGGCCTTGCCTATTACCTTCTTTTGACGTGAACGCGGGAGCAAGCGTTGCGCGGCGCCAGCCTCGTCGATGACGTCGATGGCCTTGTCGGGCAGGAAACGGTCGTTGATGTGGCGCGCCGCCAGCTCGGCCGCAGCCGTAATGGCCGCCGCCGAATACCGGACTCCGTGGTGCGCCTCGAAATGCCCTTTCAGGCCGCGCAGAATCTGGATGGTCTGCTCGACCGTGGGCTCGGGGACATCGATCTTTTGGAAACGGCGCGACAGTGCGTGATCTTTTTCGAAGATTCCGCGGTACTCGTTATATGTGGTTGCGCCCATGCATTTCAGCTGGCCAGACGACAATGCGGGCTTCAGCAGATTGGACGCATCGAGCGTGCCGCCGGAGGCCGACCCCGCACCGATAAGCGTGTGGATTTCATCGATGAAGAGTATGGCATTGGCGTTGTCTTTAAGCGACTTGAGCACACCCTTGAGGCGTTGTTCGAAATCGCCGCGATATTTGGTTCCGGCCAGCAAAGCGCCCATATCGAGCGCGTAGACTTCCGAGTCGGCAAGGATTTCAGGAACGTCGCCCTTGGTAATGCGCCATGCCAGCCCTTCGGCGATAGCCGTTTTGCCCACGCCGGCTTCGCCGACCAGCAACGGATTGTTCTTGCGGCGCCGGCACAATACCTGGATGACGCGCTCGACCTCGTGTTCGCGGCCGATAAGCGGATCGATGCGGCCATGGCGGGCTTCCGCGTTCAAATCCGTTGCGTAGAGTTCCAGCGGGGATTTTTGTTGATCCGAACGCGCTTCCGCTTCCGGCGGTTGCGGTTTGGCCGGCTCGGTTGGCGGTTCTTCATGGCCCTTCGTTATGCCGTGCGAAAGGAAATTCACAACGTCCAGACGCGTGACGCCCTGCTGCTGCAGGAAATACACGGCATGGGAGTCCTTTTCCCCGTACATGGCCACGAGCACGTTCGCCCCGGTTACTGTGTTCTTGTTGGAATTACCCGATGACACGTGCATGATGGCGCGCTGTATGACGCGCTGAAAGCCGAGCGTCGGCTGGGTGTCGACTTCGTCCTCGCCTGGGAATACAGGCGTGTTCTCGTTGATGAACTTGCGCAGGTCATGACGCAAGGTGTCGATATTGGCCGAACAAGCGCGCAACACATCCACCGCGGCCGCGTTGTCGAGCAGCGAGAGCAGTAGGTGTTCTACGGTAATAAATTCGTGTCGTGCAGTGCGGGCCTCGACGAAGGCCATGTGCAAGCTGACTTCAAGTTCTTCGGAAATCACGCTTCCTCCATTACATATCGGAGCGGACAAACAATTCGATAAATCCTATTCTATGACTAAATCGACCTTGCGTATCAACATTGATAAAAGACTCATTCGACTGTTACCGGCTAGCATCAAAACTATCCGATAACCTTACTATACATGTACTTTTTGCGGAGCGGGAGCAGGAAAAGGCCGCGTTATAAGTAAAAATTTTTCATGCGTCTGGAGCCGGTTCCATCACGCACTGCAAAGGGTGCTGGCGGGCATGGGCGAGCTGGCGCACCATCTCGACACGCGTAGCCGCGATGTCGCGCGGATAGACTCCGCAAACACCCCGCCCTTCATTATGCACTTTTAGCATAATGCGAGCGGCCTCGTCCTCGTTTTTCCCAAAAATACGCTGCAGCACGCTGACGACGAAATCCATGGGCGTGTAATCGTCGTTGAGCAACACCACCTGGTATAGCGGCGGAGGCGCCAATTTGGCGGGCCGCCGATCCAGGACTGTGTCCCGCTGGTTTTCGATTTGAGTTGCCATGGCAAATACTAGTGGTTTCCATAGTTGACTACGCATGGGTAAGTTGAGCATTATCCTAGTATTCTGACTGCTTGGATGTCTTGCTTGCACGCCAGAATACACAGGCTAAAGCTAACCCTTGTAGTCGAGTTTTAATCCAACACTATAGTCGAGAGGCAGTCCGCATGTCTGATTCAGTCCCAACCTCCAGCCCAGGAGACGCACAAAAGTTGACCGGAACCGTGAAGTGGTTCAACGATGCCAAGGGGTTCGGCTTTATAACCCCTGACAACGGGGGTGAAGACCTGTTCGCTCACTTTTCATCCATCCAAATGAACGGCTTCAAAACGCTGAAAGAAGGTCAGAAGGTAGCTTTTGAGATCGCACAAGGCCCCAAAGGCCAACAAGCGCTTAATATTACGGCAGCCTGACTTTCGGCGCCAACACGCGTGTCCTGATAATAATGTATAAATTTTACCTGCTCACAGGGCTGGCCAGCCCTGTTTTTTTTCGCCTGCTGTTCTTGGCGTGCACCGTGTTGTGCGTATCGACCATTGCCGCCGCCCAGTCCATGTTGCTTCCCCGAGCACAATTGCAGGTGGGCCCGCACGCCGTAAATGCGGAAATTGCCGCCACCGACGCCAGCAGGGCCCATGGACTCATGCACAGGACATCACTTGCACCGGATCACGGCATGTTGTTCGTCTTCGATAAGCCCGCGATCACGTGCTTCTGGATGAAGGACACCCCATTGCCGCTGTCGATTGCCTTCGTGGACGCCACGGGCATCATTGTAAATATTGCCGACATGCAGCCTCGCAGCCTAACTGAACATTGCCCCGTTTCTCCGGTTGTCTATGCCCTGGAGATGGAAAAAGGCTGGTTCAAGGCGCGTCGCATCGGACCAGGCGCCAAGCTGACCAATCTTCCCCAGCCATAAGGCCAAGTTTGCAAGGGGCGGCCAACGTGGGCGCGCAAGAGCACGCCCGCGCTTTTATACCCGTTCCAGGATAAGAGCTATGCCCTGCCCTACGCCTATGCACATGGTGCATAACGCGTAGCGTCCGCCAGTGCGATGCAACTGGTTTACCGCCGTGATCGCCAAGCGCGCGCCGCTAGCCCCCAAGGGATGGCCGAGCGCGATGGCGCCGCCATTGGGATTCACTCGAGGGTCGTCGTCATCCAGCCCAAGCAGGCGCAGGACTGCAAGGCCCTGGGCCGCGAATGCCTCGTTCAATTCAATAACGTCCATTTGATCGAGCGTCAGTCCGGCTATTGCCAAAACCTTGCGCGCGGCTGGCGCCGGGCCTATACCCATGATGCGCGGCTCGACGCCGGCACAAGCCATGGCCACGACGCGCGCACGCGGGATCAGCCCTTGCCTGGCTGCCATTGCCTCGGACGCCACTAACAAAGCGCAGGCGCCATCGTTAACGCCCGACGCATTGCCGGCGGTTACCGTGCCGTCGGGCCGGACAATGGGTTTCAGCGCCGACAACGCGTCAAGTGTCGTCTGTCGGGGATGCTCGTCTGTATCGACGATAACGGGGTCGCCCTTTTTTTGGGCGATGGACACCGCAACGATTTCCGATGTGAATACGCCGGCGCGCTGCGCCGCCGCTGTTTTATCTTGACTGGCCATCGCAAAGCGGTCCTGATCGGCACGCGCGACCTGGAACTGGGTGGCAACGTTTTCCGCTGTTTCCGGCATTGAGTCAATACCGTACTGCGCTTTCATCAACTTGTTGACGAAACGCCAGCCTATGGTGGTGTCGAATAATTGACCACTGCGCGAGTATGCGGTTTCCGCCTTTCCCATGACGAAGGGCGCGCGCGACATGCTTTCCACCCCGCCCGCCAATATGAACTGCGCGTCGCCCGCGCGTATTGCGCGCGCCGCCGAACCAATGGCATCGAGCCCGGACCCGCATAAGCGGTTGATGGTGGCGCCAGGTACATCGATTGGTAATCCGGCAAGCAACGTGGCCATGCGCGCCACGTTCCGATTGTCTTCGCCGGCCTGGTTGGCGCATCCGAGCAATGCGTCATCAAGCTGCGCCCAATCGATATTGGCATTGCGCCGCATGAGAGCCTTTACGGGAATCGCTGCAAGATCGTCCGCGCGGACCGCAGCCAGGGCGCCGCCATAACGGCCAAATGGTGTACGAACCGCATCACAAATAAAAGCGTGAGTCATGGTGTTTGAATCCAATTGAGCCTGGCCTTCGAGACACCGCCGGCGAATCGGCCGGCGGCTTTTCACTCTAACCTTGCGTGATCGATCAGGCAGCCAGATTGGACGCCGCGAAGTCCCAGTTCACCAGGTTCCAGAAGCTCTCCAGGTATTTGGGACGAGCGTTGCGGTAGTCGATGTAATACGCATGTTCCCAGACGTCACAGGTAAACAGCGGTGTGTCCGAGGTAGTGATGGGGGTGGCGGCATTGCTGGTATTTACGATATCGAGCGAGCCGTCGGCCTTCTTCACCAGCCATGTCCAGCCCGAACCGAAGTTGCCGGCGCCCGACTTGTTGAAGGCTTCCTTGAAGGTGGCGACCGAACCCCACTTGGCGTTGATTGCGGCAAGCAGTTCGCCGGTGGGTTCGCCGCCGCCGTTGGGCGAAAGGCTGTCCCAGTAGAACGTATGATTCCAGACCTGTGCCGCGTTATTGAAGACGCCGCCCGAGGACTTCTTAATGATGTCTTCCAGGGTGGCCGATTCGAACTCGGTGCCCGCAACCAGGTTATTCAGGTTGGTAACATAGGTTTGGTGGTGCTTGCCGTAATGGAATTCGAGCGTTTCCTTCGAAATATGCGGAGCCAGGGCGTCGAGCGCGTACGGAAGGGGTGGAAGAGTAAAGGCCATGTTCAAAGTTCCTTGAAAAGAATTCAGTGGGCGCGCCATGCAACAGCGCGTTTGGCAAGCATTAGCGGGGAAATGCCGACGTTCAGATCAGCGCGTGGGTCTTTATCACAGAGACATGCGCACTGCCATGACCAAACTCAACATTCAGCTGCTCGCCAACGCCCAAGTCTAACGCATTTTTGACGATTTCCCCCTTTTGCCCACGTACGATCGCGTACCCCCTTGCAAGGGTGTGGCGAGGGCTGAGCGCCTGCAGCGTCTGCGTAGCGGCGGAAAGGCGTTGACGCCTCTGCGCCAGTTGCTGCCCAAGGCATGCCGATAGCCTTTGCAGCTGTCGGTCGACATCGCTGCGCACGTCCCCCGGGCGCGGCTGATTGTGAAGCAACCGGCCCTGAAGCAGGGCCAGGCGGGCGGTATTGCGTTCGCAGGGCACCGCGCCTGCCTGGACCATCCTGTCTTGCAACACCCGCACGCGTTCGCGCTGCTGATGCAATCGTTGCTGCGGAGAAACCAGGCCCGCCACCGCCCTATCCAGGCGCAGCGCCGCCTTTTCCAGGAGCCGGCCTTGCTGGGCGCCCAGCGCGGCAACGACGGCGGCCAATTCGTCCAGGCAGGATCGCCGGGTGCGGCAACACAATTCCGCCGCCGCCGTTGGTGTGGGCGCGCGCAAATCGGCGACGAAATCGGCGATTGTGAAGTCGGTTTCATGGCCAACACCGCTGATGATCGGTATTGGGCTGGCCGCGATCACGCGGGCCAACCGTTCGTCATTGAAGCTCCACAGGTCTTCCAGGCTGCCGCCGCCGCGAACCAGCAGCAATGTATCGACCTCGCGGCGGGAAATCGCCGACTGCAGCGCCTGCGCCAACTTCCCAGCGGCGTCGGCGCCCTGTACGGGAGCGGGGTAAAGAATGACGGATACGTGCGGGGCGCGCCGAGCCAGCGCCGATACCACATCGCGCAATGCCGCCGCCGCCAGCGAGGTGACTACGCCGACGGCGGCCGGCATGGGCTTGATTGCGCGCTTGCGCGAGGCGTCGAACAAGCCCTCCGCCAGCAGCTTTTCTTTCAGCATCAGGAAAGCCTCATGCAGATCGCCCTGCCCGGCGCGACGCAATGCCTCGACCTGCAACTGATAGTCGCCTCGGGGCTCGTATAAGGTCACGTTGACCCGGAACTCGAATCGTTCTCCGGGCCTGGGCACCAAGCCCGTTGCCATCGCCTTTCCGCGAAACATGACGGCCCGGACGGTAGCGCCCTCGTCCTTGATGGAAAAATACCAGTGCCCGGACGCCGCCTGGGTGAAGTTCGATATCTCGCCACGTACCCAAATGCGCGAAAAGTGGCTCTCGAGCAATTGGCCGACGTGGCGGTTCAACTGCGTGACCGACCAAACCTGGCCATTTAGCGTTTGCGCGTTGCCTGTGTCCATAAGAATTCCTGAAATTCGCTACAGCCTATCCACAGAAGAAATCATTTTGTCAAATCAGTGAAATATCAACCAAATCGCCATGCTTGGTCATAACTCACATGCGATTATTCCTCTATGAGCTTGATTTTTAATGAAATTTAACTAATAGGCTGGGTGAGCGCTAATTAACCATTGAACCGCTGGGGCCGCTAAACAGCGCCTCTTGCGGAGGTTATGCACAGAATTATCCACAGTTTTTGTGGATACTCCCCCGAAAGGCCCATGCCACGCCATTTGGCTATGTATTCTGCCGCATTATCTGGCTCTCGGGCGTCTGCCCGCCGCCAAAGCGCCGCCACATGAGCTTTTTGACGTACCGCGGCGCGAGGCGCGACATCAATTGTAAAATGCGTGAGTCTTAACCATAACCCCCGGGCGGAGATAACATTGCTTGACATCATTCACGCGGCGGGCTGGCCCATATGGCTGCTGATTGCCACTTCCGTGCTAGGCCTGGCCCTTATTATCGAACGCTTCTTGTCTTTGCGCACGCGGCATGTTCTTCCACCGCGTCTTCCTGGGCAGGTCCTGGACCTACTGCGCCAGAAAAATGACAACCCCGACGCCATGTTGCGCCTGGCGGGCAATTCGCCGCTGGGCCGCGTGCTGGCCGAAGTGCTTGTCAACAGGAACGAAACCAACACCTGGCGACTGGCGGCAATTGAAGATGTAGGCAAAGACGTAGCCCACCGCTTAAACCGATACCTCCCCGCATTGGGAACGATAGCCGTCGTTGCACCGCTGCTTGGCCTATTCGGTACCGTGGTCGGAATGATCGAAATCTTCGCATCGTATACACCGGCTGGCGGCGACCCGGCACAGTTGGCTCGCGGAATTTCCATCGCTCTTTACAACACCGGCTTCGGTATCATCATTGCCGTTCCTGCCTTGGTGTTTCACCGGTACTTCCGCTCGCGCGTCGACCATTTCCTGCACCAGATGGAACGCGAAGCCAGCATACTCAACCGCCTCATCGGGCGAGGAGCCGGCCAATGAACTTCCGGCGCGAGCCAGGCGATGAGGATCCGGAGATCAACCTGATCCCGCTTATCGACGTATTGCTCGTTATATTGATCTTCTTGGCGGCCACCACATCGTTCACGCGGTATAACCAGCTGCAGCTTACCTTGCCGCAGGCGCAGGCCGACAGTGCCGAAGCGGATTCGCTCAATATTGCCATTAGCCAAGAGGGCTTGTACGCCTTGAATGGCCAGTTGCTGTCGGCGGCAAGCGCCCAAGATATCGTTCCCGCCCTGCGAGCCGCCGCCCAAGGGCGGGACGATGCCGTCCTGGTGATCAACGCCGATGCGCAGGCAACTCACGAGTCCGTGGTTCGCGTGATGGAGGCCGCCCGAATGGCCGGTATCCCCCGGGTCAATTTTGCAACCCAGGCATCCCCATGAAGGCCCCCGTTTCCCTGACCAAAGCAGTGCATGCGGCGTGGCTCCATAAAGGCCTGCTCAGCACCGTCCTGTTGCCGCTCTCCTGGCCAGTGCATGCGGTCATTGCATGGAAGCATGCGCGTTTTCGGGATCGCCCCGATCTTGCTTATCACAGCCGCCTGCCCGTAGTAGTGGTGGGCAATGTGTATGTGGGCGGCACAGGAAAAACGCCAGTGGTCATTGCACTGACACAGGCACTTCAGCAACGGGGCTGGCATCCCGGTATCGTCAGCCGTGGCTATGGCGCTGCCGTAGGCGAGCAACCCCGCATCGGACGCGGCTTGCTCGACCCGGCGCAGTTTGGCGATGAGCCGGCATTGATCGCGCAAGCCACGCAAGCACCCGTTGCTGTTCACCCCGACCGCGGCCTTGCCGTAAAACGGCTGCACAAAAGCCACCCGGAAGTGGACATCGTCATTTCCGACGATGGCCTGCAACACCTTGCGTTGGGCCGCGATCTGGAAATAGTGGTGCAGGACGCGCGTGGCATTGGCAATGGCCGCGTCATGCCCGCCGGCCCGCTGCGCGAACCGGCTAGCCGCCTCGCCTATGTGGACTTCATAATTACGAATATGCAGCCCGGGCAGGCCGCGCCCGATCGGGCCTCCACCCTGGCCCATCAGTTAAGCATGTACTTGAAGCCAGTCAGCCTCGTACAGCTGACCACAGGGCGTGAACAGGATTGGCCGGCGTGGCTGGCCGAGCATGGTGGCCAGCCGATCGCCGCGGTCGCCGCCATCGGCCAGCCACAACGTTTTTTTTCCATGCTGTCCGATGCTGGAATCAAATTGGAAGCCGCCGTGGCCTTGCCGGACCACGATACTTACGAAAAATCGCCGTTTACCGCGCTCACGTCCCCGCACATCCTGATCACGGCAAAAGACGCCGTCAAGTGCCGCAAGTTCAACGACGCTCGACTATGGGTGGTACATGCCGCGCCTGTGTTCTCGGACCCGGAATGGCTGGATTTGGCCGATCAACTGTTGCGCATCATCGCCGCCAAAAAAACACGTATGGCTGACAAGACCCACAAGCATTAAACTTCACCCTTTACTTTCTAGATTCTCTGGAGCTGTGCATGGAATCCCGCCTGCTTGAAATATTGGTCTGCCCCTTATGCAAGGGCCGTCTCCACCATGACCGCGAAAAGCAGGAACTCGTCTGCCGTGCCGACCGCCTGGCATTCCCCGTGCGCGATGGCATACCCGTCATGCTCGAGAGCGAGGCTCGCGTTATTACGCCGGATGCGGCACAAGCCGGACCTTCCGCCTGATTGGCATGGATTTCATCGCCGTCATCCCGGCAAGAGCCGCCTCCACGCGCCTGCCCAATAAACCGCTGCTCGACATCGCCGGCAAGCCCATGGTGGTGCGCACCGCCGAGCAGGCCTCCCTGTCACGTGCCAGCCGCGTTGTGGTCGCTACCGACGATCCGCGCATCTTGGCCGCTGTAAACGCGCATGGATTCGACGCATTGCTGACCCGTGCGGACCACCTCACGGGCACCGACAGGCTGGCCGAAGTGGCCCATTTGCTTCGACTCGCCCCTGAAACCATTGTGGTGAATGTGCAAGGCGACGAGCCCATGATCGACCCGGCCCAGATCAACGCCGTGGCCGATCTGCTGGCTGCGCAGCCAACTGCTGCGATGGCCACCTGTGCGGTTCCCATCGCCGACGCCAATGCCTTGTTCAATCCCAATGTGGTCAAGCTGGTGTGTGACCGGCAACAGCGGGCGTTGTATTTTTCGCGCGCTCCCATTCCATGGGCGCGTGATGCATTGGCCGACGGCAAGCAAGGCCTGACTCCCGGCCTTCCCGCATTGCATCATATTGGCTTGTACGCTTACCGTGCCAGTTTCCTGCACCAGTTTTCGTCCTTGGTGCCGGGCCCGCTGGAATTATTCGAATCACTGGAACAGCTGCGCGCGCTTGAAAATGGCCATGAGATAGCTGTTTTCATTACAGAAAACCATCCCGTGGCGGGAATAGACACAGCGGAAGACCTAGCCAGAATACGCGAAATCTTTGTAAATCGGTTATAAATCGACTTCAATTTCGCTGAACTGCCGGTTCCGGCCGCGCAAAATTTGCTGCATTGCGGCAACACCGAATAAGTTATAAAAATCGAACCACAGGAGAAATCATGCGACTGATTCTGCTCGGCCCGCCCGGCGCGGGTAAAGGCACCCAGGCGGCATTCATCACCGAAAAATTTGGTATTCCGCAAATTTCCACGGGTGACATGCTGCGCGCCGCTGTCAAGGCCCAGACCCCTTTAGGCCTTGAAGCCAAGAAAATCATGGATACCGGCGGACTTGTTTCCGACGAGATCATCATTGGGTTGGTACGCGACCGCCTGCAGCAACCAGACTGCCAGCATGGTTATCTCTTCGACGGATTTCCCCGTACGATTCCACAGGCCGACGCCTTGAAGAATGCGGGAATACCGCTGGACTTCGTTGTCGAAATCGTCGTCCCGGAAGAGAACATCATCGAGCGCATGAGCGGCCGGCGGGTGCATCCCGCCAGCGGACGCAGCTATCACACCAAGTTCAATCCGCCCAAGACGTCCGACATCGACGACCTGACGGGCGACCCGCTGGTGCAGCGCGACGATGACCGCGAAGAAACCGTGCGCCATCGCCTTACCGTTTATCGCGAGCAAACGCGGCCCTTGGTCGACTATTACTCGCACTGGGCACAATCGGGTTCGCAGGACGCGCCTGTTTACCGCCAGATATCCGGCCTGGGCAGCGTCGACGAGATAAAATCCCGCGTCTTTCAGGCTCTAGAGGCCTGAAGCCGTTCGTTCAAAGTTCGTGGGGCAGGGTATGCCGGCAAGGCGTGTCCCGCCCCGTACCACTATTCAATTCTTAGAGATACACATGGAAATCAAGGATAAAGTCTTTCTTATCACAGGTGGCGCTTCAGGTCTTGGCGCCGGCACGGCGCGCATGCTGGTTGCCGAAGGCGCAAGCGTGGTGTTGGCCGACGTACAGGACGAGTTGGGCGAAGCCCTGGCTGCCGAACTGGGCCAGACCTATGTCCATTGCGATGTTACACAAGAGGCCGACGGCCAAGCGGCAGTTGCAGCCGCCCAGAAGGCCGGCGCTCTATTCGGCCTGATCAACTGTGCCGGCATTGCGCCCGCATCGCGCACCGTTGGCCGCAACGGCCCCCACGCGCTCGACCTGTTCCAGAAAGTCATCATGATCAATCTGGTAGGCACATTCAATATGACGCGTCTGGCAGCCGCCGCCATGAGCGAGAACACGCCTGTATCCACCGGAGAGCGCGGCGTCATCATCAACACCGCCTCCGTCGCCGCCTATGATGGCCAGATTGGCCAGGCAGCCTATGCCGCTTCCAAGGCCGGTATTGTCGGCATGACCCTGCCCGTGGCTCGCGACCTGTCGAAGTCGGGCATTCGCTGCGTTACCATCGCCCCCGGCATCTTCGGCACGCCCATGATGTTCGGCATGCCACAGGAAGTGCAGGATTCGCTGGCAGCCAGCATCCCGTTCCCATCGCGCCTTGGCCGTCCGGATGATTATGCCAAATTGGTAAACAGCGTCATCACGAACGAAATGCTCAATGGCGAAACCATCCGGCTGGACGGCGCCATTCGCCTGGCTCCGAAGTAATTCAGCCTTTCCATGAGTTTGCTCCGGTCGGCCGCCACGGTCAGCAGCTTCACCCTCTTTTCCCGCATAACAGGGTTGGTCCGTGATGTTCTGATCGCCGGCGCCTTCGGCGCCGGACCATTGACCGATGCATTTTGGGTGGCGTTTCGCATACCCAATCTGCTGCGCCGCCTGTTTGCGGAAGGCGCGTTTTCGCAAGCGTTCGTGCCTATACTCGGGCACGTACGCAATACGCGGCCAGCGGAAGACGTTCGAATTCTCCTGGACCGCGTTGCCCTTGTACTGACCTTTGCCCTCATGATCATCACCCTGGCTGGCATGCTGGCCACGCCTTGGGTGGTAAGCGCAATGGCCAGCGGGATGCGCGCCGCCGCGCGCGAGGCCGAGTTCGATGCCGCGGTATGGATGACGCGGCTGATGTTTCCCTATATCATCTGCATGTCGCTTGTGGCCTTCGCTTCGGGCGTGCTCAATACGTGGAGCCGGTTCGCCATACCGGCGTTCACCCCCGTCCTCCTCAATATCGCCATGATCGGCGCCAGCCTATTCCTGACGCCTTATTTCGACACCCCTATTTATGCGTTGGCTGTCGGCGTCATGGCCGGCGGTATTGCGCAGCTGCTGGCGCAATGGCTCGCACTCGCGCGGCTGGGCCTGCTGCCACGTTATTCGCTGCGCCTGGGCCAGGCCTGGAACGACCCCACCGTGCGACGCATCATGCGTCAAATGGCTCCGGCCATTCTTGGCGTTTCCGTCGCCCAGATATCACTATTGATCAACACGAATATTGCCACGTGGCTCAGGCCCGGCAGTGTCACATGGCTCTCCTTTGCCGACCGGCTGATGGAATTTCCCACGGCGCTGCTGGGCATTGCCTTGGGAACGGTGTTATTGCCCAGCCTTTCGGCGGCTCATGCGCGCGACGATCATGGCGCCTATAGCGCCCTCCTTGATTGGGGATTGCGCCTGGTTCTGCTGCTTGGCCTGCCCGCGGCGATCGGCCTGGCCCTGCTTTCGGACGGACTCGTGGCAACACTGTTCAACTATGGCGCGTTCACCGGACACGACGTCATGCAAACACGCATGGCCGTCATGGCGTATTCGGCCGGCCTGATCGGCTTGCTTGCCATCAAGATCCTGGCGCCGGGCTTCTACGCCAAGCAAGATATCCGCACGCCTGTGAAGATCGCCATTTTCGTCCTGGTACTGACTCAACTGTTCAACCTGGTCTTTGTTCCGCGCTACGCCCATGCCGGACTCGCCTTGTCGATAGGGCTGGGGGCCACCGTCAACGCCCTGCTCCTGGTCGTGCTCTTGCAACGCCGGAAACTATATGCACCCGCACCGGGGTGGATACGCTTCGTCTTACGGCTAGTTCCCGCGCTGTCGGTCCTGGCGGGGGTGCTATGGTTGGCCGGCCAGTCTCTGGACTGGATCGCCTTGGGCGCCACTCCCTGGGTGCGAGTGCTATGGCTGGGCGGCCTGATAACGGCCGCCGGAGCCGCGTATTTCATCGCTCTTCTCATCTGCGGCTTTCGCCCGTCCGACTTTACACGGCGACGCAGATAAGCTAGAATAGCCGTCTTTGCCCATTAAACCTTTAACAGATCTGTCAGATCTTATACACCGGATACGAACGACTATGGCCAATACCGCCCAAGCCCGTAAACGTGCTCGCCAATCGGTAGAGCGCAACAAACACAATTCCAGCCTGCGCTCCATGCTTCGCACGTCGATTAAACGCGTGCGTCAAGCTATCGACGCCGGCGACAAGGCAGCCGCTACTGAAGTCTTCATCAAGACCACCAGCATGATCGACCGCATTGCCGACAAGAACATCATTCATAAAAACAAGGCGGCCCGCCATAAAAGCCGTCTTGCCGCTGCGGTGAAAGCCCTGGCCTGAACGCTGTAATGGTTTAGTCGGCAAAAAGCATGGCACGAGCTCTGCTCGCGCCAAATAAAAAAGGAACGTGTCCGACACGTTCCTTTTTTTTGTTATATGCATGCTGCGGTATAGTTCAGGCTCAAAGAATAAATAACAATCCGCTAACGAGGCAACTGAACCATGAACCGCTCCAAACCCACGCTACTGCAACTGCTCCCCTTCCCGTTTCCTGAAGCGCAAGAACGCCTGAAGCAGCACTTCGACGTTATCGAACTGTGGACGGAACCAGACCCCGATGGCGTGATTGCCGCCAGGGCCAACGATATCGTCGCCCTGGTAACTCATGCCCTGATGAACACGCGCGCCGACCTCATCGACCGGCTGCCCCGGCTCCAAGTCATTTGCAGCAATGGGGTCGGTTACGACGGCATAGACGTGAAACACGCGCAAGCCAAGGGAATACAGGTCAGCAACACACCAGAGGTGCTGAATGACTGCGTCGCCGATCATGCAATGGGATTGCTCCTGGCGACCGCAAGAAGGCTGGGCCATGCCGAACGCTATGTAAGAGCCGGGCTATGGGGCGGCAATACGCCCTTTCCGCTGGGCGTGAAAGTTAGTCACAAGAAAATGGGAATTGTCGGGTTGGGACGCATTGGCCTGGCCATTGCGCAGCGTGCGCGCGGCTTCGACATGGAAGTGCGCTACCACAATCGCCACGAACGAAACGATGTCGACATGGGTTACGAAGCGTCGCTGACCGCGTTGGCGGAATGGGCGGATTTCCTGGTGGTGGCCACCGTGGGCGGCGCGACTACGCGCCACCTGATCAACGAAAACGTACTGAACGCCTTGGGCCCCGATGGAACTCTGATCAATATTGCCCGCGGCTCGGTCGTCGACGAGGCGGCAATGGTGCGCGCGTTGGTGGAGGGACGACTGGGCGGCGCGGGGCTCGACGTCTATGACGCCGAACCGTCGGTACCCGACGCCCTGAAGTCTTTGGATAACGTCGTGATAGTGCCGCACATTGCCAGCGCCACCACTGAAACCCGTCGTGCAATGGCCGATCTTGTCGTGACCAATGCCGAATCGTTCATCAAAACGGGCAAGCTGCTAACCCCTATTGCGGCACTTTAGTGCAAGTTAGCGCGCCAAGGGCAGGCGCGCTTCTTGTTCAGTCACCTTGAGGTTGTTGTCTTTCGCGAAGTCTCCGACGAACTTCCACGCCAGCGGTTCTAGCTGGCGCAAGCGCTGGTCGACCACGACGCAGCGTATGCCGTCGACCACAATGGGGACTACGTAAGGCGAGTAGGTGAGGTGGCCTCCGGTGGAACCGGCAGGACGAAACTGCGACATTACACCGGCCAGGCGCTCAGCCCAATCACTCGGGCGGAAACGCTTGCCTTCGTGTGTGAGGCCATGAATTACTAATTGCTGCACAAGATGTGTCATAGACTTCCGCGGACAAATCGTACCCATTCCAGGTGTACCAAACTTTCCCTGCGCCGCGAATTGTATCTGATCGTCGGCCAAGCGGCCTATTAACCCTACAGCCGCGGCCCCGGGCGGGCGCTTGGCCAACAGTGACAGCCGTATTGCCGTTTTGCCCAGAGCCTTCATGCAGGGTAAGATGGCTCTTTTACACAAGGCTTACTATGTCTGACGTCCCACCACAAGCAGGTCCGCTACGGCATTTTCTACAATTTCGCGACTTTTCCAAAGCTGAAATCCAGTATGTGCTGGACCGCGCCCGCCTTATAAAGAATAAATTCAAACGCTACGAGGCGCACCACACTTTGCATGACCGCAATCTGGCGATGGTCTTCGAAAAGGCCAGTACGCGCACGCGCGTGTCGTTCGAAGCGGGAATGTACCAACTTGGCGGTTCAGTCATACATCTTACCACTAGCGATTCGCAGCTCGGCCGCTCCGAACCCATCGAAGACACCGCACGCGTGGTTTCCCGCATGGTCGACCTCGTCATGATCCGCACGTTCGAGCAGACGCGTATCGAACGCTTTGCCGCTCACTCGCGCGTGCCGGTCATCAACGGCCTGACCAACGAATTTCATCCCTGCCAAATCCTTGCCGATATCTTCACGTTCATCGAGCACCAGGGTCCCATCGCCGGGAAGACGGTCGCCTGGATAGGCGACGGCAACAATATGGCCTACACATGGCTGCAGGCCGCCGAGATCCTCGGGTTCACACTGCATGTATCGGCGCCGGCCGGCTACGAACTCGACCCTGCCCGCATAGGCACGCCGGCACCGTCGGTACTGCGCGAGTTCACCGATCCCATGCGTGCCTGCGACGGCGCACACCTGGTAACGACCGACGTTTGGACCAGCATGGGGTATGAAGCCGAAAATGAAGAACGCCGGCAGGCCTTTGCCGACTGGTGTGTTGATGCCGAAATGATGGCCGTGGCTGATCCGGCCGCCATCTTCATGCACTGCCTGCCCGCCCATCGAGGCGAGGAAGTCACGGGCGACGTGATCGACGGCCCCCAAAGCGTGGTCTGGGACGAAGCGGAAAACCGCTTGCATGTGCAAAAGGCGTTGATGGAATTCCTGCTGCTGGGTCGCCTGGACTGAACTACCGGTCACGCCGGGCATTCCACCCGGCGTCCTACCACCATGCGTCAGTCTTGCTTATTGCCGCTGCTATCTTTCAGCTGGGGCAATGCCGAACCGCCCGCTGGGGCCAATAGCCCCGCCTTTACGTAGGTAAACAGCTTTTCGCGCGTATCGATGATGTCGAGGTTGCGCATGGTGAGCTGACCGATACGGTCGCGCGGCGAAAACATGGATTCGCCCTTTTCCATCGTCAGGCGTTCGGGCTTGTACGTAAGGTTGTCAGAACGCGTGTCCAGTATGGAATAGTCGTTACCCCGACGCAATTCCAATGTGACGTCGCCGGTGATGGCGCGCGCAACCCAGCGCTGCGCCGTCTCGCGCAGCATGATGGACTGCGAATCGAACCAACGCCCTTGATACAACAGCCTGCCCAGCTTGCGGCCGTTGTCCCGATATTGCTCGATGGTGTCTTCGTTATGTATGCCGGTAACCAGGCGCTCGTACGCAATATATAGCAGCGCAAGGCCCGGGGCTTCGTAGATGCCGCGGCTCTTGGCTTCAATGATGCGGTTCTCGATCTGGTCGCTCATGCCCAGCCCATGACGTCCACCGATGCGATTGGCTTCCAGCAACAGTTCAACGGGGTCGGCGTATTCGATACCATTCAGGGCGACCGGCTGTCCCTCTTCGAAGCGGACGGTGACTTCTTCCGCCTTGACCGCAACGTCGTCACGCCAGAACGCGACACCCATGATGGGCTGCACGATCTTGATGCCCGAATTCAGGAATTCCAGGTCCTTGGCTTCATGCGTTGCGCCCAGCATATTGGAGTCGGTCGAATACGCCTTCTCGGACGACATTTTGTAGTCGAATCCCGCCTGTCGCATGTATTCGGACATTTCCGAACGCCCGCCGAGTTCATCGATGAAAGCCTGGTCCAGCCATGGCTTGTAGATCTTCAGCTCCGGATTGGTCAGCAAACCATAGCGATAGAAACGCTCGATATCGTTACCTTTATACGTGCTGCCGTCGCCCCAAATGTTGACATTGTCTTCTTTCATGGCGGCGACCAGCATCGTACCGGTAACGGCGCGGCCGATAGGCGTGGTGTTGAAGTAGGTGACGCCCGCCGTCGAGATATGGAAGGCGCCGCACTGCAGCGCGGCGATGCCTTCGGCCACCAATTGAGACCGGCAATCGATCAAACGTGCGTCTTCGGCGCCGTACTGCATGGCCTTGCGGGGGATCTCGTTATAGTCTGGCTCGTCTGGCTGACCGAGGTTGGCCGTATACGCGTAAGGAATGGCGCCTTTATTGCGCATCCAGAGCAATGCCGCGCTGGTATCCAGGCCGCCGGAAAATGCAATACCGACCTTCTGGCCGGTGGGGACGTCTTCAAGTATGGTTGTCATTGTTGGACTAATGCCTTGGAATGATTCGACTAACCAGGCATTATATCCTTGACCTCGGCGAGCCTGCTGGAGAGTCCGCGTCCGGCAAGGGATACGCGTCAGCGACGTAGGCAGGTCCTTTCATGACCCTGACGATGATCGCGTAGATCGTCACGGTAATGACCACATTGCAATGCAGGAGAAACATGCCCAGGGCGAGCATGTCTATTTGGTCTATGTAGCTTGCAATGGCGGCTTGGGCATCGGTCCAGGCAACAAGGCGAGCGACGAGCGATGGAAGACACAACGCCAAGGCGCCCCCTAGCAAGACGCGCGGCATGCACCGTAGCACCTGGCGCTCCAGCCCCGGCGGACTCTTCACAAATCCTGGCAGTTTCTTCAGGAAGGACATTTGCATTTCCTCAGCGCCAGCGAGTGACTGGTATCACCTGCTTGCAGCACACGCCATGCCCGGTAACCTTCCTCTCTTAGACCGGAAAGTATTGAAATAAATCAATCGGAAACCCTTCCACATCGACTTGGAAATGATAAAATTTAATTTCCAGTGGGGGAGTAGCTCAGCTGGGAGAGCGCGTCGTTCGCAATGACGAGGTCGGGAGTTCGATCCTCCTCTTCTCCACCAAAATTTCAAATCCCAACCTTAATCGGTTGGGATTTTTTTTGGTTCTTCGTACCAAGCGTTTTGTCACGTTTAGTGTCATTAGCCGGTTACACTGTCGCCCCTCCCAAGGATCCCGATGCACAACCGGAGCAATGAATGAAGTGTTGGTCGATAGGAGCTGCTACGTCGCAAGCTATGGCATTGATATTGACGACTCGCTCGCGCTTGGTTGACAGAAGCCTCATCATTTGCTTGACATGCGTCGTTGCTTCGATCGTGGGATTGTGTCTTAGTCCTGACGTCGCCGCACAGGATTTGATCGTTTCGCGTACCGTTCTTGAAGATAAAGGTGGCGCTCGCACAATTGCCGATGTGACCGGGCAACAGTTCAACCCTATAGGGGCAATAATGTCCGAGGGCTATTCCGACTCTGCATATTGGCTGCGCTTACAGGTGCGTGCCCCCTCTGTGGGAAATGAAGTTGTGCTGCACATTGGCCCCGCCTTGCTTGATGAAGTGCGTCTATACGAGGCGGGAGAACGCGACCCGAAAGAATGGATCACTCGCGTTACCGGCGACCGCTATGTTTATGAAGACCGGGACCGCAAAGATATTGCACTCGGCTTCGTTGTTAATGTAACGAAACCGGAGCAAACCTTCTACCTGCGAATAAAGACGACCAGTGCGTCACAAATCACAGTACAAGGCTTAGAGCCGGCCCATGCCGATCGAAAACTGCAACACTCCAAGCTCTTCCGAAACATTTTCATTGGACTCATGCTGTGGGCGCTGGTGTGGGCCATAGACCATTACATAGTTGGGCGCGAGCCAATTGTTGGATTCTTCGCCCTTTATCAAGGCATATCCATTCTCTATGGTCTTGGCGTCACAGGAAATTTGGCTCCTCTTGCCCCCCATGCCTTTCCGCAACTGGCCGATTTGCTAACCAATATTTTGGCCTACGCCGTGCCTTTTACGTTTCTACTATTCAGCAGAGCAGTGCTCAAGCCTTATGCATCCCCGTCGTTGCAAGGATTCACCGTCTTGCTTCTGGCTTTCCCTATTCAACTGATGGCAACGGCTCTCGGCTACACGCTAACGGCCTTGAGCATGGCGACGTTGGTGTCTGTCGCTGCTGCCTGGTACTGTGTAATACTGGCCCTGAAAGCCACACAAGAGCACGTCCCTTCCCGAAGGCTTCTACAGACAGCGTATATCGTGACTGGTCTGATTGCCACGCTATTCGGTCTGACCGATTTCGGTTGGATCACGCTCTTTACCGTTAACGCAACGAACGGATCGATGCTGCTCACAGGAGGGGTTGTAAGTAGTGGGTTGTTTTGCATTATGTTATTTATACGCTTGCGTCAGTCACGACTGAATGCACAGCAGTCATCCGTGACGCTGGAGCTATCGCAGCGGGCCCTGGAAATCGAGCGAGCGCATAAGACCAAAGCCCAAGAGGACGCGCGCACTGACTATCTGACCGGTCTATTCAATAGGCGCCATTTTGTCGAACTGGCTGAACATGAGCTCACACGCGCGGCACATTGCCAAGAGCCACTCTCTCTACTGATAATGGACATTGATCACTTCAAAGTAATCAATGACACGTGGGGTCACCACGGCGGCGACAAGGTGCTACGACGCGTGGCACATTTGATCAGCAATGCATTACGCGAAGGTGACATCCTTGGCCGTATTGGCGGTGAGGAGTTCGCTGCCGCGCTGATCGGCACTGACAAAGAACATGCCTTAGAAGTTGCACACCGAATACGCAGCACAGTCGAAAATACTGCGATCACGCTTTTAGGCAACCACACTGTACACGTCACCCTTTCCATTGGGCTCACGCAATTGGGAAAGCCCGGCTGCAGCCTTGATGACTTGCTACAAGAAGCCGATAAGGCCCTATACCGCGCCAAAGACTCTGGACGCAACACAATCATGGCGACCTAATCGACGCCCGGCATGGCCATTTGGCCTGCGGCTCGGCCAGTCCCCCACGCTTACCACATCAAGTCGTCCGGAATCGGAAAGTCGGCATAGGGATCGTTTTCGTCGACCGCGGCGCTGGTCTTGTTCACCCGCACCACGAGTGAGGGGTCGCGTTCTGCGATCTTGTCGGCGACGTTCCGGGGTACCAGCTCCGTTGCGCTCCCCAGGCGAATAATGACAAGCCGGCCGGCCACCAAGTGCTCTCGGACCTTAGCCGAAACGTGCAGCCGTTCTATTGTCTTTCCGTGAGTGAAATTGTAGGCGATGTCGCCCGCGCCTTTGCTCTGGCGACTCTGCTCGACCATCTGGGAGATCTGCGCGATGATCTCCTTTTGCTTGGCGGCAGCGACGCGTTCGGCATTAAGTTCGCGCGCCCGCTCCATATTTTTTTTCTGCGTTTCGAGCGCGGCGAGCCGTGCCTCGTCGATCGTCTGCGTACCCGTCTGGCGGTCGACCTTCTTCTGCCTGCTCATGTCCTGGCTGGTACGTTTGATTTTCTTTTTGTCGACCAGGCCTGCTTTCAAAAGCTGCTCTTGCAGCGAAACCATATGCGATGCTCCGTAGATGCTATTCGTAGAATGTAGCTATTGCATTTTCAATACTACCAGCTAGCCTGCGCACCACCGAAAATCCAATGCCCCGAATCCACCCAGAGTATGCGGAATTAGCATATTGGAGTCATTGATGCTATTTTATATAACGTAAATTTTTGCCGGAGGTACGATTTGACCCAGAAGAGAATAGCGATTTTAGGCGCCGGTCCGAGCGGTTTGGCGCAGTTGCGAGCATTTGAAGCGGCTGAACGGGCAGGCGAGAAAAACATGCCTGAAATTGTCTGTTACGAAAAACAGAATGACGTATGCGGAATGTGGAATTACACATGGCGAACTGGCCTGGACAGAAACGGTGAGCCGGTACACGGAAGCATGTACCGTTACCTATGGTCCAATGGACCCAAGGAGTGTTTGGAATTTGCCGATTACTCGTTCGACGAACACTTTAACCGGCCCATTCCTTCTTATCCGCCGCGCGAAGTTCTAAAAGATTACATTATGGGCCGCATCGATAAGCGCGCCATATTCAAATATATTCGATTTGAAAGCCCCGCCCGGTGGATAACGTTTGACCAAGACAGTAGGAAATTTACTGTCACGGTCATGAACCATAAAAGCGACGAGCAGGAAAGCGAGGAGTTCGATTATGTCGTCGTTGCGACGGGCCATTTTTCGACCCCTAATATGCCCTACTTCGAGGGCTTGGAACAATTTCCAGGACGGGTGCTGCACGCGCACGATTTCCGCGATGCCCTTGAATTCGAAGGCTCGGACCTCCTCTTGGTGGGGGGAAGTTATTCTGCCGAAGACATCGGCACCCAATGCCATAAATACGGCGCGAAGTCCGTCACCATAAGCTACCGAAGCGCCCCCCTTGGGTTCAAATGGCCTGAAGGCATAGAAGAGCGGCCATTATTGACGCGCCTTGAAGATAACGTGGCATATTTCGAGGACGGCACCAGTAAGAAGTTCGACGCGATCATCATGTGCACGGGTTATTTATTCCATTTCCCGTTCTTGCCCGATGAATTGCGTTTGCAAACACGTAATTGCCTTTATCCGGATAATCTATATAAAGGCATATTCTTACAAAGCAACCCGAACCTCATTTATTTGGGCATGCAGGACCAGTACTTCACTTTCAACATGTTCGATGCCCAAGCCTGGTACGTACGTGATGTGATTCTGGGCAAAATTCAGTTGCCCGATGCCGAGCAGCGCCAGCAAGACATACAACGCTGGCTGCAATTAAACCAAAAGCTCGAAACTGCGAACGAGTCCATCGATTTCCAGGCCCAATATGTACGCGACTTACTTGACGCCACCGATTACCCCGACTTCCCGATCGAGAAACAAGCCGAGCTATTCAAGTCGTGGTTGTTGGATAAGGAGGAAGATATTATGGGCTTCAGGAACAAGTCTTATCGATCGACGGTAACCAATACCTTGGCCGCCAAGCTTCCCAGACCCTGGCTTGATATCAAGGACGACTCTCTGGAAGGATTCATGGCGTTGAAATTCGTGGTAACGGAAGAATAACAACGTCCGACGGAATGCCAGGGCTCCAACAGCGCTACTTCGGCTTGGCGCAAGGATCTTGCTCACTGTAAAAGGCGGCAAGATCCAGGATGTCCTGATCCGATAGCGTGGCAGCCTGTGGCGACATCATGGCTGCCATTGCGCCCTGCCTGTGCCCATCGCGATAGGCCTGCAAGGAACTTGCCAAGTACTCGGCCGACTGTCCTGACAGGCTGGGATAAATAGGAGCGAGCGGTTTCGCGCCATTTCCACCGTGGCAAGACAAGCACACGGCGGCTTTGGTGGCCCCCGCGATCGCATCGCCTTTGGCATCCGCCTTCTCCTCGGCCGCCGAAACAGCCGCCGACATCGCTATCATCACAACCAGTGCCAATACTCTCATTTCGGACCCCTTTTTCAAGCTGAACGCCTTTTCAAGATAATGCCCTGATTGCCGGCGGCATAAACCGTCCGGTCGGGGCAAACGCAAATAGCTCGCAGGCCCGTCGTCGTGGGCGAAACTTCGGGTTGCCACTGCGTGCCGTCGTAACGCAGAATAGTGCCCTGTGTACCCACAGCGAACGGATATTCGCCCCGCATGCCGTCGACTGCCATCAGGTCGTCGCGCGCACGCGTCGGCGTTAGCGTCCAGCACTCACCGTCAAAGTGAACCAGCGTACCGGACAACCCTACGATGAAAATATCGTCCAGGGCGTCACCCCACACGTCGAACAGAAAGTTCTCGGTGCCCGCATAGAACTCCGTCCAGTGTTCGCCATTCCAGCGCAGTACGAGCCCAAAATCGCCGACGGCAAGAATGTGCGTGTCGTCGTAACCCCAGATGCTATAAAGCGCTGACTTGGTGCCGCTGATCATGCGCTTCCATTCCAACCCGTTCCAGTGCAGAATCAAGCCCTCATCGCCCACGGCATAGATGGAGTCCGGGCCGCTACCCCACATATCCAGGATCGTGATGTCCAGGTAAAGGTCGAAGGCCAGACGCCAGGCGCCCGCGTGATAGCAGAATATCTGGCCCATCTGACCGCCGGCGTACAACCCAGCGTCTCGTCCATCCCACAGGCAATGCACCGCCGCGTCGCTGATGGTGGGCAATGCTTGCCAGCGCTGGTCACGATAGTGCAACACCGTGCCGCCATCGCCGCATGCGTAAACTGATCCGTCAGCGGCAGCCCTAAGTCCCCAAAGATTGCGCTGGGTCCCCGAGTCCATGACGTCCCAGTCCGACTCGTTGGTGGCGGCGGTTTCGCTCGGAGCCAACGCGCTTGCAAAGTCGGGTGCGGCGGTGAGGATAGTGGAGAAGTCTCCCACGGCAAGGGCTTCGCCGGTGGGCAAGGGAACAATATCCATCAAATCGTGGCGACTGTCGGTACGCAGTTGATCCAGGCGATCGCCCTCAAGATAATACAGATGTCCCTGATCGCCCGCGATCAGCACGCCGTCTTTGTAGGCGCGAAGCGAACGGAGGCGGGGCATGGCTTTAGGGACATCGACGGTGGTAAAACGACCGCCATGCCAGCGCACCAATTCGCCCCTAAAACCGCCGGCATCGATGAAATACCGGCCCCCCGCCAAAAGCAGTTCGTCATCCGAGAGCGCCAGCACCGAATGAAAACCGGCGGCAATGGGGCAGTCCATGGCCTCCCAGTGCCCGTCGCCGCGACTGGTAATGACGGTGCCCTCGCCGCCGACGGCAAACAAACGCCCGCTTGGCGCACGCGTGATGCCGCGCAAGTTGATGCGGGTTGGGCTGGGCTGGTTCTGCCAAGCATGTCCGTCGAAGGCAATAATAGTGCCTTCATCACCTACAGCCCATGCTCGGCCAGTGCCGTCGCCGGTAATGTCGAATAAAGGGGCATTCTCGGCGCAGGGCGAGTACCGTTCTGACGCCTTATCCACCACACCGCCACGAAGATGCCGCCACTGCTCGCCATCAAAGCTCACCACCGTACCCATCCAGCCGACCGCATGCAATTCGTTGCGATTGCGCCCCCAGATTGCATGCAGGGGTAGGCGTGTCGTTGAGGGCATGGCATGCCATAGACGATCTTCGGCGTCGGTAGAACCGTCGAAATGCAGCACCCTGCCCTCGTCGCCGACCACGAACACCTCGTGGGCTGTCGCCCACCCTGACCAGAGAACATCCCCTTCTCCTGGCGCCACTTCAAGCACCCTGCGCCAAGGCGCCCTATACGGAGCGTTCGGATCTCCGCCTTGCGCAAGGTGACGAAACAAGTTCCTGCGAGCTTCATTCACCGGATGGCTGGCCGTTTCAACGGGTTCCGCGCAGGAATACGACTTCATGTTTGGCCCACGTCCTTGCCGGAAAGGCGTTGTTGCTCAATGGCCAACATGTCTTCCAGCGTGTGGAGCAGCGCATCGCGCTGCTCGGCGGGCACGTCCCGCAAAGATTCCTCAAGCAAGGGTGAGCTAAGATTTTGATCAAAGGCATCGCGCAAGGAATGAACAGCAGCCGATGCGAACTGTTTCTTGGCACTTTCCAGGCAAGCATCGACAATTGGCCTGAAAGCACGTGCGACTGAGCTATTGGGTCGCGCGAGTACATCGGGCATGCCTATATCAGAGGCACGCGCGAGTTCCGGGTCCAATGGAATCTGGGCAAGAGACTCCACTCCCGTCTCTTGCAGCCGCCGGGCCAGTGCTTCCCTTGGGAAAAGATGAAACTCGCCGCCGCAATGCGGACAGGTGATGCCCGACATATTTTCGATCACTCCCAGCACCGGGAGCTTGCGTTCCTGGCAGAATCGCACGGCTTTCAAGCTGTCCATTAGGGCGACTTCCTGCGGGGTGGTGACCAGCGCCGCGGATACATTCGCGCCTTCCAGCATATCGCTGAGGGTGATCAGCTCATTGCCGGTGCCTGGCGGCATATCGACAATCATGAAGTCCAGTTCACCCCAGTCGAACGAGCCAATAAGGTGATGCACAAAGTCGTGCTTGTACGAGTCGCGCCAGACAATGGGCGTGTCGTCGCTCTTCATCAGAAAAGCCAGGGAGCCGACCTTGATTGGGTGGGCGAGCGTTGCTTCCTCGAAATCACACGTGCCGACCCCTCGGTCAGTGACGCGTACATGCGCGCCCGCAAAACCGAAGAAGCGACTTTGGTTCGGCCCGTGGATGTCGGCATCGGCGACGCCGACCCGATACCCTCGCGCGGCCAGCCCCGCCGCCAAATTTGCTGAAACCGTGCTTTTTCCTACCCCACCCTTATTCGCCATCACAAACACAATCTGATCGATACGCGCTAAACGACCCTCGATCAGCAACTTCTCGTGGCGAGGCTTGTCCAGGTTGCAATCGGGCTCCAGGGGGCAAAATTGACAGGAATGATCCCGCCCGCAGTCCGTCTGATCGGGCCGGCGCTTGATATCGTTAGGTTTGATATGTGAAATATGCAATGCCTGCTCCGTTGTGCCGAATTAATAAAACTGCCCGGCTTTTGGCACGTCCTTCGACTTTACGCCGGGACCTGCGGGCTTAGACTTGTCCGGTTTCGCAGGCGGCTTTGATGTTGCAGCCGGAGGCTTCGCTGGGCCGGAGGGGCGTGCCTGCGGCGGCGGGGCTAGAGGAGCGGGACGCACATCGACCAGAATCCAGCTGTGGCTGACCCGTTTATTGCCGTCGCGTTGTCCCTCCGCTCCCTGCCAAACGGCAAACGCCACCGGAATGGTTCCCTTCTGCAAACCTGCCTGATATTTGCCTGGACTATCGAACTGGCGGGACATGACGACATGCCATTCATTGTCGCGGTCGTTTTGCTTGGCGTGGTAGGCCGCTTTGCCTGTCACCGCCTGGTCGGGCAGCAAAGTAGTGCTGCCATAGCCCCCTGCGGCCAGGTCTTCAACCTGTTCTTGATCTGCCCGCCAATACCAGATATTCACCGGTTTTTCCGGGCTGCTGCCCATCATGTAAGACGTGTCGGCTCCGTTCAGCGCCATCTGGATCGCCGCGCCATCGCAAAACGCATCCACGTTCGTCTTGCGGTTTTCGTTGGGATCCTGCCAACGCAACCGAACGTAGAAGCGATCGGAGGTCCGCGCTAGCTGAAAATAGAGATGCTGAGCCTCCTTCGGTTCGAAACGAAGCTGGGTCGAGGGGTGAACAGGAGGCGCCGCGCTCAAGAGTGTGCGGTAGAGCGGAATATGAGCCCAGATCACATCATCCGGATCGTTTGGATTCCTAAGGTATATACGGTCGGGTATCCGCGAGGCGTGCACGGTATCACCGGCATTCACTTCCCGAACCGTAGGGTTCGCTTCGGTCACGGCTTTTTGCGCAAAAGCATAAGGGCTTTGGGTCATCAGGAGCGTGGCGCCGATAATGCTCCACCTTTTGATCAGATAACGTCGCGTCATAGAGACCTCCTCAACTCCAAAGATTCTGCGCCACGCTGCGCGTCCCGTTGGACACACTGGCTGACGGATCTGCATAAGGACCGACGCGCGCCTCAAGCTCGACAAGCTGCCGACGCATCCACTCGGGGAGATCCTCGAGCATTCTTACCAAGGTCGCGTCGAGATCAAAACCGTGTTGGCGGGCAAGGGCCTGGCGCATAGCGTCCATCAAGGGCGCCAAGTAACGCTGCAAGAAATCGCGTTGAGCGCGTCGGTAGGGGGATGGGTCGGCGTCGCGCTCGAGCGCCCGGGCCTCAAGGTGACACAATATAGTCATGAATTCGAGCATATCGACCAGATGATCGGGCTCTTCGGTCCTGCCCTCGTCATCAACGGCGGCATGAAGCCCGAAATGCCGATAAAAGGCCTGGAGGTTAAGCATGTATACCGGGCGTGTCTGCCCCTCCAACAGCGTTTCGTACTCGCCCGCCAGCAACGGGATGCGTGGTTTGCCTCGCCTCCCATGCACGAAGGCATCGATGTACCCCGCTTCCAGCGCCGAAAAATCGACGCTGGGATTGCAGCGAGGCCATTCACGACCAGTGACCTGGCGCCACGAATCATTGAACGCCGCATGAAACCTGCCATCCGCCAATACTTGCTGGAATTCTGGCACCGGATGGCCAAAGGCCACTGCCGCCAGCCTATAAATGGCGCCGGCGGCGTCGGCACGCTGAGGTGTATTCGCCATAGGGATATCGTGAACCATGTTCGTCGCCCTCGCGTCAGCTAAGCTTGAACATTTCGGCGTGTACAAAGCCGATCAAGGTATCCATCAATTCGCTCTTCTTGCCTTCGGCCTTGGCCCGTCGTTCCTTCTTCACCGTTTCCAACGCCTCTTTTACGCCAGGTCCAAACAGGCTCTCGAGGTACTCGAGCGGCACTCTGGGCTCATCAAGTTCTTCACCGTTCTTGCCAAACTTCGGCGGGGACGATGGGGGAACGTAGAACACATTGGGCTGGGTGCCCCATTCCGGGTGCAGCGGCAAAGCAACTTTGTACTTGTTCACCAAGATGTGAATCGGGCCTTCAAGGTCATCTAGATAGCCAATCCAGCGGATCCGGCCCACGCATTGGCGGGCGCAGGCGGTAGCCAGCCCTTTTTCAATGCGAGGATAGCAAAATATGCATTTCTCGGACTTTGAGATTTTTTCGTTGAAGTACACCTTCTTGTAGGGGCAGGCGTTTACGCAATAGCGGTAGCCGCGGCACCTTTCCTGATCAACCAGCACAATGCCGTCTTCTTGACGCTTATAGATGGCGTTTCGCGAGCAAGCGGCAAGACAGGCCGGGTTGGCACAATGATTGCATAGCCGGGGAAGATAAAAGTAGTAACTGTTAGGGTATTCGCCCTCACCCTGATCCTCGTCCCAGTTGGCTCCCCAGGTTGGCTTTACATTGGGACGCAGCCACGGATCGGTGCCGGTCATCAGGGCTTCCGTATAGTTGTATTCCCATGGAACACCGTAGTCTTCCATACTGGGCTGCTTGCCCAACTTGAGCGCGCCATCTTTGTCAAAACCGCCGCCCATGTTCTCGTAGTCGCGCGGATAGCCTTTGCCCGGTTGGGTCTCGACATTATTCCAGTACATGTATTCCCGGCCGTTGCGGTTGGTCCACATCAACTTGCAGGCCGACGTACAGGTGTGGCATCCGATACACTTATTCAGATCCAGGACCATGCTGATTTGGCGCGTGGCTGCCATGCCGTTCTCCTTATAAGCACCCTTCAAGGGCTCTAGCTGCGTTCGCCCAGATCTTCGGGTCGGGCCAGTTCAATGTCGTAGCTGCTTTCGTGGCACACCTGATTGGCGTTCCACATGGCGTACTTGAACTTAAGGTGCCCCCAGCCGCCAACGAGTTCCAGGGGCTGCAGGAACGTGGCCATGGAGTTGTTCATAGGCTTGCGCTGAATGTATTGATGCGGCTCCCAACCGTGCTCCATCATGATGGAGTTGACGGGAATGCTGGGGTAGAACTTCGCCTGCGCGAAAAAGTCGCCGGTACTGTTGAACAACCGAACGTGATCACCGTCTTTAATGTTGCGCTGTTGCGCCAGTTGCGGATTGATATAGATATTGGGCTCGCCGCGTTGCAGACGCAGCATGTACTTGTTGGATCGCCAGTTCGAATGAATGCCCCAGCGCGTGTGCGGGGAGTAGAACGCCAACGGATAGTTCGAGGCTTCGGGTCCCGCGTGCTGACGCGCCGTGGGCACGGTGGCGCCCAACTTCATGAAGCGGGGATGGTCGCAGTAGAACGTGATTCGTCCAGTTAACGTGTCATAGGGATTCTTGCCTTCCGTCTGATTGGTGAACGGGTTGTAAGGCTCGTCCTTGACCAGCGGCTGGTTTGTGCCGGCTTTTTCATTCATTACGATGAACCCGCGTTCCGTAGCCTCCTCCATGGTCACCCCGCCGAACTCGGGCGAATTTTCCACGATCCATTTGGTGACATCGTAGTCGGTCATCAGCTTGCCATTCATGGTGTAGTCGTCGTGAATGGTATGCAGGTCCCGCGTCACATCCCCGTCCTGGTAAGACGATACTCCGCGTGCGATGGCTCGTTCCTGGATTTTTTTGGTGAGCAGCGCCATGATGTCCCAGTCGGGCTTCGAGTCGCCCACCGGCTCCACCGGCCGCGTGAATACGTTACAGAATCTATGAAAGCCTTGGGTCCGGAGATCCCATGCCTCGTAATGGCTGGCTGCCGGCAAGACGTAATCGGCCCACTCGGCCGTTGAATCCATGCGCACATTAACGTTCACGTAAAGTTCGCTGGCCTGCTCAAGGTGCGCCTTGCGATAGGTGTCGGCCATCTTGTTGCGGCGGAAAGTGTTGTCCGCCACTGAGATCATGCCCTTGATCTCGCCGTAATAAGGCATCCAGCCCTCATCGAGGGACTCTTTGATCATGGCCTCCATTTCTTCGATATTGAAACCCACGCGATTCTTTAGCTTGACGCTATCAAAGTGCTTGCGGGCGCCCTCGATCATGTTGCCGCGTAGAAACTCGCCCAAACCTCCGGCTTCGTAGCGAGCCAGCTTCTTGCCGCCGAAACTGGCCAGCTCCGTCCAGCGAGGATGATTCCAGACGATCCAGGACGTATCCAGACCGCCAGACTTGCCGCCGTGGCCAGTCAGGGCCATGGCCAAGGCATACGCCCAACCCGTATAGAGACAGTTGGAATAGCGGGAGATGATATAGCCCAGCATGACAATGGCCTTGCGGGCCTTGGCCATGCGGCGGGCTTCCCGGCGCACCATGTCGGGGTCCAGGCCGGTGTGGGCATGTGTTTGTTCTGGTGGAAACTTGGCGGCTTCCTTCTTGACGTGCTCGAAGACGGTAGTGACAGCAACGCCCCCGACGTTGTAGTCACCCTCGAGGGCGGGATCCACGTCGCCGAGCTTCAATGTCTTGGTCTTCGAACCCATGGATCCGTTGACCTTCACCGCCTTGCCGCTGTTCAGGTCCCAGTGATAGAAGACCTCGTCCGAGCCGGAAGGTTCGAGATCGGATTCCCGCAAGAGCTTTTGATTGTCGAGACGCACAAGAATGGGCAAGTCGGTCTGCTCTTTCATGAAGTCTGGCTTGTAAAGCTTTTCGGCGATGATGACATTGACGAATGACATCGCCAGGAAAGGATCGCTACCTTGTTTGATGGGCATCCACAGGTCGGCATGAATGGAACTGGGATTCAGGTCCGGTGCGGTGGAAACAATACGTCCACCGTTGTGCTGTGCCTCCCAAATGTAGTGCGCATCGGGAATGCGGGTGGCGTTGGGGTTAATCATGCCCAGCATGATGTAGTCCGCGTCGAACCAGGCATCCGAAGTGAAGCTTTCCAGAGGGTTGCCGTAGGCCAGGTGCGCACCTGTGTTGAGATCGCCCACAGTGGTGAAGCCATCGAGCTGGATGCCGCCAACGAGCGATGCGAAACGGTTGGGGCCCGACTGCCGCACCATCGACTGGTTGCCGGAACCCTGGTGGGTCTTGAGTTTGCCGGGGCCATATTTTTCGAAGATGTCGATGATCTTGTCGGCAATTTCTTCAGTTGCCTGATCCCATGAGATGCGCTGCCATTTTCCCGCGCCGCGCTCGCCTGCGCGCTTGAGCGGATACCGTACTCGATCCGCCTCGTACATCGTTGATGAATGGATTGCGCCCTTTTGACACCCCCGCGGATTGGCGTCGGGTACTCTTGGGTTGACGGCTGGGTACTTTGCGATTTGCTCTTCGCGCAGCACTATGCCGTCTTTGACGTAGACATCGAATGCACAGTTGCCCATGCAATTGATGCAGTGCGCCGCATGCCCAACCTTGTCCCATGTCCATTCGTTGCGATAGAGATCTTCCCAGCCGCGGTAAGGGTATTCTTGACGCAGGGCGTCTTTAATGGGCTCGAGTCGATTAAGCGCCCACGCATTTCCGCTACCCAGGACGCCGGTACCGACCGCGCCCAGACCCTTCAAAAAACTGCGACGATTCAGATGTAGCATGGCTGGCTCCCTTTACGGGGGTGGCGTTCGGTTCCGGCGCCACACGCGATGGCGCGTCAATGTTTGATCATCCTACTCTCCGCCAAATCAGCTCACAAGCGTAATGATTTTGGGCTAGGGCGTGAATTTTCCGTTTGTGTGGGCTGCCAGCCGCCCTTTCCATAGGGGCATACGTTTGATTGCATCGCTGCCATCTCGCATGTTCAGATACAATTCGTAGTAACCCTATACACACGTACAGTAAGGCAGGAGATCTTTTTTGAGTGCAGTTCAACCTATGCGGCCCCAACTTCCCCGATGGCGGTCCCACGCTTGGCGACCGGGCCTGTTCATATTGGCGCTGTTGCTAGCGTTGGCTGTCTACTGGACTCTGCTGCAGACGTCGCACACGCAAATGCGGGAACAGGTTCGCACCGATGCCCAGCGTCTGGCCGGACAGACTGGCCAGGCATTGGCGCTGCAAATGAATACCGTTGTCAGGAAGCTGGATTATTTTTCGCAACACTTGGGTTGGGCTTGGCTGCAAAGGAGTCAAGACACTTTTCATGACGCAGCATCCGTGGCAATACGCACCCTGCCGCCGGGCGCGCTTGCACAGATTGCGATCGCAGATGCCGAAGGCAAAATACTCTACTCAAGCCTAGGCGAAGGCTTGAGCGTGAATCGACGCGAATCGACCGTTTTCATCACCGACCGCGAGCACTTCCAGGTTCATTCAACGGCAGACAAGCCGTTTCTCTTCATTAGCGAGCCAATCAAGGGCCGTATTTCACAACAATGGGCGATCCAGTTCACCCGAGGCCTTTGGCATAACGGCCAGTTCCAAGGGGTGATTGTTCTCTCCGTTTCGGCCGAATACCTGACCACAGCGCTCAAGGCCATTTTTCCCGATCGCACCGATGCGGCCTCCCTGATCAAGAGCAATGGCGCCTATCTTGCCCGTTCGTACCACCTGGCCGATGTCCTGGGAAAGAATCTACCCAAAGGCCGCCCCTTTATTGAGCACCCCGAACTCACGCACGGCACGTACGAAGCGGTAGCCGAAGTTGACCGCATCAGCCGCCTCTATAGCTGGCATCGCGTGGATGACTACCCGCTAATCATTCTCGTGGGGCTGGGGTCGGAAAAAGCCATGGCTGTCACCGACGAAGCCATCAACGACAGCTACTGGCAAAGCGGATTTGGCTCTGCGCTACTGTTATTGGCCGGGCTGACGTTGGCCTGGCTATGGGCGCAGCGCAGCAGGCATTCGACCCAACTGCAGCGTGTGGCCGACGCCTTGCAAGCCAGCGAAGCCCAATTGCGAATCACCCTGGACGCCGTCCGGGATGGCTTGTGGACGTTCAACCATGCGACCGACACTGCCCAATGGGACGACCGCATCCGCACTATGCTCGATTACGGCGAAGATTACCGCACGCCCTCCACTGAGACCCTCATCAAGCTGATTCACCCCGGCGACTTGGAGCACCTTAGCCTGGAGAATACGCGCTTGTTCAGCCGGTATTCCAACCAACTCATGAATTTGGAATTCCGCCTGCGCAAGGCGGATGGCCGCTGGTTGTGGGTGCGGGCGCGTGGCCGTGCCATTGAATGGAATGAGCGGGGCACACCGTTGCGGTCTGTCGGCACGCTGTCGGATATCAGCGAGCAGGTCGCCGAAGCACACTTGCGCGATGCCTTGCTGAACCGAAGCGCTGCCGCCATCCTGCTGGTAAGTCCGGACCGGCGCATTGTCCACGCCAACGCCCAATTTGCCTCGATTTTCCTGAAACCAGGCCAAAACCTTAAAGATCTGAATTTGCGTGATATTCATATCGACCAGGCGCATTGGGAAGAATTGAGTTTTTCGTACGATGCCGTCAAAGCCGATGGCTTGCTGCGCCTCGAGTACCCATTCACAGATGCCGGCGGAAATGTCCGCTGGTTCGACACCCACGCCGTCCCGCAGGACCCGGATGACCCGCAAAGCAACGTCATATGGACCTGGATCGACATCACGAGCCGGCACGAGGCAGATGCCGCACTGGCCATCGAAACGCTGCGTCTCAATACGTTGCTGGAGTGCTTTCCTGGCGGCGTGCTGATCGAAGACGCACACGGCACCGTGGTTTTCGTGAATCCATCTTGGCCACAGTTACTGGGACTGGAAATACCCGCAGCCGCTCTGCAGGGGAAACACGATCACGACCTCAGGGAACTTGTCGGCTCGACGGTATCAGGCTGGTTGCGTTCACATCAGCCGGGCCGAACAGCGGAATCGCGTCGTGCGCACGAAGTCACCACCCTGGCCGGCCGCCATCTTGAGATCCATCATGTGGAGATTCGCCAGAACCGGCAGCACCTCGGTTCGGTCTGGCTCGTACGCGATATTACCGAACGCAAACTGCATGAACTGGAGCTGGCACAGCTCGCCTCGACAGACACCCTCACCGCTCTGCCCAATCGGCGCAGCTTCATGCAAAGCCTCAATGCGCTTTACGGCGAAGCGCTGAACGTCCAAAAAATGACCGGCGTTATCATGATGTTGGACATCGACCACTTCAAACGGGTCAATGACACCTATGGACATGCGGTCGGCGACATCGTGCTGCGGCATATCGCCAAAACGATGAAAGCCGCCCTTCGCGCCAATGACGTTCCCGGTCGCCTTGGCGGCGAGGAATTTGCCATTTTGCTGCCCCACACCGGCCTGGCCGAGGGCTTGGCAATCGCCGAACGCATACGTCAAGGCGTCGAACAGACAAACATAACGGCCAACGGGCACGACATTCGGATCACTATCAGCATTGGCGTTTCAGTTGTGTGCGCGGACTACACGCCAGACGCGGCACTGCAACAGGCTGATGACGTGCTGTACAAGGCGAAGGAAGCCGGCAGGAATCGTGTCTGCCTATGGCAAGAAGCTAAGGAAATTGTTGCCTGACGGATTTATTGAACGAGCTACTTCATTAGCCGCTCGCCGAGCGCGCGCAGCAAGTCGGCCCCGTTTCCCGTCCACGCGCTTCCGTGCATGCACGCGAGCGTGGTGGGGTTTTCGCGCGCAAGCTTGTCGATCAAGCCGCTGGTGTGGGTTGAATGCGAAAAGTAATCCAAAGGGAAACGGAATGCTTCGCTCGATTCAAGAATGTCGTCTTCCGTCAGCGCTATTGCGCCATCGCCCCCCTGCGTGAACAGATCTCCGCAGAACATTGTTCGTGTTTCGGCTTCCATCAGGTAGCCGGTTTCCCAACCGTGCGGCAGATGAGGCGCATCGAGCCATTTCACGGAATGCTTGCCAAGTACCAGCGTTTCTCCGTCAGCCATCGCCCGCGCTGGCCTGTCGGCCACGTCGTTGATGGAAACCATGGCCGCCACTTTGCTGCACAAAGGCATCGACTGCGGGGCGGCCGCCAGCCATTCATTGAGCGAACCGCATTCGTCCGCTTCGAAATGCGACAGCGCCACGAAGCGGAGGCGATCCGCCGGGATCACGTGCTGGACAGCCTCGTGTACATTCGGAAAGAGCTTACGAGGCCCGGTATGAAAGAGGAGCGGCTGGTCGTCGAGGATAAGGTATTGGTTGAACGAGAATCCGCCGGGGACAATGCTGACGGGCGTGCTGATGCGGTAGATGCTGTCTGCTATTTCGTGCACATTGGTTCCGGAAGCTGCATTAGTGAGTTTCATTGCGTGCTCCTTCGTCGAAATATCGACGCCTGGCATCAGCGGCTGAAAATCCCGCGGCAATCGCCTGCCAGACATCCTCCTGGCTAAATCATAACCGGATTTTTGTGCCCATACGTCTAGTATCCGGGGAAAAAAGACTTGCGCCGAACCTATCGTTTGTTGCAAATATTCCAATACATCAAGCATTTATGAAGCATAAAATTCAATAGCGGCCTGCGTCCGTCGGTTCAAGGCCGTAGCCAGCCGTTGGGCGCGAGTCACCATGCAAACGAACACCAACAGGAGGCGTTATGACACGCAAATACATCGACTGCCGCAACTTCCCCAGTGAAATGAATTGTTCTGTTGCCATATCGGCGGACAATGAAAAGGAACTGCTGGAAGCCGCCGTACAGCACGCCGTGGCAGTGCACGGCCACAAAGATACCCCCGAACTCAGGCAGCAAGTCCAGTCATCGATGAAGGACGGCAGCCCGCCGAACTAGAGGGAAAAAGCGTTGGCCACGGGTTCCCCACGCCGCGTAGCGTCCTAGGGAACTCGCCCGACATATGCCGGTGCGATGTCTTCAAGGGCGGTTGGCTGCCGGGGGCAGCCGGGGGCGCAGACACTCGCGGTCTGGAGGGAAGCCAAATTGTCGCGCGTAAAAGGCTTGCCGGGCGCGAACTCCAACGCGCGGGCCTGGATGCGTGCGACCCAGTCGGGCAAAGGAACAACCAAGCGCGGGTGCCCGGAAACACGAGCCGCATAGGCGACCAGGTCTCGCAGCAGGTAATCCCGTGGACCGCATAAGTCGATGCGCTGCCCCGCCTTGCCGGGGTCTCGAAGAGCCTCGAGGAACCGATCGCACACATCGCCGACATAGACCGGTGCGAAGCGCGCTTCCGCGCAAGCCAATGGAAAAAAGCCTGGCATGAGGCGGGCGAGCGCCGCGAAGCGACTGAGAAACGAATCGCCTGGACCGAAAATGACCGAGGGACGGAAACTGGTCACGGCAATGCCGTGAGACGCCCCGAAGTCATGCGCCCAGGATTCGGCCGCGCCTTTGCTGCGCAGATAGAAACTGGAACCGTGAACGGCATCGGCCCCGAACGCACTCATATGAAGATAGCGGGCAACGCCGGCTTGGTGCGCCGCAGTTAGTGCAATTTTTGTGAAACCGACATGCACCTGCTGGAAGACGGCTCCGGTGTGGCGCGGCTCGTTGAGAATACCGACCAGATTTATAAGGGCAAGATACCCTTGCATCTGCTTCGCGAGCAGGGAAATTGCGTCTGCATCGGGAGTGTTGGAATGGAAGGGCAAGCCTAGCACTCGAACAGCAGGTTCCGATGCCAACGTCTTGTGGAGACTGGGGTAGCGGCTCAGCACGGTTACGGCGTAACCCGCTTCTACAAGCCGGCGGATCAGGAATTTGCCGACAAATCCCGTCCCTCCCAAGATCAGGACATCAGGCTTGCTTGAGTTTGAAGCGGCGTTGACCATAGCTATACGATACGCCTAATTCAAGGTTTATCGGGAGCACATTCACTGTTCATTACTATACGTCATAAGCATGGATAAGAATGGTCGTTTGAACCTGCGGGGCTCGTCGGTACCATACAACTCATTACAAATTGACTGGAAATGAAAATCCATGCGTACTGTTTATAGAACGCTGCGGTCAGCAGCCTTTGCATCCGCTCTTATGGCTGGATTCACCGCCCTGCCGGCGTCGGCCCAATCCACATTCGACATCACCGTCCTGGCGGGCGCCTGTGCCAATTGCCACGGCCCGGATGGCCGTTCGCCTGGCGGCATACCCGCCATCGCTGGGCGGCCCGAGACGATACTCATCGGGCAGCTCAGGGCATTCAAGTCGGACGCTCCGCCGGCCAACACAACGATCATGAACCGCCTAGTCAAGGGCTTCAGCGACGAGCAGCTTACTGCGCTTGCCCGACATTTTTCACAGATCAAAACACAACCCGTATCCGGTAAAGAAGGCTTGTAAAAATGAAAAGTCCCATGAATCATTCGCGTCGGCAGTGGCTTGGCCGTGTGGGTATAACGACCGCCGCCGGCGTTGCACTATTCTCTGTGCCGGCGTTTGCGCGGCGCTCGGCCGGAAACGTCGTGGTCATCGGCGGTGGGTTCGGCGGCGCAACCGCGGCCCGCTATATTAAACGCCGCAATCCGGCAATCGATGTCACGCTGGTCGAACCCTCCAAGACCTTCTATACCTGCCCCTTTACCAATTTGTACTTTGCCGGTTTACGAACATTCGAACAGCAAGGCCATGGCTTTGACGACCTGCGTGCGCTAGGCGTGAACGTGGTTCATGATTATGCTTCGGCTGTCGATGGCGCGGCAAAAAAAGTCCGTTTGGCTGGTGGCCAAGTGCTGGCCTATGACAAGCTGCTCTTATCCCCAGGCATCGACTTCCGCTGGAATGCGCTGGAAGGCTATGACGAGGCCGCGTCGTTGCTGGCCCCGCATGCCTGGAAGGCAGGCGAACAATCCACCCTGCTGAAAAAGCAGCTCGTCGCCATGCCTGACGGAGGCACTTTCCTGATGGTCGCGCCGGCCAACCCCTTTCGCTGCCCGCCGGGACCCTACGAACGGGTCAGCATGGTCGCGCATTACCTCAAGCACAACAAGCCCAAGTCCAAGATCGTGATTCTCGATTCAAAAGACGCGTTCTCCAAACAAGGTCTTTTCCAGGAGGGCTGGAAACAGATGTACGGCGATTTGATCGAATGGGTACCGTTGGCCAAAGACGGCAAAGTCGTTCGTGTCGATGCAAGAAACCTGACGGTGGAGACCGAGTTCGGCCAGCTCCACAAAGCAGATGTACTCAACGTCATCCCTCCGCAAAAGGCAGGCGCTATTGCGGAACTGGCGGGCGTCACCAACCAGAGCGGCTGGGTACCGGTCAAACATCAAACCTTCGAGTCGGAACTCGTGCCCGACATTTATGTGGTCGGCGACGCCACCGTAGCCGCGCCCATGCCCAAGTCAGGTTTCTCCGCCAACGCGCAGGCCAAGGTGGCCGCAGCCGCCATTGTCAACGCCCTGGCCGGCAAGCCGCCCGCACTAGCGTCTTTCGCCAACACTTGCTACAGCCTCATCGCGCCCGACTATGGCATTTCGGTAGCGCATTTGTACACACTCAAAGACGACAAGCTTGTCGAAGCCTCGGGCGGCGTCAGCCCGAAAGAGGCGGACGCCAGTTTCCGCAAGCTCGAAGCCGAGTACGGCGAAGCGTGGTACAACGCCATCGCGCTCGATACATGGGGTACGCGAGCCTGATGCGGTCTATTTCAATTCCATATGCCACAGCTTGAATACGTACTTTGGGCCGGCCTGACCGTCGGTGTCATTTTTGGCGCCTGCGGCCAGATCACCGGATTCTGCCTGCATCGAGGCCTCAAGGAATATTGGTCGGGCGGAACTGGCTATAAGCTGCACGCGTTTGCCCTGGCGTTGGCCGTTGCCCTGGCCGGCACCCATGTGGTCGCATCGATGGGGCTGGCGGACATCCGCCAATCGCTGTACATGACGCCTTCGTTTTCATGGTTGCTGCTTCCCCTTGGGGGCATCATGTTCGGGTATGGAATGGGTTTGGCCAATGGTTGCGGGGCGCGTGCGCTGGTATTGATGGGTCAAGGCAACCTTAGATCGTTCGTGGTCCTGGTGTGCCTGGGCATTGCGGCTTATATGACCCTCACAGGCATTGCCGCCCCGCTGCGCATCCTTGTCGCGGAATTGACGACGCTCACGCCGACATCGGTGGCGGTGCCCCCCGGCATACCGAGGTCTCTGGCGGTGTGGAGCCTGGCTGCTTTCCTTATGCTCTTCGCCCTGCAACCACGCGACGCTGGGCGGCGAGCCAAGGATTTGGCGGGGGGCGCCATCATTGGCCTGCTAGTGGTCGCCGGGTGGCTGGCCACGGGATGGCTGGGCGCCGACGATTTCGAGCCGATGCCGGTCGCGTCGCTAAGCTTCGTCGCTCCCATCGGCGACAGCATCCACTATGCAATGATTGCCACCGGCATGAGCTTGCGTTTCGGCATCGCCGTCGTGTTCGGCGTACTGCTCGGCTCCTTCCTGGCTGCCTTCGCCCGTGGTCGTTGCCGAGTCGAAGGATTCGAATCGCCGCGCCAGATGTCCCGATATATGCTGGGTGGCGCACTGATGGGTGCCGGCGGCGCGCTGGCCCTGGGCTGTTCCATAGGCCAAGGACTCACAGGCCTGTCCACGCTGGCCTATAGCTCGATGATATCCGCGCTTGCCATTGTGGCGGGCGCGCGCTGCGCATGGATTTCCCGATGACACATCCCCAAACTTGCCGTGCGATGAATCGCCGACGCCTATTGCAATGCGCGTTCGTCGGAGTGACGACCCTATGCGCACCCCGGCTGACAATGGCACAAACCTGGCAAAGTATCCCGGCGGTCCGTGACCGGATCGGCGATGCGAAACTATCCGGCGACGGCCTGCTTATCAGCTTACCCTTGGTGGCGGAAGACGGTTCCGCTGTCCCGCTCACAATTAAGTCCAGTTCGAACTCGAGCGTATCATCTATCCGGCGCTTGGCTATTTTCGCCCCGGGGAATCCGACCCCTCAAGTGGCTGAATTCGAATTCGGGCCAGAAATCCAGACATTGAACCTGAGCACCCGAATTCGGTTGAGCGAGTCGCAGACCGTAATCGCCGTCGCCCACACTGGCGATGGCCGCGTCATGGTCGCCGAGCGCGCCGTGCGTGTCACCTCCAGCGGCTGCATTGCACCGGCGCAATCGGACAGCGCCAACGAAATGAAGGCTCGCGTTCGCGTGCCGAAACATTGGAAGCAAGGGAGCCCGGGTGAAGTGCTGACCATGATCACACACCCAATGACAACCGGGCTGGCAAGCGACGCGGCGGGCGCCATGCCACCGCAGCGAATAATCAAGACATTCCAGGCAACACTCGGCGATAGGCCGGTGATCAAGGCAACCTACTACCGTTCGCTTTCCATCAACCCCTATCTTCGATTCGACGTAACGCCCCAGCAAGGCGGCGAAATGCGGTTCGAATGGACGGAAGACACAGGACGCGTTGCCGAACACAAGGAAACACTAGCTCTTTAACATCTCAACATAAAGGCATGGCGGTTCGGACCTGGTCCGACAAGACAGCAACTTAATACGGCTGCAACACGCGTCCAGGATACTGGACGCTTTACTTTGCCATGCCACGGAGCTGCTTCATGCAAGAATATCGTCATCTGGATTCCGAAGACCTTCCGACCAACACGTCGAACAATGAACATTTCCAGCTTCTTGTCGACCGCGCATACAGCCGCCGGGGCTTCCTTAAGTCCGGCCTCGGACTCTCTGCCGCCGTGTACCTTGCCGGCCCGCTCGCTGTTTATGCCAAGGGCAACCGTAGCGGCGGCAATGATTCCGCTTCCCCCCTGCTGGGCTTCGACTCCATTCCAACCTCTTCGGACGACACCATAAAAATAGCGGCCGGCTATACGGCCACCGTGTTCGCCCCATGGGGCACGCCGCTATTCGCCGACGCCCCAGCGTGGAAAGCCGATGGAAGCGATGATGCCGTCGCGCAGGCCCGCCAGATTGGCGACAATCATGATGGTCTTCATTTCTTCCCCATCGACGGCGGCGGCAGCGAAGGCCTGTTGGTGGTGAACCACGAATACACGACGGTCGACGGCGGCAATTATGTATGGCTGTTCGGCGCCAACGGCAGCAAGCCCTGGACCGCGGAGAAAGCGGCAAAGGCGATGAACGCCCACGGCGTATCGATCATACATATTGCAAGAAACGTGGCCGGCCAATGGGAGATCCGGCTGGACTCGCGCTACAACCGCCGGATCACCGGATCGACCGAGATGGATCTTACAGGCCCCGCCGCGGGCCACGACCTACTGAAGACCAAAGCGGATCCCAGCGGAACTCGGGTGCTCGGCACACTGAACAACTGCGGGAATGGCTGGACGCCCTGGAATACCTACCTGACATGTGAAGAAAACTTCAACACATACTTCGGCACTACGTCGGGCAATGACTCGCGTACGACGGCGCAAAAGCGCTACGGCCTGATGGCCAAAAGCACCGACTACCGCTGGGAAGACTTCATCGACCGCTACGACTATGTCAAGGAGCCTAACGAATCCAATCGCTATGGCTGGATCGTGGAAATCGACCCCTTCGACCCATCGTCCACACCGAAAAAGCGAACGGCGCTTGGCCGCTTCAAGCATGAAAACGCGGCATATGCGCTGTCTGGCGACAAGCGCATTGTCGTCTACATGGGTGACGACCAACGCGACGACTACATCTACAAGTTCGTATCCGAGGGCGTCTACCAGGAAAGCGGCGACAATTCCGGCCTGCTCGACGCCGGAAAACTGTATGTCGCCAAATTCAATGACGGCAACGCTGCCGGCGATTTTACCGGTGCCGGAGAGTGGATTCTGCTGGACAAGACAGCAAACGCCACGCTGGCTGCCGACACCGGCTTTGCCTCTCAGGCGGAAGTCCTGATCAACGCGCGCCTGGCTGCGGACGCCGTGGGTGCCACCAAGATGGATCGCCCTGAATGGGTAAGCGTTCATCCTGCCAGCGGAGAGGTCTACGTTACCTTGACCAACAATGACAAGCGTGCAACGACAGATGCGGCCAACCCCCGGGCAGCCAATATTTACGGGCAAATCGTGCGATGGCGCGAAGCAGGCGGCGACGCTGCGGCAACGGCGTTCGAGTGGGATATCTTCGTGCTGGCTGGCAACCCCGTCAAGTACACCGACCGTGGCGATCCTAAGTCAGGCTCCGCGAATATCACTGCCGATAACACATTCAACAGCCCCGACGGCCTGGCCTTCGATACAGCCGGCCGCTTGTGGATTCAGACCGATGGCAAGTACAGCAACTCGGGGGAATACGAAGGCCAGGGCAACAACCAGATGCTGTGTGCGGATCCGGCAAGCAAAGAGATACGCCGCTTTCTCGTCGGCCCCAAGCAATGCGAGGTGACCGGCATTACTTTCACTCCCGATAGCAAGACCATGTTTATCAACATCCAGCACCCAGGCGAGGAAGGCGATAGCCATTGGCCCGACGGCGGCAGCTCGATGCCGCGTTCGTCGACCGTCATCATCACCAAGGATGACGGTGGAATAATCGGGAGCTGAGGTCCGTCCGGCGCCCTCTTACATCCACCCGAGGCAGACCATGTTCTGTGGCGGATTTATCGGCAAGACAAAACCGTAGCTCATGACGAAACCCAGCAGCATGGTCATTCCCACGCGATTGAAATCGCCTGGGATGGCGGTATTTTGAGCGGTCATGGTGATCTCGCCCTATTCGCCGCGGCGGGAACGCCATCCAACACCTTATTTCAAACGACTGTCGATTGCTGTCAGGCCTATTTTCAAAAGTCGGCCCCGCGATGCGTCAGTCAATACATAGACATAGCCATCGGGACCGACCCGCACGTCGCGAATGCGCTCGTCCATTGAACCCAGCAGCCGTTCTTCGTGCACGACCTTGGCGCCGTCGAGTTCGAGCCGTATGAGGACGCGATCCTTCAGCGACCCGATAAACAACGACTGCCGCCAGGATGGGAACTGCTTGGCGTTATAGAAAGCCATGCCTGATATTGCCGGCGACGCCTTCCAGTAGTAAATGGGCTGCTCCGTGCCGTCGACATTGGCGCCTTTGGCCTCGGGGATGGCAAAACCGCTGTAATTGATGCCATGGGTCGCCAGGGGCCAGCCATAGTTCTTGCCGGCTTGGGGAATATTGATTTCATCGCCCCCGCGCGGGCCATGCTCGTGCGTCCAAAGCTGGCCCGTCCATGGGTTGAGCGCCGCTCCTTGCTGGTTGCGGTGCCCGTATGACCATATTTCAGGCCGTGCACTCGGTTTTCCGACGAATGGGTTGTTATTCGGTATGCGGCCATCGGCGTGCAGGCGCACCACCTTTCCTTGCAGCTTGTCGAGATCCTGGGAGGTCGAGCGTTGGTTGTTTTCTCCCAAGGCGATGAACAAATCGCCGCGAACATCGAACACCAGCCGCGACCCAAAATGCGCACCGGTGGACAGCTTCGGTGTTTGCTGGAAAATTACTGTAAAGTCTTCCAGTTTTCGGCTATCCGCGGACAGCACACCGTAGCCCACGGCGGTGCCGGCCTTGCCATCGGCCCCTTCCTCCGCGTAAGACAAGTACACACGCCGGCTTTGGGTAAAGTCGGGCGGCAACGCAACGTCGAGCAAGCCGCCCTGCGACTCGGCATAAACGTCTGGCACGCCGCTAATCGGCTCCGATAGCTTGCTGTCAATTGTCCAAAGGCGAAGCCGGCCAGGTCTTTCGGTGATGAGTGCGCCCGAGCCATCCGGCAGAAAGGCGATGGCCCACGGGTGATCCAGGCCGGTGAGCAACTCGCTGACGACGATGGCACCGTTTTCGCTGGGAAGCTCTTTGGGCGCGGCGGTTTGGGCGCTTGCCTGCCAGGCCAGCAAGGGGAATACTGCTCCGGCAAGCACGCGCCGCAGCCTTCGTCCGTCTGCCAGGTGGCCGGCAGTGAAGTGCGTGGCCCCGAACAAGGCGGTGTACGTTGGCATCATCAGTGCTCCCGAAGTTTGGGGACCTGATGTTCGGAATTTCCTTGCGCCTGGTCCCATAGCGCCCCAACGGTTTGAGCCGCGTCCTTAAGGACGGGAAGAAACTCTTTTATCGCTGTTTCGTCCAGCGATCCGGAAAACGTCGAATAGCACATGGTCGCCAAGAGCTCGCCACGCGAAAAAACGGGTATCGCAAAGGCGCTGCTTTCAGCCGATGTGCGTCCATACCTGACGCCGAACCCCGTCTTGCGTGTTTCTTGGATGACCCCTTTCATCTGCTGACAGGACGGCAGGCCGACGCTGGGGTCTTCATGGGCACGCAAATGATCGTAGAGAATTCGACGTTCGACGCTGCCGCAATAGGTGAAGTAAGCCTTGCCTAAAGCCGAGTCGAAAAGCCCGTACCGTCGCCCAAAACTGCTGGGACGAATGGCATACGGGCTATACGGCATCGTGCAAAAGCTAACACGCATTTCATGGCCGTCGATGACTCCCATCGATATCGGCCAACGTATGCGCTTGGTGGTGGCTATAAGAATTGGCGCGGCCACATCTACCAAGTGGCTTCGTTCCGTCACGCCCTTGCTCAGCGCCAGCACGTTGCTGGTCAACTGGTAATACCCATACATCCCTTCGTCGCAGCGCACGTAGCGCTCGTCGCGAAGTGCCGACAGAATGCGGTGCAAGGTCGACTTCGGCAAACCCGTGCACACCTGCAGCTCCTGTAAGGACCACACAGGTTTCTCATTCATTGCGCGCAACACCAAAAAAGCGCGCTGTATGGATCGTATGCCGTCGGCCATGGGGTGACTATGCGATATGTTTTGCGTGGTATGCCATCTTCATTGCAGCCTGGCGCAACAGGCTCTGGTCCGAGCCTATCACGAAAAAGTTCACTCCCATTTCCCGGAAGCGGTCGACTTCGGCCGCATCGGGCAGGAAAATGCCAACGGCCACGTCCTTGTCCCGCCCTGCCTGGCACACGCGCTCGACAGCCGCCTGTACCTTTGCATCAAGGATATCACCGACCTTATAGGATACCGCCAAGTCGGCCCGCCCAATGAACAATCCATCAATACCCTCCACTGACGCGATGTCATGGACGGCATCGACCGCCGCGGCACTTTCGATTTGTACGATTACCGCGGTGGACTTATCGCTGGCGCTTATATGGGACGCCAAAGACAGTTGGCCATACTTCCCGGCACGCGGCGAATTCGAAAACCCGCGGGCGCCCTGGTGCTCCCAGTAGCGGCTGGCTTTAACCGCCGCCAAGGCAATAGCCGGCGTGTCCACATGAGGAACGACAACGCCCGTGGCACCCAAGTCCAAGGCCTGGAGGATGCCGTCGGGATCCGCCGTCGCGGTGCGAACCAGGGCCGGCACGCCCGCATAACGTGCCGCCAAGCAGCATACGTCCAGGCTCTCGCGCCCGAACGGCGCATGCTCGGCATCCAAGACCACGAAGTCAAGCGCCGCCCCGCCAAGGACTTCCACGATTTGATGCGACGTTGTCTTGACGAACGTACCGATCAGCGCATCCTTGTCATGCAGACGCTCGCGAAGGCCGCCGCCCTCGTGGCTATCCGTTGCACTCCTGCTCGTGCCTGTCATTGCTCGTACTCGGGACGCGCGGGTGTGAAGATGTCCAGGTTCAGTGCCGGCTCATCGCCCACCAACTCGGCGTAATGAATCACATTGGGCGGGACCACCGCCAAGCCGCCGGGCCCCAACCGAAGGGTTTGGTCGCCAACATGGAAGTCCACCGTACCCGCCATGATGTACACCAGTTGTTCGTTAGGATGCGAGTGCGGCAGCCGTGCGTGGCCCGGCGATAGCCGATGTAATGCAACCGTGACGTTCTCGCTGCCGAACGCCTTCCTGTCGATCCCATCCCGGACCGTTTTCCACTCGATGGCTTCCCAGTCTATTTGTTTAATGTCCAACATGTTTTTCTACTCGCTTCTGAAATGTCGTTAAGTGCTGGCTATGTCCAGCCCCTTGATGGTGGCGGCCCAGAGTTCATGGTCCTTCTCCAGAATGGCCAGGAGCTCGGCGGGACTTGCCGGCAATGACACCATGCCCATGCCATTGAGCTTTTCGGCGACATCCGGGAGGGCAATAATCCGGTTGACTTCCTTATTGATCGTTTCGAGACGCTCCAGGCCCACTCCTTTGGGCGCGAAGACGCCGTACCAGTTGGTGACCTCGAACCCCGGAACGACGTCGGACGCGCTGGGAACGCCCGGAACCAAGTCCGATGGCGTGCTCTCGGTTACGGCAAGCAACTTTACCGCTCCCGTCTTGGCGTGGCGCAGCAAAAGGGAGGCGCCGCCCGCAAACATTTGCACTTCACCTTGCAGCAACGCCATTACCGCCGGACCACCGCCTTTGTACGGTACGTGCAACATGTCCAGGCCCGCGGCTTTGGCCAGCAAGGCAAGCGTCAAGTGATTATGCGTGCCCACACCCCCCGAGGAGTACGCCACCTTGCCCGGGTTGGCGCGTATGTAGTCGATAAGCTCGGCGAACGTGTTTGCGGGAACTGAAGGCGCTACGGCGATCACATTGATCGCCTGCGCCAGCATGGCGACGGGGACGAAATCACCCATGGGATCAAACGACAATCCCTTGTACAGGCTGCCATTCATGGCATGCGTCGACATGGCCCCGATTTCCAGCGTATAGCCATCGGGATTCGAGCGGGCGACGCGTGCCGCCCCTATGTTGCCGCCGGCCCCGGGCACGTTCTCGACGATGGCCGTTTGTCCCGCCGCGGGAAAAAAATTCTGGGAGACGATACGTCCAAGAATATCGGTGGATCCACCCGGCGCAAATGGGACCACCAACTTTACCGCTTTAGCCGGGTATGGCTGCGCCGCGCGGGCGAACGGACTGGTTAGCAGTGCCGACGCCAGGCATCCCAGCATGAATTTACGGCGTAGATTTGTTGATGTGTCCATATGATGACTCCATGATTTGCGGTGCAATGACTGATGTGCATCCTAGTCTATGGATCCAGGACGCCAGTCGCAACGAACACCAACATAGATTCCGCTGTACGGAATTATGAGGCTGCCATCGGTCGAGGGACGATCATTTGGCCTTGCGTAGCCACTTGGGTTCTTGAGCCACGATGTCGCGAACATACCGCTCAAGTTGCTCATAGGCTTCAATGCCAATGTCGGTCAACTCCGTGTCGCGGCGAGTCACAATACCAATGGAACGTGTCGGACCGTCGACAATTCCGGTAATGGTCAACTGGGTCAAGTGTTTCAGCGGGAATACCGCAAGGTATGGCAACACCGCGATACCCAGGCCGGCCTGGACAAAACTGCCTATCGTGCTTATCTGATCGAACTCCATTTTTGGACGGAATTGCGTATCCTTGGTCATGAACGCGGCCACCATGTACTTCTGGGCGGTACTGGCTGCCGACATTGAAATGAGCGGCATGTCGGACAGCTCGCTTAGCGTAACGCTTGGTGGCAGCGATGCCGCAAGGGCGCCGGCTGATACCAACACGAACCGGTCCTTCACCAGCTCCCGATAAAGCAGTTCTCTTTTGGACGGATCGGCCGCCGTCAGTGCGAAATCGACTTGGCGCCGTAAGAGGTATTGCAGCGACGCCTCGGACGATCCGTCATAAATCAAGGTCCTTATGTCTGGGTACTTGCCTTCCAAATGACTGATTACGGTAGGCAGCATGACGGACGCAAGCGAAGGCAATGCCGATATGGCAATCTGCCTGGACGTATCGACGATCCGGTTTTCAAGACTCGTTATGCCCTCGTCGTACGCCCGGATGATATGCCTTGCGTGACCGATCAATTCCATGCCGTCGCTGGTCAGCGCCACATGGCGCGTGGAACGTTCAAATAGAGTCTTGCCGAGCGTCGTCTCCAACTCTTTCACAATTTTGCTCAGTGACGGCTGGGTGTAATGAAAGTGTTCAGCACTACGGCTGAAACTGAGCGACTCGGCCAGATGCACGAAGACCCTCAGGTGCTTTGGTAATACATTCATTCAAATACCGAATAACCAGATAAATTATTGGAACTTCACGATAGCATGCAACCTGTGTAAAGTCCCTTAGCTAGATGAACAGGCGCGGAGAATTCATTCCCCAATTGAATTAACGCGCCAAAAAAACTGCGTAAGGGATGGAACAGAATGCTCGACTTGAAAGGCAAGGTTGCATTGGTGATGGGCTGCGGCTCGGTCGCAGAGGGATGGGGCAATGGGCGCGCGGCGGCCGTACTGCTTGCCCGACAGGGAGCGCTGGTCTACGGCACCGACTTGCACCTCGAACACGCCGCGGCCACGTTGGAATACATTGAAAATGAAGGCGGCCAAGGGCATGTGGCTCAATGCGACGTGACCCGGGCCCAAGATATTCAAACCGCGGTCGACGATTGCATGGCCCGTTATGGCCGCATCGATATTCTGGTCAATAACGTGGGCTTGTCGCAGCCTGGCGGACCCGTGGAATTGGATGAAGCCGTTTGGGATTCCCAACTCGCCATCAACCTGAAAAGCGCTTACCTGGCCTGCAAGTATGTCCTGCCCATCATGGAGCAACAGGGAGGCGGTTCCATCGTCAACGTCTCGTCGGTGGCGGGCTTGCGGTATGTAGGCAAGCCGCAGGTGGCATACGCGGCCAGCAAAGCCGGACTCATGCAGATGACGCGCACAACAGCCGTCATTTACGGCCCAAAGAATATCCGGCTGAATTGCGTGGTGCCCGGACTGATGCACACGCCGCTGCTCGACGGCTTGGCGGCGAAATATGCGGGCGGAGACACGGCTGGCTTCATCGCCCACAGAAATGGCCAGGTCCCCATGCAACGAATGGGTGACGGTTGGGATATTGCCCATGCGGTGCTGTTTCTGGCCGCGGACGAAAGCAGATACATAACAGGAACCGAAATCGTGGTCGATGGCGGTTTGGTCGCAGCCACGCGCTAGACGGCGTGGCGAATTTTTTCACGAAGACGAGGAGACAATTATGCAAACGCATCTCAAGAAAATCATGGGCGCGACGCTCGCAGCCACACTCATGGTGTGTGGCGCGAGCGCTGTAGCCAATACATATCCATCAAAGCCAATCCGCCTGGTCGTGCCTTTTGCGCCAGGTGGCGCGGTAGACCAAATCGGCCGCGCAATCAGTACGCGTTTTGGCGAAATACTTGGCCAGCCTGTCGTGGTGGACAATCGCGCCGGAGCCAGTGGTTCGATCGGCGCCGCCGAAGTGGCCCGCGCTCCCGCCGACGGCTATACCGTGGGTCTCGTCCTGGACTCGCAAGCCGTGAATCATCATATGATCAAGAACCTTGCCTTCGATACGGTCAAATCGTTCGACTACTTGAGCCTGCTGGTTACGCTGCCCCAAGTGCTGGTGGTCAAGAAAGATTTTCCCGCCAATACAGTGGCCGAAATGGTGGATTTCATAAAGGTCAATAAAGGCGCCTCTTACGGGTCCGCCGGCACAGGCTCCGCCGGCCATGTCAATACCGCCACTATGGCTGTGCACTACAACGTCGAACCCACGCATATTCCATATCGCGGTGCCGGCCCCCTGCTTACCGATTTGCTGGGCGGGCACATCGATTTTGCATTTGCCGGCCTCTCGGTGATGCTGCCGCATATCGAGGGCGGCACATTGAAGGCGATTGCCACCAGTACGGCGGAACGCAGTCAAAAACTTCCCAATGTGCCCACGGTTTCCGAATCCATCCCCGGATTTGAAATACCCACCTGGATCGGGCTGCTTGCGCCTGCGGGCCTGCAACCGGAGGTCAAGCAGCGCCTGTTGTCGGCGATCCAGGAAACCATGAAGGATCCTGACGTGCAACAAAAGCTACAATCCAGCGCGTTCAACATCGTTGCATCGTCGCCGGATGAGTTCATTGCCCGCGTCAAAAAAGACGATCAGACGATGGCCAAGCTAGTGAAAGACGGCATCGTCAAATTCGAATAATCAGGAGAAAAGAGAATGGCACGAATTCCCTATGCTGCGCTCGACGACGCGGGCATAAAACCGCTGGTCGACCGTATCGTGGCAGAACGCGGCAGCGTCCTGCACCTGTATCAAATGCTATTGCATAGCCCGCCAGTGGCTGAAGGCTGGCTCAATTACCTGACGGCCATACGTCAGAAATCCATCCTGGATGCCGGTCTGCGGGAGCTTGTCATCGTGCAGGTGGCATTCATTAATGGCGCGCGCTACGAAGCCGAGCAGCACATACCCATTGCTCTCAAGGCGGGCATCAGCCAGGCGCAAATCGATGCCCTATCCGCATGGGAGACATCGGACCTGTTCAGCCCCATGCAAAGGCGTGTACTGGCGTTAACCGAGGAAATGACCCGGAAAGTGCATGTCGATAAAGCGCTGGTCGAAGCCCTGAAAGGCGATTTCAACAGCCAGGAGCTAGTCGAGCTGATTGCGACCATCGCGGCGTACAACATGGTCTCGCGCTTCCTGGAAGCGCTGGGAATACATAGCGACGACGAACGATAGCAACAAAGGGGGTGTGGCCCATTCGCCTCGCCCCCTGCTCCACCACCGAATGTTATGGCCGGAACGGTGGACGCCGGGACGTTATCGCCGCGTCCAGCATTTCAAGCCTATCCTGACCCCAGAACGGTTCGCCGCCATAAAAATAAAAAGGGGCGCCGAATACTTGCCGTGCAATGGCTTCGCGGGTCAAAGCCGCTTCCTCTTCATGTAGCGCGGGATCCTGCGCATCGTTGAGCAATCGCGGTCCATGCAGCCCATTCTCCGAGGCCAGTCGGCTCAACGTGGCGGGCGCGCCAATATCAAGCTCGTCAGCCCACACGGCGCGAAGGCACGCATACGTGAAATCGCTTACCTCCTGGCCGTCGCGCAGAGCGGCGAGCAGCATACGATGGCCTAACGTGGGGTCGGCCGGATAAAACCGGGGATGCAGGACCAGGTCGACTTGCCTGATTTCGCGCCAGCGCCGCATTTCAACCAGACGGTACGCTTGGCGGGCCGGCGCGCGTTCTTTCACCGGCTTGCCGCCGCCCGCGGCAAACACGGCCAGCAAATCGACGGGCTTGAAAATGACGGTAGCGTCATGCTTGCGAACGAGCTGTTCGAAGACACGGCTGCCGACATACGACCAAAGGGAAATGAAGCTGAAGTAATACTCGATTTCTGGTTTTTTTTGACTCACGTCGCTACTCTCTCAAACGCCCAGGTAGGCGGATCGGATGACCTCATTACCGCGCAGACTGGCCGAATCTCCCTGTGCCACCGTGCGTCCCTGATCCATGACGTACCCTCTGTCGGCCAGATCCAGCGCGGTCGCAACGTCTTGCTCGACGATGAGCAAACTGGTGCCTTCCGCATTGACAATGCGCAACGCCTCTACCAATTCGCCCACGACCTTGGGTGCCAGGCCCAGCGATAGTTCGTCTATCATCAATAGACGCGGCGCCGCCATCAGGCCTCGCGCCACGGCACACATTTGTTGCTCCCCGCCGGACAAGGTCGTGGCATCCTGCCTGCGCCGCTCCGCCAAACGCGGGAACAAGGCATATGCGCGGTCGATATCGCGGGCAATAGCCGCATGGCCGTCTTTTCGACGATACGCCCCCAACACCAAATTGTCGTACACCGAAAGTCCGGAAAACAGACGGCGGCCCTCTGGAACGTGCGCGATGCCATGTTCCACGAGATCGACGGGGCTGTATCCTGTAGAGTTCTTACCGTCGATATAGACTCCGCCCCCAGATGACGGGACCAAGCCGGACAAACAGCGCAACGTCGTTGTCTTGCCGGCGCCGTTGGACCCGACTAAACAAACGATCTCGCCAGTTTTTACCGTCAGGCTCACGTTCCACAACACCTGGATGTCGTCGTATCCCGCCGCCAATTCCCGCACTTCCAGCAGTGGCTTGCTCATGCCGGCACCTGCGCAAACTGCTGGGACGCGTAGCTGCGGCCCAAATACGCTTCGATCACGAGTGGATCGGCGACGACTTGCTCTGGAAGCCCGTCGGCTATCAGTTGGCCATGGTGCAAAACCATGACGCGGGTACTTGCTTTCAACACCACCTTCATCAAATGTTCTATTAGCACGATGGTCACTCCGCGGGCGGCAATAGCGCGTATCAGGTCCAGGGCATGATCGGCTTCAGACTGATTCAGACCGGCATTCACTTCATCCAGGAATAACAGCTTGGGGTTCAGCGCCAGGCTTTTGGCCAGCTCCAGGCGCTTGCGTCCCGCAAGCGTGAGCGACGACGCCAACTGTTCGGCTTGTTCCAGCAGGCCGCAAAATCGCAGGTGCTCGGTCGCCGCATCGCGGGCCTCCGCGATCGAACCCGCGCCACCCGCGAAGAGCGAAGCCGCCGCAACGTTTTCAGCAACGGTAAGCCGCGGAAAGGGCTGCACGATCTGGAATGTACGGGCAAGGCCTTTGCGAGCAATTCGGTCGGGCCGCAGGCCGTCGATACGTTCGCCGTCAAAGGTGATGCTGCCGGCGCTAAGCCGGTGCACGCCCGAGACGACGTTGACCAACGTCGTCTTGCCAGCACCGTTCGGTCCGATCAGTCCGACGATCTCTCCCTGCCCCAATGCAAGATTGATACTGTCCAGGGCCAGTACGCCGCCAAACCGATGGGTAACATTTGTCAAAGCCAAGAGTGAAGTCATGTCGTTCTCCGCGTTGCGGCACGCAGCGAGCTCACGGCGCGCCACACGCTATATTGCCTCAGGTCGCGCACACCGCCAGGAAGAAATATGACCAGGACGACAACCAGCAGGCCCAACAGGCCCGCGTGGAATTCCAGCACGTTCCGCCAAAACAATTCTTCCAGGCCAAGGAAAACCAACGCTCCGATTAGGGGACCCATCAATGTGCCTACGCCTCCGATCAGCGCCATGACGATAGGCTTGACCGACAACGAGATGTCGTAGACGTCGGTCGGGTCGATGTAAGTGACCCAGGACGCGTAGACCGCGCCCGTGGCGCCGGCCAACAAGCCGGACAGCATAAAGACAGCTATCTTGCACGCGCGGGTGTCGATACCGATGACTTGGGCGGCGTCTTCGTTCTGTTCAATGCACTGCAACGCAACACCCAGGCGAGAGCGGCTTACCAGCCAGGAAATCAACAGCGCCAACGCCGCCATGGCAAGCATGGCCAGAAAGTAGAAACGCGATTGTCCGTCGACCCCACCGAGATCCAGCAGCGACAGGTTCAGGCCCATGCCGCCTCCTGTCAGGTCGGTCCACGTGTTTGTGACCTCTCGCAACACGTCGGCGATGACGAGGCTAGCGATTGCAAAATAGTGGCCGCGCAGGTGCAGGATGGCGCCGCCGAGCAGGCCCGCGAATATGGCAACGACCAATCCCGCCAACGGCCAAGCCAAGGCAAAAGGCAGAACGGTTTGCAATATTCCGGCGGCATAGGCGCCCAGCCCGAAGAAGGCGGCGGTGGCGAACGAAGGGTAGCCGGCATAGCCGCCGATGAGATTCCACGCCCAGGCCAGAGCGGCATACATGCCGACCGTGGTGGCCAGGCGCAGCACGTAGTTATCCGCATTCAGGGTCAAGGAGACGGCGATTGCAAAGGCCGTCAGTACGATCATGATCCAACGTATGTTTTTCACTGAAAGCCTCGTTTTCCAAGCAGCCCGGACGGGCGAAACATCAACAGGGCGATCAGGACAAGAAACGACAGTGTCAAGGCAAGCTCGGGACCCAGCAGCAATGTTCCCAAGCTTTCGATAATGCCCAAGGCAAAGCCGCCGGCAATGACGCCTGGAATACTGCCCAGGCCGCCCAGTACGCATATGACGAATGCCTTGCCAAGGTACACGGACGACGTGACCGGCGAAATGGGGAAAATGCCACTGAGTAGCGATCCGGCTGCGCCCGCCATGAAGGCGCCCAGGGCAAAGGCGATTGCGTAGGTGCGATTCACGTCTATGCCCATCAGTGCAGCCGCCTGCCTGTCCATACGCACGGCAATGATGGCGCGCCCCAACTGCGTGTTGCGCAACAACAGCCACAGTGCGAAAACAAGCGTCAACCCCATACCGGTTGCCAGTACGCGGTCCACGGGTATGAATACAGCGCCAAGATCCAGCTGACCCAGCGGCGGGTCGAATGTAATCTTGCGGAAATCGGCGCTGAAGAATTTCAGCATCACATTATCGAGAAACAGGTTCAGCCCGAAAGTCAATGTCAGGGTGAACAATACCGGACGCCCCATGACCGGGTTTACAACGAGTTTTTGCAACGGATAGCCGATGGCGAATAATACCAAGCCGGCGATAGGCGCGAAAAGAAAAGGATTTATGCCGAAGGCTTGATGGGCGAAAAACGCAAGATAAGCGCCCAGCACGATCAGCGAACCATGCAGGATATTGATGACATTAAGCACGCCCCATACCAACGAGAATCCCGCTGCTATGCAGGCGTACAAACCGCCAAGTACCAAGCCATTCAAAAGTACCTGGGAATAAAACATCGTACCGGCCCCTGTCAGTGGCCTACGCCGGCACGAAAGTCACTCGTGGCAATGTCTGCAGGATAGACCACCTGCACTTTACCGTCCTGAAGTTGATAAACCGGTGGAGTGTAGGAATTCGCGATGCCGTTCGAGCCAAAGGAAACGGGGGCAAAGAACGTGTTGAATCCACCTTTTTTCAGTTCGGCGCGAACGGCATCCCGGTCTTTGCTGCCCGCCCGTTCGATGGCCTGCTGAAGTATGACTCCAACGGCGGCGCCGGACGCTTGCGTGAAATCTGGCGCCGTGCCGAATTTGGCCCGGAACAGCTCGACAAACTTGGCTGTCGATCCGAATACATCATCGCTTTTATACGACAGTACGGGGTGGAACCAGCTTGCCGTGGTCACGTTTTCAGTAAGCTTGCCCGTGGCCGATATCCACTCGTCATAGGCGGGGCCGTTGATCATGGTCAGAGCGGGTACATCGACCCGTAGATCGGCAAGCTGCTTACGCGCAAGAATCAGGTCGTTGATATAGCCGGTAATAACGATCCAGTCCGGTTTGGTCGCCGCCACCTGCGTCAATGCCGCGGCGTGATCCAACGTGCCGATCGCATAGCGTTCGAAATACACCACGTCGATGCCGCGCTTCTTTGCTGATTTTTCGAACTCATTCGCAAGCGACAACGGATAGAGGTCGTTGCGGGCGAGTATCGCTACGCGCTTGGCGCCGGGAATCTTGGCTTTCACCAAATCCGCGATCGGCTCGCTCAGCGTGCTGTTGTCGGTGTACAGGCCAAACAGGTTCTTATAACCGAGGTTGAATACTTCGGCGGACGATGCGCTGGATGCCAGCATCGGCACACCGTTCTTTTCCGCCACCGTACTGGCGGCTTTGGCAGCGCCCGAGCCGAATGGAGAAAACAGAAAGTCGACCTTGTCGTCGGTAATAAGTTTTTCGGCGAGTTGTACGGCCTTGGGCGTATTCGATTGGTAATCGTAATACCGCATTTCAACGGCGAGTTTCTTGTCGCCTACCTGGATGCCGCCCCGGGCCTTTACCTGATCAAGCCAAAGATCGTAGCCTTGACGCAGCTTGGTGCCCTCCGGCGCGAGCGCGCCGGTCAGGGGCAAGGGAGCGCCGATGCGCAGCACATCCTGCGCGCCGACGGTGCCCGTCAGCAAAAACAATGAAGCAAAGGCGGCGGCGGAAACCGCAAGGCGACGCGCAAAATATAAAGACATGTTCTCATCCCACTGGGCAATGCCGCACGTTGCGTGCAGCCATGCCAGCATCTTAATGAGCGCAGGCGAAGGGCTCCAAGACTTTCTCCTTGTTTCTATATAACGATAAGGGCCAGCACACCGGCGCCGGTGTGCTGGCCCAGCGGAATGCGTCTACTTAATTGCTTGTTTCGCGGCTTGCTTTGGCCAGCCGCAATCCCTGCTCCCCTTCCTTGCGGGCGAATTCCACAAATTCGGCGACGGATTGCGCCGGCGCGGCTTCTTCGTACATGCCGGCGAACGTGTCTTGTACCTCTTTAGTGGCAAGCACCTGATTACTGGCCTTGAACAAGACGTCGATGACGTTGCTGGGCGTTCCCTTGGGAACGAAAATACCCCACCAGTTGGCAATGTTGTAGCCGGGAACGCCAAGGTCGGCGATCGGTTGATATTGCGGAATGAGTTTTGACGGCTTCATGGTGGTCACCCCGAGGCCAATGGCTTTACCCGTATCGATGGCAGTCCGCGCGGATGGGGCTGTGGCAAACGAAATTTCTGTATCGCCCGCCGCCACCGATTGCGTTGCAGGCGCGCCCCCCTTGAACGGTATATGCATGAACTGGGTATTGCTGACGCCCATGAACTCTACTGCCGCAAGGTGGGTAATGACACCATTGCCAGATGACGCAACGTTGATTGTGCCCGGGGCCTTGCGGGCCCGCTGCAACAAATCTTCAACACTGGCGATACCCGACTTCTTGCTCGCTATCAGGATCATGGGCGCAACCGTAAGGCGGGCAACCGGCATAAAGCTGTCGGCGGTATAGTCGACGTCGTACAGCACGCTGTCACTGCCCATTACGCTGGCATTGCCTAGATACAACGTATATCCATCCCCTTTTGATTTGGCAGCCCGCCCGGCCGCGATGGTACTTCCAGCTCCAGGCCGATTTTCCACGACGACCGGCTGCTTCAAGAGTTGGGACAAATTGTTTGCATAGACCCGGCCGACATTGTCGGCGCCGCCCCCAGGGGGAAACCCGATCATCAGCGTGATCGGCTTGGTCGGGTAGCTTTCTGCGCCGTATGCAAGTGCGGACGCACCAAGCGCCATAGCGGTAAATACGAGTGTTGTGATTTTTTTCATAGTTGTCTCCTGTTTGATGAACTATCTAATTTCCGTTGAACCGCGGCTGCCTCTTTTCCCGCCAGGCCAAAGCGCCTTCCGCTATGTCCCTTGAAGCTTCTGAACTGCGCACGCTCGACTCGATTTCTTGGGTATCCACCTGGGCACGGGCGATGAGATTCAAGTGTTTCTTTATGCCCAGCAGGGCAATCGGCGCCATGCCAACAAGCAGCTGGCTCAGCTCGTCCACCCGGTTGGCCAACTGATGCTCTTCCGTCACTTCCGTCAGGAAGCCAATACGCAGCATTTCATCGGCATCTATTTTTTCCGCCGTCAGGAAAAGGCGCTTGGCGTGATTGAGTCCGAGGCGGGATATATAACGAGCCATGCCGCCCGGATAAAAATGCAGCCCCAGCTTGGCTGCGGGCATGAACATGTTTGCGGCGGGAACGCCGATCCTGAAATCGCAGGCCAGGCAAAGATCTGTACCGCCGCCGTATGCGCCGCCGTTTATGGCGGCGATCGTGACGGGCCGCGCGTTTTCGATCAAGTCCATGGTTTCACCGAAGAAAATCGAGCTGGGCGCATCGGCAGCCGCCAATGACGAGATGTCATAGCCACTGCAAAAATATTTGCCTTCGGCGGTAAACCTCAGCACGAGCACATCTTCCGTGTTATTGACCGTGTCAATGTAGCTGCGTAGCGTCTTAAGGTCTTGCGGACTCAAGCGGTTTGCATGTGCGGGTTTGCGGAACCGCACTGTCGCCACCCGGCCCTGGATGATAAGCTCAGGCGCCGTCGCTTCGATGCTGCCGCTAGCAATATTATTTACTTCTGCCATGATTGCCGCCGTTCAAATGTTGATGTTCAAGGCAATGGTGCCAAAGACGCGCCCTGATGAATTACCTGCTGCTCCAGCAGGCGTTCTATCTCGTCGGGGCTGAAGCCATAATTCAAGAACACACTATTTGTATGCTCGCCAAACAATGGCGGGGGCAGGCGCACCGATGAACTATTGTCGGCCTGCGACAGGCTGACCGGCAGGCCCACCTGTTTAAGCTCTCCCAGCGTTGGGTGCATGACGCTCTGGACCAGATTACATGCCAATACCTGCGGATCATTGAATACATCGTCCAGCTTATTGATGGGTCCGGCGGGTATTCCATGTTCGATCATTATGGGCGTCCACTCCATGCGTGTTCTGCGCTTGAGGCTCTGCTCCAGCAATTCCTTCAATACATGGCGATTCTGCATGCGTTCGGCGTTCGTGAGAAAGCGCGGGTCCACCGTGAGCGCATCGAGCTCCAATATTGAGCATAGTTTTGTCCACATCGCGCTGGTCGCGGGCGCCAGATTCAGCGGACCGTCCGCTGTTTCAAACGTGCCATATGGCGCAATTACGGGATGAACATTGCCGCAAGGCTCAGGAATTTCCTGCACACTTAGATAGCGTTGACCTTGGACACTCAACAAGCCCACCAGGCTCGCCAGGAGCGAGGTCTCGACGTGCTGGCCCCGGCCGCTATTCTTCAGCTCGACGACAGCCGCCAAAATACCTATGACGATCCACATCCCGGCAGTAAGGTCGCCGATTGCCGTGCCTACGCGGGTGGGGCCCGATTCGTTTGTACCGGTCAGGCTCATGAATCCTGAATAGCCCTGCGCTATTTGGTCGAAGCCAGCCCAGTGCTTGGCAGGTCCTTTGCTTCCAAACCCCGAAATAGAAGCCATGATCAGCTCTGGCTTTTCCAGCGCAAGCGATTCATAGCCCATGCCCATGTTTTCCATGGTGCCAACTTTGAAGTTCTCGACCACAATATCCGACTTCAGCGCCATCTTGCGAATAAGCGCCAACCCCTCCGCGCTCCGGAAGTCGACGCCTATGCCTTTCTTATTGCGATTGGCACTTAGATAATAAACGCTTATGTCTTCATCGAACGGCCCCCATTGGCGGACCATGTCGCCGGCCGGAGTCGGTTCAACCTTGATGACTTCGGCGCCGAGATCACCCAGTATCATCGTGCTGAAGGGACCCGACAACGCGCGGGTCAGGTCTAGAACTTTCAAACCTGCTAGTGGTAGGCTCATGGGGCTTGTCTCCTGTAATGGTCGGATTCTAGGCAAGCCCCGTACTGATTGAAAATACTGTTTAATGATCCCGCTATAAGGCATACTTATACCTTCTTTTATATGCATCGGCCAACTCCATGAACTTGCGGCAGCTTCACTATTTTGTACGGGTGTTCGAAATGGAGAACATCAGTCGGGCCGCTGAAAGCCTGCATGTGGCCCAGCCGGCAGTAAGCCAGCAGTTGGCCTTGCTGGAGAATGATTTGGGGGTTCGTTTACTGACAAGGGGTGCCAAGGGCGTACATCCTACGCAGGAAGGGGTCCTTTTGTATCGGCATGCCCAGACCATCCTGAGACACGTCGATAGCACGCGCAGCTTGTTGGCGAAGAACGATGACCATATTGCGGGGACGGTATCCATGGGCCTGCCGTCCAGCACGGCGCGCATGATTTCGTTGCCGTTGATGAAACTGGTCAAACAAGAGTGCCCGGGCGTCGTGCTTGAGATTGTCGACATTCCGAGCGCCGACCTGACCAAGCTGGTGCTTCAGGGACGAGTGGATTTTTCATTGTCGCCCGACCAGCAACCCATAAAAGGCATAACGACAATGCCGCTTATGGTGGAAGATCTGTTTCTGCTGACGCACTTCAGCTCGACGTTGCCACTGAATGGCGTTTCCATCGGCAGCATCACCGATTTACCGTTAATTCTTCCCAGTCTGCCCAATCAACTGAGGGCGCGTGTCGATCATGCTTTTTTATCAGCCCGCCTGACGTACAACCTGTTCGCTGAAGCAAGCACGTCCGCCATCCTAATCCCCGCCGTCCGCGAAAATGTGGCCGCCACCATTTTGCCGTACTCAGCAGCTCAGCCGGAGATCACCGGCGGCCTTATTGCGTGCCATTCACTGGATATGAAACTGTCCCGCGAGATTGTCTTGTGTTTCAGCGACAGCCTTCCGCTGACGCCCGCTGTGAGCAAGGTCATCAAGTTGGTGAAGCAACTGATCAAGGAGGTGGTTGCTGAATCCCGATGGCTAGGTTGCCGGTTGCTGTACTGAAATAGTGGCGCGGCCCGGACACACAAGGCCTGTTTTCAGCTACTTCGGCGCAATGCGCTTCACCAGCAACTGATCGATCCGATAGTGATCCACATCGACCACTTCGAACTTCACGCCCGCGTATTCGACGCTGTCGGTGGGCTTGGGTACCTTGCGCAACATGAACATCATGAATCCCGCCGCGGTTTCGTAGTTTTCCTCTTCGGGAAGCTGATCAATCCCCATGGCGCGTTTAAGTTCTTCAATCGCCGTGCTGCCGTCGATCAGCCATGAGCCGTCCTCGCGCTCGAGGATTTGATGGTTTTCATCAAGAGGACTGCCCCAGTTGCCCATGACGGTTACCATGATATCGCTCAGCGTGATCACCCCTATGACGAGCGCGTACTCGTTGATGACGATGGCAAAGGTCTCTTTTGACGCCCGGAATTTATCCAGCAATTCAGACAGCTTCAGGGTATCGGGAATGATGAGCACCGTGCGGAGACTGGCCTCATTGATCTGAAAGGAAGATTGCTTGCTCAGCCAAAGAACCAATATGTCCCTGGTATCCACATAGCCGATCACGTGATCTATCACGCCGTCGCATACCGGAAACTTTGAATAGGGATGCAAGGCGATTTTCTGGCGGATGCTATCTTCCGGTTCGCTCAAGTTGATGAAGACAATGCTGTCCCTGTTCGTCATGCACGACGACACAAGCCGCGATTCCAGCTCGAATACGTTTTGAATGAAGTGCTGCTCTTGCTGCTGCAGCACGCCCGCTTGCGCCCCTGCCTCGACGACTGCCGAGATATCGTCGAAGGTGATGTTGTCTTCGCGCGCGGTGTTCACATTGAACAGCCTGAACAGCAAATTCGCCACCAGATTCAACAGGTAAGAAAAAGGCCTGCAAATGCGGATGAATAGATTGATGGGGTGAATGACGGCGACGGCGAAACGTTCAGGGGCCATCATGGCCAGGCGTTTGGGCATAAGGTCGGAGAACAGCACGAACAGCAGGGTGACAAAAATAAACGACAAGACGAAGCTGATTTGTTCTGCCCACACACCCGTGTATATGTGGCTTAACAAACCAAGAAAATAGGGACGAAATGTCGCCTCGCCCAGAATGCCGCCAAGGATTGCCACGGCATTCAATCCGATTTGCGATGCGGCAAAGAAGCTGGCGGATTGCGCCTGTATTGCCATCACCTTCAAGGCCCTGCCGTCTCCCGCTTCCGCCATGAGCTTGAGCTTTATTTTGCGCGCTGCCGCGAGAGCAATTTCAGTCAAGGACAGAAAGCCGGCGGCCAACACCAGTATCACCAGCACCACAATACTTTGAGTTAAGCTCACGGCCCGTCCTTAGGTCAAAGCTGAATGATACAGAATAGACGACGCGGAAGCCGTACACCCCATTGACGCGTCCCTATGGCACCCATACCCTGCCTAGATCGCGATGTACCATTCGACGGATGCAAAGGAGAACTTCATGGCCCGCCTGCTATTGCTATTGCTGTCCGCGCTTCCTATCTCGTCCTTTGCTGAAATGTATGATGCGGAGTACGGTAGATGCAACAAATTAACGACTGTGGATATCGTTGACTGCGTAGGCAAGGCCGCAAAGAGCTGGGACCGGCGGCTGAATGAGTCATACCAGGCGTTGCTTGAGCGGACCGAGGCCGCACAGCAAGGGTCATTGAAAACGGCGCAACGCCAATGGATTAAATATCGCGATGCCAACTGCCAATTTTACGCCAGCGGTTCAGGCACCATTGTTCAGGTTGAGGCAGCCGAATGCATGCGAGCCATGACGAAAGCACGGACTTGCGAACTCCAATCCGCAAATAATATGGAAGGCCGATCAAGTCTTGAATGCAGTTGACTTCCTAGGCCGCATCGTCCCCAGGCTGAGCCAGGGCGGCCACCTCGAGGGAGGTCAGATAACGCGATTCCCCCGGCTGCAGGTCGGCATCCAGGGAAATTGGACCGATGCGTTCCCGATGCAGGGCAAGAACGTGGTTGCCTAAAGACGCGAACATGCGCCTGACCTGGTGGTATTTTCCTTCCTGTATCGTCAGCCGCGCACAGCGTTCATCGACTCGCTCAAGCACGGCGGGGAGCGTGGGCTTGTCTTCGCCCTCCAACAAAATTCCCGCCTCGAACACGGCCTCGGCATTCTCAGGAAGGGGTTCGGCCAGGGTGGCAAGATAGACCTTGTCGCAGCGGTGGCGCGGTGAAATGATGCGGTGCGTCCACTGGCCGTCGTCCGTAATCAGTATCAGTCCAGTGGTCTCCACATCCAGCCGGCCCACTGTGTGCAGCCGATCACGTTTATCGACATCGAGCAGGCTCATGACAGGAGGATACTGGCTGTTGCGTATCGTGCATTCATAACCGGCTGGCTTGTTCAGCATAAGGTAGCGCAGCCCAATAATGGCAAGCACTTCCTCTTCCCACTTTACCTCGTCGCCGTCCCGCACGACGTGCGTGCCGCGCTTGATCACTTCACCGTTGACGGTGACTTCACCGCTCAACAACGCCGACCGCGCCTGCGAGCGTGTCAAGTCGGTGCTCTCACAAAGATACTTATCCAGACGCATTCAAATTCCACATGATTTTTACTCGACGTAATATACCCGAGAGCCCTCGCGCATGGTTCGCAGCGTCTCAATCGATGCCAATACGCCTGGAACCTTCCCGGAATAAGTCGGCTGCCTCCTCGCAGAGCCTGAACGCGGCGAGGAAATCATTGACACAATAAGAAGGACGCGTCTTGCGAATCAGGGCGACGAACCCACGAGCCTCATCCAGTCTTCCCGATAACGCCAGACACTGGGCAGCGATCGCCAGTATATGCACATGGGCGTTGGGACGCGTCGCCGCCTTGACGGCCCAATCGGCCGCTTCGTCGAACCGGCCCATGCGGACCAGCGCAATGGCGCGGACTGCCAGCATGCCGAAGAGCAACGGATCGAAAGGGCTTAGATGGCGCGAGTGGTCGGACGATTCGATTGCCGCTTCAGCGTCGCCCGACTGGCAATTGACAAACCCAAGTGTGTAGTGCGCCAGGGCGAAGTTCGGACTTAAATCGATGGCGCTCTGAAGTTCCGTCAAGGACTCGGCCTGATGGCCGCGCAGCCACAGTGCCCGGCCCATCGCCCAATGCGCGGCCGGGTCGCGATCGTCGACAATCAGGCTCTGGCTTGCTGTCTCGGCCGCGCGATCCATTTCGGGCTCGTGCTCGCCCCAGTTCTGAAACGCATTCTGCCAATGGGTAAAAGATAAACCCGCATAGGCGCGAGAAAACGTCGGGTCCAGCCGCACCGCCATCGCAAAGAAGTGCCGGGCAAGTTCGTTGTCGGCCCGATTGAACCGGTACATGTGCCATAGACCCCGATGATGCGCTTCCCATGCATCCAGCGAGTTCGGCGGTTTCAAAATCGCCCGGTTGCGTTCGGCGGCCTCAATCTCGATCTCGACCGACGCCACGATCTGGTTACCAATCTCATCGAGCGCCAGAAAAGTATCGTCCAGGCGGTGATCAAAGACGTCCGCCCACACGATACGTGCCGTCCGAGATTCGACGAGCTCGACGTCCACGGTAATACGCTTTGGCTGCCGGCGAAGAGAGCCGCTGACGACGTAGTCCACGTTCAGCGTGCGGCCGGCCTCATGGGGACCCACGCTGCGTTGATCGAGCGCGAATACCGTTCCCTGCGCAATGACGAACAAACTGCGCAGCTTCGCAAGGCGGGTGATGATGTCGTGGGCAAAACCGTCGGCCAAGCCGCCACGAACGTCGCTTTTCGATGCCTGGTCGACGAATGGCATGACGGCGATCGACGCGCGGCGCGCGACGGCCACAGGGCGTTCCACGAAGCTGGCCGGTTGCGCTCTTGCATCGCGCCACGCCTCGCGCAATCGGCGCGAATCCAGCCCCTCCGTGTCGAAGATGCGCTTGGCCGAGGCCAGATGTTCTTCTCCCTCTCGCAAGCGTCCACGATGTGCCAGTCCGAACAGAACCAGCTCGTGCGCACGCTGGTCGAACGGGGCGAGCCGCAGCCACTGATCCAGGCAGGCGAAGCGCTCCTCGGAATCGGGCGGCAGGCTCGCCGCAAGGTGCTCCAATACAGCGACATGGGATGCGCGCAATCCTCGACGCTGCGCGTTCATCCAGTTGTCGAACAAAGGACTGCGATCGATTTGCAATCCGTCCAGAAAATCGCCTGCGAACTGGCTTGCAAGCGCTCGCAGCTCCTCGGTACCGAGCGTGTCGATGCCCCGCCGCGTTGCGCGGCCGACGTCGATCACGTCGACGCGGCAATCTGCGAGATCCAGCCAGACCGTGTCACGCGCTGTCCTGATCCGGCGGCGACCAGGTTCATCCAGCACGGCCCTCGCCTTGCTGAGAGACCAGCGCAGTTCGCCGCGCGGATCGTTCGGTATGTCCCACAGCAGTTCGCACAGATGTTCCCGCGTAGACGCGTGCGGCGATAACGCAAGGTATGCGATCAGCGCGCGCAGTTTCCGCGACGCCGGCAATGCCTGAGCGACGCCCGCCCGGGTAATTGTCAATGGACCCAACATGCGGATCTGAAGCGCCCTCTCCCGCCCGCGGTCAGATTGATCAGATTCCACGAAAAATCCCACGGGCGCTACCACGCTTGCCACCACGGTGCGCGCGTAATGTAGGCATCAAGGTTTCCAGCGTGTCGCCTTTTCGTGGCGCGAATCGTGATTCCTTGGCTGGACGGCGGCACGGGTCGCCGCTCCCACATCCTTCTATCGGAGATCGAAAATGTCCACCACTACCATTCCAACCCCTACCCCCACCCAACAACCGCGCGAATCCGCGCAGCCCGACCTTGCCGCCTTGAAGACGCGCCAACAGGGTACCTGGTCGTCCGGGGACTATGCCGTTGTCGGGACAACGCTGCAAATCGTCGGTGAAGAACTGTGCGAAGCCCTCGACTTGCGCGCCGGGCAAGACGTCCTTGACGTGGCGGCCGGCAACGGCAATGTCTCGCTGGCCGCCGCACGCCGCTGGTGCAACGTGGTCTCGACGGACTACGTGCCGGCGCTGCTCGGACGAGCTCGCGAACGCGCCGCCGCCGAGCGCCTGGAGATCGCGTTCCGCGAGGCCGACGCTGAATCCCTGCCCTTCCCGGACGCCAGTTTCGACGCTGTCGTATCCACGTTTGGCGTGATGTTCACCCCAGACCAGGACAAGGCGGCAGCCGAGCTCGTTCGCGTGTGCCGTCCGGGCGGAAAGATCGGCCTTGCCAACTGGACGCCCGAGGGCTTCATCGGGCAAGTTTTCAAGACCATCGGCAAGCACATGCCCCCGCCCGCCGGTGTCAAATCGCCGGCGCTCTGGGGCACACGGGCGCGCATCCACGAGCTCTTTGAAGCACACGCATCGTCGGTCACCACCGAGTCTCGCCATTTCGTCTTCCGATATCGGTCGCCGGATCATTGGCTGCAGGTCTTCAAGACATATTACGGTCCGATGCTCAAGGCATTCGCCGCGCTCGAACCGCCGGCGCAAGCCGCCCTTACCGACGACCTCAAGGCACAAATCCAGGCCTTTAACCGGTCTGGGGATACCGGGATGGTGGTGCCCAGCGAGTACCTTGAAATCGTGATTACACGCCGATAACCCGGTTGCCGTTCCACCCCTCCCTACGAACGCTGGAATGGATCCATACGGAGAATGATACGCGCCCTAGGGATCCAGCCGGCGGCGAATTCGTGAACAAAAATTTCGATCACTGCCTTGCGCCAACCCGATTTCGATTACCCTTGGGAAGAGACGTTAACCAAGGACGCGCGCATGGAAAGACTTGAATTAGCCGTACCGCCCCCCGCGGTCATGCTCGTGACGGGCGCCATCATGTGGCTGCTGGCCTTTTTTTTCCCGCGATTTATACTGCCTTTGCCCGGCAACGTGACGGCGGCGGTCATCGTTGCCGTACTGGGCTTGGGAATCAGCATGACAGGCGTGCTTACTTTCAGACGTTCGCGAACCACTGTCGATCCCAGAAAACCCGCCAATTCGTCGGTACTGGTAACGTCCGGAATTTATCGCGTCAGCCGCAACCCCATGTATCTGGGGATCTTGCTGGCACTGGTAGGTTGGGCGCTGTTTCTTGGCAATGCACTGGCGCTGATATGCGCATTCCTCTTCGTGCCTTATATAAGCCGATACCAGATCCGGCCCGAAGAACGGATTCTTCAGGCCAGGTTCGGTGCCGCATTCACGTCTTATACGAAACGAGTTCGCCGCTGGATATAGCCGCCGGGATGCCGCTACAGCAACTCTTTGCGCAATGCCGCTGCGCTCTTGGGTGACAGCAGCCCCGGCGCGATGTCAAACACCGTTCGCGCGCCGGCCTGTCCCGTTTGCTTGAGCCTATGTGCCGCGCGGGCGTAGGCAACAAGCACGCTGGAGGTGAAGCCGGGATTGCTTTCAAGCGCGAGCGAGTATTCAACGACTTGCTTTTCGCCCGTCGCCGTCGAGCCGCTGCGAATGACGAAACCTCCGTGCGGCATGGCGGCATGCTCTTGGCGCAGCGTTTCGGCGGAAATAAACTGTACGATGGTGTCGTAATCGGCAAAGTAGTCAGGCATCGTCACGATGGCCTGCCTGACCTGTTCGGCGTCGGCCCCTTCCTCCAGCACGACAAAGCATTCCCGGGTGTGCTTCTGCCGAGTTGAAAGCTGGGGCTGCAAGCCGCGACGCACCTGGTCCATGGCGTCGGGAACGGGCACGGTGTACTGGACCGCGCCACGAACGCCGGGCACACGGCGCACCGCGTCGGAGTGTCCCTGGCTTAGGCCCTTGCCCCAAAAGGTATAGGTGTCCCCTTCGGGAAGAACCGCCTCGCCGTAGAGTCGGTTAAGGGAAAACAGGCCCGGGTCCCAACCTACAGAAATAATGGCAATATTGCCGCCAGCCCGCGCTGGCGCATCGACCGCATTGAAGTACTCCGGAATGCGCGCGTGCGTGTCGAAACTGTCGACTGTATTGAACATGGCGGCCAATGCAGGCCCTTGAGCGGGCAGGTCGTTCTTCGATCCGCCGCACAATATCAGGACGTCGATCTTGTCACGATGGTCTGCAATATCGTCCAGGCGATGCACGGGTACGCCGGCGGTCAGAAGCTTCAGGTCTTGCGGATCTCGGCGCGTGAAAACGCCTGTCAGCGTCATGTCGCCAGCTTTTTCCACGGCCATTTCCGCACCGCGTCCCAGGTTGCCGTAACCGGCGATTGCTATCCGTATTTTTTCTGTCATGGGCAGAAGTGTAAGCGAACTTGGCTGCAAACGCATCGCTTAAACTGCGGTACACGTAACGGTTTGCCCAAACAGGAATGACATCATGGTCGACGGCAAGAAATTCCTTTTCTTATCGAATAGACAGCGCACAACCATCACCGCAATATTTATATGCATGTTGACGCTCTGTTCGATTGCGATTTATCTTGCCGCATCGAAACCGGCATTAATTAGCCTATTACAGCCGTCCGTCGAATTACTCAAGCTCATCCTGGCCGGATCCGGAGGATGGGGCTTGATCGTCTTGTATGCCTCGTCCAATTCGCAAAATCGCATCAAGAAAGAGACGTTGCGATTTTTTGATCAGGACATAACGAATACGTTTCATGAAAATGGATATTCCACGACACCGGCCACCAATGGCCTTGGTGTCCAACTGATAAGAAATATGGCCGGTTCTGCCGTGTTTGCCCTGTCGAACCAAGGCGAACGCGTACTGTTGCTCTGGTGCCGACTCAATGTATACGAATTATCTATCGTCTTCCTGCTTCCGCCTCAATTCGCTCATCAGTACCAAAATATCTACGAGGCAACATTAAAAGGGTTCGAGCGCACTGGAACAGCGGTCGACTGTTTTGGTGTGCAAACGCATGATGTCGACGGCGGCCTGCCGACGGCCGAAGAATTTCTTGAGTTGTATGTTTACCGAAGGTTGCCTCCGGACTTCCTGTTCGATGCGGCCAGCCGAATGTACGCAGCCAATCAAATTTACGGTGATGCCCGATCGTTTCTCATGGAGACAATTCGCACGAATGGCCGCCACAGCAATTCGTAGATAAGAAATCCATTAGCGAAGAAACCGTTGAAAAATTCGCTTCATAGATAACAAAACGGCCCTCCTGCCGGGAAATCACCATATCGGCGTGCGCGAGTTCCTTCAGATGGAATGAGAGCGACGAGGGAGGAATGCCCGTCGCCTCACTGACCTTTCCCGCCGCCATGCCGGCTGGGCCGGCCTGCACCAAAAGGCGGAAGATGGCAAGACGTGAATCTTGCGCAAGAGCGGCAAGGGCCGCAACAGCGTTTTTAGTTTCCATAGTTCGATGATAATTGAAGCAAAACCCGCGATCAACAATTGACCGTAGCGCTTCGGAGCGTGAGCCCGCACGGCGCTTGCTGCCGCGCTGCACAGCCGCGTATGCGTTGCCGCTTGCCTTGCCGCCTGTCACATCGACGTAATGTCGGGCAATTAGTATGAAATCGTTTTCATACTCCGGACTAGCAGCGTGACCCACCGCCACCGGCCCATCGGTCCCATTTCCATCCTGGATATTGCCAAGTACGCCAATGTATCGCCGGCGACCGTTTCCCGTACGTTCAACCGCCCTGCAACCGTCAGCAAAGCCACCCTGGAACGGGTCCGGTTGATTTCCCAGGAACTGGGATATCGTCCGAACGCCTCGGCAAGAACCCTGCGCACGCAACGTAGCCGGGTGTTGGGGGTGATCCTGCCCACGCTCAACAATCCTGTCTTTGCCGAGTGCCTTCAGGGCATTGCTCAGGCGACGGCCACGCTCGGATTCTCGATCATGCCGGCCATGACCGACTACCAGGTGGAAGCCGAGCAAGAGGCTGTCGCCCATCTGCAGTCGCTCGGCGTAGACGGAACGATACTTGTCGTGTCCGACACGGCAACGTCGCGCGCCATTGAAATGCTGGAGCAACGACCTAGTCCCTATGTGCTCATCTACAACCGACACCCCCGCCATCCGTGCGTGTCGGTCGCGAACGACACGGCACTGGATGAACTGGTTCAAGAACTCGCAAGGTTGGGGCATAGCCGCATTGCGATGGTATGCGGCCAGCTCAAGTCATCCGATCGCGCTCAACAACGCTATGCCGGTTTCATGGAAGGCATGCGCAAGGCGGGGCTGGTTCCAGAACCGCTCGTGGAAGTCCCTTTCGTCCAGACGGCCATCGACGACATCGCGCGAGTCCTGTATGGCTCATCGCGCCCGACCGCATTGGTGTGCTCAAACGATTTGATCGCCATCCGCGCGCTGCGGGCGGCTCATGTATGCGGCTTGAAAGTCCCGGCCGACCTGAGTATCACCGGCTTTGACGGCATACGCATCGGTCAGGACCTGACCCCCGCGCTAAGCACGATAGTGCAGCCTAATCATGACATCGGGCGGAACAGCGTCGAGCTGCTCGTGCGCGCGTTGCAGGAGGGGCGTCGCCCCGATGCATCCGATAGCGTCACGCTCAACCACCATTTCTTTACGGGCGAATCGTGCGCGCACGCCCCCCTCAAATAACTGCGCCACATCTAGAGTTCGTTCAGTACTTTCCTCTATTTTCAATGCACGGAGATCACCATGCCCCACCTCTTCAAGCGATATGCACGAGCCAGTCTGTTTGCCCTTGGTTTGGTCGCTGCCGGCAGTGTTTCGGCCCAAACCGCCATCTGCTACAACTGTCCCACGGAATGGGCGGACTGGGGCACCCAGCTTCAAGCAATAAAGCAGCACACTGGCGTTTCCATTCCTCCGGACAACAAAAACTCGGGACAGTCCCTGGCCCAGTTGGTGGCGGAACAGGCAAACCCGGTGGCGGACGTCACCTACATGGGGATTTCCTTCGCGATTCAGGCGCATGAAAAAGGAGTCGTGGCGCCCTATAAGCCTGCCCATTGGGACGACATTCCGGCCGACCTGAAGGACCCCGAGGGTCATTGGTTCACCACACATTCCGGCACAATGGGATTCATGGTGAATGTGGATGCACTGGATGGCAAACCCATACCGCGCACTTGGGCAGACCTTCTCAAACCTGAATACAAAGGTCTGGTTGGTTACCTGGACCCATCCTCCGCCTTTGTGGGCTACGTCGGCGCCGTCGCCGTCAACCAAGCACTAGGCGGCACGCTGGAAAACTTCACGCCCGGCATCGACTACTTCAAATTACTTCAGGCCAACAGTCCCATTGTGCCCAAGCAGACGTCGTACGCCCGACTTCTCTCCGGCGAAATTGGCATCTTGCTGGACTATGACTTCAACGCCTATCGCGCCAAGCACAAGGACAAGGCGAATGTCGAGTTCGTGATACCGGGTGAAGGCACAGTTGCCGTGCCATATGTGATGAGCCTCGTTGCCAATGCGCCACATGCGGACAACGGCCGCAAGGCGTTGGACTTCGTGATGTCCGATCAAGGACAGGCAATCTGGGCGCGCGCCTTCCTGCGTCCGGTACGTGCGCAAGCAATGCCCAGCGATGTGGAAGCCCTGTTCTTGCCGGCATCCGATTATGCGCGCGTCAAGGCCGTGGATTACGGCAAGATGGCCCAGGTGCAGCGCGACTTTTCCGACCGCTACCTGAAAGAAGTCCGCTAGCACATCGCCCAAGCAGGCACTAAACCATGTCCAGCCTAAACTCGCACGACGACCGCCGTCGCTCTCTCCTCGTTGCATGCGCGGCGCCCGCCGCGGCGTTCTTTGTTGCATTTTGGCTGCTGCCGGTTGCGCGCCTTGTCGCGTTGCCGGCAGAACAGGGCTGGGCCACGTACTTCGTGGTCTTGACGGATCCCCGCTACCTGAAGAGCATGCTCAATACGCTTTTCTTGTCGCTTGCGGTCACCCTGGTCACGCTGGTGGCCGGAGCGGCCGTCGGCATCTACCTTGCCCGTCGCCGCTTTCCTGGCCGCCAGGCACTCCTTTCCCTCCTGACGGTTCCCTTGGCGTTCCCGGGTGTCATTATCGGTTTCTTCGTTATTCTTCTCGGCGGACGCCAGGGCTGGATGGCCCAACTCTCCAGCGCGTTAGGAATGGGTCGTGTCACGTTTGCCTACGGACTCCTGGGACTATTCCTCGCTTACCTGTATTTTTCGCTGCCCCGCGCCATTGCGTCGTACACCGCCGCGGCCAGCGCCATGGATACGCAACTGGAAGAAGCGGCTCGCATCATGGGCGCATCGCGTTGGGCAATAACGCGGGATGTGTGGATACCCCAATTGGCACCAACCACTATCGCGTGCGGCGCCATTGTATTTGCCACGGCCATGGGCGCCTTCGGCACCGCCTTTACGCTGGCCAGCAAGTTCGAAGTCATACCCATCACCATCTACAACGAATTTACCAACTACGCCAATTTTGCACTGGCCGCTTCGCTTTCCATTGCGCTGGGACTCGTGACCTGGGCGGTCCTGTTCATCGCCCGCGTCGCCGGAACCGGTACACCGACCACGTAGGAGCGCAAGATGACAACCACTTCCGGCGGCCGATCGCCAATCATGTTCATTGCCACATTGGCCGTTTCGCTATTCATGGCGGTACCCATACTGGTTTCATTAATGGCTGGGGTTGTGGAAAACTACACCGTGGGCGTCTCGAGCGGCGTGACGCTGCGCTGGCTGGATCAGGTGTGGTCCGTCTACGGCAGCACGGTTGGCGCGTCCATTGCAGTCGCACTGGCTTGTGTGGCATGCACCCTGGTCCTTGGCGTGCCCTGCGCTTATGCGCTGGCCCGCAGCCGCTCCCACTGGGCCAGGGGCTTTGAAGAAGTGCTTACCCTGCCCGTGGCCGTCCCCGGGCTTGCAACCGCACTGGCCCTTATCCTCACCTATGGCCATGTGACCATGTTGCGCCAAAGTTTTGGCTTCATTCTTATCGGACACGTCGTCTTCACGTTGCCGTTCATGGTGCGCACGGTGGCTTCCGCCTTCCAGCGGCATGAGTTGCTTGCGCTCGAAGAGGCTGCCCGCACGCTCGGCGCTTCGTTCCGGCAACGATTTTTAGGCGTGCTGATACCCGCGGTATTTCCAGCCATCATGGCCGGAACGCTGATGGTGTTCACCCTGTCCATTGGCGAATTCAATCTGACCTGGATGCTGCATACGCCCCTGACGCGCACGCTGCCGGTCGGCCTGGCCGATAGCTATGCCTCCATGCGCATCGAAGTCGGTTCGGCTTATACGATCATATTTCTGCTGATCATTGTCCCCATCCTGTGGCTGTTTCAGGCGGTATCCACCGCCATCCAGAAGCGCTACGCCAATTGAACACACGCCCATGACCGAACGAACTTGCATCCAGATCACCAACTGCGCAAAAACCTTCCCCGATGGCACACGCGCCCTGCTGCCGGCCGACCTGCGGGTAGAAGCCGGCGAAGTCCTCGCACTGCTCGGTCCTTCCGGCTGCGGGAAAACGACCCTGTTGCGGCTTATCGCAGGCTTGGAAATTGCCGACCACGGCAGCCGCATCCTGTTTTCAGGCCAGGACGTGACAGCGCTTCCCGCCGAGAAACGCGGCGTCGGCATGGTCTTCCAAAGCTATGCCCTCTTTCCCCAGATGTCGGTGGAGGCGAATATCGGTTACGGACTCAAGATCCAGGGCGTGCCAGAAGCCGAAAGGCGCCGCGCGGTCGGAGAGCTGATCGATCTCGTACGCCTTAATGGCCTCGAGAAAAAGCGCGCCCCGGAATTGTCTGGCGGCCAGCGCCAGCGGGTTGCGCTTGCGCGCGCGGTGGCCGTACGCCCGCGCGTTCTGCTGCTCGATGAACCTCTCGCCGCGCTGGATGCGAAGTTGAAAGAATCGTTACGAGACGAGTTGGCCGAATTGCTGCGCCGCCTTGGGATCACCGCTATTCACGTGACGCACGACCAGCAGGAAGCAATGGCGATTGCAGACCGGCTTGCCGTCATGCATGCTGGCGCTATCGTACAGGTGGGCAATGGGGAGTCGCTTTATCGCAACCCCGCTCACCCGTTCGTCGCGCAGTTCCTTGGGCGCGTGAACCGCGTGTCGCGCGACGCGGCGGCGCTGCATCGAGGAGTTGTTCACCTGGGGGGCTGGGAGGTGGGCTGTCCCGATCATCTCAAACCCATGCGGGAGCTGCTGGTCCGACCGGAAGACATCCAGGTGGGCCCGCCTTCGGATGATTGGGCACAGGGACGCGTATTGCGCCGCAGCTTCCTGGGCGATCGTGTGCAACTGCGGTTGGAAACTGAAGGCCAATCGCCGCTGATGGCGGAACTCCACGGCAGCGTCCCGTTTCGTGTAGGCGAATCGGTAGGACTGCGCATCGACCCATCCCGTTTCCTGGCCTCCGAGGAGATCGCATTATGACCATCATTGTCCAACTGACGGATCCGCATATCCGTGCACCCGGGCAGCTGGCGTACGGACGCGTCGATACCACCGCCTATTTTCGGGCCTGCGTCCTGTCAGTGACACAATTGCGGCAGCGCCCGGACGCCGTGGTAATGACTGGCGACCTGACGGATTTCGGCAGGCCTGGCGAATACGCCCATCTGCGGCACCTGCTGGATCCGCTGAACCTCCCGGTCTTTTTGCTGCCCGGCAATCACGACGACCGGCAAAACCTGCGCAGCGGTTTCCCTGAACATGCTTATCTGGGGAATAGCGGCTTCATACAGTATGTGGTCGATCTCGGAGATATCCGGCTGCTCGCTCTCGACACGTGCATGCCGGGGGAAAGCGCCGGTACGCTGTGCGACCGCCGACTAAACTGGCTGGATGCCACGCTGCGCGAAAGCCGGCATCGACCCGTGGTTATTGCCATGCATCATCCACCTTTTCGCACACTCATCGGGCACATGGACGACATTGGCCTGCAGGCCGGCGGGGACGCGCTGGAGTCCCTGGTATCCCAATATCCCAATGTAGAGCGCATCATCTGCGGCCATCTGCACCGGGCCATCGATGTCAGATTCGGCGGCACCATTGCCAGTACGGCGCCCGGACCGGCGCACCAGGTGACGCTAGATCTTGATCCCCAGGCGGAATCGACATGGATGCTGGAACCACCGAGCTTCAGGATTCACGCCTGGGACGCCGCCAGCCGGCGGCTGATCACCCATTTGGCGCCTGTCGGCCAATTCGCTGGACCCTACCCTTTCCATGAGAACGGCGCGCTCATTGACTAGCCGTTCGCTTCGCGAGCGCCGTAGAGGGTGCTTTGGTCAGCCGGGCCGCGCCAAGCCAAGATGACCGCGCAGCGTTGTGGAATCGTAGTCCTTGCGGAACAGGCCTCGCGCCTGCAGAACGGGAACGACATGGTCGACAAAGTCTTCAATACCGCCCGGCAACGACGGGGGCATCAGGTTGAATCCGTCCGCCCCTTCATTGTGCAACCACCGCGCCATCTCATCGGCGATGGTGTCCGGGGTGCCGACCATGGTGCAATGCCCGCCTCCGGCCGCCAGGCGGCCAAGCAGCCCGCGCACGGTGGGCCGCTCCGTCGCGATAATGCGCAAAATGGTGGCATACCGTCCCTTGGGTCCGCTGAACTCTTCGAGCGTCGGCAAATTGGGTACCGGCCGGTCCAGGTCCCAATCCATGCAGTTCTGACCAACGTACTGGCCCAGTTGCCGCAAGGCATCGGCCGATGGCAACAATTCGTCCAGTTCACGTTGTTTCGCCTTGGCTTCCGCCTGAGTGGATGCGACATACGTGACCAGGCCGGGCATGATAGGCACAGGATCCTTGCGGCCGGCCGCCCGGACGCGTTGCTTGATGTCGCGATAGTACGCTTGCGCCGACGCCAAGTCGTACGCAACTGCGTAAATTGCCTCTGCGCGCCTGGCCGCCAGGTCTCTGCCCTGCTCGGACGCACCCGCCTGGAATAAAACGGGATGGCCTTGCGGTGGACGCGGCACGGTTAGCGGGCCGTCGACCCTGAAGTGCTCTCCCTGATGATAGATGGGCGCCACTTTACTGGTATCGGCATAGGCGCCTTCCCTGTCCATGCGCAACGCATCGTCTCCCCAGGAATCCCACAGCCGCAGGACCGTATCGACGAACTCTTCCGCTCTTCCGTAACGCCAGTCGTGATCCGGCATGGCTGGGTAGCCGTGATTGCGGGCTTCGGCGTCGAACATGGAGGTCACCACGTTCCAACCCATACGCCCCTTGGAGATATGGTCCAGCGATGCCACGAGCCGTGCGGCATGAAAAGGCGTATAGAAGGTGCTTGAAACCGTGCTGATAAGGCCGATATGCATGGTTGCGCGACTGATGGCGGCCATGGCCGTCAACGGCTCCAGGAACCATCGGGGTCCGTCCGCCACATTGTCGGCCGACTGTCCATCGGCGAAAAAGATGGCGTCCAGCTTGCCGCGTTCGGCCGTGCGCGCGAGCTCTTCGTAATAGGCGATGTCGCCCAGCCGCTCGACCGAGGATTGGGGGTGGCGCCACGCGGCACGGTGGTGCCCGCACGCATAAATGAATAAATTGAGATGAAGCATCAGTTCTTTACCAGGCCGCCATCGACGACCAGGTTTTGGCCCGTCACGGCTCGCGACCAGGGTGAGGCGAAGAACAACGCGGCATCGGCGAACTCGGCTGGCGTTGTCACGCGGCGCAGCGGCGTGCCGGCGGCAATCAGGTCAAATACTTCTTCCGGGGTCGCCGCGGACGCATCCGTCGTGCGCAGCAAGCCGCCCGAGACCATATTGACGGTGATGCCGTCCGGGCCTAAATCGTGCGACAAGGTTCGTGTCAGTGACAGCAGAGCCGCTTTGGCGGCCGTGTAATCATGGTAAGGCACGACCGGATTCTGGAACAAGTTGGTGCCTATATTGATGATGCGGCCGAACCCCTGCCGGCGCAAACCGGGAAGCGCCGCTTGCGTCGTATTCAAAGCACCGCGTACGGTGCCTTCCATTTGCTGCCGCATCTGGTCCCACGTAATGGTATCGGCGTGGGGGCGCAAGTCCCCATTGAACGAAAAGGCCGGCAGCGCGTTATTCACGACCGTGGTGATGGCAGCGCCGAAATGCGCGTTCGCCTGTGCCACCATGGCCTGGACCGCGGCCGCATCGGTCACGTCGGCCCCGATCGCAATGGCGCGGGATGGTGCGATTGCGGCCAGGGCCGCGGCGCTTTCCGCACTGCGCAAGTAATTGATGACGACTCGCGCACCTTGCGCGAGAAACGCCCGGACAAGATGTTCGCCCAATCCGCGCGCACCGCCGGTGACGAGGACGATTTGTTCGTTTATGGGGAGTGCTGTATTGGTTTCTTTCATAGTACGGGCAAACATAACATAGATGCATCCGCTTTCGAACAAACGTTACCGCCGTTGACACGGGCAACCGTTTACTCCTAAGCTTTGGCCCGTTTTCACTGGTGGCTGAATATGCTTGAGAGCTCGTCGACGATACTTTGGTTGCTGCTGTTCTCCGGCGGCTTCGCCGTAGCCGGCATTATGTATGCCCGCCACGACCGGGGTAGTCTCGAAGACTACGTGGTCGCCCGGAACAGCCAGACAACAACGGCAACCGTCCTTACCTTGCTTGCCACGTCGCTAGGCGCCTGGATCCTGTTCGCGCCGGCGCAGGCGGCGACATGGGGCGGACTGGCCGCCGTCATCGGTTATGCGCTGGGCGCGGTCTCGCCGCGGGTGGTCATGATTCCCTTGGGGCGCCGCATGCGCGAACTTGTCCCGCAAGGACATACCTTGACCGAGTTCGTGATATTGCGCTACGGCCGGGCGATGTATGCGCTGACGCTCGTCATCATGTTGTTCTACATGTTCATCACGCTCACCGCCGAACTTACCGCCATTTCCAAGCTGGTCTTGCTGTTGGCGCCTGTGCCGTTGTGGGTAACGGCCATCATTGTCATGGGCGCCACGCTGCTATATACCTCATATGGCGGACTGCGGGCGTCCATTTTCACCGACAAGATACAGATGATCGTCATCGTCCCGCTCCTCGCTTTCCTGGTGTTGCTGGGATGGCAGGCGGCGGGTGGCATTGCACCGGCTGTGGCCGGCCTTGAACAGAACGCTCCGCGCCTGCTCAGTCTCCTGGACCCCACCGGTATCAAGGCCGGCCTCACGTTTTTCGTGGCCATTCTCCTTACCGGGCTTTTTCACCAGGGCAACTGGCAACGTGTCTATGCCGCCAGCAATACCCGAAGCATGAGACTAGGCTTCCTCATCGGCGGCTTGCTTGCCGCCCCATTCATCTTCGTCATGGGACTGTTTGGCCTTGCTTTTGTCGGTCTTGGCCATACCGGCGACAGCTCGGTCGCCTTGTTCACCGTCATCATGCCCCACCTACCCGCCTGGTTCGCGGTTGCCTTGATCCCCTTGGGGCTGGCCTTGATCATGAGCACCGCCGACACGGCCATCAGCGCTGTGTCCAGCCTCATTGCGGTCGATATGCGCAGGCTTCTTCCGAACGCCAGCAACACCACGCTGATGGGACTCTCGCGGTGGTTAATTTTCCCGTTGGCCGTACCAGTCGTCGTGGCGGCGTCCCAAGGCTATAGCGTGCTTTATTTGTTTCTCCTGGCCGACCTGCTTTGCTCAGCAGCCGCTTTTCCTGTGTTTTTCGGCTTGTTCAGCCGTCGCTACGATGGCACGACCGCCGTCGTCAGCACCGCCTGCGGGATACTGGCCGGGCTGCTGCTTTTTCCAGGGCCAAGCGACAAACCAGAGTACCTGCTGGAATCATTCCTCGTCGCCGCACTTCTTCCCGTGCTTGTGTCGGCCTTGATAATGCGATTCAAGCGCGCGCATCCACCCTTCGACTACGCCCGCCTGAATGCCGCCATTCGCAACCTTGACGCGCCATGAACCCCCAGGACCTCGAATTGCTCCTGACTCGCACCATGCCCTACGGCAAATACAAAGGCCGGCTTATCGCCGACCTGCCGGGTCATTATCTGAACTGGTTTGCGCGTGAAGGCTTTCCCGCTGGAGAGATAGGCCGCTTGCTGATGCTAATGCATGAAATCGATCACAACGGACTGTCGGCCATATTGGATCCACTGAGAAAGGCGCGGCAGCCATAGGTATGGTTTCGCCATGTCCACACGCCCGCGGCGGCAGGGTTTAGGAAGAAGCCATCAGGGATTTGGTGGGAGGGTGTTGTTCAGTCGGCGCCTCCGGCGCAAAAAAGCGGCTGCGCATTTCCGAAAGACCCAACATGTTCAATAAATTGTCCAGCCGTTCGGTGGCTTTGCGACGCGGAAGATTCTTATAGGTGGCAATAATCAATTCGTTCTTCATCGAGTGCTCCCAGCCCACCAGCTCGGTCACGGTCAACTGGTAGCCATGCGCTTCGAGCTGGAGGCAGCGCAACACATTGGTTGCCTGGCTGCCGAACTCCCGGGTATGCAACGGATGGCGCCACATTTCGGACAATGCGCTGGCCCCAAGGGATTGCGCTTTCTTGCCGCGCAACACCGCCGCCACCTCGGCCTGGCAGCAAGGCACGACCACGATGTACTTGGCCTGCTTATGCAGGGCGAAGCGAATTGCGTCATCAGTGGCGGTGTTGCACGCATGAAGCGCCGTGACGATATCGACGCGGGCAGGGAGGCGATCCGAAGTGATCGAGTCCGCCACCGAAAGGTCGAGAAACGACATGCCACTGAAGCCTAGCCGTTGCGCCAGCGCGCGTGCGCTTTGAACCAGCTCTTCGCGCGTCTCGATGCCGTAAAGATGCGATGAATCTTTCAGCTGCTTGAAAAAAAGATCGTAAAGAATAAAGCCAAGATAGGACTTCCCCGAGCCGTGATCGACCAGCGTAATGCCGTCGCGGCCCTGCTTCAAATCCTTGAGCAGCGGCTCGATGAAGTGGAACAAGTGGTAGACCTGTTTGAGCTTGCGCCTGCTGTCCTGGTTCATCTTGCCGTCGCGCGTCAAGATGTGCAGTTCCTTCAACAGTTCGACGGACTGTTCCGGGCGAATTTCGTACGTAGAGGACATGAAAGTGCAGGCAAAGCCAGTGTATTGAAGTTGATGGGGTGCGCGCACGGCACAGCATGACAGTTTACTTCCTTGCCGGGATCGCGTTGTTACCAGGGTGGAACGCCGCTTGCTGTGCAAACCGGAGGGCATCGACTTCGTGTTGATCTGGAGACTGGATGGCATGGCTTATGGGGGTGCATATTGCCGCATTGGTGATTTGGTGTGGCGGACTCGTGTATTTACCCGGCCTCTATGCGATGGATGCGCGCATGCGGCCCCACGAGACGGCGAGACGGGAGCTGCGCATCATGAGCCGTTTCGCATTTCTTGGTATTACATCACCCGCCGCGGTCTTCGCCATTATTACGGGAACAGTATTGGTCTACGCCACCGGCGCATCTGGCAACTGGCTTGCCGCAAAGTTGACCGCCGTGGCCGCGCTGTCGGCGTTTCATGTGTACTGCGGTCATCTGCTTGCGGCGTTGGGCCATGAAGGCGCACCGCGAAAGCGCTACACACCCGGCCCCTGGCTGACGCTGGTCCCTATCGCGCTTATCGCCCTTGTATTGTGGCTCGTTCTGGTCAAGCCCCCTTTAATCCTGAGTCCCGACCTGGTCCTCGAAGACCAGCTTGCCGCCCAGCCATCCCGCGAATACGACCAGCAGGACTCCCAGTAAGGAAAGATAGATGCCAACAGGAATTATTGCCGCGGCGGCATCCTCCAGGCGGCCATGCCAATTGATGAAACCCACGGAAAGCAGCATGACTGCCATCACGAAGTGGCTCCAGGCGCTAGCTCGATGGCGTATGCCGGCAATGATCAAAAGTTCCAGTGTGCCGGCAATGCCGGCAAGCGTGCCCATTAGCGTAGCAACACCCAAAAGCCATAACGACATGCGCGCCCAAAAATGGTCTTCCAACATGACATATGCCACATCGCTGCCCAAGGCGCATATGAATAGCGCGATTGGAAATGTGACGAGCATCGGATGGAGGGGGTGCCGATTGATGGCGACGGCCGTGCCGGTCCCCTCGGGCAATGGTTGTGCAAGCTTTTCCATTCAAACTCTCGCGCAAGGCTACAGAACATGGCGAACAGTGCGGCAAGCGCCATACCGCATGCGTCTCCATGGGTTGCCGCTATTGGTATCCACATGGTTGACCGGGTGTGTCGACGGCCGGCTGTCGGCGCTGGACCCCGCGGGACCCACCGCCCATTCTATTGCCCGCGGCTGGGACGTCATGGCGTGGAGTGCCACGGCGATTCTGGTATTCATGGTGGTACTCACCGCCTATGCGGTTCGCCGCCGTCCCAAACATTCCGACGCGGTATCCGCCCGGATATTGCTGGCAGGCGGGGGCCTATTCTTTCCTGGCGCCGTATTGCTATTGCTGCTCGTCTATGGCTTTCGCGCCGGCGATGCGCAATTCCCGTTGGCGGATCAACATGCCGTCTACCGCGTGCAAGTTCGCGCTCACCAGTGGTGGTGGGAAGTCGTCCATCCGGATGCGCCCGGAGGCCCCTTGCATTCCGCCAACATCATTCATGCGCCGGCCGGGCGGCCTGTGCACATTACCGTCACAGCCGATGACGTAATACACGGGTTCTGGATTCCCCGCCTGGGAGGAAAAATCGACGCTATTCCCGGCCGCGAAAACACCATACGGCTGCAAGCCGATGAGCCGGGTATTTATCATGGCATATGCGCGGAATTTTGCGGTGATCAGCACGCAAACATGCTGGTGCAGTTCATTGCCTACGATGAAGCGACATTGGCGGAAACCCTTTTGCGTCTAGGTAAAGCCGTGCCATGACGCCGTACACGTCGCCTATCGCAAGGCACCATGGCCTGACAAGAGACTGGCGATCCCCCTCGGGGTGGCGCGGAATGTCTGCCGTCAATCATACGATCATCGCGCGGCGATTTATCGTGACCGCGTTGATATTTTTCCTCGTGGGCGGCATGCTTGCCATGCTTTTACGAACACAGCTCGCGACATCGAGCAATGCCTTCCTGGACAGCGAAATCTACAACCAGATTTTCACCATGCATGGCACGGTCATGATGTTTCTATTCGCGATTCCCATGCTGGAAGGCTTTTCGTTTTATCTGATACCCAAGATGCTTGGCGCTCGGGATATGGCTTTTCCACGATTGGGTGCCTACGCGTGGTGGTGCTATCTGTTCGGCGGGATCATACTGATCGCGGGCATGGCGCTGGGGCTGGCGCCCAATAGCGGCTGGTTCATGTACACCCCGCTGTCGGGGCCAATTTATCAGCCGGGCATAAATAGCGACATTTGGCTTATCGGCATCACCTTTGCCGAAATTTCCGCCGTCTGCGGCGCTGTTGAGCTGATTACAACCATATTGAAGTTCCGGTCCCCCGGCATGGCACTGCACCGCATGCCAATTTTCGCCTGGTACATGCTGATCACCGCAGCGATGATACTGACAGGATTTCCGCCGCTCATCCTCGGGAGCATCCTGCTCGAACTGGAACGCGCATTCGGCATGCCTTTTTTTGACCCTGCGCACGGCGGCGATCCGGTTCTCTGGCAACACCTGTTCTGGCTATTCGGCCATCCAGAGGTCTATATTATTTTCCTTCCCGCCGCCGGCATGGTCTCGACGATCGTGCCGGTCTTTGCACGACGCCCGCTGGTCGGCTATACCTGGGTTGTGGCGGCGGTCGCCGTCATGGGTTTCCTCAGCTTCGGCCTATGGGTGCACCACATGTTCACCGTCGGGATCCCGCAGATGTCTGTCGCCTTCTTTTCAGCGGCCAGCATGCTCGTAGCCATTCCCACGGCCGTGCAATTCTTCGCCTGGATCGCCACCCTATGGGCCGGAAATGTCCACTTGCGCCTGCCTATGCTGTACCTGGCCGGTTTCCTTGTGATTTTCGTGATCGGCGGCCTGACCGGCGTCATGTTGGCCCTCGTCCCCTTCAATTGGCAGGCACACGATACGCACTTTGTCGTTGCGCATCTTCATTATGTTCTTGTGGGCGGAATGATTTTCCCTGTACTGGCCGCCACCTGCTATTGGTTTCCGCATTTCACCGGGCGCATGACCTCGGGCCGTGCGGGAAAGCCCGCGTTCTGGCTGATTTTCATTGGTTTCAACATCACCTTCCTGCCCATGCACTTGACCGGACTGCTCGGCATGCCACGGCGCATCTATACCTATCCAGACGACGTCGGCTGGGGCTTGCTCAATCTGACGTCCTCCATTGGTGCCTTCATTCAGGCCATTGGCTTCGCGCTGTTCATCATTGACTTCGTGCTGCATTTGCGGTTGGGGAACATCGCGCGGCGCAATCCTTGGGAGGCAGGCACATTGGAGTGGGCGATGCCCACGCCGGTGGCCGCATACAATTTCGCCAGCCTGCCGGACATCACCGGGCGCGAACCCTTGTGGGACCGGCCGACGCTCGGCGCCGAAATAGCGGCAGGCAAGTATTGGCTTTCGGCGGCGGCGCCCGGACAACGGCAAACATTGTGCGTTGATGTGGTCAGCGGCCGTCCCGTCAGCGTGGCGCTGCTGCCTGGCGCCACATGGCTTCCGCTCTACGCAGCCTTGTCCACCGGCATTTTTTTCGTCGGCGTTTTGTTGAAGGCATACGGCATTGCGCTGCTCGGCGCCTTGCTGGCAGTAACGCTTTTCCTGCGCTGGGCATGGAATGGCGGCATGCGGGATGAGCCGGCGCCAGTGACCGCGGCGCCCGGCGTCCCGCTGCCTGTCCATGTGGCAGCCTCGGGCGCACCGGGATGGTGGGGCATGGCCTGCTGCCTCGTGGCTGACGCTTCCCTCTATGGCTCCTTGCTCTTTGGCCACCTCTACCTGCGCACCATGGCGCCAAACTGGCCGCCACCCTACTGGCTGGAAATACCGCCGCTTCTGACCGTGGCCTTGGTGCTGGCACCGCTGTGCGCTGCCGCGGCATCCCACCTGGCGTGCACCACCAACGACCGCGACGCCCTGGCACCTCGCAATGCCTGGCTCGTGGTCAGCGCCATGGCCAGCATAGTCATGATTGCAGCCTTGGCCCAAGTCCGCCACGGCCTTCCGTCCGCGGACACGCATGCCTATGTATCCGCCAGCGTGGTACTGCTGTGGTATGCGGGGATACATGCAACCACAGGCGCCATGATGGCCGTGCATGTGATGCTGCGCAGTCGCGCTGGATACATCTCCTCGCGGCGTCGACTAGAGCCGTCGGTGCTTCGGCTGTGGCAGGTCTATACAGCGATCGTCGGGACTTCGACCGCCCTAGTGCTCGTCTTCCTGCCGGGCATCCTGCCATGAGACACCGTCCCACGCTATGGCGGGCAGTCGCCGGTCCCGCAGTCTGGCTGCTTTTTTTGGTTGTCGTGTATACGGCGCACGCGCTGGGCTGTCGGTATGTCGATATCTATCCCGCTGGCGCAACCGCATCCTCCGCGATACTTACGCTAGTCCTGATTATCGTCTGGCTGCTCTTTCTCGCCGGCGCAGTCCTGCTTGGCTGGCAAAGCCGGGTCCGGCGCCGAGCGGCCAGCGTAACCGGCCGCTCACAAGCGGAGGTCGTTCAATTCATGACGCGCCTGACCCTCATCGCCGACATCAGCGCCATCGCCGCCATCGTCGCAACCGGCCTGCCCATTGCCGCCGTGCCGGCCTGCGGCTGAGCATCGGCTTCCTGGCCCTTGGGAATACGTCTTGCTGCGTATCCTGAATTCAGTTTTATTGGAGATACTGTGCAGATGACTACACGACAACCTTCACCAAAAGACCAGAAACATAACCCTCAAGAGGACGACCGGGCGCGTGAAGACCAGCGCAGCCATGGCGACCAGCAAAACCGCAGCAAGAAGGACGGCCATACATCCCAAGTCGGGACGGGCCAAGACCAGAACAGTCAGCGCAATCGCGGCCAAGGGGCGCGCCGCTCCGTCTAGGGCCTCTGAATCCGAGAATGGAAATCGCTGTGCGACGGGTCTTGATATCTGCCATTTTGGCCGTAAATACGTAGTACGCACCTCAGCCGGCTTGGAAGGTGCAACCTATTGGCTACCAACTTTAGAGAGGTTGAAATGGCAAATAATCTGACCCGGATGAACCCGCTCGCTGACCTTACCCGCTTCGATGCATTCAGGGACTTCGAGGATATTTTCAAGAGCCTGCGCCTCGGTAACGCACTTGGCGAACAAGTAAGCGGTCCACGCATCAGTCTTGACGTCACCGAGAACGAGCAGGCGTACACGGTGAATGCCGACGTCCCAGGGGCGAAAAAAGAAGACGTGAAGGTGACCGTCGATGGCAACACGGTGACGATCCGCGTTGAAACTAAACGCGATACCGAAGAGAAACAGGGCGAAACCGTACTGCGCCGCGAACGCTACTACGGTGTGCAGACGCGCTCGTTTTCTGTCACCAACGATATCGATGAGTCGCAGGCAACGGCCAAGTATCAGGACGGCGTCCTGGAACTGGTGCTGCCCAAGAGGGCAGGAAGTCCAGGGGCCAAACTGCTCGATATCAGTTGAGGCGGACACGTCATGGGTAAGATGTCGCTGAGACGTCTTGCTGACACGTCTTGCTGACACGCCGCGGGCGGGCGGCATGGCGATGGCCGGTCCCTTGGCCTGCTCGGCGCCCTGCGCGCCTCGCCCGCGTCGCCCCGTTCGTCCGCACATGCGTGCTCCCTTCACGGGCGGCTCGCTGCGGCCACGAAGCCCGGCCATCGCCATGCCACCCGCC
>DATJBV010000078.1:0-78205 GCA_035515055.1 Candidimonas sp.
ATCGCGAACGCCTGAGTCCTACCCGGGCACGGCTCGCGAGCTACGGCATAGACTACATCGGCATAGACTACTTGCAGTAGCCTGGCGCGCAAAAGGAATTGGACTACATGCGCCGGAACCGGATCACGCCGTCGTCGCCCACAATCCGCTCCAGCTGGTCGTCGAAATACAAGGCATGCAGATGCGCCAACGCCTCGCCCATCGCGAACGTCAGTTGATGAAGGTCCAGCTCGCGCCGGAACAGGACAGGCACGATGTCCGTCGTACTGCGCGGCTCGTGACAGGCGCTCAGCACCTCGGCCAGACGCTCGGCATGATGCGCGTGCTGCTGTGCAATTCGTTCATGCATCCCGCGGAATGGGCGTCCGTGCGATGGCAGCACCAGCGTATCTTCCGGCAAATCATCGTACGCACGCAAAGAATTCAGGTACAGCGGCAACGGGTTCGCTTGCGGCTCGAAATCGAACACACTGACGTTCGTCGAGATCCGCGGCAGCAGCATGTCGCCTGAGATCAGCACTTGCAGTGTGTCGCTATACAACGACGCATGTTCCGGCGCATGCCCATAGCCGACGATCACCCGCCATTCGCGCCCGCCTATGGAAATCCGGTCGCCGTTCATGATGCGGCAGAACCGCGCCGGCACGTCGGGCACGAGGTTAGGGTAATAGTTCGCCCGTTGACGGATTTGCTCCTGGGCCTCTGGGTCGACCAAGCCATGGCGCGTAAAGTGTTCCACCGCGGAGCCGCCAGTAGGACCGCCGGCGCTTGCGCCATTGACCGATGGCCGCGACCACAAGCGTGCAACGGCGTAGTCAGTCATCGTCATCCATAGCGGCGCATTCCAGCGCTCGCACAGCCAATAGGCCAGGCCGACATGGTCGGGGTGCATGTGCGTCACGATCACCCGCAACACGGGCAGGCCGTCCAGCGCATTCTCGAACACCTGCTCCCACAGCGCTTTCACCTCGTCGCGCGAAACCCCGCAGTCCACGACGGTCCAGCCTTCGCGGCCATCGATTTCGTCGCGCAACAGCCAAAGGTTGATGTGGTTGAGTGCGAACGGCAATGGCATTTGAATCCAGCGCACGCCGTCGGCTACCGCCTGGGCGTGGCCCGGCTCAGGAATCGCGTCGCCCCAAGGATAAGTAAGTTTCTGTTCATTTGGATTCATGGACTTGTCTCCGTGTTTTTGCTGTATGCCTGATCGACGTATTATGGCATCATAGTTTACGTTAACGTAAACTGCCAATGCACAAACCCATGACCGAGCCCACCTGGACCATCTCCGAGCTTGCGCAAGAGTTCTCCATTACTCCGCGCACCATACGCTTCTATGAAGATCAAGGCATTGTCAGCCCTGGCCGTGAAGGGCGCAACCGCGTGTATCACGCCCGCGACCGTACCCGCCTGAAGCTGGCTTTACGCGGCAAGCGCCTGGGCCTCCAACTAGCCGAGATCCTTAGCCTGATCGACATGTACGACGGGCCGGGCGACACTACCGCGCAGTTGCGTCATTACATGAGCGTCCTCCAAATGCATCGCAACATGCTCGAGCAGCAGCGCAAAGACATCGACGAAACACTCAAAGAAATCCAACGGCAGGAAACCCATTGTGAGACGTTGTTGGCGGAAAGAAACGCCGGATAGCATCCAGAATCATCAAGCCCAAGGGAAAACCCTTATAGTTGACGTTTACGTAAACGTAATATAAATATACTTTCCAACCAAAACCCGCCAGGCTGACATTGCCGCCTGACGTCCATACGCACCTGCTACTGGAGACGACATTGAATATTCCCGGCCTAAATTTCGACCTGGGTTCCGACCTGGACATGCTGCGCGATGCAGTTCACGACTTTGCTCAGGCGGAAATCGCGCCGCTCGCGGCCGAGGTTGACCGCAGCGACCAGTTCCCCATGGACCTGTGGCGCAAGTTCGGCGACCTTGGCCTGCTCGGAATGACGGTCAGCGAAACCTATGGCGGCGCCAACATGGGTTACTTGGCGCACATGATCGCCATGGAAGAAATTTCGCGCGCCAGCGCGTCCGTCGGGCTGTCGTACGGCGCTCATTCGAACCTGTGCGTGAACCAGATCAACCGCAACGGCACTGAAGCGCAAAAACAAAAATACTTGCCTAAGCTTATTTCAGGCGAGCACGTCGGTGCGCTTGCCATGAGCGAGCCGGGTGCGGGATCTGACGTCATCAGCATGAAGCTGCGGGCCGAAAAGAAAGGCGACCGCTACGTCCTGAACGGCAATAAAATGTGGATTACCAACGGTCCCGATGCCGATACGCTGGTCGTCTACGCCAAGACGGATCCAGCCGCAAATGCGCGGGGCATCACCGCCTTCATCGTGGAAAAGGGCTACAAAGGTTTTTCCGTGGCGCAAAAGCTCGACAAGCTGGGGATGCGCGGCAGCCATACCGGTGAACTGGTGTTCCAGGACTGCGAAGTCCCTGAAGAAAACGTGCTCGGCCAATTGAACGGCGGCGCCAAGGTCTTGATGAGCGGGTTGGACTACGAACGCGCCGTGCTGGCGGGCGGCCCATTGGGCATCATGCAGGGTGTCATGGACATCGTCGTGCCTTACATCCACGATCGCAAGCAGTTCGGCCAAGCCATCGGCGAATTTCAACTCATTCAAGGCAAAGTCGCCGATCTCTACACGACACTGCAAGCCAGCCGCGCGTTTTGCTATGCCGTCGGCAAGAACCTCGACAAACTTGGCACCGGCCACGTGCGCGAGGTGCGCAAGGATTGCGCCGCCGTCATTCTGTACTGCGCCGAAAAGGCCACCTGGATGGCCGGCGAGGGCATACAAATCCTGGGCGGCAATGGCTATATCAATGAGTACCCCGTCGGGCGCCTATGGCGCGATGCCAAGCTATATGAAATTGGCGCCGGTACGAGCGAAATCCGCCGGATGCTGATCGGGCGCGAACTCTTCAACGAAACGGCTTAATTTCCGCCTTCTAATGACTTACGTCGGAGATCATCTGCGCGTCGAGCAGGTATCGCGCCCCGGACTGTCGCCACAGACGGTGGCGCGGACCATACTCGATGGCTTCAATCGCCACTACGCCCTGTTTCGCTACGGGGCGCAGCGCGCCAAGTCATTATTTGAATCCGCCAACTGGCGCGGCATCCAGCAATTATCGCGCGAACGTATCGAATATTACGATACGCGCGTGCGCGAGTGCACGACGCAGCTGAACACCGCCTTGAAGGGCAGCGACGCCAGCCCCAACGGCGCTTCGGCTCAGGAAAGCCTGACGCCGGCCCAACTGGCGTTCTGGCAGTCGGTGAAGACAGAGTTCGTCTCTTTGCTGGCTGGCCACCGCCAACCGGAATGCGCCGAAACCTTCTTCAATTCCGTGTCGTGCCATATACTGCACCGCGACTATTTCCACAACGATTTCCTCTTTGTACGCCCGGCGATCGCCACCGATTACCTCGACAGCAAGTTGCCGTCGTATCGGGTCTACTACCCCATCGCCGAAGGCCTGGAGAAATCGCTGATCAAGATGGTTGCCGACTTCGGCTTGGCTGCGCCATTCGCCGACCTGCCCGCCGATGCGCGCCGCATAGCCCGAATGGCAATACGGCAGTTGCGCGGCAGTATTCCGGTGGGCGCCGGCCAGCGCATTTCACCCGACTGCCAGATCCATGTCCTCAATTCCTTGTTTTTTCGGAACAAGGGGGCGTATGTCGTTGGGCGCCTGGTCAACCAAGGCACGACTTTTCCCTTTGCCATTGCGTTGCTGCACACGCCGTCCGGGCATATTCAAGCAGATGCGCTGCTCCACAATGCCGATGATCTGAGCACGCTATTCAGCTTTACTCGCGCCTATTTCCTTGTCGATATGGAAACGCCGGCGGCCTACGTCAACTTTCTGAATTCCTTGCTGCCCCGCAAGCCCAAGGCCGAGATCTACACGACCATCGGGCTGCAGAAACAGGGCAAGACGCTGTTTTACCGGGACTTCCTGCACCACCTGGCCCACTCGCACGATGCATTCGACATTGCACCCGGCATAAAAGGCATGGTCATGACCGTGTTCACGCTGCCGTCGTATCCCTATGTCTTCAAGTTGATACGCGACCGTATCGCCAAGGACGGCATGGACCACGCCACGGTGCGGCGCAAATACCAGTTGGTGAAGAAGCACGATCGCGTGGGCCGCATGGCCGACACCTGGGAATATTCCCAGGTCGCTTTGCCGCGCAAGCGATGCTCGCCCGCCCTACTGGCCGAATTGCGCGATCAGGTGCCCAGCCTTCTTGAAGAGCTGGACGATGTCATTATCTTGCGCCATGTCTATATCGAGAGGCGCATGACGCCCCTGAATTTGTACCTTGCACGCGTTTCAGACGCCGTGCTGGATACGGCGGTGAAAGGCTATGGCGATGCCATACGCGAATTGGCCGCCGCCAACATTTTCCCCGGCGATATGCTGTTCAAGAACTTTGGTGTCACCCGCCTTGGACGTGTTGTATTCTACGATTACGACGAAATTCAGCACATGACGGAAATGAATTTCCGGCGCATTCCGCCAGCACCGAACGAAGAAGCCGAGCTCTCCAACGAGCCTTGGTATCCGGTGGGAGCCAACGATGTATTTCCTGAAGAATTTCGCTATTTCCTGCTGGGCGACCCGCGCGTGCGCACGGCGTTCCTTAAACATCACGCCGCCCTGCTCGAGGCCGAGTGGTGGCAAGCCTGCCGCGAACGCGCCGCGCAAGGCCGTATTGAAGACATCTTCCCCTACGAACCTCAACGACGCCTTCATTCCTCGAGCGCCGGTAGCCCTGCAGTCGCAACTTCTCTTTCGCACCCCTTAGGAGCAAATAATGTCTGACCCTATTGTTCTAGTTTCCGTCGCCCGCACCCCCATGGGCAGTATGATGGGCGCCCTGTCCGGGCTCGCCGCGCATGAGCTTGGCGCTATCGTCATCAAGGCCGCCATTGAGCGCGCCGGCATACAGGTCGACGCCGTCGATGAAGTCATCATGGGCAACGTGTTGCAGGCCGGCCAAGGCCAGGCGCCCGCCCGCCAGGCCGCGCTGGGCGCCGGACTGCCGCTCGGCGTGGGCTGCACCACGATCCACAAGGTATGCGGATCGGGCTTGAAGGCGGCCATGTTCGGCCATGACATCATCACGGCGGGAAGCGCCGACGTCGTCGTCGCCGGCGGCCAGGAGAGCATGAGCAATGCGCCCTACCTATTACTGCGCGGCCGTCAAGGCTACCGTTATGGCCACTCCACCGTCTACGACCACATGGCGCTCGACGGCCTGGAAGACGCCTATCAGCGCGGCACAGCCATGGGCGTGTTCGCTGAACAATGTGCCGACAAGTACACGTTCACCCGCGAACAGCAAGATGCCTTCTCGCTCGAGTCCCTGCGCCGCGCCCGCACGGCCAACGAAGATGGCAGCTTCAAGTGGGAAATCGCACCCGTGACCGTGGCCGGCCGCAAGGGCGACACAGTCATCGACACGGACGAGGCGCCAGCCCGCGCCATGCCTGAAAAAATCCCGACGCTCAAGCCGGCATTCAAGAAGGACGGCACCGTCACCGCCGCGAACTCGTCGTCGATTTCCGATGGCGCCGCGGCCATGGTCATGATGCGGGAATCCACCGCCCAGAAGCTGGGTGCAACGCCATTGGCGCGTATCGTCTGCCATAGCCAGCATTCCCAAGAGCCCGGCTGGTTCACCACCGCGCCAGTGGCCGCCATCCAAAAGCTGTTGACCAAGGCGGGCTGGACCGCCGATCAGGTGGATTTGTACGAAATCAACGAAGCATTTGCCGTCGTCACCATGGCCGCCATGGTCGACCTGAAGCTGTCTCACGAGAAAGTCAACATCCACGGCGGCGCCACGGCGTTGGGCCACCCTATCGGCGCTTCCGGCGCCCGCCTGCTCACCACCTTGGTTGGCGCGCTGCGTAAAACCGGCGGCAAGCGCGGTGTTGCCTCGTTGTGCATAGGCGGCGGCGAAGCCGTCGCCCTGGCCATCGAAATGGTTTAAGCCCGTTGGAGGCGCCGTCTTGAACGCGGCGCCTTCTTTTTGCGTTTTTAGGAATAGCAATGCCCGTAATCGAATCCCGGATCAATCCGCGGTCGCAAGCGTTTATCGATAACGCCCGCGCCATGCAGGAACAGGTCGACGACCTGCAGAAACAACTGACGCAAACCGCCTTGGGCGGCAGCGCCTCGGCCCGTGCCAAGCATCTTGCGCGCGGCAAGCTGCTGCCGCGCGACCGGGTCGAACGGCTGCTGGACCCCGGGACTCCCTTCCTCGAACTTTCGCCCATGGCGGCGCACAACGTATACGACAACGCGGCCCCGGGCGCCGGCCTGATCACCGGCATCGGCCGCATCGCCGGCACTGAATGCGTGATCGTATGCAACGATGCCACCGTCAAGGGCGGTACCTATTACCCACTCACCGTCAAAAAGCACCTGAGGGCACAGGAAATCGCCCAACAGAACAATTTGCCGTGCGTCTACCTGGTCGACTCCGGGGGCGCCAATCTGCCGAACCAGGATGAAGTCTTCCCCGACCGCGAGCACTTCGGGCGCATCTTCTACAACCAGGCGATTATGTCGTCCATGGGCATCAGCCAAATTGCCGTGGTCATGGGCTCTTGTACGGCCGGGGGCGCATACGTGCCCGCCATGAGCGACGAATCCATCATCGTGAAGAACCAGGGCACGATCTTTTTGGCCGGCCCTCCTCTAGTGAAGGCGGCCACGGGCGAAGTCGTGACTGCGGAAGACCTGGGCGGCGGCGATGTACACACTCGCTTGTCCGGCGTGGCCGACCACCTGGCCAATAACGATTTGCATGCGCTGTATCTGGCGCGCAATGCCGTCGAGCGCCTGAATCGGCACAAGCCCGTGCAGTTGCGGCGCAAAGCCTTCGCCGAGCCCCTGTACGATCCGCAAGAACTCAATGGCATCATCCCGAACGACACGCGCAAGCCCTACGACGTGCGCGAAGTCATCGCCCGCGTGGTCGACGGCTCCGAATTCGACGAGTTCAAGGCGCGCTTCGGCACGACTCTGATCACCGGCTTTGCGCACATCCACGGCATGCCGGTGGGCATCATCGCCAACAACGGCGTGCTGTTCTCCGAGGCCGCGCAAAAAGGCACGCACTTCATCGAATTGTGCTGCCAACGCAAGATCCCATTGGTTTTCCTTCAGAACATCACTGGCTTCATGGTGGGCCGGCGTTACGAAAATGAAGGCATTGCGCGCCATGGCGCCAAGATGGTCACGGCCGTTTCGGCTGCAGCCGTACCAAAGTTCACGATCATCATCGGCGGCTCTTTCGGTGCCGGAAACTACGGCATGTGCGGACGCGCCTTCGGTCCCCGGCTGCTGTTCATGTGGCCCAATGCGCGCATTTCCGTCATGGGCGGCGACCAGGCCGCCGGCGTTCTAGCCACCGTGCGCCGCGACGGCATCGAGGCCAAGGGCAACACGTGGAGCACGGAAGACGAAGAGGCATTCAAGGCGCCTATTCGCGAACAATACGAAAAAGAAGGCCATCCTTATTACGCTTCCGCGCGTCTGTGGGACGACGGCATCATCATGCCCGCCGACAGCCGCCGCGTCCTGGCGCTTGGCCTTTCCGCCGCGCTAAATGCCCCAATCGAGGACACACGTTTCGGCGTGTTCCGCATGTAATTCCCAAGGAGTCGATGTGTTCACAACCTTACTGATTGCCAATCGGGGCGAGATCGCCTGCCGCGTGGCTGCCAGCGCCCATCGCCTGGGCCTGCGCACGGTTGCCGTGTATTCCGACGCCGACGCCAACTCGCGCCACGTGGCCGCGTGTGACGACGCCGTGCATATTGGCGGCTCCGAGCCCCGCGCCAGCTACCTGCGCGGCGATGTCATCCTTGATGCCGCGCGACGGACCGGCGCCAAAGCCATACACCCCGGCTACGGCTTCTTGTCCGAAAACGAAGGCTTCGCGCAAGCATGCGCCGATGCCGGCATCATTTTCGTGGGTCCGCCCGTTAGCGCCATCGCCGCCATGGGCAGCAAGTCGGCCGCCAAGACACTGATGGACAAAGCCGGTGTCCCGCTCGTGCCCGGCTATCACGGCGACAACCAGGATCCGCAGTTCCTGCAAGAGCAGGCAGACGCCATGGGTTATCCCGTTCTCATCAAGGCCAGCGCGGGCGGCGGCGGCAAAGGCATGCGCATTGTCGAATCCAGTGCCGCCTTCGCCGAGGCCCTTATTTCGTGCAAGCGCGAAGCCGCCAGCAGCTTTGGCGACGACAAGGTCTTGATCGAGCGTTACCTCACCAAGCCGCGCCACATTGAAATCCAGGTCTTTGCCGACACACAGGGCAATTGCGTCTACCTGTTCGAACGCGACTGTTCAGTACAGCGCCGGCACCAGAAAGTCATCGAAGAGGCGCCCGCGCCCGGCATGACGGAAGATCGCCGCCGCGCCATGGGCGAAGCGGCCGTTGCCGCCGCGAAGGCCGTCGGCTACGTAGGGGCCGGCACGGTGGAGTTCATCGTAGAGCCCGACGGCCGCTTTTACTTCATGGAAATGAATACGCGTTTGCAGGTGGAACACCCTGTCACCGAAATGATCACCGGCCATGACCTGGTCGAATGGCAATTGCGCGTGGCCGCCGGCGAGCCGCTGCCTGTCACGCAGGCAGAATTGTCGATCACCGGTCATGCCATCGAAGCGCGCATTTATGCCGAAAACCCCGACAATGGTTTCCTGCCGTCGATCGGCACGCTAAGCACGCTGAACTTCCCCGCCCACGTGGCGTTCCAGAATGGCGACATACGCGTGGACGGCGGTGTTCAGGCCGGCGACACCATCACGCCGTTCTACGACCCCATGATCGCCAAGCTGATCGTGCGCGGCGCGGATCGCGATCAGGCGCGCGCGCGCATGGTGCAGGCGTTGGGCGAGATTCAGAATGTGGGCGTGCAGACCAATATTGCATTCCTTCGCCGCCTGATGCTCGATCCGGCATTCGCCGCCGCGGATCTGGATACTGGTCTTATCGAACGTCAGCACGACAGCCTGTTTCCACCGGCGATCGCGTTGCCCGACAGCACCTTGGCCTTGGCAGCGGCGGCAGTCCTTGCCCATCAAGGCCTGCTGAATTCTTCCTTGCGGCGGAATGCCGTGCATGTCGATCCCTGGGCTCAAACCGACGGCTGGCGCCTCAATGGCGCCTACCATCAGGCCATCGGCCTGCAATCCCATGAGGGCCTGCACGAACTTCAAGTCAGCCGACAAGGCGAGCAGTGGACCTACAACCACGGCGAACAAAGCCTTTCCCTGGAATGGCAGGCTCAGGCCATGGCGCCGCGCCAATACCGGATGCGTATACGGCTTAGCGGGGCCGACGCTACGGCCACGGTCATCGTGCACCGTGAAACCGTTCACGTGTTTGCCAATGGCGTCGTGGATGTACTGCAAATACACGACGCGGTCGCGCATTCCTTTGAAGAGTCCAATGCCCACGCGGGCGGACTGACGGCCCCGATGCCCGGGAAGATCATTTCGATCTCGGTCAAGGCGGGCGATAAGGTGAAAAGCGGCGACGCCTTGTTGGTGATGGAAGCCATGAAAATGGAACACACCATACATGCGCCCGCCGATGGCACCGTGGAAGAACTATTCTTCGCGGTGGGTGACCAAGTGGGCGATGGAGCCGAATTGATCGCCATGGGCGACTGATCGGTTTTGGGAGCGGGTGCGGCGGCGATGGCCCGCGCGGCATTCGCTGCTTGCGTCGCCTAGCGGCTCAGTCCGCGCGCACTGATCGGCCATATGGCTTCCACATGCTGGCCGCGCACCGCCACGATGCAATCATGCAGATTGAAGGTTGGATCACAATGCCCCGGTATCAGGCGCAGCCGCGCACCCAGCTCGGGGCGTTGGCGCTTGCTGTCTGCCAACAGGATGCAGTGTTCGTCGTGCACGCCCACGCAGCGCAAGCCGCTTAGGCCAGCCACCTGCGGAGCCCCGCTTTCGGCGCTGGTCGACTTCAGGCCCAGGTCGACAATTGCGCGATCGGCCGTTGGCGTGCTGATGACGGTGCCCAGCAGAAACATGCTGTGCTGGAAGGAAAGTGCTTCACCCCAATCGATACCCGCGTAATCGGTATCCATAAAGGCGTAGCTGCCTGCCTGGATCTCTGTGTACACGTGGCTCCTGACGTCGAAGGCCGCGGTTCCGGTACCGCCCCCGGTCACCACTTTGCACTCGATGCCGGCCTTTTCGAATGCTTCGAGGAAACCGCGCAACACGCGCAAGGACTTTTCGGACGCCAATTGGCGCTGGTCGAGCGCGCGCTTGTGCTGTATGCCACCATGATAGGCCTGTACCCCCATGAACCGCACATTCGGCAGACGCTGAACCAGCAGGGCCAAGTCGACGGCCTGCTGCGGCGTCTGGACTCCGCAACGCTTCTGGCCGATATCCAATTCGACCAGGACATTCACGCAAGCATGATGCTCGACCATTACGCGCGACAGATCTTCCAGCGCGCGGGGATGATCGACGCAAAGCGACATGCGGGCCTGCCTGGCCAGGCGTGCAAGCAAGGTCAGTTTGGCGGGGCCGACCACTTCGTTGCTGATGTGGACATCGCGCACCCCGGCTGCGACGAAGGGCACCGCTTCAGACACCTTCTGGCAACATACCCCCGTAGCGCCCAGTGCTATCTGGCGCAGTGCAATTTCGGGGCATTTGTGGGCCTTGGCGTGCGGGCGCAGCGCGACACCATGGCGTTCCGCCAGCACCTGCATGGTGCGCAGATTGTCTTCGAACGCATCCAGGTCAAGAATAAGACTGGGCGTGTCGATGGCGTCGAGCGCGTCGCCGGGGCGTGCCGCCGGCGGCACGACGATTGCTTCGTCGGTGATCGAGTCGAATCCGTGATCGGCCCGTTTGACCTGTTGCATGGCGTATCCCCCAGTCGAATTGAACCGCTGCAGACTTGCCTAGCGTACCGCATTAAGCGCGACGCATGTCGTGTCCCCGGACTGATTTGCCCGGCATGGCAAATCAGCGTAAAGTCGTCCCTGACTTTACCGGTTAACCTTACTTAGTTACCGATCTTTTTAACGCAAAACGGCAACCGGAATCGCATATGTTCGATATATTGGTTTACTTGTTCGAAAACTACTATACCCCGCAAGCATGCCCGCAGGCCGACGTACTCGCGCATAAGCTCGCGGCTGTTGGCTTTGAAGACGAAGACATCAGCGAAGCCCTGGGCTGGCTGCACGGCCTTGCCCAAACCTCGGAAGAGCGCGGCCAATTGGTCGCCGACCCGCGCAGCGACAGCCGCCGCATTTTTACCGACCACGAATACCAGGCGCTGGGCACGCCAGCCATCGGCTTCATCAGCTTCCTCGAAAATTCCGGCGTCCTGCCCACGGCCCTGCGCGAAATTCTGATCGAGCGTGCCCAAGCCACCAACGAATCGCCGATATCACTGCAGAAAATCAAGATCATCGCACTAATGGTGCTCTGGAGCCAGGAAGCCGAAGTCGACCATCTGGTTTTCGAAGAGCTTTTGGCCGACGATCCCACGCGCTTATCGCACTAGGCAGGTGCGCCTGGCATGGCGTATAAGCTCCAGCACGACACAAGCCACTACCGGGGGCGCTTTGCGCCCAGCCCCAGCGGACCTTTGCATGACGGTTCGCTGCTGGCGGGAATGGCAAGCTACCTGGATGCGCGGGCAAACGGCGGCCAATGGCTGCTACGCATCGAAGACATCGACACCCCCCGCGTCGTGCCAGGCGCCGACCGCGTCATCATGCATCAGTTGCGCGCCCTGGGCATGCACTGGGACGCCGAGCCGGTCTGGCAGTCGCAGCGCTTGCCTCTTTACCAGTCAGCCTTCGACCGATTGCTGGCCCTGCACGAGGTTTACGGCTGCGCATGCACGAGGCAAGAACTGTCCTGGGGCCCGTACCCAGGAACGTGCCGCCACGGCCTGCCGCCGGGGCGCACCGCGCGAGCCTGGCGCTTTCTCGTGCCACCGGGCGTGGAAACCTTCCATGATCGCTGGATGGGGCCACAAAGCCAAGACGTAAGCCGCGACATCGGCGACTTCATCGTCAAACGCGCCGACGGACTGTGGGCCTACCAGTTGGTCGTCGTCGTCGACGACGGCGACCAGGGCATCACGCATATCGTGCGCGGGGCGGATCTTCTCGACTCCACCGCCCGGCAGCAGCTTCTGGCAAGACATCTGGGTATCCGGTATCCCAGCGTAATGCACGTACCCTTGTTGCTGGACGACACCGGGCGCAAGCTATCCAAGCAAAATCATGCGGCGGCGCTAGACCTGGCGAATCCGGTACGCACGCTGAACAAGGCGTGGCAAGCACTGGGGTTTGAGGCGTTGGCGGTGCGGGATATCGAATCTTTCTGGACTGCGGCCCGTAATCGGTTTGTGTTGCGGTTTCTAACAGATCACGCGTAAATAAACTTGACTTACATTAGTTCTACAGGCTAAATCCCGGCGTGAGCCATGATTGCTACAAAAAAACATCACTCGCGAGCAAACGTTACTCAGTCTCGGCTCCATTCCGCTCGCCCCAGGAGACCCCGTGAGGACACCATTAAGGTATGCAGGCGCACTGCTTCTTTCAACCATATGCGCGACGTTCGTGCAAGGCCAGGAGTCTAGCGTTCAAGGAAATTTGAGCGATCCTCAGGCCCCCGGTCTTGGTCAGACAATGAGCCGCGCCGAATTGGCGGTAGCGTTGGCAGCCCTCTTCGGCGGTGATTCGGTCGTCGGACCTGTCACTGTCGTTGGAGCAGGCGACATTCCAACGCCGACGTGGACCGCGGGCGCACCGGGCGTCGGTATGTCCTTCCAAGTCTCCACCGCGATACCGCCAACTATCAACCCCATCCTTGGTAGCATGGGAACGAACGGACCGCAAAATCGCTCACCATCGCCCACGTACGCGCCAAGTTCAGGCCCGCGGTTGCCAGGCCAAGTGGCCGCCGCGACGGCACCACCCCATCTCGACCCTCTCCTTGGTGCCTTGGGAATGAACGGACTCCAAAGTCCCGCACAATTACCGGCATCCCCAAATTCTTCGCAACCACCCGCAACCCCGACTTCCGCAAACCCATCCCTTGGGGCCTTGGCCGCTATATTGGGCGAGCGAGCACTGCGGCAAGGGATGGTCAACCCTAATGTCGTCGACCCCGAACGCCCGGTAACCAGTCAGGATCTGGCCGGCATGCTGGGGGCGGCCCCACCGAGTACGCAAACCGCCCCAAGCGCGAGCAGGCCGGATGGGACCGAACAACCGGAGGCGGACGCGGGTCGTGCTCCCCACGCTCAAATTGCCAATGAAGTGCTGATCGATAAGTTGATGCAGAAATCGTACGACCTTGCAGCGTCCGGCGCCATGTATCCGTATTTTGGGGCGGGCCACCTGACGACTGACTTTGCCGCCCTGAACGGCCTGAATGCCACCTACACTGGCCGAGCAGACGGTGCGTTTGCTGGCGGCGCCTCAGTGGGGGGGGCATTGACAATGAATGTGGACTTTGCCGCCATGGCATCATTCGCACGCGTGGATGCAGCCATCAACTTCGACAATTCCATGGGCAACGCGAACTTCGAACTCTATCAAAATGCTAGCGGTTCTCTGTACTCGGAAACGGTCACGGGCGTCTACGGTGGCGAGAATCTTGGTGAGGGGCATCTGGCGGGCAGCTTCTATGGGCCGAGCGCGGAAGAGGTAGGCGGGGCTTGGGGAATAACGGTAGGCGCCGATTCGGCCGTCGGCACCTTCAACGGCAAACGCTAGGACACTAGATCTCCATGATGCAAACCAAACACGGTAGCCAGCGCGGCACAACGCAGTTATTGACGGTTGCCGCCTTAGCCATGGCCGCCACTCTAACGGCGGGCCCGGCCTGTGCCCAAAGCGGGCAGGCGGCGGTCAACGCAAATGCCAGCCAGTACAGCGCGACAGCTAAACGAAACGCCCTCGCACAATTGATGCTTGAAGAAAACCGCCCCGACGTCGCCTGCCGCATCCTTGAAGGCGCGGGTAGCACAGAGACGACCGAAGACGCCGGCGCCCTTTATCTGCTGGCACACTGTTCGCAAGACTTGGGCAACACCGACCAGGCCATCGCCTATTACCGCCAGGTAATCGCCTTGCTGCCGAACGCCACGCGGCCGCGGGCCGAGTTGGCGGCCCTGTATATAAAGACCGGGCAACCGGCGTTGGCAGGATCCCTGTTCGCGGACGCCGCGCGCGTGGGGCCGACCGATGAAGCCTCGGCCATTATGCGCAACATGGCCGAGCGTCTGGGTGCGAACGATCCGGCCGCGCTGATCGCCGGCACCGCAAGCAAGCCATGGGCAATCGAGTTGTTTGCCGGGCTCGTGCACGACACCAACATCAATGGCGGCCCCACATCCGACATTGTCCCCGCCGTGGTGGGCACAACGCCAGTACAGTTCCGGCTGGTGCCCGACGCCATGCCCAAGGCGTCCTGGGGCGCAAACACCAGCCTTAACGGCAGCTACGCCCATCGGCTGAGCCCCAGCTTCTCCCTGCTGTTCCAGGGCGGTGTATCCCGAACCGATTACTTCGACGACGCCAATTTCACCAATGACAGCCTGACGCTCGCCACCGCACTGATCTATCGAAATCAACAGCATGGCGTGTCCGCCAGCATACAACCTAGCGTTCGCTATTTACGCCAGGACAGCCGCGTGCAGGAAGCAACGACGGGCGTGGTGGGTCGCGTCTCGAAGGCGGTCATGCCCCGGGTAAACCTGACCTTCAGCAGCGGCTATTTCAATCGCCGCGCGCAGACGGACAGGCGGCGCGACGCAAACGGCGTACATGCCGGCTTCGGCGTCAACACCCAACTGATTCAGAACTGGAATTTGGGAGCGGAATACGTGCTGCAGCGCGAGCATGCGAACGAAGACGTTTTTTCGCGCCGAATGAAGGGCCCGTCGGTTTATGCCGTGTGGAAGGCGCGACACAACTTGGAATTCATTGCCAACTATCGCTACGCGAACGTCACTTACGACCGGCGCATGGCATTCTTTCCCGACGCGCGGGACGACCGCCAACAGAGTGTCGCCTTGACGGCGCTGTGGGACGTGAGCCAGTGGGCAGGCCGAAATCTGGCTATACGAACGCAATACATGCATGCGCGCAATCGCTCCAATGTCGCGTTCAACGACAATCAGCGGGACATATTCATGATGGGTGTGCAAACCCGGTTCTAGGCACGGACAACGCCATCACCGGCGCGTTGTCTAAATACTGGGTAGCCCCGCTTCCACGTACACTAGCAACCGACGCATAAAAACCGGCTGTTACGGGTCCTCGACTTGCGTAGTCCGATTGCCACCCCGTATCATCCGCGCTATTGCTGTAGAAATGCAGTTACTGGAAATCCATGAACAAGACCTTGATAATTGCCGAGAAACCCTCGGTAGCCTTAGACATCTCGCGCGCCCTGGGCGGTTTCGCCCGGGAAGGCGACTATTTCGAAAGCGACAAATATGTGCTGGCTTCCAGCATCGGGCACTTGCTCAGCCTGGTTGCGCCCAACGATCCCGTGCGCGGCAAGTGGAGCTTTGCGCATCTGCCCGTCATACCGCCGCAATTCGACTTGGGGCCAACCGACAAGCGGTCGGCCGAGCGTCTGAAGCTATTAATCAAGCTGCTCAAGCGCAAGGACGTCGACGCCGTCATCAATGCCTGCGACGCGGGCCGGGAAGGTGAACTCATCTTCCGCTACATCGTACAGTTCTCGGGCGTCAAGAAGCCCGTACAACGGCTTTGGCTGCGTTCCATGACACAAGATGCCATACGCGAGGCCTTCGCAAACCTGCGCGACGACGACACCATGAAGCCACTGGAAGCCGCGGCGCGTTCGCGCGCGGAGGCGGACTGGTTAGTAGGTATCAATGGCACCCGCGCCATGACGGCCTTCAACAGTAAGGACGGCGGTTTTTTCAAGACGCCGGTCGGCCGCGTGCAAACGCCTACGCTGGCCATCGTGGCTGAACGCGAAGAGCGCATCCGCAAGTTCATCTCGCGCGACTACTGGGAAGTGCACGCCACGTTCGTCGCCGCCGCCGGTTTCTATCCCGGACGCTGGTTCGACCCCAAATTCGTCAAGGACGAGCGCGATCCCGAACGGCGCGACTCGCGCCTCTGGTCGCAAACAGCGGCACAGACAATCGTTACAGCATGCCGCGACCAACCCGGGCGCGTCACCGAAGAGTCCAAACCGTCTACCCAAATTTCCCCGGCGCTTTTCGACCTGACATCGCTGCAACGGGAAGCGAACTCGCGATTCGGCTTCTCGGCCAAGACGACGCTGGGCCTGGCACAGACACTGTACGAACGGCACAAGGCTCTTACGTACCCGCGTACCGATTCGCGCTACCTGCCTGAAGACTACGTCCATACCGTCCAGCAGACCATGCAGGCGCTGGCTGAAGGCGGCTCGTCCGCGACCGCGGGCATGCGTCCCTTCGCCGAAACCATATGCAAGCAGAACTGGGTCAAGCCCAACCGGCGCATCTTCGATAACAAAAAGGTGTCGGATCACTTCGCCATCATTCCCACGCTGCAGATCCCGCGCGAGCTTAGCGATGCGGAAAGCAAGATCTACGAACTCATCACGAAGCGCTTCCTGGCCGTGTTCTTCCCGGCTGCGGAATTCCGCCTGACGACACGCATCACCGAAGTCTCCGGACACCACTTCAAGACCGAAGGCAAGGTACTGGTCACCCCGGGCTGGCTAAGCATTTACGGACGCGACGCGCAGGGCGACGACACCAATTTGGTGGCGGTATCCGATGGCGAGAAAGTCAAGACAGACGATGTCGTGGCAAAACCACTGGTCACCAAGCCTCCTGCGCGCTTTAACGAAGGCACGCTGCTGTCCGCCATGGAAGGCGCGGGCAAGCTGGTCGACGACGAGGCGTTGCGCGAAGCCATGTCCGAACGCGGCCTGGGCACGCCGGCCACGCGCGCGGCCATCATTGAAGGGCTGCTGAATGAAGGGTATTTACGCCGCGAGGGTCGCGACCTGATCCCCAGCGCCAAGGCACGTCAATTGATGACCCTGCTCTCGGGCCTCGGCGTCAATGAATTGACCTCCCCCGAACTTACCGGCGAATGGGAGCACAGGCTCAAGCAAATCGAACAGCGCGAACTGGATCGCGACGAGTTCATGCGTGAAATCGCTCAAATGACCCAGGTTATCGTTAAACGGGCCAAGGAATACGAGCGCGATACCGTCCCGGGCGACTATGCCACGCTTACTACCCCGTGCCCAAAATGCGGCGCGGTGGTCAAGGAGAATTACCGCCGCTATGCATGCACCAGCTGCGACTTCTCCATCGGCAAGCATCCAGGCGGGCGCACCTTCGAGATTCCCGAGGTGGAAGAGCTGCTCACCAATCGCACACTGGGCCCGCTGCCTGGCTTCATCAGCAAGATGGGCCGTCCCTTCGCCGCCTTGCTGCGCATTACCGATGAATATAAGCTCGAGTTCGACTTCGGCCAGAAAGACGAAGACGACCTTGAACCCGTAGACTTCTCGGAAAAGGCCGCGCTCGGGGGTTGCCCGAAATGCGGCGGCAATGTCTATGAGCACGGCATGAATTATGTCTGCGAGAAATCGGTCGGGCCGGAAAAAAGCTGCGACTTCCGCACCGGAAAAATGATTCTCCAGCAGGAAATCGCCCCAGAACAAGTCCAGAAACTGCTCACGGTGGGCAAGACAGACCTGCTCGAAGGCTTCGTCTCCAGCCGCACCAATCGCAAGTTCAAGGCTTTTCTGTCCAAGCAGGAGAACGGCAAAATAGGTTTCGAATTCGAGCCGCGCCCGGAAAAACCGGGCCGCAAGACTGCAGCTAAAACCGCAGCTAAAACGGCGACTAAAACTGCAACGAAGACAGCCACCAAAACCGCTACGAAGACTGCAACTAAAACGGCGGCCAAGAAAGCAGTCAAGAAAGCGGCAACGAAAACCGCCGTCAAGAAGACTGCGGCTAAAACGGCTGTAAAGGCCGCCACCAAAGGCCCGGCCGTCAAAAAGACCGCTGCCAAGACAGCGGCAAAGAAAGCCGCCAAAACCGCTGTAGTCGCGGCAGGGGTCACGGACGACGACCCGCCGTTCTGACGGGGTTTAGATAACACGTCATCGGCGCAAGGCCTGGCGCTGGCATCTAACCTCTGCGCACCCCACCAACGCCAGGCGTCGGTGGCGGGGGTTGGGTTTGCGACAGGTACGGGCGCGCCGCGTGGTGTTCTGAGCTTGAGGAGGCAAGGCCGCGGCGTGTTCGAGCAAGGCGTTTACGGACAGCCTGTGGCTGTCCGTTCTTGCGAGTTCCGCGGACGCCTCAAGCTTAGGACACCACGCGGGAAGTCAAGGCAAAGCCTTGACCGCGAACGTCTGAGCAAACCCAACCCCCGCCATCGGCGCCGGGTTAAGAACCCCTACCCGTAGACCAGCTCCTTCAAGAACAAACTGATCTCGGGCACATACGTGATCACCATCAAACACGCAACGATCACCGCAACGAACGGCAGCAAAGGCCTGATCAACCTTTCAATCGGCAAGTTTGCCACCGTGCACGCCGCGAACAAATTGACGCCAAAGGGCGGCGTCACCATCCCGAGCGCCAGGTTGACCACCATGATGATTCCGAAGTGGGCGGGGTCGATGCCGAACGCCATGGCCACCGGCAGCAGCAGGGGAGCCAGCACGACGATGGATGCGGACGTTTCGATGAACATCCCGATGATGAACAAGGCGGCGTTCACGCCCAGCAGAAACGTATACTTATTGCTGAAAATCTCGCCCAGCCATTCGCCTAGTGCGGCGGGTATGCCGGCCCGATTCAACAAGAAGCCGAATACGCCCGCATTGGCAATGACGAACATGATCACGGCCGTGGACACCACCGACCGATGCAGAGTCTTCGATAACACGGGAAGAGTGATCCGTCGATAAACGAAAATACCGACAACCAGCGCGTACACCACGGCAACCGCGGACGCTTCGGTGGGCGTGAATATGCCGCCATAGATGCCGCCAAGGATGATCACCGGCATCAGCAGGGCCAGCCAGGCGCGCTTAAGCGCCTGCCACAGAGGCAAGCGCCCCTCGCCATCTGTCTTGCCGTAGCCATAGCGGCGCGCCCAAAGCCATACATACACCATCAATGCCAAGGCAATCAGCAGGCCAGGCCCAATACCGGCAATAAACAGTTCGCCCACCGACGTGTCCGTTGCCACGGCAAACAGAATCATGGGAATGGACGGCGGAATAATGACGCCTAGCTCGGCGGCCGTGGCTTGCAGCGAAGCAGCAAAGGGCCTGGGATATCCATGCTTGACCATGGCGGGGATAAGAATGGCGCCCACGGCGAACGTGGTTGCCACGCTGGAACCTGCGACGGCGGCGAAGATCATGCAGGTCAGCACACAGGTGCATGCCAGCCCTCCCTGGAAGCCGCCAACCACGCTTTTGGCGAAATCCACCATGCGCTCGGATATGCCGCCGGCTTCCATCAGGTTGCCGGCCAGAATAAAGAACGGCACGGCGACCAGTGGATACTTGTCGAGCGCGGCATAGATTTGCTGCGCGACGACAAGCCACGTCATTCCGCCATCGTAGGCAACGCCAAGCATGCTCGCCAGCCCGATGGACACGGCCACCGGCACCGACACGGCAAAGAACAGCAACATCGAAACAACCATTAACTGCGGCATTCATTCACCCGGTATTGTTTTGCGTTATCTTGAATTGGTAAGCGGCGCTTCAGATGACGGTATCGTCGACTATGGCCTGGCGCGGACCCTGCGCCCAATAAGAGACGACACCCAATATGGCCAACGTGCATCCGATGGGAATGGATACATATATCCATGAAATGGATACTTCCAGACTGGGCATGGTCTGGAAGCGTACACGCCAGACCATTTGCCCGCCGACCCATGCCATAAAGCCCAGGAACGCCACGCAAATGACGAGTATCAGGTGTTCGAGCCAGCGCTTATTGCGCGGGCCCAGGACGCTATGCAGCATTTCAACGCTAAGCATGGCACCCTGCCTGAAGGCCAACGAAATGCCCAGCATGACCGTCCAGATCAGGGCCGCGCGCGTCCAGGCTTCGCTCCAGTCGGCTGGCGACTCCAGCAGAAAGCGCGCAATCACCTGATAAAAACCCGCGGCGACGGCAGAGAGTATGAGGAGTTGCGTAACGATGGATACCAGGCGGAATAAGCTGTTATCCAAAAATCGAATGAGGTGCACGATGTGTGGTCCTGTTTGTTGCTGCCACAAGCGGCGTACGACAACCCGGAGCAATAAGGGCCGGCGCGTGCGCCAGCCCTTATTGCGATACCTGTGCCCCTAGCCGTGGCCTTGAGGCTTACTTGGTGTTGCGGATGGATTCCACCAGCTCTTTGCCGAACTGCTTGTAATACTGCGGATAGACAGGCTCTACCGCCTTGACGAAGGCGGCGTGATCGACCGTGTTCACCTGCATGCCTTGCTTCTTGACTTCTTCGAGGCCACTTTTCTCGATGGCGTCGACGTAGTCGCGCATGGCGACTGCCGCGCTTTGGCCCGCGGTCTTGAATTTGGCCTTGTCGGCGTCGGACAGGCCGTCGTAGACGTTAGGCGACATCAGCACCAACGCGGGGCCGTAGACGTGGGCGGTCAATGACAAATACTTCTGAAGCTGCGGCAGCTTGGCCGACACGATCACCGACATGGGGTTTTCCTGGCCGTCGATGGTGCCTTGCTGCAGCGCGGTGGCGACTTCTGGCCAGGCCATGGGCGTGGCCAGCACACCCAGGTGGCGGAATGCCGCTATGTGGATCGGGTTCTCGGTTGTACGGATTTTCAGGCCTTTGGCATCTTCGGGAGTGGCCACTGGACGGACATTGTTGGTGAGCTGGCGAAAGCCCTGCTCGCCCCAAGCCAGCGCGACGAGGCCGCGCTTAGGAAACTCGGTGAGCATCTGCGTGCCAATATCGCCGTCGAGCACCTTGCGCGCATGGGCAAGATCGCGGAACAGAAAGGGGATATCGAATACGCCGGTCTTGGGAACGAAGTTCAGGGTGGCGCCGGTGGACACAATGGCAAGATCGATGGTGCCCAACTGCAGGCCTTCGATGACTTCACGTTCGCCGCCCAATGCGCTATTCGGAAAGTGCTGAAGCTTGTACTTGCCGCTGCCGCCCTCGATGGCCTTGGCGAAGGCATCGGCGCCCGCGCCGTAGTGAGAGTTGGTGGACAGGGCGTAGGCCATTTTCAGGGTGGTTTGTGCCATTGCTGGCGCCGCGGCGACCATGCCTGCCACCGACACGGCGAGCATCCATTTGGAGAACAGTTTTGTGCGCATTGTATTCCTGCGGTTTTTGAGTTTAGTGTGGCAACGACAAATGGTTGTACACGAAGCAGCGCGCGCCGTGTATTGGGGTTTTCTTTAGTCCTCGACGTACCAGGTATCTTCGGACAGCATGACTTGCTGGTGGCCATAGCCGGCAGGCATCATCGGAAAGCAATTCTCCTGGGCCAGAACCACAACATCCAAAAAGAACGGCCCATCGTATGCCATGCATTCGGCCAGGGCCGCATCCAGGTCGGCGGGATCCTCGACTCGGGCCGCGCCCCATCCGAACGCCCTGGCCAATGCGACGAAGTCCGGCAGCGAGGCGTTGTAGCTGTGGCTGTACCGGCCCCCGTGAATAAGTTCTTGCCACTGCCTGACCATGCCCATGTGCCCGTTATTGCACAACACTACCTTGACCGGTGTTTCGTGCTGTGTAGCCGTGGCCAGTTCCTGGATATTCATCAGCACGGACGCGTCGCCGCTGACGCAAACCACAGGTTTGTCGGGGTGCGCGATCTGCGCGCCGATGGCGGCTGGCAATCCATAACCCATGGTTCCCGCCCCGCCCGACGTGAGCCACCGATTCGGCCGATTGAACTTGACGTACTGGGCCGCCCACATTTGATGTTGCCCCACGTCGGTCGAAATAATGGCATCCAGTCCCGTCAGGGCATGATCCAGGCGCTGCATCAGGTGTTGGGGAAGAATATGCTGGCTCGAGGGGACGACGTTAAGGCAATCCTTTGCCCGCCACACGCCTATGCGTTGCCACCATGCGTCGAGCTGGCCTTGTGCACGTTCCGTCTGTGATAATTCCCTGCGCAAGGCCCGCAACAACGGATAACAGTCGCCAACCAACGCAACATCGGCGCGAACGACCTTGTTGATCGAGGCCGGATCAATATCCAAGTGAATCTTGCTGGCATGCGGGCAGAAGTCGGACAGCCTGCCAGTAATACGGTCGTCGAAGCGGGCGCCGATGCAAACGATGAGGTCGGCATGGTGCATGGCCTGATTGGCTTCCAGCGTGCCGTGCATGCCCAGCATGCCCAGGAACAGGGGATCGTCGGCGGGAAAGGCGCCCAACCCCATGAGCGTCAGGGTGCAGGGAGCGCCCATGTCGTGAACGAGATTGGCAAACGTGTCGCACGCGTCCACGCCGGAGTTGATCAGCCCGCCTCCGCCATAGAACACGGGGCGCTTGGCGTTCGCAATAAGGGCGGCCGCACGCTTGATGGCGGCCTCGGTCGACGGGCTTGTCGTCTCGACGGGCGTGGCGCCGCCGCTGTCCTCGTTCGTCGGCAACGACGCGGGCGACACCAGGCCGATTTGTATGTCTTTGGGAAAATCCAGCAAGACGGGACCGGGACGCCCCGACGTCGTCAGTCGGTAGGCCTTGGCCGCCATGGCCGCCACGTCTTCCGTCCGTCGAATCTGTGCATTCCACTTGGTGACCGGCCGCGAAATCCCTATGGCGTCGCACTCCTGGAACGCATCGGTTCCGATAGCGCTGGTGGCCACCTGGCCGCTGATGCACAGCACAGGAATGGAATCGCACATGGCATCGAGGAGGCCAGACGTGGTATTGGCCATGCCCGGACCCGAGGTGACCACCACCACGCCAGGCTTTCCGCTGGAACGCGCGTAGCCTTCCGCCGCATGGACGGCGCCCTGCTCGTGGCGCACCAGCACGTGCCGGATGCGCGGTTCCGAATACAAGGCATCGTACAAAGGCAGGACGGCTCCGCCGGGGTAGCCGAAGACCGTGTCGACGCCAAGGGAAATAAGAGTCTGGAGCAGCGCTTGCGCGCCATTGAAGCTTGCTGAATCGGATGGAATAGTCACGTCGGTTTGATTTTTTTCATAAGATATGGATACTTGCGCAGTTTATTCCTTTTAGCGCCCCCATGACCGAACGACTCAAGCCGTGGCATATCATCAAGCAGTCCACGCTGCATGGCACAGGCGTCTTTGCCGTGCGCGACATCCCCAGCGGCACACGCATCATCGAATACGGCGGGAAGCGAATAACGCCGGAGGAGGCGGATGAATTGCACCCGGTGAACCCCGACGACCCCTTCCACACTTTTTTCTTTTCGCTCAGTTCGGGCAAGATCATCGACGGCGGCCAGCGAGGGAACGAAGCGCGATGGATCAACCATTCGTGCACTCCCAATTGCGAAGCCCAGGAAAACAGCAGCGGCAAGCGCGTCTATGTTGTTGCCCTGCAAGACATTCCTGAAGGCGCCGAACTATTTTACGACTACGGCCTGATCATGGAGGGCCGCATCACCAAGGCGCTGCGCGACCAATACCGCTGCATGTGCGGTACTCCGGCGTGCCGCGGAACCATGCTGGCGTTGCCTGAACGGGGGAAACCCCGGGCACGCAAAAAGCCCAAGCCGGGTTAGCATGCCGGTTACTTCGTCGATCGCATATCTTGGACACCATGGCAACACCCCCGTTTGAAACGCAGGAACCGATAGAACCTATCTTGCCGGTGGTTGCCGATCCTCCCGTCAAGGTGCCTTTGCGTATCGAAGATTGGATTTCCGTGTCGATTCTCTCCGCACTGGCTCTGATCACGTTTGCCAACGTCGTGGTGCGCTATCTCACCGACGGCTCATTCGCCTGGACCGAGGAAATATCGGTTTTCCTGCTGATCGTGCTTACCATGACCGCGGGCGCCACCGCGTTTGTGCGCAATCAGCATATCCGCATCGAATTCATCGCGGAGGGCGGGTCGCCCGAGCGCCAGCGTCGGCTCGCCATCATCTCCAACACTGTCGTGCTCTTGTTTTTCATGTTGCTTACCGTGTTGTCGGCGCGCATGGCGTTCGACGACTATACCTATGGAGACACGTCTCCCGCCATCGGCGTGCCAAGCTGGTGGTATTCCGTCTGGATGCCCATTTTCTCCACGGCTATTTCATTGCGCGTGGCCGGCATGCTGCATCGGCTGCTACGGAGCGGCAAATGATCGTCGCAACTCTGTTTGTCGTCTTCCTGCTGCTGATGGTGATCGGCGTACCGGTGGGCGTTGCGCTGGGCGTTGGCGGCACCATTGCCATCGTCCTGTCCAATCTGGATACGCAGTGGTTCGGCCTGATGGCGGTGCCGCAAAGCTTCTACGCAGGCCTCGCGAAGTACCCCTTGCTGGCCATCCCCATGTTCGTCCTTGTCGGCTCCATCTTCGATCGCTCGGGCGTGGCCAGCCGCCTGGTCAATTTTGCCATCTCCATCGTTGGTCGCGGTCCCGGCATGCTGCCCTTGGTGGCGATTGCCGTGGCGATGTTCCTCGGCGGCATTTCCGGATCCGGTCCGGCATGCGCGGCCGCGGTGGGAGCGGTGATGATAGGCGCCATGAATCGGGCGGGTTATCCGCGCCCCTACTCGGCAAGTATCGTCGCGGCGGGGGCATCCACCGACATCCTGATCCCGCCGTCGATCGCCTTCATTGTTTATTCCATCCTGGTACCCGAGGCCTCGGTGCCAGCGCTGTTTGCCGCCGGCATGGTGCCGGGCGTGCTTGCGGGTATTGCGCTCATCGTACCCGCCGTCTGGCTGGCGCGCCGCCATAAAATGGGCGGCCTGGAGGCGGCGCTGCCGCGCCCGCCATTTTGGCGCAGCCTGCTCGAGGCTGCGTGGGGCCTGATCGCCCCCGTTATTATTCTTGGCGGCATGCGCATGGGCTATTTCACGCCCACCGAAGCCGCCGTGGTTGCCGTTTTCTACGGGTTGTTCGTGGGCATGTTCGTGCATCGCACCATCAAGGTACGCGACCTGTTCCCCATATTGCGCGAAGCGGCCGAACTGTCAGCGGTCATCATGCTGGTGGTGACCTTGGCGGGCATCTTCGCCTGGGCCTTGTCCACGCTCAGCGTCATCGACCCCATCGCGGGTGCCATCGTGAACTCGGGGCTGGGCGAATACGGAGTCCTGGCGCTGCTTATCGTCCTGCTGACGGTGGTGGGCATGTTCCTGGACGGCATATCCATCTTCCTGATATTCGTGCCGCTACTCATGCCTATCGCCAACGCCTACAACTGGGATGCCGTATGGTTCGGCGTCCTGCTCACCCTCATGGTGGCGGTTGGACAGTTCACGCCGCCCCTGGCGGTGAACCTCATGGTGTCGTGCCGCATCGCCCGCGTGCCTATCGAAAGCACAATCCGGTGGGTTGTGTGGCTGCTGGCATCCATGTTCCTGGTGCTCATTCTGGTTATTGTTTTTCCCGAGCTGGCCTTGTGGCTGCCTCGATACCTCGGCTATTAGCCCGTTGTCCACACTACTTAAAAATACACGTCAAAGGAGACACCCATGAAAATTCGCGCATTACTCGGCGCACTCGCATGTTCGGCGGCGGCACTCACCGCCGCAGCACCCGCGCAGGCCGCCGACTATAAGTCTGAATACAAGTTGTCCATTGTGGTTGGCACGGCCTTTCCATGGGGACAAGGTGCGGAAATCTGGTCCAAGCTGGTCAAGGAACGCACCGATGGGCGCATCAACATCAAGATTTATCCCGGCACATCGCTGGTCCAGGGCGACCAGACACGCGAGTTCACCGCCATTCGCCAGGGCCTGATCGACATGGCCGTGGGTTCGACCATCAATTGGTCCCCGCAGGTCAAGCAATTGAACCTGTTCTCGCTGCCTTTCCTGATGCCGGATTACGCCGCCATCGACGCGCTCATCCATGGCCAGGTAGGCAAGACAATATTCAAGGACATCGAAAAGGCCGGCGTGGTGCCGCTTGCATGGGGCGAAAACGGATATCGCCAGCTTAGCAATTCCAAACACGAAATCAAGCAGCCGGCCGATCTGAAGGGACTCAAGCTGCGAGTGGTCGGATCGCCCCTGTACATCGACACCTTCACCGCCATGGGCGCCAACCCCACGCAAATGAGCTGGGCCGACGCACAACCGGCATTGGCCAGCGGCGCCGTCGACGGGCAAGAGAACCCGCTGTCGATTTATTCCGGCGCCAAGCTGTACAACGTCGCGCAAAAATACCTGACCCTATGGAATTACGTCGCCGACCCGCTGGTGTTCGTCGTCAACAAGCAGGTATGGGAATCCTGGTCGGAAGCCGATCGGAAGATCGTGCGCGAAGCGGCGGTCGAAGCCGGCAAGCAGGAAATCGTCATTGCCCGCAAAGGCGTGACGCCGGAAGATCCATCCATGCTTAAAGAGATCGAGGGCCACGGGGTCACAGTGACCACCCTGACGCCGGAACAGCACGACGCCTTCGTCAAGGCGACGCAGCCTGTATTCGACAAGTGGAAGAAGACGGTAGGAGAAGACTTGGTGGCCCAGGCCCAGAAAGACATCGCTGCCCGCAAGAAGTAATCGCAGACCGATTCCCGCCACTAGGCGGGGATCTGCCGCAGGCAGTCTTCGGCCGAACCCACGACCACATGCGCGCTACACGCCAGCATCAGGTTCAGGTTCAGGCCGAAGTCTTCGACGGTATAGCCCTGCACATCCACAAAACCGCGCCCCCCCGGCGTTTTATGCACCGACACCTGGTCGACCAAAGAACGCCCCTGATCGGTATACACCCAGACAGGCTTGTCCAGCGCCGCGGCATAGCCCACTTCGAACGCCGTGCCTGAGTCGGGCTCCGCCCCGCGAAAGGGGTTCACATTGGCCATGACGCAATCGGCCTCGCGTATCAAGCCGATATTGGCGCGATATATCCAGCGAGCCAATTCGAAGCCCGATAAATGCCGAGGAGCCACGTTATCGAGCGGGTATAGTCCCTCGAAGCCATATTTGGCGCAAAGCACCTTCAGTTGGGTCCCATATTGCGCGGCATCCGGACGAAACACGTCGTAGCCGGCCAGATAGATTTTCTTCAACGTCATTCCCCCGATCGTCGTGATTGCTTTTATTTAAATGCGGTTTCGATGAAGCTGCGCAGCTTGCGCGAATGCAGGCGTTCGCGCGGCATATCGCGCAGGTGCTCGAGCGCCCGTATGCCGATGTGCAAGTGCTGGCCGACCTGGGTGCGATAAAAGTCGCTGGCCATGCCGGGCAGCTTCAACTCCCCATGCAAGGGCTTGTCGGATACACAAAGCAAGGTGCCGTACGGCACCCGGAAGCGGAAACCGTTTGCCGCGATCGTAGCCGACTCCATGTCCAGTGCGATCGCTCGCGACTGCGACAGGCGTTGCACCGGTTCATGATGATCGCGCAGCTCCCAATTGCGGTTATCGATCGTGGCCACCGTTCCCGTGCGCATGATCTTCTTCAGTTCCCAACCCGACAGGCCGGCTACTTCGGCCACGGCCTGTTCCAGGGCGATCTGGATTTCGGCGAGCGGCGGTACCGGCACCCAAAGGGGCAAGTCGTCGTCCAGCACGTGGTCTTGGCGCACATAGCCATGTGCCAGCACGTAGTCGCCCAAGCGCTGAGTGGTGCGCAAGCCGGCACAATGGCCCAGCATCAGCCATGCCGATGGGCGCAGCACCGCCACATGATCGGTGATCGTCTTGGCGTTGGACGGCCCCACGCCGATATTGATCATCGTGATGCCCATATGCTTGTCGCGCACCAGGTGATACGACGGCATCTGCGGAATGCGCATCAACGGCAGCCCGACCCGCTCGAGATCCGGCCCCGGATAGGTGACGATATTGCCAGGCTCCACTAGCGCGGTATAGCCTCCTTCCCCCGAGGCCAGGGACTCACGCGCCCACTGCACGAACTCTTCGACATAGAACTGGTAGTTGGTGAACAACACGAAGTTCTGGAAATGCTGGGGCGCGGTTGCCGTGTAGTGCTGAAGCCGGTGCAGCGAATAGTCCACGCGCGGGGCCGTAAAGGGCGCAAGGGGCCGCGGTTCCTCGGACCTGCCGTGCCATGTGCCGTTGACGATCGCATCGTCAGTGACGGCCAGGTCAGGCACATCGAAATGGTCGCGCAATGCGTCACCCAGCCGATCCGAGTAAACGCCTTCCACATACTGGCCGTCCGTAAACGAAAAGTGCAGCGGAATGGGCAGGTCCGATTCACCGATTTCGACGGGCACGCCATGATTCTTGATGAGCAGGCCGATTTGCTCCAGCAGATAGTCGAAATAAAGCTCTGGCTGGGTGACGGTGGTCATGTAGGCGCCGGGCTCGACCACATGGCCGTACGACAGGCGGCTATCGACTTCCTGGTAGGTATCGACCCGTATCCGTATGGCGGGGTAGTAGGCCCGCACACGCTGCTTGGCCTTGAAATCGCCCTTGGCATACAGGCTGAACTTGTCGCGAATGAACGCCGTGTTCCGGGCGTAAATTTCGACCAGGCGCTCGGTCGCCGCGCGCGCATCCATGAAACCGGCAAACGGCACGACCGGAGGCAATAGCGTGGGAGTAACGGAGTTGGATGATTCGGACATAAGACGCCACCACACAAAAAGGACAGTATAGGAACGTACTATGACACTATATGCGCATTTGCACGCCCGTCCCGCGCGCGGCAATTTTTTGCTTTAATACACGCCACACCTACTTGCCTGCCAGGATACGTTTTGAGCGTCATCGTCAACGCCGTCTTTCCCCTATTCGGGCTTATCCTGATCGGCTACTTGAGCGGCCGGAAGCGCCTGTTGGGTCCGGGGGCCGTCGATAGCCTGAACAAATTCGTGGTCTGGATGGCGCTGCCCGCGCTGCTGTTTCAGTCCATGGCGGAAATTACATGGGAAGAGATCAACCAGCCCGGCTACATGGCGGCCTCCATTCTTTCCATCGCCGTTGTCTTTCTTGCGTCCTACATGCTGGACCGCCGCCGCAAAGGCCGCCTGGCCGACGCCAGCATCGAAGGACTCGCGGCCTCGTACTCGAATTCCGGCTTCATGGGCATTCCGCTGTGCCTGATGGTGTTCGGCCAGGCAAGCCTGCCTGCCGTCATTATCGCCATGCTGCTTACCGCCTGCGCCCTCTTCGCGTTTTCCATCGTGCTTATCGAGATCGACTTGCAACGCTCGCAAAGCCTGTGGACCACATCCCGCAAGGTTGGGGCGTCGCTCCTGCGCAATCCGCTGGTTGCCGCCCCCGCCCTTGGCCTGATCGTCGCGGCCTCGCCGCTACCCTTGCCATATGCCGTGCTGGAATTCACGACCTTGCTGGGCGCCGCCGCCAGTCCGTGCGCACTCGTCACCATTGGGCTTTTCCTTTCGCAGGGCCAGGCCACAGAGCACCATGGCGCCGTGTGGCGCATCGTGTCGCTCAAGCTGGTGTTGCAGCCGCTGGTCATGTTCGTTTTGGTGACTTACGTATTCGACATGCCGCCCTTGTGGGCCAGCACGGCCATCTTGCTGGCCGCCCTTCCGGTCGGCACGGGGCCGTTCATGCTGGCCAAACTGTACGAGCGCGAACCCGCGGTCACGTCGCGCGCCATCCTGATCTCGACCGTCCTGTCCATGGCAACGGTGTCGATCCTGGTGGCATGGCTTACTCCCACGGCTTAGGCCGGCTGGCTCTTATTGGAATGATCCGCCGGCAAGCCGTTACTTAGGCTAATTGGTCCATGAATAACGCCAGGGCCACATCGCGCTCGGTGACGCCCTTGGCATCGTGGGTGGTCAACGTTACGCTTAGCCGGTTATAGACATTCATCCATTCAGGATGGTGATCCAGCTTCTCGGCCTGCATCGCGACGCGCGTCATGAACCCGAACGCCTCGTTGAAGTTCTTGAACATGAAGGTCTTGTGGATGGCGTCGCGGCCCTCAGTGGCTGACCAGCCCTCCAGCAGCAGCAGGGCCGATGGAGCACCTATCAGTTTCAATTCGCTTTTCATGATGCTGTCCTTTGTCGTGGATAGGTCGTGAACACGGAATGTACCCAATGAGGCGGCGGCCAAGAACGAGCCGATACTAAAAGTACCTAGTCCTGTGACTTTGGGTGAGGTTGAGTCCAGTTACGCTACAGTCCATAATGGACGGGCGCCCCTGATGTAAGTCTACTCGCTCCACATTACAACGCCTATACATGTCTCGGACATGCCTGCGGGAGCGTGCGCATTCGATTTTTCGCCACCCCTCTGTTTAAGGATTTTGCCATGACCGTAAGAACCGTCTGCAAGCGGCTGCACGTAGCCACTGTGCTTCATCAATTCGTCGAACAGGAAGCGCTCGTGGGCACCGGTGTGGCGCCGGATGCATTCTGGGCAGGCCTGGACCAGCTCGTCCACGACCTGTCGCCCAAGAATCGCGAATTGCTGGCCGAGCGCGACCGTCTGCAGGCCGAGATCGACGGCTGGCACCGCAAGAACAAAGGCGCCGTCAACGATGCCGCGGCCTATCAAGCGTTCCTGCGCGAGATCGGCTACCTGCAAGATGCGCCCGCGACAGTCCAGGTCAAGACCAGCAACATCGATACCGAAATCACCCAACAGGCCGGTCCACAGCTAGTCGTACCCATCACCAATGCGCGCTACGCCCTGAATGCCGCGAACGCCCGCTGGGGCAGCCTGTACGATGCCTTGTATGGCACCGATGCAATTCCCGAAGACGGCGGCGCCACGCGCGCGGGCGGCTATAACCCGGCGCGCGGCACAAAAGTCATTGCCTTCGCAAGAGATTTCCTGGATCAAAGCATACCGTTGGCCCAGGGTTCGCACTCCGACGCCAAGGCCTATGCCGTGCACAACGGGGGCCTGGCCGTCACACTGGAAAACGGCACACAAACCACGCTGGCTCAAACGGCATCGTTTCTTGGCCATCGCGGCGACGCCGCCGCCCCGCAAGCGCTGGTGTTCAAGCATAACGGCCTGCACTTCGAAATCCAGATCGACAAGTCGCACCCCATTGGCGCGCAAGATAACGCAGGCATCAAAGACATCCTCATGGAAGCCGCACTGACCACCATCATGGACTGCGAAGACTCCATCGCCGCCGTCGATGCGGACGACAAGGTCCTGGCCTACCGCAATTGGCTGGGCCTGATGGACGGCACGCTGGCGGAAGAGGTCGAAAAGGGCGGCAAGTCATTCATGCGCAAGCTCAACCCGGATCGCGAATACATCGACCTGAACGGCCAGACACAACGCCTGCATGCCCGTTCGCTAATGTTCATACGTAACGTTGGCCACCTTATGACCAACCCGGCCATACTGGACGAAAACGGCCAGGAAGTGCCTGAAGGTATCCTCGACGCCGTCTTCACCTCGCTTGTGGCCATGCACGACCTGAAGGCGCGCGGCAATTCCCGCAGCGGTTCCATTTATATCGTCAAGCCGAAGATGCACGGGCCGGCCGAAGTGGCCTTCGCGTGCGAACTCTTTGCCCGCACGGAAGCCTTGCTAGGACTTGAACCCAATACCATCAAGATGGGCATCATGGACGAAGAGCGCCGCACCAGCACAAACCTAAAAGCCTGCATCGCCCAGGCGGCGCGGCGGGTGGCCTTCATCAACACCGGGTTCCTGGATCGCACCGGCGATGAAATGCATACTTCCATGGAAGCAGGCGCCATGGTGCGCAAGGGCGACATGAAGCGCAGCGTGTGGATCGACGCCTACGAACGCAACAACGTCCAGGTGGGTCTGGAATGCGGCTTGCGCGGCCAGGCACAGATTGGCAAGGGCATGTGGGCCATGCCCGACCTCATGGCCGATATGCTGGTTCAAAAAATCGGCCATCTCAAGGCCGGCGGCAATACCGCGTGGGTGCCCTCGCCGACCGCGGCCACTCTGCATGCCTTGCACTACCACCAGGTCGACGTGCAGGAAATCCAGCGCGGCATGGAAGGCAAATCCGAACCCCTGCTGGACAAGATCCTGACCATACCGGTCGCCCCCGATACCAACTGGTCCGCCGCCGAAATACAGGAAGAGCTCGACAACAATGCCCAAGGCATCCTGGGTTACGTCGTGCGTTGGATCGATCAGGGCATAGGGTGCTCGAAAGTACCCGACATCCACAACGTGGGCCTGATGGAAGACCGAGCCACCCTGCGTATTTCCAGCCAGCACATGGCAAACTGGCTGTATCACGGCGTTGTCAGCAAAGAGCAAATTACCGAAACCATGCAGCGCATGGCGGCGGTCGTCGACGCCCAGAACGCGGGAGACCCGTTGTACCGGCCCATGGCAGGCAACTTCAATATGTCGGCGGCGTATCAGGCTGCGTGCGATCTGGTATTCAAGGGCCGCGAACAGCCGAATGGCTATACCGAACCGTTACTGCACAAGTGGCGTCAGACGGTGAAAGCGGCATAACGTTCGGGGTATTGCACGATGCGCGGGGCGATAAGAATCCATTCTTGTCGCCCCGCGCGTTTTAGCCGCGCACGGCGCGGATAACATCGTCCAGGCGCGACAGCATCAGGTCGATGTCTTCCGCCGTCACATTCAACGCAGGCATGAAGCGCAGCAGGTTCGGCCTGGGCGCGTTAAGCAGCATGCCTTCGCCGGGCCAGTCGCGTGCGGCGTCGACAATGGCGCCACCGTCGTCCCGGTCCAGCAGCAAGGCGCGCAGCAGGCCATCGCCGCGCTCGCCCTTCATGCCCCAACGCGCCGACAAGGCAAGCAAGCCCTCCGACAATTGGGCGGCTCGTGCATTGACCGACTCGAGGAAGCCGGGCGCCATCAAGGCATCGAACACGGCCACGCCTGCCGCCGTCATGAGCGGATTGCCGTTATACGTTCCGCCCTGATCGCCATGTTCGAAGCAGGCCACCGCTTCGCGCGCGCACATGGCGGCCAGCGGCACGCCGCCGCCTATACCCTTGCCCAGCGTCATGATATCGGGCGTGACGCCCGACAACTCGTAGGCAAAGAGCTTGCCGCAGCGGCCCATGCCGGTTTGCACCTCGTCGACAATCAGCAGCAGGCCGTTATCGTCCGCCAGGCGGCGCAGGCCCGTCATGAAATCCCGGGTTGCCGGAATGACGCCGGCTTCACCCTGCACCGGCTCCAGCATGATAGCCACCGTCTTCTCGTCGATGAGGGCGCGCACGGACTCCAGGTCGTTGAGTTCGGCCTTGGGAAACCCGTCGACCTGCGGCGCGAACAAGGTGTCCCAACCGGGCTTGCCCGATGCCGACATGGTGGCCAGCGTGCGGCCATGAAAACTGTGGCCGAAGGTGATGATCTTGAATGCGCCTTTGCGATGCAGCCGACCCCATTTGCGCGCGAGCTTGATCGCGCCTTCGTTCGCTTCAGCGCCGCTATTGGCAAAAAACACGCGGTCGAAGCACGACGCCCCCGTCAGACGCTTGGCGAGTTCCATGGAGGGCACGTTGTAGAAGGCTGGCGACGGATTGATCAGGCGACCCGCCTGCTCATTGATTGCCGCAACGACCGCTGGCGGACAATGGCCCAGGCTGTTGACCGCCCAGCCCTGCACAAAGTCCAAATAGCGCTTGCCCGTGTGATCTTCCAGCCACGAGCCTTCGCCGCGCACAAACACGAGCTCCGGGCGCTTGGTGATTTCCATAAGCGCACTTACGCCCGACCGATCAAATTCCATGTTGGCTTCCTTCATTTAGAACGAAAAGAAAAGGTAATCGCAGCAATTCTCTGCAAGGCTCAAAGTTTAACGCAGCGCTTTCGCGGGCTTGCGGACTATTTGCCACAACTCGCGCCCGAAGACATTCAGTACCAGCCCGAACAAGACCACTACACCCCCTAGCCATTGAACAATGGACAGGAGTTCGCCCAGAAACCATGCGGAAGAAACCAGGCCAATGACCGGCACGAGCAGACTGAGCGGCGCCACTTTGCTTGCAGGGTGGCGGCTTAACAAGCGGCCCCACAAGACATAGCCGATCACGGTAGCCACCACCGCCAGGTAAAAAACGGCCAGGATACCGACGTAGCTGATATTTGCCAGGCTATCCTTCATTAGTTGTGGCCCTTCGAATATCCACGACAAGGCCAGAAACGGCAGCGGCGGGACAAGCGCGCCCCAGATGACCAGGCCGACCATGTCGATCTTTCCGGCGCCCTTGATGACGATATTGCCCGAGGCCCAACTGAGGGCGGCCATCAGGGTCAGAGCCAAACCGATTAACGGCACAGCCGCCGACCCCGTGCCCTGGCCAACCAGCACCAGCCCGGCGATGGCGACCGACATGCCAAGCATTTGCTGCGGATGCACGCGCTCGCGCAGGAAGACGGCTGCGATCAATATCGTGAAAAACGCCTGCGATTGCAGAACCAGCGATGCCAGGCCGGCGGGCATGCCGACGTACATGGCGGTGAAGAGGAAGGAAAATTGGCCCACGCTAATCGTGAGCCCATACAACACAATGATGCGCCACGGCAGGTCCGGCCGCTTGACGAAAAACACGGCCGGGACAGCCACAAGAATGAAACGCAGGGCGCCGAGCAGCAAAGGCGGAATTTCGCTAAGGCCCTGCTTGATGACGACAAAATTGAGGCCCCACGCCACAATGACGACCAATGCAGCCAGCCAGTCTTTCAGTGGCATGTTGTTTTCCCTCTTTCCGTCAAGATTCCGCAAGCGCTATTATGCGCTTCAACTTCTTTTGCCGGCTTCGTCCTCCAGCTCATGTTGCCTCCATTCCCATGAACGTCTCCATTCTCAGTCTGCATAGCTACCCCGTCAAATCATGCGCCGGCATTGCGCACACTCAGGCCGGCCTGGGCGTAAGCGGGCTGAGTTTCGATCGCCAGTGGGTAGTGGTCGACGGCAACGGGCGATTCATGACCCAACGCACATGCGCCAAGCTGGCATTGATACAACCCAGCCTCAGCGACGGAGGCCTTACGTTGAATGCGCCGGAGATGCCGCCGCTGCATGTAGGCAGGCCGGAGATCGGCGTCACCAGCATAAAGGTTCCAGTACGCATCTTTAGTAGCGACACTCTCGGCGCAGACGAAGGCGACCTCGCCGCACACTGGCTGGGCGCCTTCCTCGAAACGCCTTGCCGCCTGTTGCGCCTGCATCCTGATGCGGCTCGCACCGCAAGTCCCGCGCACGTCGACGCCTGGCGGGCCGCACACCGGGACTGGGTTCCCGGCTTTCCCGCGCGGCATGTCTTCGGCTTCGCCGACGGCTTTCCTTTTCTGGTAACGAATCAGGCATCCCTGGATGAACTGAACGAGCAGTTGCGGGCCAAGGGGCAGCCGCCAGTGCCCATGAACCGATTCCGTCCGAATATTGTGCTTCAAGGTTTGCCGGCGTACGAAGAAGATATGCTGTTCGGCCTGCGCATCGGGCCGCTGCGGTTTGCATTCGTCAAGCCTTGCGGGCGCTGTCCAGTTCCCAATATTGACCAGGAAACAGCCATAACGGCGCTGGAGCCCGGCCTGACGCTGGCTGAGAACCGCCGCTTTGCGTCCGGCGTATTGTTCGGCGTGAACGCCGTCGTGGCCGGCGCGAGCCAGGAAGCGCAGCTTGCGGTGGGCGACAACGTCGAACCCTATCCGGCATCAGAAATATAAAGGCAGCTGGGAGGGTTCGGCTACAACTTGTGCACCGGCTTGCGGGGCATCCGCCTGCGCCACCAGACTGCCCACCCGCACGCCAAGCAATCGTATGCGGTTGTCCATGGGGATACGCTTCAAGCATAGTCCGGCCGCCCGGTGTATGGCGGCCGCATCGGCCGTGTGGCTTGGCAGCGTCAGGTCGCGCGTCACCGTGCGAAAGTCGCTGAAGCGCAGCTTGATGCCTATGGTCTTGCCCACATAGCCCTTGCGGACAAGATCGCCCCCAACCCGTGCGCACAAATCCAGGAAAATACTGGACAAGGCCTGACGGTCTCGCACTACGTCGAGATCGCGTTCGAATGTGGTTTCGCGGCTGAACGACTTGGGTTCGGAATGCGTCACGACCGGCCTTCCATCGATTCCGCGAGCCGCATCCAGCAGCCACTGTGCGTATCCCAGGCCGAAGTGCGCTTGCAAGAGCTTAGGCGTGGCCAGTGCCAATTGGGCGATGCTTTCAATACCGATGGCCGCCAGCTTGGCGGTGGACTTTGGGCCTATGCCGTTGATTTTGGAAACAGGCAATGGCCATATGCGCCGTTCGAGGTCGCCTGGGCCAATAACCGTCAGTCCGTTGGGCTTGTCCAGGTCGGACGCAATCTTGGAAAGCAGCTTGTTGGGTGAAATTCCGATCGAGCACGACAGTCCTGTCGCTTGGTGCACGGCATCCTTGATGCGCTGGCCGAGCGCCTGCGAGGTATCCGGCTGCCCGGTCAAGTCGATATAGATTTCGTCGATGCCCCGATCTTCGATGCGCGCAGCGATTTCGGCTACAGCCTCCTTGAATAGCCGAGAGTAGTGACGGTAAGCCGCGAAATCCACAGGCAGCAAGATGGCCTCAGGCGCCAACTGCGCCGCCTTCATCAAGCCCATAGCGGAAAATATGCCCAAGGCGCGGGCTTCGTACGTAGACGTAGTCGTTACGCCGCGACCGATATAGCCGCGCAACCGCGAAAAAAGCCGGGTGCCGTCGGGCAGGGTCTTGGGCTGCGTGTTATTTCCGCCGCCAATGACGACGGGCAAGCCGCAAAGCTCCGGATAACGCAGCAGCTCGACCGATGCATAGAACGCATCCATATCAAGATGGGCGATACGGCGCTGAGCGGGATGGTTCATGACGTGGCAAGCTGTATGTATACACAGATATTTTACACGGGGACAGGTAAGGGACACGCCGTGGGCGCGGGGCAGGTCCCTTGGCCTTCTTGCCCCGTATTGGCTGGTTGAAGAAGAGGCGGCTTGCGCACGCCCCTTAGGCCGGCGCCTGACTTTGCGCTGGCACTTGCGATCTGGCAAAGATCTATTTAATATACATCTTTACTCCAATCACCAACAAGGAACAACGATGCAAATAGGAATGCTCAAACTCACCGGTTTGCAGGGCGAAGCCTGCGCCACCAAGGTCGCCCAGGCCCTCAAGGCCGTCAATGGGGTAGACAATGTTGCCGTATCATTCAATGACAGCAAAGCCACGGTGTCGTTTAATGAAGACATCGTCTCCACGCAGCGCCTGCATGTCGCCGTCGAAGACGCGGGTTTTGCCGTCGCCAAACCAGTGCACGGTGAAGATGGCAACTGCTGCGGAGGTTGCGGCGGCTAAATGGAGCTATGAGCAATGAAGCGATGCTATTGGTGTACCGAAGACCCTGATTACATCGCATACCACGACACAGAATGGGGCGTGCCCTCGCGCGACCCGCGGCACCTTTTCGAGATGCTCATTCTCGAAGGGTTTCAGGCCGGCCTGTCCTGGATCACCATTCTTAAAAAGCGCCCTCGGTTTCGCCAGGCGCTTTTTCATTTCGACCCGTCGCAATTGGCGTCCATGACCGACGACTACATCAATGACGTCCTAATGCAAGACGCGGGCATTGTACGTAACCGCCTCAAGCTTCGGGCGGCGCGCCAAAACGCCCAGGCCTGGCTCGCGCTCGACGATCCCGCCGACACCATCTGGTCGTTCGTGGGCGGCACGCCCAAGATCAATCATCACGCTGCGCATGACAATGTCCCCACCAGTTCCCCCGAAGCCGAGGCAATGAGCAAGACATTGAAAAAAGCAGGCTTCACGTTTGTCGGCCCTACCATTTGCTATTCGTATCTTCAGGCGGTGGGATGCATCATGGACCACACCGTCGACTGCCACCGGTACAACCAACTGGCCGACTGATTCGAACACCAATCATCTCTCCAAGCAGAGGAAAGAAGCCCCTAAACCCCACGTTCAGGCTGCCGTAAACATCCTTGCTGCGAATACCCACATTTGCAATAAGGGTATTGCGTTGAAGCACCTCACTTGGAAGTATTGGAGAATAATTTGAAAAAGACACAATCGTTGTTGGCTGCCGTTACCTTCAGCATGGCGCTGGTCGCACCATTCAGCGCCATGGCTGTCGGCGCAATCGCCGTGGACGACGAGGCAGGCTCCACCGACGCGGGCTATGCCCTGGTCAGTGGCTATGACAGCGAAAGCTCGGCCAAGGCCGCCGCATTGAAAGAATGCCGCGCCGCCGGCAACGAAAACTGCAAGATTGCGGTGTGGTTCAAGACGTGCGGCGCCTATGCCGCATCGTCAGAGCACTACGGCATCGGCTACGGCAACACAAAACAAATCGCTGAATCGAAGGCTGTCGAAGAGTGTGGCGGTGGCTCGTGCAAGGTGGTCGTTTCCGACTGCGAATAACATGTATCACATATGCATGCGCCAGCTGTGCGCATGCATGTGTCACATAGACGCCCCCGCCATGCGCGGGGGCAGTCATTTGCGGCGTATAGCCGGCAATATGCGCGCTTCTCGCGGTTGCAATCTGCATCATTTTCCCATGCATAAGCCATTGATTGTTAGGCTACATTTCTGGGACGATGTACCCATCCATCCTCACAACTGGCGAACCAAAACGTGACACGGAGCCGCACTTTCCAAGGAAATCACCATGGCAACAACTCTCCGCAAATTTGTCTGGTACGAACTTATGACCACCGACAGCCAGGCGGCGGCGGCTTTTTATGGAAAGGTAATAGGCTGGAGCGCCAAGGACGCCGGGTTGGCCGACCGCTCATATACCTTGCTTTCGATGGGACCCGCCATGGTGGGCGGGATGATGGATATCTGCGAGGAGGCGCGGGCGGCGGGCGTAACGCCAAGCTGGTCCGGCTATATTGGCGTTGACGATGTCCAGGCGTATGTCGACCGTATCAAGACCCAGGGCGGCGCGCTGCATCATGGACCCGAAGACATACCGGATATAGGACGCTTCGCCGTCGTCAGCGACCCCGACGGCGCTGGATTTGTACTGTTCCAACCTGGCCGGGGCGAACCCGACTCGCCGCCGGCCTCCGACCGGCCGGGACACGTCGGCTGGCATGAACTGCACGCGGCCGATGGCGAACGCGCCTTTGACTTTTACTCCGGTCTATTCGGATGGACCAAGGATCAGGCCATGGATATGGGCGAATATGGAACATATCAACTGTTCGCTGCCGGCGGTACGCCCATAGGCGGCATGATGACCAAGATGCCGGATACGCCCGCCGCCACCTGGATGTATTACTTCAATGTCGCCGCTGTCGACGACACCGTGGACCGTATCAGGCAAGCCGGCGGCCAGGTAGTAATGGGTCCGCATGAAGTGCCGGGTGAAAGCTGGATTATTCAGTGCGTCGACCCCCAGGGGGCACAGTTCGCCTGCGTTGCACCGAAGCGCTAGGCGGATCACCGGCTTCCGTGTCCAGCAATTGGCGCTTGCGTTCCACTCCCCATCGGTAACCCGAAATGTCGCCGTCGCGCCTTAGCACGCGGTGGCACGGAATCGCCACCGCGATCCGGTTGGCGGCACATGCGCCGGCAACCGCGCGCACCGCTTTGGGCATGCCTAGCCTGGAGGCAATATCAGTGTAGGTAACCGTGGTCCCGGGCGGTATTTCGCGCAATGCTTGCCACACGCGCTCTTGAAACGCCGTGCCTTGTACGTCCAGCGGCAAGTCCAATCCCAGGCACGGCGCCTCGACGAACCCCACGACCTGCGCGACCAACTGCTCGAACGCGGGGTCGCCGCCTATCAGCTCCGCCCTGGGAAATTGGTCTTGAAGTTGCCGCGCCAAAGCATCGGGATCATCTCCCAGCCATATGGCACAAATGCCGCGCACGCTTTGCCCGACCAGTATCGCGCCCAGCGAACATTGCCCGACGGCGAAACGGATGCGCACGTTCTGGCCGCCCGACCGAAATTCACGGGCGCGCATGCCCAGCACGCGCGATGCGGATTCGTAATAGCGGCTGTTGGAATTGAATCCGGCGTCGTAGATGGCTTGTGTGATCGTGTCCGCGGTAGTGAGGCCATCGCGCAAGCGTCGTGCGCGCCAGGCGTTGGCATAGGCTTTGGGAGTAAGCCCCGTCTCCGCCTTGAAAACGCGGTGGAAATGATACGTGCTGATACCGGCGTGCGCCGCCAATTCCATCAAGGTGGGCGGGAACTCCGAGGATTCGATGCTGCGGCAGGCCTGTGCCACGATGGTCGCGCGCTTGGTGTTCTGGACGGTTCTCATGGCGAATTTGCATGAAGTGGAAAACATGCCCCCACTATAGTCGCGGCCCGGTGGCCGAAAAATACGTTTCTTGCTACTTCATCGCGGTGGCGATGCGCAGCACTTCCTGCGCAGCCTTGGCCACACCCTGCGCCGATAAGTCGTCTGTGGCAATACTTTGCCGCTGTGTCCATGCCAGGAAATTGCGGGCCTGCGACCGCTCATAATGCGGATCGTAGTGCAATGCCATCAGTTCGGCAAAGAGCGGCGGCAAATTCCGCTCCAGCGCCCACTGCTGCCAACGCTCCACCGCCTGGGCGCCATGCAATTGCCTCAGCATGCCCAACTGCGACGCCAGCCCGGAAGCGTCGTCTCCAAGGTAGGCGTAATCGTCCAAAAGAAACGCCAGCCTGGCCTGCGCCGTTGCCCTCAGCTCGATGCACGGCGCGGCGCGCAGTTTTCCCAGCAACGGCAACGGCACCGACAACCGCCCAATGCGGGCACTTTCGCCTTCAACAAAAAGCGGCCGCGTCAGGTCGACAGATTCAAGCATGGAACCGATCAGCGTTTCAAATCGTTTTTGGGATGGCTGCGGCACACCCGGCAAGCCGCCCAGCAACGAGCCCTTATGGCTGGCGCAAGCCTCGAGATCGAGCACTTGCTCTCCCTGCGCGGCAAGCGCATGCAGAATCCGCGTCTTGGCACTGCCCGTCGCCCCGCAGATGACACGCAAATCCAATTGAGGCGAAAGGATGTCGATCAGTTCAAGCACATGATGGCGGTACGCTTTGTATCCGCCAGCCAACTGCTGGGCGTCCCATCCCACCAGACGCAACCAGGTCACCATGGAACTGCTGCGCAGGCCGCCACGCCAGCAATAGACGAGCGGTTTCCAATCGGCGGGACGCGTCGAGAACAGGCCGCCCAGATGCCGGGCCAGATTGGCCGCCACCATGGCGCCACCCACCCGCCGGGCTTCGAAGGCGCCGATTTGCTTGTACAGGGTCCCAACTATCCGGCGCTCCTCATCGTCGAGCACGGGACAGTTGATGGCGCCGGGGATATGATCGAGCGCAAACTCCGCTGGCGAGCGAGCGTCGATAATCGTGTCGAAGGCGTGCAAGTCCGAAGCGCGTACCGCTGGACGACGTGTCATACTTATCCTGATGAAATCTATTGCACTCACACAATTTTCACACGGCGGAGGCTGCGGTTGCAAAATCGCCCCCGGCTTGTTATCCCGAATTTTGGCACAAGCGCCAGCGGGCATCATCCCGCCCGAGCTCCTGGTCGGCACCGAATCCAGCGACGACGCCGCCGTCTACCGGCTTAACGACAGCCAGGCGCTGGTCGCGACAACTGACTTTTTTACGCCCATCGTCGACGACCCTTACGATTTCGGCCGTATCGCCGCCACCAACGCACTTTCCGACATTTATGCCATGGGCGGTACGCCCATCATGGCCCTGGCCTTGGTCGGCATGCCTATCGCAAAATTGCCGCCAGAGATCATCGGCCGTGTGTTGGAAGGGGGAGCCAGCGTTTGCCGCGAGGCGGGCATTCCCATTGCTGGCGGCCATAGCATCGACGTGCTGGAACCGATCTACGGCCTGGTCGGTCTCGGGCTGGTGCATCCCGACCGCGTGCGCAAGAACACCGATGCGCAGCCGGACGACGTGCTGATTCTTGGAAAACCGCTGGGTGTGGGCATACTGTCGGCCGCCTTGAAAAAAGGCTTGCTCGACCACGCCGGCTATACGGAAATGCTACGCCACACCACCAAGCTGAATCGGGTCGGCATCGCCCTCGCGGGAATGAATGGCGTACATGCCATGACCGATGTCACCGGATTCGGGCTTGCCGGCCATCTACTGGAAGTTTGCCGTGGCTCGCGCCTGGCCGCGCACGTGCGCATGGCCGATGTACCCCTCATTGCCAGCGCCATGGGCTTCGCCAAGCAGAACATCGTCACCGGCGCCTCGGCGCGGAACTGGGACAGTTATGGCGATCAGGTTGGCCTTTCACCGAATGTCGCGCCTTGGCAGCAAGCCTTGATATCCGATCCGCAGACCAGCGGCGGCCTGCTGGTAAGCTGCCGTCCGGATGCGGCTGCCGCCGTACTCGACGCCTTTCGGGCAGAAGGCTTCGAGCAAGCGGCGGCCATAGGCCAGTTCCACGAAACCTCTTCTTCACGCGTGATGCTGGACTTTTGCTAGTGTCCTCTGCCTCGCGGCCCCGTGGCGCGGAACTGCCCGGCGAGGGGCCCCTGTCTACCAGTCCGCCAGCCGTCCACTTTGCGCCTGCTTGCTGAATTGATCGCACAGGTTTAGGGTTTTTTGATCGTCGACGATGGACAACAAGCAACGCCCAGTTGAAAAAACTTGTGCGGCTATAAGTTTGTGCCGCTCGGCCAGATAGCCCTCGATGGGCAATAGCGCCGGCATGAAGCCCACCTCTTCATGGGCTTCCCGCATGACTTTCTCGACTTGCTTGGCGTCGCCTTCCCGGTCGACCACCTTGTAGAGTTGATTGAAGGTCCAGGCCGTGCGAGGTTTGCTTTCGAAGCTGTTGATCAGATACTCCGCCGCCTTCTCTCCGTTGCCCGCCATGGCATGGGCGACGGCCAACTTGTTGCTTACGGCCACGTTACCAATCAATGACACGGGCATGGGCCTGCGCTCCAGCTTGGCCAAGCCACGTTTCAATGCTGGAAGATTGCGCGACACCAGTTCATTCATGCCGAAAATATAGTCAACGGCCGGAAAATTGGGTACGCCAGGGTTGACCCTGCGCCGCCGCTCTTCGGGCTTCAAGCTTTTGGCGCCAACGGCTATTGCCTTGAGGCGCTGGTCCCTGTCCTGATACACGCTTGCGCCCACGCCAGTAAGCTGCTTGCTGCAGGCCTTCAAGTCCCACGCAATTGTCTTGGCTGTCGTTTTAATGCACTCGCCCGTTGGCTTGGGCTTGGCTGCATTGATTTGCGCGCCGTATTCGGACAACTTGCGCACGGCCATTTTCAGTCCGTCAATCGAATATCCAGCTTTCGCCAGGAGGTTCATGGCGAAGATGTCCGCGTCGATCTCCTGTCCTACATTCCACTGGTGGTAAATCAGCCCTTTGGCAGCATCGTCCACATACTCGCCCAGCATCATGGTGTATCCGCCTTGACCCATCGCAAAGCCGCCCACCTTGGCCATGTACAACGAGGCGTCCTGGACATACCCCTTGATGTTGTCCCCGCCATAGGCATGGCTCAGTTCATGAGCAAGGATCGCAGCGACTTCATCTTCTGAGTCGGCCTGCGCAATCAGGCCGGCGGATACGACAATCGTCTTGTGCGACAACGAATAGGCTTCGTAGCCGCCAAACGAATCCACCAAGACGGCACACTTGCACGGTTCTCCATGGGCATCTTCGAGACGTATCCGGATGCGCTCAACATACGCGATCAACTCGCCATCGTGAACCGCGGTCCTGTCCATCTGGTGCAGCTGGCGCGTGTCAATGATGTTGACGGGGTTGACGTAGCCCGCCATCTGTTTACCGCCGCCTGTGCCGCCTATGCCAGCGCACCCGCCAAGCATCAGCAGGCTCGACATCGCCAGAGCGTGGAACAGTTTCATTTGCAACCCTCTCCCGCGCCTTTCACACTAGCCGATCGGGCGTCGCGCGCGAGCGTTGACGGTATCGTGCCGCAGGCGTCATTCACCAGCTTTTCGTTGACCAGCGTCACGTCCGCGCGGGAGACGCTGTAGGATTTGCGTCCTATCGTGAACTGCAGCGAACCGTTCTTTTGCTGTGTTGCAGGCAGGGGAAACTTGATGGGCCCCAGCTCGGCCAGCAGAATATACGCGCCGTCCGCCACGGCGACCACTTCAATATCTTCCGCGTTGGGAATCTCCTGGATCCGCACGGTCTGCGCCGATACGGCCGGGATAATGCCAAGAATACAGAAGGCCACACTGGCCAGCGTCGCGTACTTGAACGGCATGCTATTCGCCCCCTTGTTCCAGATTATGTTCAGCGCTTGACACCACTTGCTTCAGCAGCGGGATCAACGCAATCAGTGAAAGCCAGCCTTCTGGCGCGACGTCGATCGCCTCGTAGAAAACGATATACAGGCCAATAACGCCCAGTATGAAAATAGACCACCATAGAAGCCGGCGGAGAACCCACCGCACGCGCGTGGAGGCCTTGGTGCCCATTGCCTGTGATGTGCCGGTTGCGGCGGGCAAGCGGCGGCGCCGCAGGAAAGGCCAGAACGCCAAAAGAAGAATGCCCCACACCGCAATGCTCAGGAATCTGAGATCGCGATCATGGATATATCCGCGCCCCAGCCGGTTCAGATTCTCCAGCGCGGCCGCATGCAAATACACGCCTTCTATTTGCCCGTACAGCGGCGTCTGGTGGTAGTCCTTCAGGCTTTTCATCATGAGGCCTGCCAGCACCACATACGGCTCGCCCGGCGCCAAGTGGGGCGGACGCAGGTCGGCCGGCGGCGTTGTATAAAGCTCGGATAAGCGGACTTGATGAAAGGGCAAACAATCTCCCGTGGCGGTGTCCGTGTCCTTTGCCATGCCTAGCATCCTGCCCGCAATATTGCCAATGCCTAAGACGACACGGCGCCATCCATTGGTGGGGTTGGTCATGCTGCAGCCCGCTTTGTCCAGGACTTCCCACTGCACCGCCAGCGGCGCCGCTTGTGTGCTACGCGCCCATTCGCAGTTTTCGCCCCGGCTTTTGCAAAGCTCGAGATACAAGGCTGTTGCCGCCAACGGCAATGGCCTCGAAGGAGTCGGACCGTCCGACTTCCGGAGCATGGCGTGCAAAGGATAAAAGTCGCCGTATCCTTCCCATGCCGTCACAACGAGATTCGCCGGTTCAAGCGCCTGTCGCGCAACCGCCGACATGGGCATATGTACGCCGCCGCCCGCGAGAAAAACTGGCGGCAACTTGGGGTTATTTTTCCACCTGCCCAGAGTGCGGCCCAGATCCGCCAGCTTGGCCTGTTCGGGGTCCCGTCCGTTCAGGCGCGGCCGTTCAAAGAAGATGTCATAGAAGATGGCGCTGGGTGGCGTACTGTGCTTAGTGAATAGCAGGTCGCGCAGAATGCGGGTATGGTCTGGATAGGAAAGCGGCCAGTCGTTCGCCAGCATCCATCCTTCGTTGTGATTGTGCAGGCCATTGATGCTTTCCCAGTCGATCGCCACAATGGTGATGGGGGCCGGAGCCACAGGGGTAACGTATGCCCTGATTCTGGCCAGCTCGTCTGACAATGCTTTGTCAGCCGCCGATGAAAGTCCGAACGGATTCCCCTGTATGGCCCAGACACCCAAAAGAAAATACAACAACAGCCGCCAGTTTTTTCTCTGAAATATACAGCGCCGCCACATCGGCGCACCGCGGAGTAGCCAAACTATTATGTTCGCCGCATGGGCGAGGCACCGTTTCACCATCGTCCTGCGTCTTATTATTGATTGTTACTAATAACTAGCAAACGTAATAAGTATACCGCGGCCACAGGCACGTCAATGACCCCACCATGTACACTGACCGCCACCCCCGCTTTCCCACCCTCCCGCAATCATGAACATCATCATCAACGACGACTTACGGGCGTATATCGACCCGCTGACCCCCGATGAATACGCGGCGCTGGAACGCAGCCTTTTGTCCGAGGGGTGTCGCGACGCGCTCGTGCTGTGGGGCGATATCCTGGTGGATGGCCACAACCGCCATGGGATTTGCCAAAAGCACAACATCCCGTTCAAGACCGTGCAGCACACGGGCTTCCTGTCCATCGACGACGTCCACCTGTGGATGATAGACAACCACCTGGGCCGCCGCAGCGTGTCGGATTACCAGCGCGGCGTGCTCGCCCTGCGCAAGAAAGAAATCGTGTCGGCCCGGCAGGCCCTGCTCCGGATCCAAGCACCTTCGTCGGAGCCACCCGCCGCAAACGATGCAGCGTCATCGAATGAAGCGCCACCCTGGACCCGCGACGCGGTCGCCCGGGCCGCGCGTGTCAGCAGCGGAACGCTCGGGCAGATCGAGAAGATCCAAAAAGCGGCCACGCCGGCACTTGTCGAAGCGGTCAAGTCGGGCACCATTTCAATTACTGCGGCAGCCGCCGTCGCCAGCCTGCCCGAAGACCAGCAAGTAGCCGCCGTTGCAGGTGGGAAAAAAGAATTGCGCCAGGCGGCAAAACAGGTGCGCGAAGCGCGGATGCCGCCCAAGCCACAACCGCCCCCGCTGTCGGGCGACGCAACGCCCGAGCAGATCGCCATACACCGGCTGACCGGCCTGGTCGCCGACCTAACCGAAGAACGCGACCGCCTGAAGAAAAAAGTACAGCATTTGACCATTGCGCTGGCCGAGGCGCGCGGCTCCGATCATCCTTCCACGTGATTAAGCAGGAACATAGAAATGGATCTACCAGCCCACCAATTGACCATGACCGTCCTGATGACGCCCGACACCGCCAATTTCTCGGGCAAGGTCCATGGCGGTTCCGTACTGAAGCTGCTGGACCAGGTGGCATATGCCTGCGCGAGCCGATATGCCGGACGCTACGTCGTTACCCTTAGCGTCGATCAGGTGATGTTTCGGCAACCGATTAAAGTCGGCGAACTCGTCACCTTTCTGGCGTCCATCAACCACACCGGAAATTCGTCGATGGAAGTCGGCATCAAAGTCATTGCCGAAGACATCCGGAACCGGGTGGTGCGTCACGTCAACAGCTGTTTCTTCACCATGATCGCCGTCGACGACGATGGCAAACCGGTGAAGGTACCGGCTTTGACGCCCGTCTCGGCCGATGAGCAGCGCCGGTTCGCCGCGGCCCAAGTGCGCAAGCAAATGCGGGTCGAGCTGGAACAAAAATTCGAGACGGTCCGCCGCGCGGAACAGCCCTAGGCTGGCCCCGGTCTTATAGCGCCGCTTCGCGCCATTGCCCCGGCTGGAGCCCGTCCAGTGACCATGGGCCTATCCGTACGCGTACCAGGCGCAAGGTAGGCAGGCCAACGGCGGCAGTCATGCGGCGTACCTGCCGGTTCCGCCCTTCCTGTATTGTCAATTCCAGCCATGACGTCGGCACGCTTTTGCGAAAGCGCACGGGCGGATGCCTTTCCCATAAGTGAGGCGCATTGATGAGGCGCGCCTTTGCCGGCAGCGTAGGTCCGTCTTTCAATACCACGCCATCGCGCAGCCGTTCGATTTGCGCGTTCTCCGGCATGCCTTCCACCTGGACCCAATATGTCTTTGCCATTGCATGCCTGGGATTGGCGATACGCGCCTGCAAGCGGCCGTCGTTGGTCAGCAGCAGCAGCCCTTCGCTGTCGCGATCCAGGCGTCCGGCCGGGTATACGCCGGACACATCGACAAAATCTTTAAGCGTGGCGCGACCCTCGCCGTCGGTAAACTGAGCCAGGACATCGAACGGTTTGTTCAAAAGCAGGAGGCGCGACGTCATCATGGCAGTCGGCCTACTGGGTACAGCGCCTGTGGCGGGGTGGCGGCGTTGCTGCGCTGGCGGCAATACGTCAGTGCGTGGATGAAACTTGTGACTCACACGAATCTCCGTACCGGCAGGGCCGGAACTTGGCCCGGACTTCGTCGCCAACCTGCGACGCAAGTACTTGAACGTTGAAATAGTCTCCGATGTTCACGACTTGTGCGATTACCCGCTGAGGCATGGCCACCGCTTTATCCGGCGTTTTCCACCAAATGTACTTGCTGGCAAGAGGCTTCAAACTTTCTCGACTAACCTGGATCATTTGATGCTCGCATCAAGGCATTCTTACGTTTGCTGACAGATGATTGTACGCCGCCGCAGGGTGGATGAAAGCATACGTCATCGTCATGCTTGAACACCGTCAGCCCGCTCCCTACAATGAACCGCAGCCCATTATTCTGAACTCGACTCGAGGAGAACGACATGGAGGCAAGCATCCACGGCTTGGCGAAAGAAGATGTTCTTAGGTATCTGCATAGGATATGCGAGGAAGCCGAAGAATTGATGCGAACGTACGACCCACAACAGATACTGGAATGGACTGAAACCAATCTGGCATCGGGAGCGGCTTTCCAGGCGGACATCCGCATCCTTAAAGACGGCGCCCATACGGGCAGCATGGCGATGACGCTTGAAAAAGAAGACATTATGCAGCTGGGCGGGATTTTCGGCGCATTGGCAGGTAAAGACAGTATTGCCGATTACTCGCTCGACGTGAAGATAAAGGATGTTATTTCGCACGGCCCCGATGCCGCCACGGTTAAAGTCACTTGGCATGAGCACGTAGTGTTTCAGCCGCCCGCACTGCCCGATGTCGACCCACACAACAGGATTGCCGCCGAAATCGAGGCCGATTGCTGCCATCTGCTACTGCGTGAAGAGGGACGCCTGGTCATAGGCCTGACGCTATGCTCGGGCGAGGCGCGATTGCTGACGTCGGGCTAATTTGCCATCAACCGTTCAATGTTGTTCGACGATTTGATAGCGATCTTCATGACCCTCTCCTCGTGCGATGGACCGTAGCCAGCAGGTCCTCTGTATGAACCATCAATTCTCGTGCCTGGCGCAGTATCGGGTATTGGTGTAACACTGGCGCCCAACGAGGCGCTTGCAACAACTGATGCCAAATAGGCTCGAGGCCTTGCGGATCCGCAAGTTGCTTCTCCGCCAGCGCACTTGCGAAGGCCAGGCTAGCCCGCGCAGACAAAAGCTGCATTCGGCTGACGGCACTGAGCAAGCGCGGGGCCGCTTCGACAGGGGCATCGCAACAGTATAAAACCGCTCTTGCCAGACCAGCCTCGTCGGACGTCAACGCTCTTAGCGATGCACCGCGCAGGGGCACCACGCCTTGCTGAGTTTCAAAAGGATAGACGGCATTCTCGTCGGCGTGTGCAAGCAGTCGCAATCCACGCAGCAGCCGCGGGAGGTCGGTTGTGGCGGCATCCACCGAGGCCTTCGCCTCCACGAGCAAACAAACGTCCCACGCCGTGGCCGCATTTCCGCTCTCCGACCGCTTCAGGAGGACCGCATCCCATTCGCTCTTGGCACGATCAGGGCTGGCGGGTATCGAGGCCGGCACACGCATCGAGGTTACGACGCGGTACGAGGCCCCCGCCCCCTCAACCTCGTCGAGCCGCAAAGCCAGCGCCTCGAGCGCCCGCGCCGCCAATGCTTCGACCTCAGCGCCACGCTGCTGCGAAGCCGCGCCCTGCGCGGCCGCCGTGGGGCTTCCCGAGCGTGGACCGTGCCTGTCCCACAACGATAAATACTGACGCACGAGCTCGTCCGACGCCAAGGTGTCGAGACGCCGCAGGCGCCCCAACGCAGGATTATCCAGCAATCGATGGAGTCCGCGCTGGACTGGCGATTCGTTCGCAATCTCTGGCATATCCAGAAGGCAGCGCATGGCCTCGAAGACCTCCGACCAAGATGCGGTGGCCGCGGCAGCGTGCAGTCGAGCCAAGGCCTCGCGTTGCCGGCCAGGCTGGATTCTCGCTTGCTTGGCCGGATGGGCGATCGCATTCACGGTCGCTTGTACCAGGCGGCGGTCTTGTTCGACGTGCGCGGCAAGCGACGCGTACTCGCGCACCTGTGCAACGCGGTGCCTAAGCACCATGGCTTGAAAGGCGGGATCTCCAGACTCCGCGCGCATCGCTTCATGGATCATTTGCGCGAGCGCTTCAGTGAAAAGGCCCTGCAGTGCCGCATCCGGAACGTCACCGCGGACCATGATCAGGCGGGCCCGCTCGATTGCAATTGCCAGCGTCGTTGCCGGACTAGCTTTATCGCTCTGAGTTTCGGCAACCAATGCCTGCAAGCGATAACGACGAGCGACCATGCGCAACGTCTCGTCGACGAAAGGATGGGATGGCATCAAAATCTCGACGAGATCCTATAAGGTATTTAGGCTCTGATAAGTCATGAGTTTAGGGTGTGAAAAGTTAAGTAGGCATTGTCAGGTCTGGCGCGCGCGAAACTTCCTGGGGTTAACCCCAAGGCGCTGCAAATGATCTCCACAGAGTCGGGGCAAAGATAGACGACGCCGCGCGAGTATCCGCTCTAAGGCCGATAATACAAACTGTCTTGTGTGTTTTGGATTTACAAATTAGAATATGTATAGTCAAAATACAGCATGGGATTTGTATGGCGGACTTCACCATTCGCACCGCCGAGCAGCTTCCGGTACTGCTCCAAGCGTTTCGCAAGCAGGCAGGCCTAACTCAGTCTGCTGTGGCAACACGCCTGGGTATCACGCAACAAACGCTCTCCGCATTGGAGCGCAACGCCGAAAAAGTCAGCGCTGACCGCCTCCTGGCGCTTTTGAGCATCTTGGGTGTGGAACTTGTGTTGCGCCAAAGTAGCGACTCTCCCGCCCAAAAGCCCTCAACGGGCCCGAGCTGGTAAGTCATGGGTCGGCGCTCTCACACACAGGCTTTATACCTCTGGATGAACGGCGCTTTCGTTGGAACCTGGAGTGCGCGGCCCCACATTGGCGAGCTATTGCAATACGACAGCGGCTGGGTGGCCTCCGAGCAAGGCCGGCCGCTTTCCCTGTCGCTACCTTTTACACCGGGCAACCGGCCGCATCGTGGCGATGCCGTACGTGCCTACTTCGAGAACCTGCTCCCAGACAGCAAGAATATCCGCGAACGTGTCGCGCGCCGCTTCCGGGCTGGCTCCACGGAGGCGTTCGCGCTGCTGGCAGAGGTCGGACGGGATTGCGTGGGTGCGCTGCAGGTACTCCCGGACAACGTTCCACCCGAGGACGTTCAAGAGGTGAAGGCAACGTCGCTGAACGATGCCGAGGTGGCCCACGTGTTGCGCAACACCCTGGCGCCGTGTACGACGTGCTCTCTGCCTACCCGGTCATCGGTACAGGCGCGAACCAGTTATCGCCATTCAAGGCGAAGATGGCAATGGCTGTGCGCGCAAAGAACGCGCATTGGGTCATGCGCGACATTTTGCGTCGGCATTGGCTGGCTGTAGGCACAGAGCATGGCGTCGTGGCTCTGGACGGCCGCGGGACCGATGTGGTACTCGATAATATGGTCGCACAGACCCCGGAGGTCGTGCGCTCGGTCCGTGCACTGCTACCCGAGAGATTTCCCGAACATGTAGCTGACAGCATCCTCAACGGGCTACAGGTTGCAGCCGATAAATTGGCTGGTTAGCCATAGGGGCGGGCAGTGAAACGGCAGCGCAACACCGAGAGCACGAGGGCCGTAAGTTTCTCAACTTATGGCCCTCGGATTTCAGGTCATGCCTTTACTTACAAGCAATATCAAATATCGATATTCCCCGCTTGCAAGGCATGCGCCTCGATGAACGCGCGCCGCGGTTCGACGTTATCACCCATCAATGTGGTGAATATTTCATCAGCCGCAATAGCGTCTTCGATCTGGATGCGCATCAGGCGCCGCGCCTTCGGATTCATGGTGGTCTCCCACAACTGGTCCGGGTTCATTTCACCCAAGCCCTTGTAGCGCTGCTTGCTGATGCCGCGATCGGCTTCGCTGCGCAGCCACTGCATGGTTTCACGGAAGTCGGAAATAGGCTTTTCGCGGCGGCGTTCGCCTTCGCCGCGCACGACAAGGGCGCCGGGGCCCATCAAACCCAGGAAGGTCTTGGCGGCCTTGGCAAGGATGGCATAATCCGCGCCGCGCACAAAGGTGCGGTCGAAGACAGTGACGCGCACGTTGCCGTGATGCATGCGGTGCACGATAAGACGCCATGAATCGCCAGCCTCGTTCTCATCCACCGTTACTGTCACGCCGTTAGGCACTGCTGGGTCGTCGATCGCATCGAACAGGCGCTTGGCCGATGCGGCCGCCTTTTCGGCGTCGTCCAGGTTGATTTCCACGCCTTCCGCCATGGCCGACAGGGACGGCATGTCCACGTGGCGCGACAGCCGCGTGATCACGCCGTCGGCCATGATGTACTGGCGGGCCAATTCGGCCAGCGCATCGCCCGCGATGGGTGTTGCACCTTCGCGCGGCGTGAGCGATGCATCCTTCAAGGCCACCTGAAGCATGAATTGGGCCTCTTCGGCCTCGTCCTTCAGGTAGCGTTCTTCACGGCCATGTTTGATCTTGAACAGCGGCGGCTGGGCAATGTAGACGTGTCCGCGCTCCACCAGTTCCGGCATCTGGCGGTACAGCAAGGTCAACAGCAGCGTACGTATGTGTGCGCCATCGACGTCGGCGTCAGTCATGATGATGATGCGGTGGTAGCGCAGCTTGTCGATATTGAAGTCGGGACCAATGCTGGTGCCCAGCGCGGTGATGAGGGTGGTGATCTGCTCACTGGTGATCAGGCGGTCGAAGCGCGCCTTTTCCACATTCAGCACCTTGCCGCGCAGCGGCAATATGGCCTGGAATTTACGGTCGCGGCCTTGCTTGGCCGAACCGCCGGCGGAGTCGCCCTCAACGATGTAAATTTCGCACAAGGCCGGGTCTTTTTCCTGGCAGTCGGCCAGCTTGCCGGGCAAGCCGGCCCCTTCCAGCACACTTTTACGGCGCGTCATCTCGCGCGCCTTTCGCGCGGCGTCGCGCGCGCGAGCGGCGTCGATGATCTTGTTGCAGAGCGCCTTGGCGTCGTTCGGATTTTCCAGCAGCCAGGTTTCCAGCGTACGCGCCACCGCTTCTTCCACGGCCGCACGCACTTCGCTGGAAACCAGTTTGTCTTTGGTCTGGCTGCTGAATTTCGGTTCCGGCACTTTCACCGACAGCACGCAGGCCAGGCCTTCCCGCATGTCATCGCCGGTGGTGTCGACCTTGGCTTTCTTCGCCAGTTCGTTGTCGGCGATGTACTTGTTCAGCACCCGCGTCATGGCGGCGCGCAAACCGGTCAAGTGGGTGCCGCCATCGCGCTGGGGAATGTTGTTCGTAAAGCACAACACGGTTTCGGTATAGCTGTCGTTCCACTGCATGGCCACGTCGACGCCCACGGTGGTATCGCCGATAGTCGACTCGGTGCTTACCGAGAATACGTTGCCGTGCAATACCGTCTTGGTGCGATTGATGTATTCGACGAAGCCCTTGACCCCGCCCAGGAAGGCAAAGTTCTCTTCTTTTCCGTTGCGCTCGTCGATCAGGCGGATCTTTACGCCGTTGTTCAGGAATGACAGCTCGCGCAAGCGCTTGGCCAGGATTTCGTAGTGGTATTCAATGTTGTCGAAGATCTCGTCGTCGGCAAGGAACTGCACCCGCGTGCCCTTCTGGTCGGTCGTGCCGGTAATGGCCAGCGGCTGCACGCGGTCGCCACGGCGAAACTCCATTTCGTGCACATGCCCATTGCGCGAAATACTAAGACGCAGCCATTGGGACAAGGCATTGACGCAGGAAACGCCCACGCCGTGCAATCCGCCCGATACCTTGTACGAGTTGTGGTCGAACTTGCCGCCGGCGTGCAGTTCGGTCATGACAATTTCGGCCGCGCTGCGATGGAATTCATCGTCGCGGTGGATGTCGGTGGGAATCCCGCGCCCGTTGTCGCTGACCGAAATGCTGTTGTCGGCGTGTATGGTGACGACGATATCGTCGCAATGGCCCGCCAATGCTTCGTCGATGGCGTTATCGACGACCTCGAAGACCATGTGATGAAGGCCGGTGCCGTCGGACGTATCGCCAATGTACATGCCCGGACGCTTGCGTACGGCTTCCAGGCCTTTCAGCATTTTGATGGAATCGGCGCCGTATCCGGTGGGAGCGGCATTCATGGTTTGATCTGACATGTTCTGGTAACCCTTTATAAGCCTTGCGGCTGTTGAAACACCCTGCCGAGAATGAGGCAGGGCGCTTCCTGCGACCTTGAATTCCGGGGAATTTAAATACGCATTGGCATGACGACATACTTGAAATGCTCGTCGTCGGGCGAGGTGAGGAGCGCCGATGCATTCACGTCGGGCTGTACCGACCACTGAATGGATTCGGTCTTCACGTTCGCCAGGACATCGAGCAGGTAGCTGACGTTAAAGCCCACATCGAGCGATTCGTGGCTGTAATCGATGTCGAGCTCTTCCAGCGCCTCTTCCTGCTCGGCATTGGATGAGGTGATTTTCAGTTGATTGTCCGACAGTTGCAGGCGCACGCCTTTGAGCTTGTCGGTCGTCAAGATGGCGGCTCGCTGCAGACTGCCTTGCAGCACCTCGCGGTTGACGAGGAAATGACGCGTGTAATTGCTGGGAATGACACGCGTGAAGTCGGGGAACTTGCCTTCGACCAGTTTGGACACCAATTCAACATTGCCGAAGCGGAAGCGGATTTGTCCGGCGGCCACATCAATAGACACCGGCTCATCCGTATCGTTCAATAGCCGCTGCATTTCAAGCACGGTCTTGCGCGGCACGATAACGTCGTGCTTGTCGGTAATGCCTTCCACCGCTGTGCCGCTATGGGCCAGCCGGTGGCCGTCGGTGGCCACCGCGCGAACAAAGCCGGGTTCGAATACGAACAGCAGGCCGTTCAGGTAGTAGCGGATGTCTTGCTGCGCCATGGCGAAATGCACCATGTTGAACAAGTGCTTCAAGGTTTTTTGCGGCAGCGTGAACGACACATCCCAGGAATCGGGTTGAGCCAGCGTAGGATATTCACCCGCACCCATGGTTTGCAGGGCAAAACGGCTTTTACCTGACTGCACCGACAACTTGGCGCTGGCCAGGCCCAGCTTCACGTCGCCCGTGTCCGGCAAGGCGCGCAAGATGTCCAGCAGCTTGCGCGCGGCAACCGTCGTCGACTCGTTTTCATCGCCCACGCCGAATTCGGCGTGCGTCGTTATCTGAACTTCAAGGTCGGTTGCAATAAAAGCCACATTCCTGCCTTCTTTGCGCAGCAGGATATTGGCCAGTATTGGCAGCGTGTTCCTACGTTCGACAATTCCCGCCACCGTTGATAACGGCTTGAGCAATGCATCACGAGTCGCTTGTACGAGTTGCATGGTTATCCTTTTAAGGTTTGTTCTAATACGTGGAGAGCATGATTCAGTTCGGTCTGTTTGGACCTGGCGTCTGAAATTTTTCGTACCGCATGCAGCACGGTGGTGTGATCGCGACCGCCGAATAAATCGCCGATTTCAGGCAGGCTTTTTTGTGTAAGTTCTTTCGCGAGATACATGGCCACCTGTCGAGGCATGGCAATATTGGCCGGCCGGCGTTTCGAATACATGTCGGCCACTTTGATCTTGTAAAAATCCGCCACCGTTTTTTGTATGTTCTCGACCGTGATTTGGCCGTTGGATACCGACAGCAAATCTTTAAGCGCGTCTTTGCATACATCGACCGTAAGCACTTCGCGTCCGTGGAAGCGGGCGTAGGCGGACACCTTGCGCAGTGCGCCCTCGAGCTCGCGCACGTTGCTGCGCAGGTGCTTGGCAATGAAGAAGGCCACCTCTTCCGGCATGGTGACGCCTTCGGTTTCAGCCTTGCGCAGCAAAATCGCCACGCGCATCTCGAGCTCCGGGGGCTCGATAGCCACGGTTAGCCCCGAATCGAAGCGCGAAATAAGACGGCTGTCGATATTGGCGAGCTCTTTGGGATACGTGTCGGACGTGATGATGATTTGCTTGCGTTGGGCAACCATTGCCTCGAACGCATAGAAGAATTCTTCCTGGGTCCTGTTCTTGCCGGCGAAGAACTGGATGTCGTCGATCAGCAACAAATCAAGCGAATGATAATAACGCTTGAATTCATCAAAGGCCTTACGCTGATACGCCTTGACGACGTCGGATACGTACTGGTCGGCATGCACGTAGCGAACACGGGTGCCCTTGCCGTTGGCCAGCAAGGCATTGCCAATGGCATGGATCAGGTGCGTCTTGCCCAGTCCAACGCCTCCGTACAGGAATAGCGGGTTATAGGACACGCCGGGGTTTTCGGCCACCTGCAATGCGGCGGCGCGCGCCAGCTGGTTCGCTTTACCAGTCACGAAATTATCGAAGGTAAGGTCGGTGTTCAGGCGCGAACGGTCGTGCGCCAATTCGACGGCGGCCGCATTAGCGGTGGACGCAGCGGTTGTGGCCGCGGCGGGCGCGGGCGACTTGGCCGCATCGGTTGCGATTGCCGTAGCGCGAGCAGCCGCGGTCGCGGCACGCGCCGGACCCGACGTTCCGGCCAATTCGAAGGCGACCTGAACCGGCCGTTCATACCATTCGGTAGCCAGCGTTTCGATCTGGTGCAAAAAGTTCTTACGCACCCAATCAAGCTTGAAGCGATTGGGCGCGGATACGCGCAACACGGCGTGCGTTTCGTCGAACGCAAGCGGAACCAATGGGCGTATCCAGGCACTTATTTGCTGCGGAGGTAGGTCCTGCTCCAGACGCTGGACGCAAGTCTGCCAAAAATCTTTCATGTCCACCACTTGAGTAAACCTCGATTCTACCCTGTCGGAGGCATAGTTATCCACAAGCGGCATCAAGAAGAACTGTTAGTAAATATGCTAACCGTTTGACTATTCGGTGAAAGTTTGATGAAATAGTGGGCTTTTCGAGAATTATAAACACCAGGGGGCCGCTTGCCAGACACTTTTCTGGCTTGGGTTTGCCTGGCAGCTCTTTTATTTTGGATTACCAATGAAACGCACTTTCCAACCTTCCGTCACTCGTCGCAAGCGCACCCACGGTTTTCGCGTCCGCATGAAAACGCGTGGCGGTCGTGCTGTTATCAACGCGCGTCGTGCTAAAGGCCGCAAGCGCCTGGCCGTTTAACGCCAGCGCATGTTGCACCGGTTGGAACTTCCGACAGGTGCAATAGCTTCTATGCGCGCCTCATTTCCTCCTGCGGCCCGCCTGCACCGCCCCTCGGAATACGCGTCCGCCCTTAAGGGTAAACGCTTAGCCAGAGGGGCGCTGTTCGTTGTAACGACGCCGCGCGACATCGCGCAAACCGACGGCCCGGCCGGCGCACGTCTTGGCCTGATCATCGCCAAGCGGTTCGCTGCGCGCTCCGTCACCCGCAATGCCATCAAGCGCGTTATCCGAGAGGCTTTCCGTCAAAAAAGGCTGGAACTGCCTGCGCGCGACCTGGTCTTTAGATTGCACTCCAAAGTCGCTCCGCTTACGCTGACACAATTGAAACTCGTAGTGCGTAGTGAAGTGGATACACTGCTTAGCCGCGCCATGTAATGATCAAGACGCTACTTATTGCGCCTATACGGTTTTACCGGTACTTTCTTAGCCCGTGGGTCGGCAGAAGTTGTCGTTTCACACCTACCTGCTCGGCCTACACCATGGAAGCCATTGAAACACACGGCGCACTAAAGGGATTGTGGCTGGGCACACGTCGAATTGGCCGCTGCCACCCATGGTGCCACGGCGGATATGATCCGGTGCCCGAACCGGTACGGAAAAAGCAACACCCGTCCCGGTAACACTCGCACTGCGCGGCGCTACCGGTCTGCTACAGTTTTATCGAAATTTTCCCGCCTATCTGGCATTCAGGTGGGCTACGTTAAACTGATGGGCTTTTTGCTCAGCTTTAACTTGAAACAGGCGCTATGGACATCCGACGCACCATCCTCTGGATGATATTTTCTTTCTCGCTCTTGCTGCTCTGGAATAATTGGCAAGTGCATAACGGCAAGCCTTCCTTGTTTGGCAACAGCCCAACGGCCACGCAAACAAGCGGTGCGTCGCCATCCGCGCCTGCGGCCCCGGCCGATGCCAGCGTGCCGACCGCCGCCCCCGGCGCGGTAACCGCAGCCCCGGCCGACGGCGCTGTGCCCGGTACCGCGCAGCCAGCCGCCACCGCAACGCAAAAAGTCACGGTCAAGACCGATGTCTTCAACCTGACCTTCGATACCCTGGGTGCGCAATTGGTCAAGGCCGAATTGCTGAACTACTCGGCGCCAGGCAATGACAGCCAGCGCATGGTCTTGCTCGACAATTCCGCCAACTCCATCTATATGGCGCAAACCGGCGTTATCGGCGCACCCGAAGGCGCCAGCTTTCCCACGCACCTGACGCCGTTCACCCTTGTCTCTTCGCAAGACACGCTTACGGGCGACGCGCTCGAGGTCGTATTCGAGGCGCAGGCCGATGGCGTGAAAGTCGTCAAGACCTTCACCCTGCACAAGAGCCGCTACGACATCCACGTAAAACACGATATCCATAATATCGGTGCGCAAGCGGTGAACCCATCGGTGTATCTGCAACTGGCGCGCGACGGCAACGATCCTCCCGACACGTCGTCGTTCTACAGCACCTTCACCGGACCGGCACTGTATTCGGCCGAGGAAAAATTCCAGAAGGTCACCTTTTCCGATATAGACAAAGGCAAAACCGGCTACACCCGGCAAGCCGATAACGGCTGGATCGGCATGGTGCAGCACTACTTCGCCACGGCCTGGGTGCCCACCGAGGGCGTTACCCGGGTGAACGAAGCCTTGCGCCTGTCCGACAACCTGTATGCCATACGCAGCATTCAGCCCGTAGGCGCGATTCAGCCTGGCCAGCATAAAACAGTGGAAGCAGACCTATGGGTTGGCCCGCAGGACCAGAAGGCCATGAGCGAGCTTGCTCCGGGACTGGAACTGGTTGTCGACTACGGCTGGCTTACCATCATCGCCAAGCCATTGTTCAAGATCATGACCTGGCTCCATGCCATCCTGGGCAACTGGGGCTGGACCATCGTTGCGCTGACTCTGCTCATCAAACTGGTCTTTTATCCGCTATCAGCCGCCAGCTATCGCTCAATGGCCAAGATGAAGCTGGTCACGCCACGCATGCAAGCCCTGCGCGAGAAGTTCGGCGACGACAAAGCGAAGCTGAACGCCGCCATGATGGAAATGTACCGGACGGAAAAAATCAATCCGCTGGGCGGCTGCCTGCCCATGGTGGTGCAGATTCCTGTCTTCATTTCCTTGTATTGGGTGTTGCTGGGCAGCGTGGAAATGCGCGGCGCCCCCTGGATCCTCTGGATACACGACCTGGCCGCGCGCGACCCCTGGTTCATTCTGCCCGCCTTCATGATGGCAACCATGTTCCTGCAGATCAAGCTCAATCCCACGCCTCCCGATCCCACCCAGGCAAAGATCATGATGATCATGCCTTTGGTCTTCGGCGGCATGATGTTCTTGTTCCCCGCGGGCCTGGTACTGTACTGGTGCGTGAATAACGCGGTTTCAATCGCGCAGCAGCGGTACATTATGCACAAGCTCGACAAGGAAAACGCCGCGGCGGCGCGTTAAGCGCTTTCGTTGCCAGGCAATAGGGCACCGCGAGGTGCCCTATTGCTGTCCTCGATTGGGTAAATCCCGATAGAATACCTTTGAGGCTTCATGTAAGTTGACCGCACGCCCAGTCCGGCCACACCCCTTTGCCATAACGATAATATTTCGCGCGCCCATGCGAACAGGAGCCATGATGAACCCTTCCCATTCCCCCGTCAGGCGTAGCCGTTCGCTACACCGTTCCCTGGCTGCCGCGCTGCTTTTCAGCGCCTTGGGCGCGACCCCTGCCCTGGCCCAGGAGCCCATCAAGATCGGCTTCATCGGCACGATGTCCGGACCAGGCGGAGCTCTCGGCCAGGACCAGTACGACGCCTTCATGCTGGCCCTCGAACAAAAAGGCGGGAAACTGGGCGGTGTGCCGGTGTCTGTCATTCGCGAAGACGACCAGCTCAAGCCTGATGTCGGGGTGCAGGCAGCCACTAAATTGCTCACCAGCGACAAGGTCGACATCGTTACCGGCGTCACGTTTTCCAACGTGATGATGGCGATTCACAAGCCCATCACCGACGCGCAGGTTTTTCTTATTGGGTCTAACGCCGGACCGGCGCCCATTGCGGGCAAGCAATGTTCGCCGTATTTCTTCTCCACGTCGTGGGACAACGACATGTTGCATGAAGCGGGCGGGCAGCTTACATCCGACTTGGGGTACAAGAATCTTTACGTCATGGCGGCCAACTACCAGGCGGGGCGTGACGCCGTTTCGGGGTTCAAACGCAATTACACCGGCAAGGTCATCGACGAAGTCTACACCCAGGTCAACCAGCCAGACTATTCAGCTGAAATCGCACAGCTTCAAGCCGCCGCGCCAGACGCGGTGTATGTTTTTTATCCGGGCGGCATGGGTATCAACTTCGTGAAGCAATACCGCCAGGCGGGGCTGCTGGGCAAGATTCCGCTCATCTCGGCGGCGTCCATCGACGGCAGCACACTACCGGCGCTCAAGGCGCTGGCGGTAGGAGTCATTACCAGCGCGCCATACGCGCCGGACTTGGATAACGCGCAAAATAAACAATTCGTCCAGGCATTCGAAAAAGCGTATAAGCGCACGCCTTCCATGTATGCCGCACAGTCCTACGACGCGGCCAGCCTGCTGGATTCCGCGCTCGCTAAAGTCAAGGGCAACCTGACGGATAAAGAAGCGTTTCGCGCCGCCTTGAAGGCGGCCGACTTCGCGTCCGTGCGCGGCGCCTTCACGTTCGATTCCAACCAATTCCCGGATGCAGGTTTTTACCGTGTCGACGTGGTAGCTGGCGCCGATGGCGCGAAACTAAAGGCCATCAGCCCCATTACCATCAAGACTCGCGCCAATTTCGCGGCGCAATGCCCAATGAAATAAGCCACCGTTCCGCAGCCGGTCGAGTGCCGGCCCGCGGCACCCACCGGAGACGCCGTTGACCTTGGCGCTGTTTGTAATTCAATTCCTCAACGGCCTTCAATTGGGCGTCTTGCTGTTTCTCATGGCCGCCGGCCTGACGCTGGTCTTCGGCATCATGAACTTCGTGAACCTGGCGCACGGATCCATGTACATGATGGGCGCCTTCTTTGCGGCTTCCATCTCCAACGCCACAGGATCGTTCTTGCTGGCAGCCGTCTTGCTCATCCCGTCCATGCTCGCCCTCGGGCTGGCGGTGGAATGGATTGCGCTCAAGAAGCTCTATCGGCGCGACCATCTGGATCAGGTCCTGGCCACGTTCGGGCTTATCCTGTTCTTCAACGAACTGGCAAGAATAATCTGGGGGCCATCGCCGTATTACATGGAGGTCCCGGAGTTCCTTGTCGGTACGATCGACTTGTTCGGCATCCGGTACCCGGCCTACCGGTTCGTCATCATTTCGGCGGGCTTGCTTGTCGCCCTGGGATGCTATCTTCTCATCCACCGCACCCGTATCGGCATGCTGATACGGGCCGGGGCCACCAACCGCGACATGGTCGGCGTGCTCGGTATCAACATTACCCTGCTCAATTCGCTGCTCTTCGCCTTGGGCGCCGTGCTGGCGGGGTTTGCCGGCCTATTAGCCGGACCCATCATGTCGGTGCAGGCGGGCATGGGCGAGCCCGTGCTTATCCTCACCATGGTCGTTATCGTCATCGGAGGCATAGGCTCCATACGGGGCGCATTTTACGCCGCGCTGATTGTCGGCGTAGTCGATACCCTTGGCCGCACGCTGCTCCCCACCTTGTTGCGCAGCCTCCTGGAACGCAGCAGCGCCGACGTTGCCGGACCGGCGCTTGCATCCATGATGATTTACCTGCTTATGGCGCTGGTGCTTGCCGTCAAGCCACGCGGCCTCTTCCCCGTACATCACACGTGAAATCTCCCGCCATGTCGTTGTCCGCCTTGCGTTCGGCCAAGTCCCTCAGCACAGGACTCAGCGCTGCGCTTCTTATTGCGCTCGCTCTCGCCCCCGTATATGCTCATCTGACGGCTGAACCTTTCCTGCTCACGCTGCTTACCCGTATTCTAATTTTCTCCATTGCCGCCCTATCGCTCAATCTAATACTCGGCTATGGCGGTCTGGTGAGTTTCGGACATGCGCTATTCCTTGGACTGGGCGTCTACGTCGCCGGCATCCTTACTTTTCATGGCGTGGATAACGGCTGGATTCATGTGCTGGTCACGCTGGCGGTGTGCGGCATCGTAGGGCTGATTACCGGCAGCATCGCCCTGCGAACGGCCGGCATATCCTTCATCATGATCACGCTGGCGTTTGCGCAGATGTTTTACTTTTTATTTGTCAGCCTTAGCCAATATGGCGGCGACGACGGACTGCGCCTGGCGGCGGGCAGCAATTTCAGCGGCCTGATCCTGACATCGCCCGTCAGCCTGTACATTGCCGCCTTCGCCCTGCTCTGCCTTTGCCTGTATGGGACGCATCGTCTCGTGCATTCCCGTTTCGGCGTGGTCATACAGGCCGGCAGGATAAACGACAAACGCATGAAAGCGCTGGGCTATTCCATTTTCCGATACCGGCTGGCGGTCTATGTCATTTCCGCTGTGTTGTGCGGCATTGCCGGTTTGCTGTACGGTAACCTCACCCAGTTCGCCTCGCCCTCTTATATGTCGTGGACCACATCGGGCGAGCTTATCGTCATGGTCATGCTAGGCGGCATGGGAACACTATTCGGGCCGCTGTTCGGCGCCGTCGCCATGATACTCACCGAAGAATGGCTCAAGTCGTGGACCGAGCACTGGATGGTCATATTCGGCCCCTTGCTGGTTGTCGTGATCACCACCAGCCGCCTTGGGGTCGCCGGCATTTTGCAGTCGGTTGACGAGCGCCGCGCCCGGGCGGAGGGCCGCGCCGACGGTAACGCATCATGAGTCTGCTCACCGTACGCCAGTTGGTAAAACGCTTTGGCGGACTTACCGCAACCGACCACTTCGACATTGACGTCTCGGCCGGCGAAGTGCATGCGATCATTGGGCCGAATGGCGCCGGCAAAAGCACGCTCATTGCCCAGCTGGCCGGCGAACTCAAGCCAGACGCGGGAAGCATATTCCTGAATGGGCAAGACATTACGCATGAACGCGTAGAACAGCGCGCGTTGCGCGGCGTGGCGCGTTCCTATCAAATCACCTCCATATTTCCGCCTTTCACGGCATTGCAAAACGTCATGCTGACTGTGCAGGCGCACCAGGGCCACAGTTTTCGCTTTTGGTCGCCCGCATCCCGGCAAGCGGCGCTTATCGAACCGGCGCAAGAAGCGCTGCATCAGGCCGGTTTGGGCGCCTTTGCACATACGCCCGCTTCAGCGCTTGCGCACGGCCAGCAGCGCCAACTTGAGTTGGCCATGGTACTTGCCGGGCGCCCCGCTCTGCTGCTACTTGATGAACCCATGGCCGGGATGAGCCAGACGGAAACCGGCCAAATGACAGAATTGCTGCTGGGACTCAAGGGAAAATACGGGATCGTCCTCGTCGAACACGACATGGATACTGTCTTCCGCCTCGCCGATCGCATCACGGTACTGGTGTACGGACGCGGGATCGCTTGCGGCACACCGGCCGACATCCGCGCCAATGCGCAAGTCAAGACAGCCTACCTCGGAGACGAATAATGGCGGCTCCATTGCTCGATGTGAATGAAATAGACGCCTACTACGGGACAAGCCAGGCCCTGGCGGGCATGAGTTTTCACGTCGATGAAGGCCAGTTCGTCACCTTGCTGGGCCGTAACGGCATGGGTAAGTCGACGACGGTCAAGGCCATTGTCGGCCTGCTTCAGCCCACGCGAGGCACCATTCGCTTTGCGGGGGACGAGATAAGCGCCGCCGCCACTTATCAAATTGCCCGGGCCGGGATAGGCCTTGTGCCGGAAGGCCGGCAGGTATTCCCGAATCTCACGGTTTACGAAAACCTGGTGGCTACCGCGCACAACCGCCAGGCGGCCTCTCATCCTTGGACGCTGGAAAGAATCTACGACATTTTCCCAAGGCTTTCCGAGCGGGCTAAGCACTTGGGTTCCAACCTGTCCGGTGGTGAGCAGCAAATGCTGTCGATCGGCCGGGCATTGATGACGAACCCACGTTTACTGATACTGGACGAGGCAACGGAAGGACTGGCTCCTATCATCCGTAGCGAAATTTGGCGTTGCTTGCGGGAGTTGAAACAATCCGGGCTTACCATGGTGTGCATCGACAAAAACCTGAACTCGCTTTTGGCGTTGGCGGATCACCATTACATCGTGGAAAAGGGCCGCGTAGTATGGTCGGGCTCCTCGAGCGAACTCGAGGACCAGCGGGCGCGGTTGCAAGCGCACATGGGAATTTAAGCGGCTACAAATAGCACTTGCCGTCCAGATAAGCCTTGCGCCACCGCGTGATTACCGTGCGTTCGAACAGGCCGCCTACCGCGAACGGGTCGGCATTCACAAAGTCCTCAGCCTCGGCACGCGTTTCCAAATCCACGATATAGATGCTCCCCGTGCCTCCTGTACCATCGTCTTCGAGTTTGGCGCCGCAAGCCAGAAGCAAGCGCTTGTTTTCTTCAAGATAGTCGAGATGTTTGTCGCGCAGAGCTTGGCGTAGCGCCTGGGTATGGGGCTTGTCGAAGGTCTCGATCAGATATGGCATGATGGCTCCTGAAATTGGCGTTGCATGTGTTCAAGATAAACTGGCAATCGCCAATAGTAGTACGCTTTTCCCCAACCTTGCCATCGGCTCCTATGACACTTAACGCCCATGAACCCATTATCGCCATCGCCACTGCTCCCGGACGGGGCGGCATAGGCGTCGTACGCCTCTCGGGCAGGGATCTGGACGGATTGATTGCCAAGCTCTTCCCCGTTGCTCTCACGCCGCGCCACGCCCATTATTTGCCATTCAACGATAAGCAAGGCAAGGCCATCGATGCCGGCATCGTCCTGTTTTTCAAAGGCCCGCATTCGTACACCGGAGAAGACGTCCTAGAGTTGCAAGGCCATGGCGGACCGGCCGTGTTAAGGCGGCTGCTGGACCACTGCCTGCAGGCAGGCAAACCGTTCGGACTGCGGCATGCCGGACCCGGCGAATTCACGCATCGCGCCTTTCTTAACGATCGCCTGGACCTGGCACAGGCGGAAGCCGTCGCCGACCTAATCGAAGCCTCGTCCGACGCCGCTGCCCGAAGCGCCATGGCCTCGCTCAGTGGTGCCTTCTCTGCTCACGTCAATGCCTTGAAAGACCGCATAGTGCGGCTGCGCATGCTCGTGGAAGCCACGCTCGACTTTCCTGAAGAAGAAATCGACTTTCTTGAAAAGTACCAGGCGCGGTCCGCATTGGAAAACATACGGCACGATCTTGCCGACCTTATCCGCCAGGCGCGCCAGGGCATCATTCTTCGCGAAGGCCTGCACGTGGTGCTGGCCGGCCAGCCCAACGTGGGCAAATCAAGCCTGCTCAACGCGCTGGCGGGCGACGACGTCGCCATCGTCACGCCGGTGGCCGGTACCACTCGCGATAAAGTGGTGCAGCAAATCCATATCCAGGGCGTTCCTATACACGTCGTGGACACGGCCGGCCTGCGCGAAACCGACGATACGGTAGAAAGCATAGGTATTGCCCGGACCTGGGAAGAAATCCAGAAAGCCAACGTCATTATCCATCTGCAAGATGCCCGCGCGCCGGACGACGAACTCGATGCGGCCATCACGCGCCGACTTCCGGAAGGCACCCCCGTCCTCCGTGTTTACAACAAGATGGATCTGCTTGCTTCGCCGCTGTCCACCGAGGCGCTGGCCATATCGGCGAAGACAGGGGCCGGCCTGGATACGCTGCGCCAAACGCTGTTGGATATCGCCGGCTGGAACCCCGGCGCCGAATCCCCTTGGCTCGCTCGTGAACGCCATATGCGCGCCCTGAACAGCGCCGACGAGCACCTGGCGGTGGCAGCCGACCATGCCAGCCACGATGATCGTGTTCTCGACTTATTTGCCGAAGAATTGCGCCTGGCTCATGAGGACTTATCTGTCATCACTGGTCAATTCACTAGCGATGACCTGTTGGGCGAAATATTTTCGAGCTTTTGTATTGGGAAGTGACGCTCAAGCGTCGTTGGCCGCTTCGACCAGGCAGGCGGACAGCTTATCGAAATGTTCCAACGCCGCTTTGCTCAGGGTTACCTGCTTGCGCCGCGCGTCTTCCGTGTCCATCAGGACGACCCAACCCTTTTTGCGCATGGATGTCAGCCTCGCATGAAGGGTGGCCGGAGAACCCAGGTCGTCGGCTTCCATGACATCGCGCACAGATAAACGGCCGGCTTCCTGCGAGGCACGGGCAATTAATGTAAGAATACGTTCTTCCAGCGGGTCTAGCGCCGGCAACGATGGCAACCCCCGCAATGCATCAGCCAACTTAAGGAATCGCATGTATACATCTGCCGGTCGGGTTTTGGAATTCATGCGTTCCCTATCCCTGAGCACGTATGTGCTGCTATCCGGCACGCAGCGGTAGGAGTGCCAATGTCGGAATTCCGCTTCCAATGGACCATAGTGTTCGGCACGGCCATAATTTTTCTTGCAGCGCTGGCGCTGAATGAGTTGATATTCAGCCGTTCTGAATTTGTTCGCGGCATCAATTGGGTGTACCTGCCTGGTGGAGTGCGTCTGCTATGCGCGCTGCTGTTGGGCGCGTCAGGCGCTCTAGGTCTGTTGATTGCTTCATGGATCGCGTCCTACTTCTACTTTTTCCCCGACGATTCTATCAGATCGGCAGCCGGGGCAATCATCTCAGTAGCGGGTCCGTATATAACCTATGTGATCGCACGCGAGTACTTCGGGCTGAAAAGAAACCTGGATAACCTCACGCCCCGGCGACTCATTTATTCCGCGGTCATCTGCGCTTTTTTTATAGCCGCGCTGCATCATCTATGGTTTGCCCTGACGGTTCCTCTCGATGACATGCCGCTGAGTTTCGCTGTCATGTTCGTGGGCGATTTAACCGGGTCGATAATTGCTCTTTATGCCTTGAAAACTGGACTTTGGCTTGTGTCACGGAAATATCGTGTCAATTGAACGCCTGGATACGGGACGCTAGGCAGACAACGAGTATCGGTTTTTACCACCTCGCTTGGCTTCATACATGGACTTGTCGGCATGCCGCAGTAATCCTTCGAAGTCTTGAGCATCGTCAGGATACAGGGCAATGCCAATGCTTGTTCCTATAACCAGCCGCTGCCCTTTTATCACTATTGGTTCATTGTTCACCGCCAATAGCCTCGCGGCAAGCCGTGCGGCGTCTTCCGGTCCGTCGAGAACGTCCATCAAAACAATAAATTCATCCCCACCATACCTCGTCAACATATCGCCGACGCGCAGCACGCTCGAGAACCGCTGGGCAACAATAACCAACAGTTCGTCGCCCGCATCGTGCCCGTACGTGTCGTTTACGTTCTTGAAGCCGTCCAGGTCCAGATACAGAACCGCAATGCGTCGCCGATCGCGTTTAGCTCGCGTAATGGCCTTATTGCTGGAGTCTCCCAACATGCGTCTGTTGGGCAACCTTGTCAGCGCATCATGCTGAGACAGATGTTGCATCTCGCGGGCCAGGGCTCGCGAACGGCTCACATCATGGAATACGAGGACTGCGCCGGACAGCATACCGGTCTCGTCCAATATCGGGGCGGCCGAATCGTCAACCTCTATGCGCTGGCCATTCCGATTGATGAGGACGCTATCGTTTGTGGATATGATGGCATGGCGAAACGATAAAGCCTGACGCAGACTGCTTTGTTGTGCGGCTCCTTCGGTATCGTCATGAAGCGCTATAACGTCTTCCGCCAGCCGACCGATCGCTTCGTCGGACGCCCATCCCGTCATAGCCTCCGCCGCAGGGTTTTGGTAGGTAATGCGACCGTCTTTATCGGTCGTGATGACCCCATCCCGTATCGACTCCAATGTGACTCGAAAGCGTTCTTTTTCTTCCAATAAGCTGGTCTCTATTGCCTTTCTCTGCGTCGTATCGGTAGCCAGCACGAAAAATCCACGAACGACGCCATCCTGGCGAATATCGGGAATATAAGTCGACGCCACATGCCGCCGATCTCCGTTTGCATCAGGGAGAACATTATCGAATTGCTGTCTGTGACCATCGAGCGCCAAGTAAATATGCGGCTCCAGCTCTGCGAGGACTTGCGTACACATTACGTCGCTCATGACGCGTCCATCGATCTGTTGCGGCTTCATCCCGAACCAGTCGCTATGCGCTGAATTGCTGAAGCGATTGCGCAGATTGCTGTCCCAATATGCGACCATCGCGGGAATGCTGTCAAGGACGGTATGCAGGTGATTTTTTGCTTGCTGCATTTGAGCTGTTGCCAAATGACGCGCGTAAAGTTGGCGTTCCGCCAATAATGCAAGTGCAATACACGCCACCATCAAGGCTAACGTAGCGGCGCCCAATCGGCGAACATCGCGATACCACGCCTCCAGGATCACATCCGTCGAGCGCACGATGCTGACGAGCATGGGAAAGGGATCCAGGCCTCCAAACGTGTACAGGCGCTCGATTCCGTCGATGTCCGATGCGCCTATGAACGAGCCCCGCCCCTCACGTAGAAAACGCTGGAAATTTGGTTGGCCGGCCAAAGAGGTACCAAGCAAATCGTCGTTATAGGGAAATCGCGTCAACAAGGTTCCGTTGGTGAAGAATAGGTTTATTCCGCCCGCGGTACCAAGCTCTATTGCGGAAAACAGCCCCGTAAAATACTGAAGCTTTATTGTTACTACCACCACACCGCCGAACGTCCCGTCCGGCTTATTCCAACGACGACTGAAAGCCACGCTGACCTTGCCGTCCAACTTGGAATAAAACGGTTCGCTTACGAATAGGCCGGTACCGTTACCCTGCTGATGAAATAGAAAATAGTCGCGGGTATTGAAAGACCAGTTTCCTGGGGGCAGTGGCTTGGCCGAATGGGTGACTTCGCCATCGGCGTCTATGACAAGCTCATTCCCGAGGTCGCCAGGCGCTAGAAGGTGTAGCGAACGCGCACTGCCTTGCATGCTGGAAAGACGGTCGTTTCCTCTTGCCGTCTGGTCGATTCGGTCGATGGTGTCCAGAAGAGAAAGATCCAGGTCGCGCAGCGTATTGCCGAGAACGTGGTTTACGGCAAACAATATATTCTGACTGGTCGTGCGCGCGTGATCGAGAATTGCGGCGCGAGACGCCAGCAACTGGTCTGTAACGATCCAGCCGATTCCCAAGGCTATCGATACGGACATTAACATCAGCCGGGATACCAGAAAGCGACTCGTCATGATGCCTACATCAAGCTTCAAATCTAAATATTACAACTATTTGTAAAAAATTCGGCATATTGCTACGCCGTTTTACGCCCCACATCAAAATAAATGTCTGTGGATATCCTCTACTACGGCAGGCTGTGCATAGGGTGTGCACGAAGCAGGCACAACCACATATTTTCATGGCAGCGAAATAGTTATGCCCAAACAGTCCCCGTCGTAAACAGTCCTTATGCGCCTCAAAAACTGCACCCAAGCTATTGAAAAAATTAGCTTTAAAAGGCTTGTTCCACTTATCCACAGACACCCATTATTAGTTATCTTTATATATATAAAATAGAATGAATAACTAAGGAATGGCCACATTCCCGCCGGCAATCTGGCCACGCTTCTTCCAAAATAAAGGGGCTATACTGCAAGCATCGCCGCTGGCTGGAAAGCGCACCCGACGCCATCCCGCACTGCGCCAACATGCCTCGCTATGCATCTTGTTCAACGCCTCCCAGACAATCCATTGGATATTGTTGGCGACATCCACGGTGAATACACCGCCTTAGTCGCGCTGCTCGATAAGCTGGGCTACAACCGCGTCGGCCAGCATCGGGGCGATCGCAAATTGGTCTTCGTAGGCGATCTTTGCGATCGGGGACCACATAGCCAGGAAGTAATCCAGCTCGTGCAAGAACTCGTTACGCGAGGCAATGCCCAAGCAATTCTTGGTAATCACGAACTAAACCTCCTCATGCACGATGTGAAGGACGGTTCAGGCTGGTTCTTCGATGAACGCTATGAACGCGACCTTCGAAACTACGCGCCATTTCATCGCACTCCCCCTGAACAACGGCCTGCCCTTGTCGACTTTCTTGGCGGCTTGCCGATTGCCTTGTATCGTGACGACATTCGTGTCGTCCATGCCGCCTGGACCAACGCCGCTATCGATGCCATACGGCCGATACGCAGCGGCGCTGTCGTTGAACACTTTCGCACGTGGGACAACATGGCGCAGTCCAGCGCCAAGGCCTCTGGCCTATACCAACGCTATCTCGACGAGAGGCGCCATTGGGCGCATGAACTCGAAGACGAATTTGCGCCGCCTCCGTTTCTTCATGGTATTGCGGAGTACGAGGCCACGCAGCAAATGGTTAACCCCCTGAAGGTGCTGACCTCGGGAGTCGAACAAAAGGCCTCCACGGCCTTTTTTGCGGGCAACCGGTGGCGTTTTTCCGACCGGGTGACCTGGTGGGACGACTATGAAGATTCCGTACCCGTGGTTATTGGGCATTACTGGCGGCTATTCAACGTAGAACCCGGACAAGCCTCGCCTCGATATAGTCAGCTCTTCAACGGCATAGACCCGCTCGCTTGGCACGGCAAGAATAAAAATGTCTTCTGCGTCGACTACTCCGTCGGTGCCCGTTGGCGCGATAGAAAGATCAAGCGTTCAGTCGAACTATCCCGCTTCCGGCTGGCCGCCCTTCAATGGCCGGAAGATAGGGTTGTGTTCGATAACGGCGATATCCATCCCACATCTTGAATACCCTCAACCGGTAGGTACAGACCGTAGGTCACTGACTTGGTCGGGTATTTCATCTCTTATTTACATTCAGTAACCATTAATATGAACGACAAATCCGGCATTGACTGGCTAGATGCCTGTGGACAACCACTATGAATGCTGGGTGTGCATAGTATGTGGAGGAAGCAGGCACAACCATGTCCAATCGGGGAGTCGGAAAACTTGTACCCTTTTCATCCTGACTTAAAACAGAGTTTATGCAACGCGAAATTCCGCTCCAAGCTCATGTAACACAACGATATTTCTGGGTTGTTCGACTTATCCACAGACACCCATTACTATCAGTTGTTATAAATAATAAAGATTATGAACAACTGAAGTACGTCCTCGAATCGGGCGGCAGCAACCCCTGGAACAAACAGGAAAACCACAGGTATACTTCGGTCACTTGCTAGATTTGCAGCAGCACCAAAATGGATTCGGGCCCATCAAACTGCTCTGCCTAAGCAGTCAAACGTTTTTCAATCGACGAATTGCTTCTCCAAGGGTTTGGTCCTGCTTGGCGAAGCAAAAACGGATCAGGCTATGGTTTGAACTTGGTGCATCAGGTTGTTGGTAGAAGGCAGAGACTGGAATGACTCCAACGCCATGTTCGGTCGTTAACCATCGAGCGAATTCCGATTCGGGTAGATCTGACACCGCACTGTAATCGGCAAGCAGAAAAAAGGTGCCCTGGCTTGGCAACGGCCGGAACCGCGTGTTCTTCAGTCCTTCGGTAAGGGTTCGGTATTTTTCTTGATAGAAAGCTGGAAGCTCTCGATACGGCGACGCGTCTTCCATGTGTTCAGCCAGCGCCACCTGCATAGGCGAACTAACGGTAAAAACACCGAACTGGTGTACTTTCCGAATCTCGGCAGTAAGTATTTTTGGCGCGCAGCAATAGCCTACTTTCCAGCCTGTCGTGTGGTATGTCTTTCCAAATGAGGAAACGACGATCGAATTGGCGGCGAGCGATTCACGACTGGCCATGCTTCGATGTGGCTTATTGTCGAAAATAATGTGTTCGTACACCTCATCGGAAAGAATCAATATTCCTGTTTCCATCACGATTCGTTCCAGTTCGTCCATGTCCAAGGACGTCAGGTTAATGCCGGTGGGATTATGAGGAAAATTTACGATAAGCATGCGCGTCTTGGCGTTGATTGCAGCGCGCACCCTTTCCCAATCCACTCGATAGAAAGGATACTGAATGGTAGGGGCTTCCATGCTGACGATTACCGGGATTCCTCCCGCCAACTCTATTACGGGTATGTATAGGTCGTAGAACGGTTCAATAATTACGACCTCGTCCCCTGTCTTGACGAAGGCCATAATGCTGCTCATTAATGCCTCACTCGCGCCGCTAGTCACAGTTACTTCGCTTTCAGCGTCGTAGCAGTGGTCGTAAAGACTTTGTACTTTGTTAGTGATCGCCTGGCGGAGTGCTGGTATTCCCGACATTGGGGGATATTGATTATGGCCATCGTTCATCGCCGCGCTTACCAAGCCGATAAGCTTTTTATCTGGATCGAAGTCAGGGAACCCTTGTCCAAGGTTGATGGCTTTATGTTCGGCAGACAATTGGCTCATCAAGGTAAATATTGTTGTGCCGACGTTAGGCAACTTTGATTCTATTTTCATATGAATAAATGGCAATGGGTAAGCAGGGTGGTTTATGTGAATAGCGTTCATACCAGAGGATATCCACAATTTATCCTATATTTGTTCACAGCGTTATCCACAGGATGAAATTTGGCTACCCTAGATGTTTTGTGCTGTTTCACGTGGAACAATGTCTTTGTTTCATTGAGGGGATTATTCTTGACGCTGTTCCAGGAATACGTTTTTACCCGTTACGTAGAAGATTTTTTGAATAACGGTATATTCGATTTTTGTGTATAAGCGGCGCACTACTGCAAGTCGTTTTATTCTTCGCTAAGAAGAGACGAAATCAGCTTTCCAATGAAGCCGAGGTTCCTTCGTATTTGACTCTGATTGTTCCACGTGAAACATGCAAGTCTATAGAAATTGTGTAGCCCTACACGTGACCCTTATGCGCGCAATCAACTGGCAGGCTTGATTGGATCGTGTGATTCAAAGTTCAGAAACCGTAGCGAAGAGCATTGTTTTACGATTCGCTCCTCTCGTGTTTCACGTGAAACACTAAAGTCCTCCTCACTGCCGACGGATCATCACAAGTTCTCACTAAACATAGTTGATGTTTCACGTGAAACACACGATGTCGGGCGTTATAATCATTGGTTAGAGTTAATCTCGCTATGAGCGAAAAATGATTTATCCAGACGAATTCGATGTCATTGTGGTCGGTGGCGGCCATGCCGGGACAGAGGCAGCTCTTGCTGCTGCGCGGACAGGAGCCTCTACACTTCTACTTACCCATAACATGGAAACGCTAGGGCAAATGTCCTGCAATCCATCCATTGGTGGAATTGGTAAAGGGCATTTGGTAAAGGAAGTTGATGCATTGGGCGGGGCAATGGCTCTCGCCACGGATCATGCCGGTATTCAATTTAGAACGCTGAATAGTTCGAAGGGGCCTGCCGTTCGTGCAACACGTGCGCAAGCAGATCGTTCCTTGTACCGACAGGCTATACGACGCATACTGCAGAACCAACCTAATCTGACCATTTTTCAGCAATCAGTTGACGACTTAATGCTCGAAGGCGATCGTGTGGTTGGCGCAGTCACGCAGATCGGGCTAAGGTTTAAAGGGCGCAGCGTAGTGCTGACTGCCGGTACGTTTTTGAACGGCCTGATACACGTAGGCCTTGATCACTATTCGGCCGGAAGGGCGGGCGATCCGCCGTCGATTTCATTGGGACAACGCCTGAAGGAAATGAAGCTGCCCCAGGGACGTTTGAAGACTGGTACGCCTCCCCGAATTGACGGACGAAGCATCGATTTCTCGAAGACCTTAACTCAACCAGGTGACTCCAATCCATTGCCCGTATTCTCCTATATGGGAACTGCTGCGATGCACCCGGAACAACGTCCGTGCTGGATCACTCATACGACTCAGCAAACACATGACATCGTTCGTTCCGGCCTGGACCGTTCGCCAATGTATAGTGACAGTGGAACAATTGAAGGTATCGGGCCGCGTTATTGTCCTTCCATTGAAGATAAGATTCATCGTTTCGCCGACAAGAGCAGTCATCAGATATTTCTAGAACCCGAAGGTCTCAGCACAACGGAGATCTACCCTAATGGCGTATCCACAAGTTTGCCCTTTGACATACAGTTGGCCCTGATACGATCCCTACCCGGACTGGAGAACGCGGTCATTATGCGGCCCGGCTATGCGATCGAATACGATTACTTCGATCCGCGAGAACTCAAGTCATCACTCGAAACTCGTTCGATCAAGGGCTTGTTCTTTGCGGGTCAGATCAATGGGACGACAGGCTACGAGGAAGCCGCAGCCCAGGGGCTCTTGGCTGGAGTAAACGCAGCACTGCAGGCCCGCGAAAAGGACATGTGGTGTCCAAAACGAAACGAGGCGTATCTGGGCGTGCTCGTGGATGATTTGATCACCGGTGGCGTAACTGAGCCGTACAGAATGTTTACGTCACGCGCGGAATATAGGCTAAGCCTACGGGAAGACAATGCCGATATGCGGCTTACCGAAGTAGGCAGAAGCCTGGGTCTGGTTGATGACGTGCGTTGGGATGCGTTCAGCCGGAAGCGCGATGCTGTCGCGCAAGAGATTCAACGCCTCAAAAGCAATTGGATTAACCCAAAGACCTTGGCCACTCATACTGCTGAGACGCTACTGGGCAAGCAGATCGAGCGGGAATACTCCCTTTACGACTTACTCAAGCGGCCGCAAGTCAGCTATCGCGATTTAATGACGCTGAGGAAGGAAAATGGGGAATGCCTGGCTGGCCCCGGCTTGTCCGATGGTGCTACCGCCGATCAGGTCGAGGTTCAGGTGAAATACGCAGGCTATGTGGCGAAGCAACAGGAAGAAGTTGATAAGCAGGCTGGCCAGCAATCCCAGCCAATTCCGGAAAATATCGACTACGACGCTATCACCAGTCTGTCCATCGAAGTGCGGCATCGCCTGAAAGCAAGCCAGCCAGAAACTGTTGGTCAGGCGGCCAGGATTTCCGGAGTGACGCCAGCCGCTATCTCTTTATTGCTAATTCATATAAAGCGTATGCAGTACAAGAAGAAAGCCGCGTAATGCCGAATGAACATCCTTATCGCTCCCGTCTCTATGTTGCAGCGCAGCAATTGAATGTCGTCCTCGATGACACCCAGGTAGCCGCGTTATTGGCGTACATAGAGGCGCTGCAGCGCTGGAACCGGACGTACAACCTTACCGCGCTGCGCGACCCCGAGCAGATGCTGATCCAGCATGTATTCGACAGTCTGGCCATTGTGCCTTCATTCCATAGAGTGCTGGATGAAAACACAGGTAAAGCGCGTATCGTCGATGTCGGATCAGGGGCCGGCTTGCCCGGCGTCGTGCTGGCTGTCACGCAGGCTGACTGGAACACGACCTGCGTTGATGCGGTCGAGAAGAAGATGGCGTTTGTTCGCCAAATGTCAGGCGCTTTGCGTTTGCCTCATCTTCAAGCCGTGCACGGCCGGGTTGAAACGTTGGAACCGCTAGGCGCCAATATTGTTGTTTCCCGGGCCTTTGCAAGCTTGGTCGACTTTGCCACACTTGCCGGCAGGCATGCGGCGCCGGGCGGCGTCCTGGCCGCGATGAAAGGGCACGAGCCCCAGGAAGAAATTATTACGCTCGAACAGCAAACCGACTGGCGCGTGAGCCATATTGAACCGCTGTTCGTCCCCGAACTGAACGCCCAGCGCTGCCTGGTCTGGTTACGCCGCCAAGGAACCCCGTGAACAATACTCTTACTAACGCCAGCGTTTTTTGCATTGCAAACCAGAAGGGAGGGGTGGGTAAAACCACGACGGCAATCAATCTGGCCGCCGCCTTGGCCGCCATGCGTAAACGGGTTCTACTCATTGACCTGGACCCACAGGGAAATGCCACCATGGGTAGCGGTGTGGACAAAAACAATGTCCAGCAGAATCTCTACCAAGTGCTTATTGGTGACGCCACAATCGCGCAAGCCCGGGTCAAGTCTCAGGCGGGAGGTTACGATGTGCTTCCCGCAAACCGGGAGTTGTCAGGCGCCGAGATAGATCTTATCCAAATGGATGAGCGCGAGCAGCAGTTGAAGCAGGCCATAGAACATGTATTGCCCGACTACGATTTCATCCTGGTGGATTGTCCCCCCACGTTGTCGCTGTTGACGCTTAACGGGCTGGCTTCGGCGCACGGGGTGATCATTCCCATGCAGTGCGAATATTTCGCGCTGGAGGGCTTGTCCGACCTTGTAAACACCATAAAGCGAGTCCATCGGAATATTAATCCCGACTTGCAGCTCATCGGGCTCTTGCGCGTCATGTTCGACGCACGGGTAACCTTGCAGCAGCAGGTATCGGCGCAGATCGAGACGCATTTTGGCGACAAGGTCTTCAAGGCGGTTGTTCCGCGCAACGTGCGCCTGGCCGAGGCGCCCAGCCATGGCCTGCCCGGCATCGTCTACGACAGAAACTCGCGCGGCGCCAAGGCCTACATCGAATTCGGCAATGAGCTAGTCAAGCGGATCAAAAAAGAAGCCTTGCGCCAACAGGCGCGTCCCCGCGCGCAATAAATTACGAAAGGAATATGAAAATGGCAACGAAAAAACCAAAGGGATTAGGCCGGGGCCTTGACGCCTTGCTGGGCGAAGACGCGGCTGTGATCGAAAGTTTCGGCCGTCCCGACACGCCGTCGGAACATACGCCGTCAGTGCTGAAACTGACGCTATTGCGCGCCGGCAAGTACCAGCCGCGCACGCGGATGGATGAAGGCGCGCTCAACGAGCTGGCCGAATCCATACGGGCGCAAGGCATCATGCAACCTATACTGGTGCGTCCTCTTGCAGGTAAGGAAGCCGGGCAGTACGAGATTATTGCGGGGGAACGGCGTTTCCGCGCGGCGCAATTGGCGGGCCTCACCGAAGTGCCCGTCCTGGTGCGCGACGTAGCCGATGAAAGCGCCGCCGTTATGGCGCTGATTGAAAATATTCAACGCGAGGATTTGAATCCGCTCGAAGAAGCCCATGGCGTACGTCGATTGTTGGACGAATTCGGGCTCACGCACGAGCAGGCGTCCCAGGCAATCGGCCGTTCGCGCTCCGCAACCAGCAATCTGCTCCGACTGCTTAACCTTACCGGGCCCGTGCAGACGATGTTATTGGCGGGCGATATCGACATGGGCCATGCCCGGGCCTTGCTCGCCACCGACGCGGCGTCGCAAATATTGTTGGCTAACGAAGTCATCAGCAAGCGGCTGTCGGTGCGCGAAACTGAAAAGCTGGTGGGGCGCAGCATCCGTGACGCCGACGAAAAAAACACGAAGACAACCCGCAAATCCGTTTCAGACTCCGGCGATGTCAAGCGCATGGAAGAAGCGCTATCCGACCACCTGGGGACGCGAGTGAGCTTGAAAATGGGGGCAAAAAACCGGGGTCAGCTGCTCATCGACTTTCATGGATGGGAACATCTGAACTCGCTGCTCGAACGACAAGGCTTGGCCGGCGTTATCGAAGCCTGACCTGGCGCAACGCCCTGCATCAATACACATGGTGTTGCAGTTGACAAGGGCTTAAAAAGCCTTCATAATTCGCAGTTCGCTTTTGGTGGGATGCCCGAGTGGTTAAAGGGGGCAGACTGTAAATCTGTTGACCTTGCGTCTACGTTGGTTCGAATCCAACTCCCACCACCAAAAGCCTTGTTTAAGCGGTTGTAACGTCGTTGGCTGTTGAGCACATCCGGCCAAGGGCGATCAGGTGATTGAATCTCCTCGCGGGTGTAGCTCAATGGTAGAGCAACAGCCTTCCAAGCTGATGATGAGGGTTCGATTCCCTTCACCCGCTCCAGTTATAGATTTTTTGTATTTTGCCCGTAAAGGCAAACGGCAACAAAGAAGTTGCCCATGTGGCTCAGTGGTAGAGCACTCCCTTGGTAAGGGAGAGGTCACGCGTTCGATCCGCGTCATGGGCACCAAGCACTTTATTTATTTACAGCGTTATTCCATCGTCAGGAGCTAGCCATGGCAAAAGGTAAGTTTGAACGGACCAAACCCCACGTAAACGTGGGTACGATTGGGCACGTTGATCACGGCAAGACCACGCTTACGGCAGCGATCACGACAGTGCTGGCAACGGCATTTGGCGGCGAAGCCAAGGGCTA